>CANQID010000001.1 GCA_947623925.1 uncultured Bacilli bacterium
TGTTTTCCTTAACTCAATTATACAACTTGAATTACTTTTTTTATATAGAAATGTTTCACATCAATTGTAACACTACAGAAAAATACTAACTTTCTTTAAATTTATCTTGTAATATATTAAAACAAATGTTATAATATTAGCGTCAGAGAAGGGAGGGATTATTAATGTCTACAGTAGTTGTAAGAAATGGAAATGTTGATAGTGCATTACGTACTATGAAACAAAAAAATGCTAAAGAAGGCCTCCTAAAAACAGTTAAAGAAAGAAGCGAAGGTTATATGAAACCTGGCGTAAAAAGAAGAAAAGCAAAAAAAGAAGGAATTAAAAATAGTCGTAGGAGAGAAAGAATGTATAATTAGAACCAACCTTTAAGGTTCTTTTTTTCAAAGAAAGGATTATAATATGAAAGAAAAAATATTGATTGATTTAAAAAACGCAATGAAAAATCAAAATAAAGATTTACTTAATGTTATAAGAATGGTAAAAGGTGCCATTCAAATGGAAGAAATAAAAGTAAAACATGAACTTAATGACGAAGAAGTAATCACAATTATTGCAAGAGAAATAAAAACTAGAAAAGAATCTATTAAGGAATTTGAAAAAGGAAATAGACAAGATTTAATAGATAAGACAAATAAAGAAATTGAAATACTTAATAAATATATGCCCGAGCAATTAACAGAGGAAGAAATAAAAAATGAAATAGATAAAGTATTTGAAGAATTAAAACCTACATCTATTTCTGATATGGGAAAAGTAATGGGTGCTTTGACTAAAACATTAAAAGGCAAAGCGGATTTAGGACTAGTAAATTCTATAGTAAGAGAAAAATTGAATAAATAATAAATTTTATTATAAAAATACTTGAAAAAACATATAATTATGATATAATGATTTTGGCTTTTTTAATACACACGAATATGGATTTTTATGCCTAGTGCCTTTATAGGTGGTGTAAAATTAGAAGTATTCGGAGGATAATAACAAAAGGAGGAAAAAAATATGACAGTTGTGTCAATGAATTATTTATTGGAAGCTGGAGTTCATTTTGGACATCAAACTAAAAGATGGAATCCAAAAATGAAAGAATATATATTTACATCAAGAGATGATATATATATTATTGATTTACAGAAAACAGCTAAAAAAATTGAAGAAGCTTATGCTGCATTAAAATCAATTGCAGAAAATGGTGGAAAAGTTTTATTTGTAGGTACTAGAAAACAAGCTAGTGAGGCTACAAAAGAAGAAGCTTTAAGAAGTGAATCTTACTATGTTAATGAAAGATGGTTAGGTGGAACTTTAACTAATTTTAGAACAATTAGAAAAAGAGTTAAAAGATTAGAAGAAATCGAAAAAATGGAAACTGATGGAACATTTGATGTATTACCAAAAAAAGAAGTTATTAAATTAAGAAAAGAATATGACAAGTTAAATAAAGTTTTATGTGGTATTAGAGATATGAATAAGTTACCAAATGCTTTATTTATAGTAGATCCATCAAAAGAAGATATTGCGATAAAAGAAGCAAGAATTTTAAATATTCCTGTATTTGGTATAGTAGATACTAATTGTGATCCAGATATGGTAGATTACGTAATACCTGGAAATGATGACGCTATTCGTGCTGTTAAATTAATTATTGGTGTAATGGCAAATGCAATAGTTGAGGCTAATGGTGGTAAGTTAGTAGACTATGTTTCAGCAGATTCACAAAAAAATGTAAATCCAAACGAAATAATGCAAAAGGCTGTTGATTCAGTTAAGAAAAAAGAAGATAGACAAAAAAGATTTGATGATCATAAACAAAAAAGTGATAAAAAACCATTTGAAAAAAAATCATTTAACAAAGTAGAAAAAGCAGAAAAAGAAGAAAAAGTAGAAAAAACTGAGGAAGTAAAAGAAGCAAAGACTGTTAAAAAAGAAAAAGCCGTTAAATCAGAAACAAAAGATTTATCAAAATTAACAGTTGCAGAATTACGTGAAATGGCAAAATCAAAAGACGTAAAAGGTTATTCTACAATGAAAAAAGCAGAATTAATCGACGCTTTAAAATAGACTTTAGGATGATTTTATAATCATCTTTTTATATAAAATAGAAAGGAATTAATATATGATAACTGCAAGTTTAGTAAAAGAATTAAGAGAAAAAAGTGGAGCAGGTATGCTTGATTGCAAAAAAGCATTAGAGGCTAACAATGGTGATATAGATGCTGCAATGGATTATTTAAGAGAAAAGGGAATTGCAAAAGCAGCTAAAAAATCAGATAGAATAGCAGCAGAGGGAATAGCTTCAATATTAGTAAAAGGAAACGATGCTGTAATAGTTGAAATAAATTCAGAAACTGATTTCGTTGCTAAAAATGATGAATTTAAATCTTTAGTAGATTCAATTATGAATACTATAATTTCAAGCAATGTATCTACTATTGAAGAAGCATTACAACTTAAATGTAATGATGGTACAATTGAGCAATTAATAGTTTCTAAAACTGCAACAATAGGAGAAAAATTAAGTTTAAGAAGATTTAAAAAACTAACTAAAAAAGAAAATGAAAATTTTGGTTCATATATACATATGGGTGGAAAAATTGCAGTTTTAACTTTGATTGAAAATGCAAGTGAAGAAATAGCAAAAGATATTTCTATGCATGCTGCTGCAATGAGACCACTTTATGTAAGAAGTAGTGAGGTACCTGCTGATGTACTTGAAAAAGAAAAATCAATCATGAGAGAACAGTTAATTAATGAAGGAAAACCAGAAGATAAAATTGATAACATATTAGTTGGAAAAGTTAATAAATATTATGAAGAAGTATGTTTAGAAAATCAAATATATGTAAAAGCAGAAAATAAAGAAACTGTTTCTAAATTCGTTCAAAACAATGGAGGAAAAATCATTGATATGATTCGTTATGAAGTTGGAGAAGGAATGGAAAAAAGAGAAGAAAATTTTGCTGAAGAAGTTGCTGCTCAATTAAAAAAATAATTTGTGAAAGGACAATGAAAATTTGTTCTTTTTTTTAAATTTATATATTTTTTTCTTTTATTAAATGTTAAAATAATAATGGTGATTTTATGTTATATAGCTCAATTGAAAATAAAAAAATAAAAGAAATAAAAAAATTATACAATAAAAAATATAGACAGATTAATGACTTATTTATTGTAGAAGGAAAACATTTAGTTATGGAGGCATATAAAAATAACTTATTAGTAGAAGTATTATTAGACGAAGAAACAGATTTACAAATAGATGTTAAAAAAAATTATGCAACAGACAATGTTTTAAGGTATATAAGTGAACTTGATACTCCAAATAAAATAATTGGAATATGTAAAAAAATAGAGGAAAAGCCATTAAAAAATAAAATTTTAATATTAGATGATATACAAGATCCGGGTAATTTAGGTACTATAATACGTAGTGCGGTTGCATTTAACATAGATACTATTATTTTGAGTCCAAATACAGTTGATATATACAACCCAAAAGTATTGCGTGCAACACAAGGAATGATTTTTAATATAAATATAATAACAAAAGATTTATATGATTTTATTCCGAAATTAAAAAAAGATGGCTATAAAATAATGTGTACAAAAGTAAATGGTGGAAATGATATAAAAAATATTGAAAATCGAAAAAAATTTGCTATAATAGTTGGTAATGAAGGAAAAGGGGTAAATGATAATTTAATTAAGTTAAGTGATGAATATATTTATATTAATATGAATGAAAATTGTGAAAGTTTAAATGTTGGGGTTGCAACAAGCATAATTTTATATGAATTAAGTAGGTGAAATCATGGAATACATATATGTTGGTAAGATAGTTAATACACATGGAATTAAAGGTGAATTAAGAATCATTTCAGATTTTAAATATAAAAGTGATATATTTAAAGAAAATTTCAAATTATATTTAGGTAAAGAAAAAAAAGAAATGATTATAAAAAACTATAGAACACATAAAATGTATGACATGATTTTATTTTATGACATAAATAGTATAGATGAAGTACTGCAATATAAAAATGAACCTGTTTATGTAAATAAAAAAGATATAAATATTGATGGATACTTTGATGAAGATATTATCGGATTAGAGGCATATTATAATAACAGAAAAATAGGAATAGTAAGTAGCATTTTAAAATCAAAAGCACATGAAATATTAGAAATAACCGATTGTAAAAAAAGATATTTGGTGCCTAATATAAAAGAATTTATAAACAATATTGATTTAGAAGAAAATAAAATATATATAAACGAAATGAAAGGTCTTATAGATGAAAATTGATGTATTAACTTTATTTCCAAAAATGTTCGAAGGATTTTTATCTGAATCAATAATTAAAAGAGCGATAGAACAAAAACTTGTAAAAATAAATGTGCATAATATAAGAGATTATACTCTTGATCCACACAAAAAAGTAGATGATTATGGTTTTGGTGGTGGTAAAGGTATGGTTTTAATGCCACAACCAATTTTTGATGCAGTAAATAAATTTAAAACCGATGATAGTTATGTTATACTTATGACTCCTCAAGGGAATACATATAATCAAAAAAAAGCATATGAATTAACAACAAAAAAACACATAATAATTATATGTGGACATTATGAAGGATTCGATGAAAGAATTAGAACCTTAGCCGATGAAGAAATAAGTATAGGAGATTATGTCTTAACAGGGGGAGAAATTCCATCAATGGCAATAATAGATAGTGTTACTAGACTAATTGATGGCGTTATAGAAAAAGAATCTCATGAAAATGATTCATTTAATGATAATTTACTAGATTATCCCGTTTATACAAAACCTGTTGATTTTAGAGGAATGAAAGTTCCCGATGTATTATTATCAGGTCACCATGAAAATATAAGAAAATGGAGATATGAACGTCAGTTAGAAAAAACTAAACAAAGAAGACCGGACTTAATAGAAAAGAGATGAGCTTTATGAAAAAAGGATATATTATATGTAAAAATAAAATACAAAAAGAAATAATATTAATTAATTATGAGAAAGTTGGATTTAATGTAAAGCCATTAAATAAAATAAAATATCCTGGAATTAAAGTTAATTCGATGATGATAATTAATCAGAGTTTTATTGAAAAAATATTAAAAAGAAAAATAAAAAAAAGATTGGATTTATTTGTTAAAGTAATGATTTCTGTTGTAGAAGAAGATGATACAAACCCAGATGATGTAACAAAAGCACTAAATGAAATTTCTAAATATAGAAGTATAATAATAAATAAATATAGAAAATTTTTAGATGAAAAATATATATCACTTTTACTTAAAAAATTAGATCTTTTAGAAAGAGAATTAAAACAAAAAATAGTATACATTGATGATTATGAATATGAAGATGAAAAAGAAACAAGAAGGACTAGGTAATTTAAAATAAAAAGTACTTGCATATATTTTAAATATATGATAAAATTTTCCATGTGATCCGCTGAGGGATATTACTTATGATCATTGTAATAAAAGAGGAGGCGTTGTTATGAATTTAGTTGAAAAAATAACTAAAAGTCAATTAAGAACTGATATTCCTGAATTTCGTGTTGGAGATACAGTTAGAGTTGATGTAAAGATAATTGAAGGAAATCGTGAAAGAATCCAAGCTTTTGAAGGTTTAGTAATAGCTATTAAAGGTAGTGGTGTTTCTAAAAATTTTGTTGTTAGAAAATTATCTGGTGGTATAGGTGTTGAAAGAACATTTCCAATTAATTCACCAAAAATTGCTGCAGTAACAGTAGTTAGAAAAGGTAAAGTTAGACGTGCTAAAATAGGTGGATATTTAAGAAAATCAGTAAAACAACCAAGAATCAAAGAAAGAAATTAAGGCATTGTTTGCCTTATTTTTCATATAAAGGAGAACAATATGAAAATAATAAAAGAATTAATACCATATTTAATTATAATAGTAGTAGTAGTGCTTATTAGATGTTTTATAATTACGCCCGTTGCAGTAAGTGGTAGTTCTATGTATCCAACACTTAAAGATAAAGATGTAGTTATATTAAAAAAATTTGATAAGAATATTGAAAGATTTGATATCATAGTATTTAATTATAATGGTGAAAAACTAATAAAAAGAGTAATAGGATTACCTGGAGAAACTATAAAATATGTAAATGGAATTTTATATATAAACAATGAGAAAATAGATGATGTTAAATTAGATTCAAAAACAGATAACTTTTATTTAGAAAGTTTAGGTTATGATGTTATACCTGATAATTACTATTTTGTTATGGGAGATAATAGAGAGTATTCACAAGACAGTAGAAAAATAGGACTTATTTCCAAAGATGATATATCTGGTGTAGGGGTCTTTAGAATTTTTCCTTTAAATAAAATAGGCATAGTTAAATAATATTTATATTAATAACAGGTGAAGTTATGATAGGTGAGATTGGTAGTGCTTCAAACAAATTAAAAGTGTATAGGAACAATGTTTTAAAAAACAAGAAAAAGAATAAACTAAAATTAGAAAAGAAAAAACAAGTATTTATAATTAAAAATAAAAAGAAATCAAAATTAAAATCATTTTTAATGATTTTATTAGGTTTTATATTTGGTTTTTTTGAAAATTTAGCTAATAAAAGTAATAAAAAAAATAAAGAAAATTTAAAAAAAGACAATATATATGCATCAAATAAACAAAATTTACATAAACATACTATTTTAAAAAAAGATAATTTTACTTGTAGTAATTCTTTTTCTAAAAACAACTTATATAAAGATAATAAAATAACTTATATTACTATTTGTAAAAAAGAAAAAAATAATAATATAAATAAAAGTGAAGAGCAAATTAAAAATGATAAAATATGTGATTTTACAAATAACTATGTAATTTTACATAAACAAATTAATAATAATAAATTTGATACTAATTTAAAAACAAAATTAGATAAAAAACAAAAAAAATTTGTAATTTCAAAAGAAAATTATTTTTTAAATAAACAATTAAATAAAAAAGAAAATTTAAATTTACAAACTTGTAATAATATTAATATAAAAAATTTAAATATTAAGAAAATAAAAAAAATAAATAATAAAATTAATCTGTTAAATGAACAAAAAAATACAAATAAAATTGTTGAACTTAAAAATCAAAATAAAAAAGAAAAAAATAAAAACGTATTATATGATAAAAAAAATATATTAAGTAATAAAGAAGATATTTCTTCTAAAATAAATAATGAAGATATAAAAAAAGGTATGGATATAATATCTAAACATTTGAAAAAACAAATGAAATTTATCGATGAAAAAAAATTATTTTTAAAAGAATATAAAGAAAAAATAAATTATAAATTAAAAATAAATTATTTTTCTATTTTTATTAATAATTCTCTAAAAGCAATAGCAAGTTTTTTACCGATTACAATTTTTAAAAATAAACTATTTGGTACATTAATAAGCACAATACTAATTAATAATACAATCAAAGTAATGAAAAACGAAATAGATTTAAAAAATAATGCAAAAATTATTGTTCCAAAATATTTAAACGAAATAGAAAATCAAAATGATATTATAAATTCAATATATGATGTTTGTTTAGATTCTTCAAAGCAAGTTGATTTATTAAAAACACAATTTATTATAAAAAATCATATGTATTCAGAAACAGTAGAATATAAACAAGCGTTAGAAAGTTTAAATTTATTAGAAATGAAAATAGAAAAATCATTAGAAGAAATTGAAAATATTATTAAAGAAAAAAAACAAATAGAAATTCAAACTAAAAGAAAAATATATAAAATAATTAAAAATTAAACTTACAAAAAAATAAAAAAAGTGATACAATTATATTGCTTTGAAAAATATACTAAGTCGATTATAATCAATGAGTAGCAAAGATGCGTAAGTCCAATTGTATAAGGACTTGCGTGTTTTTATTTTCAAAAAAAGATGGAGGTATATTATGAAAAATATAGATTTAGAAAAAGAAAAAATTTCTAAATTAATAAAAAAATTTGCAATACCATGTGTTATTAGTATGATTGTTGCAGCATTATACAATATTGTAGATCAAATATTTATAGGTTGGAGCAAGGCAGGTTCATTTGGAAATGCAGCAACAAATATAGTTTATCCTTTTACAGTAATTGCTCTTGCTTTTGCATTATTAATTGGAGATGGATCATCAGCATTATTTAATTTATTATTAGGAGCCAAAGATGAAAAAAATATAAATAAATCAATAGGTAATGGAGTTGTACTATTAACTATAACATCTATTGTATTAACAATTATTGGATTTGTTTTTAATAAACAAATATTAAATATATTCGGAGCAAATCCAAATGAAGTAGAGTGCTATAACTATGCAAAAGATTATTTGAAAATAATTTGTTATGGATTACCCTTTTATATTATAGGTCAAGGGTTAAATGCTTCTATTAGAAGTGATGGGAATCTTAAATATGCTATGTTTTCAACTACTATAGGAGCAATATCAAATATAATTTTAGATCCAATATTTATATTTGTATTTAAAATGGATGTTAAAGGAGCAGCGCTAGCAACCGTAATTGGACAAATTTTAACTTTTATAGTAAGTATTTTATATTTAAGAAAATCAAAATTATTTAAAATTGATAAGAAATCAATAAAGTTAAATAAAAAAATAATAAAAAAAATAATATCATTAGGGTTACCATCTTTAATTACTCAAATTGCTATAGTAATTATAATATCAGTTGCAAATAATTTAGTTGCTAAATATGGATATATAACAATATCTTCAACAAGTATACCTTATGGGGTTGTAACACCGCTTGCAGTTATTGGTATATGCATGAAAGTTTTTGGAATAGTCATTTCAATAATTATTGGTGTGTCATTAGGAGGTATGCCAATAATTGGATACAATATGGGTGCAGGAAATATTAAAAGAGTTAAAGAAACTGTTAAATATATTTTAATAACTAACTTAATTATAGGTTCTATAGCATTCGTAATATTTGAATTTTTTCCAACATTTATTATCAACATCTTTGGTAATGGAAATTCTATTGAATACTTAGAATATTCAAAATATTGTTTAAATATATTCTTAGGTGGAATTATATTAACTTGTTTAATTAAATCAATATCTATATTATTACAGTCAATGGGTGCAAGTTTTAAATCAACAATACTTGCTTTATCACGAGATGTAATTTTCTTTGTACCTTCAATAACTATAATAGCCTATTTATCTAAAAGTGTTGTTATAATGTTATATAGCGCTATAATATCAGATGTTTTAGCTTTCATATTAGGAATAATATTGTTGAAAATAGAATTTAAAAAAATGGTAAATAAGGAGGATCAAAATGTATAAGGAAAATGAATATGTAGTATATAAAAAAGATGTATGCAAAATAAAAGAAATAAGAAAAAATAAAATGAATGGAATGGATTATTATATTTTAGTTCCAATTGATGATGAATCATTAATTATTGATGTTCCTGTTGAAAATAAAATGGGTTACTTAAGAAGTATAATCAGTAAAGAAGAATCAAATAAATTAATAAATAATATTCCAAACATTGAGCCATTAAAAAATATTGATGATAAATATGTTGAAAAAACATATAAAGATTTATTATATAATGGTACGCATGAGGATTTAATTAAAATTATAAAAACAACTTATTTAAGAAACAATAACAGGATAGTAAACAATAAAAAAATAAGTGAAAAAGATAATGATTATTTTATAAAAGCAGAAAAATATTTATATAATGAAATTTCAATTTCTTTAAATATGAGTTTTGATGAAACAAAAAACTATATAATAAAAAAAGTACAAGAATTAACAAAGTAATTTTAAATATACAATTTATATTAAGAATGATAATTCTTGTTTTTTTATGTTATAATGAATAAGTAGTGAAAAGTAAATTTATAATTGTTATTGTAGTGAAAGTGGTGAATTATTATGAAAATATTTGATAAATTTGGTAAAAAAAATAATATAGAGTTTGAAAACGAAAAATATAATTTAACACAAATAAGCAATTATATGTTGTCAAACATAAGAAAGGATAATTTAAATAAAAATTGTTATAGTTTACCTATATCAAAATTATCTGAAGTTAGTCCAATTATGACATCAACTGCAAATAATATAAAAGAAATAATTAAAAATAAAAAGAAAAATGATAAATTATATTGTATTACTAATCTTGGCAAAAATGATTCATTGAAATCAATGAGAGATGGTAAAACATTTTGGGGTTCTATAAAAAAAGAAGATGGAACTTCTACTATGGCAAAACTTAAAGAAGTAAATCCAAATGAAATAATGCAATTAGATCCAATGATAATGATGATGTCTTTTGCGTTATCTAATATTGAATCTGAATTAAGTGAAATAAAAGAATTAAATAAAAAAATTTTGTCTTTTTTGGAAGATGAAAAAGAATCAGAAATTGAATCTGACTTAGAAATATTAAATAGATCTATTAGTGATTTTAGATTTAATTTAGAAGATGAAAAATATTTAGTTAATAATCATAAACAAGTTATGGATATAAAAAGAACGGCAAACAAAAATATATTATTTTATAAAAAGCAAATAAAAGATGATTTATTAAAAGATAAACTTTTTACAACAAATAATATGATGAATTCAATTATTGATGAAATTCAAAAGAAATTTAAATATTATAGATTATCTTTGTATATATATTCTTTTTCTTCTCTAATGGAGGTACTTCTTTTAGGAAATTATAAGAGTGATTATTTATTGTCTAAAAAACATGAATTAGATGAATTAGATAATGAATATTTAAATGTTTTTAATGAGGCATTAGAATATGTTAGAAAAAATGCAAATAAATCTTTAGAAGGAAACATACTATCAGGTCTTGGTAGTGCAGGAAAAACAATCGGTTCACTTGCTTCAAAAGTAAAAGTTAAAAATATAGATTCATGGTTAAATGATAAAAGTGATAATTTAAAGCAAACAAGTGATAATATAAAAGATAATTTTGTTAATAAATTTGATGAAATTAAAGAATCTAATTCTAAAACATTTATTAATCAAATTGAAAAAATTAATTGTATTTACAATAATACTAAACAAATATATTTTGATGATGAAAATATATATTTGGAAATGTAAATTTATTTAATTTTTAATTATTTATGAAATTATATTAATTATTGACATAGTTAGTATATTATTGTAAAATTGTTTTGTACATATTGGGAGGTATAGTTATGGCTTTGATTAAATGTTTAGAATGTGGGAAAGAGGTATCTGATAAAGCTAAAAATTGTCCAAATTGTGGATGCCCTATTTATGAAGAAAAAGAGGAAAGTAAGGTAATTATTTTTGGATTAAGTCAAATGGGCTTGCTTGGTGGAAAATTAAAAATTTATGTTGATGGAGAGTACGTTGGAGATTTAAAGAAAGGTCAAAGATTAGAATTTCCTATAGAAAAGGACTGCACTATAACTGCAAAATGTGGAATTAATCCAAGCAAAGGTGCAATTGATGTTAAGGCAGGAAGAACTACTAAAATAAAATATGAGTATAATAGAATATCAGGTTGTTTTATTCCATGTATTGTTGATGAAGTCACAAATTCAGTCAATTATTAAAATATTAATTCAAAGTTATTTTGGAATATTTAAAGTAAGAACAAATTCTTACTTTTTTGTGTTATAATTTAAGCAGGGAGTATTTTATCAATTAAGATAAATTTTATAGGTGATAAAATGGATAAATATATAATAATAACAACACTTTGTGATAAAAAAGAAATAGCAAATAAAATAATAAAAACATTATTAAAAAAAAGATTAGTAGCTGGAAGTCAGTTGTATAAAGTATATTCTAAATATTGGTGGAATAGTGAATTGGAAAAATCTTATGAATACAAATTAGAATTTAGAACAAAAGAAAGTAAATTTAATGAAATAGAAAATGAAATAAAAAAAATACATAATTATGAAGTTGCTGAAATTTTAAGTTATGAAATAACAAATGCAAGTAAAGAATTTTTAAATTGGATAGATGAAAATATAAAATAGAAAAAGAAAGTTGTAATAATTAATGAAAATAAACATAAACTGTGCGATACGAATTTATGGAAACACCATAACTAATACTTACAAATAAAGGTAACTTATAAAAAGTTTTTACATTTTTAAGAAAAAAGAGGTGAACATAATGAAAAATGAATTACAAGTTACAAATCATGATTTTTTAATATATAAAGATGACAATAATGATGTTAAGGTAAGGGTACTATTAATTAATAATGATATTTGGCTAACACAAAATTTGATATCTGAATTATTTGGAGTTTCTAGGAGTACTATAACAGAACATATTAATAATATTTTAAATAGTGGTGAACTTGCCCCAAGTAACACCGTCGGAAAAACCGACATTGATAATTCTAAGAAACCTGTAAAAATCTATAATTTAGATATGGTTATTGCTGTTGGCTATCGAGTAAATTCTAAAAAAGCAACTCATTTTAGAATATGGGCAACTAAAGTGTTAAAAGAATATTTAATTACGGGATTTGTAATGGATGATGAAAGATTAAAGAATCCAAATTATATTTTTGGTGAAGATTACTTTGAAAAACTTTTAGAAAGAATAAGAAATATACGTTCTAGTGAAAGAAGATTTTATCAAAAAATAACAGATATTTATTCATCTTGTAGTATTGATTATGATAAAAACTCGGAAACTACAAAAAAATTTTTTAAGACAGTTCAAAATAAATTACATTATGCTGTTACAGGCAATACAGCGCAGAGATAATATATAATCGTGTAGATTCTAATAGAGAAAATATGGGACTTACTAATTGGACAGAGTCACCAAATGGTCCAATTTATAGATATGATGTAGATATTGATAAAAATTATTTAACGGAAAAAGAATTAAAAAATTTAAATAGAATTGTTACAATGTATTTAGATTATGCTGAGTTACAAGCAGAAAACCATAATGCAATGACAATGAATGATTGGATAGAAAAACTTAATGCTTTTTTACAATTTAATGGACGAGAAATATTACATAACTCTGGAAAGATTTCTCATAAATTGGCTCAAGAACTTGCATATAAAGAATATGATAAATTTAGAAAAAAACAAGACACATTATTAGTTTCAGATTTTGATAAATTTCTTGAAAATGATAAAATATTGAAAGAAATTGGTAGTGATAAAAATTAACGAAAATAAAACAAACATAAACTGTGTGATATGAATTTATGGAAACACCATAACAAGTCATTATAAATAAAGGAAACTATTAAAAAAAGTTTTATTTGAAATATGTTTAATTGAAAATAGGAGGTGAATATATGTTTAATAAAATATTAGAAGTTCAAAATATAAAAGTTAATGTTACAAAACTAAATGATAATGATTATATTTGTATTTCTGATTTTGGTAAATATAAAGAAGGAAAATCAAAATCTGATGATATCATACGCAATTGGTTAAGAAATCGGATAACTTTAGAGTTTTTAGGTACTTGGGAATCAATTTATAATCCAAATTTTAATTCCGTCGAATTCGACGGGTTTAGAAAAAATGCTGGTCTTCATACTTTTACACTTAGTGTAACTGAATGGTGTGAAAAAACTAATGCTATTGGTATTTATTCTAAGCGTGGAAAATATGGTGGAACTTACGCACACAAAGATATTGCTTTTGAATTTGCATCTGCTATAAGTCCAGTATTTAAATTATATTTAATAAAAGAATTTGAAAGATTAAAAGAAATAGAAAATCAAAATAGAGAATGGGATGTAAAAAGAATACTTACAAAGAATAATTATTTAATTCATACGGATGCTATAAAAAGATATATATTACCAGATAATGATTATTTTAAAAATAGAGAATGGCTAAAATATGCTGAAGAAGCTGATATTTTAAATGTTGTATTATTTCATACGACAGCAAAAGCATGGAGAGAACTTAATCCTAATTTAGCAAAAAACTCTAATATTAGAGACTATGCTTCCATTAATGAATTAACAGTATTATCAAATCTTGAGTCACATAATGCAGAATTAATTAAAGAAGGGAAAAGTAAAGAAGAAAGATTTGATATATTAAGTGTTATTGCGAAATATCAATTAAATATACTTAATGATGCTGAAGAAATCAAATTATTAAAAGAAAGTAAAAATTGTGGTGATAAAAATGAATGAAAATAAAACAAATATCAACTGGTATCCTGGACACATGGCAAAAACTAAAAGATTGATTACAGAAAATATAGAAAAAATTGATATAGTTTATGAAGTAATAGACTCAAGAATCCCATATTCTTCAAAAATTAAAGACATTGATACATTTATTAAAAATAAACCAAAAATTTTAGTAATGACTAAATCAGATTTATGTGATATTATTGAAACTAGTAAATGGATTAAGTATTATGAGAAATTAGGATATAAAGTAATTCTTTTAGATTTAGAAAATAATCCAAATATGAAACAATTACTAAATATAACAAAACAAACAATGAATGAAATAAATGAAAAAAGAATTTCAAAAGGTATGATACCTAGAAAAGCTAGGGTACTTGTTGTTGGAATACCAAATAGTGGAAAATCAACACTTATAAATAGATTAGTAGGTAAAAAGGTAGTTAATACAGGAAACAGACCGGGAATTACAAAAGAATTAGGTTGGATAAGAATAAGTGAGGATATTGAATTATTAGACACTCCAGGAATATTATGGCCTAAATTAGATGAGCAAAAAGTTGCTTATAATTTGGCTAGTTTAACAGCTATAAAAGAAGAAATTTTGCCTATATATGATGTTGCTGAATATATATTAAATACTTTGTATAAGTTTTATCCTGATATACTTGAAAATAGATATAAATTAAAAAAAGTAGATGAAGATATAATTGTTGATTTAGAACATATAGGGAAAATAAGGGGATGTTTAATAAAAGGTGGAGAAATAGATTATGATAAAGCAGTACATATTATTATAAATGACATAAAAGAAGGCTTAATTAAAAATATTACTTTTGATAGGATAGAAGATTATGGATTTTAAAACATTAAATGTATTATCTTTAGCTTATGTAGGAGATGCAGTATATGAAATATATGTAAGAAGGTATTTAATACAACAAAAAATAGTTAAAGTTGATTTATTACAAAAAGAAGCGGTAAAATATGTAAGTGCAAAAAAACAATCTGAATTTTTAAAAAAATTATTACAATTAAATTTCTTTAATTCTGAAGAATTAAATATAATTTCAAGGGCACGCAACCATAAAGGAAATAGACACCCTAAAAATACGGATATAGTAACATATAAATATTCAACAGGATTAGAAGCAATAATTGGATACTTATATTTGAATAATAACTTTGATAGAATTGATGAAATAATGAACTATATTTTGGAGGTAAAATAAATATGTATGTATATGGAAAAAATGTAGTAAAAGAAGTGTTACAAAAAAAGAAAGATATAAGGCAAGCATATATTTATAAAAATTTTAGTGATAAGTCAATATTAGAAAAATTAAAAGGTACAAACATAAAATATTTAGATAAACATGAATTAGACAAAATTATAAAAGATAACCATCAAGGAATTATATTAGATATAGATGATTATCAATATTGTGATGTAGATGAATTTATTAAAAGTAATAATTCAACAGTAATTATTTTAGATCATATAACAGATCCGCATAATTTTGGCGCAATAATAAGAACTTGTGAGGCTGCTGGAATAGATGGAATAATAATACCAAAAGATAGAAGTGTTTTAGTTAATTCAACAGTAATAAAAGTTTCAACAGGTGCAATTGAAAATGTTAAAATATCAAAAGTTACAAATTTAGTAAATACTATAAAATATTTAAAAGAAAATGGCTTTTGGATTGTAGGAACTGATATGAAAGGAACACCATATACAAAATTAGATTATAATGGAAAAATTGCAGTAGTAATAGGAAATGAGGGAGAAGGTATGAGTAGATTGATAAAAGAAAATTGTGATTTTGTTGCTTCTATTCCTATGATAGGAAAAACAAACAGTCTCAATGCTTCCGTAGCGGCTGGTATAATAATATATGAAGTGGTAAGGCAAAAAAATGAAATATAGTGACTATAACGATTATGAATTATTAAACTATATTTCTGAAAATAATGAGGAAGCTAATGAAATATTGTTTGAAAAATATAAGCCACTAATTGTAAATATTTCAAATAAAATGTATAAATATTGTCAGAATAGAGGTTTAGAACTTAACGATTTAATACAAGAAGGAATGCTAGGATTAAATCTTGCATTAAAAAATTATGATCAAGATAAAGAAGCAAGTTTTTATACATATGCTAAAAAATGTATAGAAAGAAAAATAATAAGTTTAGTAGTAAGTACATCCAGATTAAAACATAAGCCTTTAAATGATTCCGTTTCATTTGAAATAAAGTTAAATGATGATGATACTTTTGAAAGAGTAATAGAAGATAATAGTTATAATCCTGAAGAAATGATTGTAGTTAGTGAAACTGAAAATGAAATAATAAAAAAGGCACATGAAATACTTACTGATTTAGAGAAGCAAGTTTTTGATTTAAAGTTAAGTGGATTTAATTATAAAGAAATTGCAACTATTCTTGATAAAGAACCTAAGACTATAGATAATGCAATACAAAGGATTAAAAATAAAATAAAATCTACAATTTTAAATAGTAATTAAGATAAAAGTACTAAAACTTTTATTTTTTTTCAAAAAAATGTTTTATTTTGTGAAAAAGTTTGTTATAATAATACTGTTATAATAAGTGAGTGTGTATAATCACATATTTAAAAGAATGTAAAGGGGAATAGAAAATGAATGAAAATGTAGAAACTCTAGATTTAGAAACAAATGAAAAACCTATAATGAATGACATTGATGAAAATGAATATTCTGATGATTTCTTTGAATCAAAAGAAGCAGAACAATTACCAGATGAAGAATGGCATACTGATGATTCACTTTTAAATGTTTCACCAGAACCAGAACAAAATTTGACTTCTACTGACTATGTTGAACCAGTAGAACAACAAGTTTCTGAATATACTGATGATTCAGAAATAGAATCACCTGTTGTTACAGAAGAGGTGGCTTCATTAGAGCCAGAAGAAAGTAATGATTTTATTTCACTTGAAAATGATGAACAAAATAATGAAGATAATAGTGATTTTGATGCTTATTTTGACAGTTTATATGAAGATGTTGAAGGTGCAAATAATTTAATCTCAGAAATTATAGAAAAGAAAAAAACTATAAAAGAAAACGAAGATAATATAAATCAAATAAAAGAAACTTTATCAAAGGATAGAGAAGACTTTGAAAAATACATGGAATCACAAAAAGAAAGCTTAGAATTGGAACGTAAACAATTTGAAGAATATACAAGATTACAAAAAGTTCGTCTAGAAGAAGAGGAACAAGAATTAAAATCAGATATTGAAGTTAAAAATAGAGAATTAAAATTAAAACAAGATTCATTAAAAATTGAACGTGAAAAATTAGAAGCTGATAAACAACAATTTAATAAATATAAAGAAACAGAAGAATCAAAATTATCAAATGAAAAAGAGAAACTTTCAAATGAACAAGCACAATTAGAAAAAGATACATTACTTAGTCTTCAAACAATTCAAAATGAAAAGAGAGATTTAGAAACAGCTAAAGAACACTTTGCTCAGCAAAAAGAAGCAGAAGAAAAAAAATTAGCTTTCGAAAAGGAAAATCTAGCTCAGTCATGTGCAAAATTCAAACAATTAGTATCTCAATTTAATAGTAGCTTTGAAAAATTGCCAGAAAATAATTAAGAGCGTAATTAGTGGCTAGTGTTAAAACGAATGATACTAATGAAGTGAAAAAAAAGGATTCACAAAATAAAAAAGAAGATTTAGAAAAAGAAAGCAATGATTTAGAAGAAGCATTAAAAGGTTCAAATGTTAATATTAAAAATTTAGAAGAATTGTATAAGCAAAATTTACTTTTAAAACAACAAATTGACAGAGATAAAGTGATTTTAAAAAAAGCAAGAGAAAATTTCAAATTAGAAATAAGTCAAAAATATAGAGAATTTGATCAATATAGAAATGATATGAATTCAATAATAGAAAAAAGTAAGAAAGAACTTTCTACAGAATATGATCAATTATCAAAAGAACAAGATGAATTAGAAAAAAGTAAAAAGAAATTTGAAACACTTAAAAAAAAGCAACAAACAAGTTTTAAATTGAAAATGGAAAAACAGCAATCATTATTAGATACAAAAAAAAGTGAACTTGAGACAATTGAACTTAATCTAAAATTGAAAAAAGAACAAATAGAATCACTTAGAAAAAAATTAGAATTTGATATAAAAGAATTTGATAATCAAAAAAAGCAATTAACAAATAATTTAAATAGATTTAATTCATTAGTTTCTTCAATAGGAAAAGGAATGGATAGAATAAGTGAAAAAAATTCTAAAAGTAATGATTAAATTTTAATTGCTAATTGACATATTAATACCTTTGTGTTACAATTTAATTGCACGAAGGTGTTTTTATTTTGCATAAAAAACATATTATTAAAAGAAGGAGTTATTATGGTGAAAAAAGAAGAAAATAAAACAGAAAAGGAAAAGAAAAAATCAATTGAACAAAATAAAAGCAATAAAAAGGATAATATAAAAAGTTCTACTAAGAAAAAAGCGACAAAGCCTAAAAAAGAAAAACAACAAAAAAACCATTTTATGAAAGATGTAAAAAACGAATTAAAAAAAGTAAGATGGCCATTAAAAAAAGAAATGATAACATATAGTATAGCGACACTTGTATTTATAATTATACTTGGACTATTTTTTGTTGCAACCGACCTTATAATTGCTGGAATAAGGATGGTGTTCGTTTAATGGAAAAAGAATGGTATGTAGTAAATACTTATTCTGGACACGAAAATAAAGTAAAAGAGAAATTAGAAATGCGTGCTAGTTCAATGGGTATGGAGGATTATATATTTAGAGTAGTTGTTCCAGAACAAAAAGAAATTGAAGTAAAAGATGGCGTTTCAAAAACAAAAACAAAGAAAATGTTCCCAGGTTATATACTTGTTGAAATGATAATGACTGACGAAGCATGGTTTGTAGTTCGTAATACACCAGGAGTAACAGGATTTATAGGCTCATCTGGTAAAGGCGCTAAACCTTTCCCATTAACTCCACAAGAAGTTGATAAAATATTACACTCAATGGGAATGAGTAGAATTGATATTGGAAATGACTTAAATATTGATGACATGGTTAAAGTAAATGAAGGACCTTTTTCAGGTATGTTTGGAAAAATTAAGAGTATTGATATTCCAAATAATAAGGTTGAGGTTTTACTAGATTTATTTGGTCAAGAGACAACGGTTGAACTAGAAATTACTGAAATTTCAAAAAGTTAAATCAATATTTTTAAAAATAAATATTTACAAAATATTTAAAATATGTTATTATCATATTGCTATATTTTGTCAAATATAGAGCAAGTGGGAGATTTTTCTTAAGCGTATATCATTATTACCACACGCGAAAAAAAATTATAGGAGGTGTTTTTCGTGGCAAAGCAAGTAACTAAAAAAATAAAATTACAAATACCTGCAGGTAAAGCAACACCAGCTCCACCAGTCGGAACTGTTTTAGGACCAGCAGGAATTAATTTACAAGAATTTTGTACAAAATATAATGACGCAACTAAAGATAAAATGGGAGATATTCTACCAGTAGAAATCTCTGTTTATGAGGATAGAACTTTTGATTTTGTAGTTAAAACTCCACCAGCTGCATTTTTACTTAAAAAAGCTGCTAAAATTAAGTCAGGTTCTTCTAAAGGATCTAAGGAAACAGTTGCTACAATAACAAAAGAACAATTAAAAGAAATAGCCGAAATTAAATTGCCAGATTTAAATGCATATACTGTAGAAGATGCTATGAAGCAGATCGAAGGTACTGCACGTAATATGGGAATTCAAATTTCTGAATAATTAGAAATTCCTAAGTGGGAGGAAAAACCGCTAATACGCTTAATAAAAAATAAAGTGTTAAACCACATAAGGAGGTAAATATGAAAAAAAGTAAAAAATATGTAGAAGCTAGCAAAAAAGTTGAAAAGTCAAAAACTTATACATTAGAAGAAGCTGTTAAATTAGTAAAAGAAACATCATTTACAAAATTTGATTCTTCAGTTGAACTTGCTATTCGTCTAAACTTAGACACTAAAAAAGCAGATCAACAATTAAGAGGAGCAACAGTTCTTCCAAATGGAACTGGAAAAATTAAAAGAGTATTAGTTTTAGCTAAAGGAGATAATGCTACTGCTGCTAAAGAAGCAGGTGCTGATTATGTTGGAGATACTGATTTAATTGAAAAAATATCAAAAGAAAATTGGTTTGAATTTGATGTTATGATTGCAACTCCAGATATGATGCCAGCTTTAGGTAAAATTGGTAGAGTTTTAGGACCAAAGGGATTAATGCCAAACCCTAAAACAGGAACAGTTACAACTGATACTAAAAGAGCAGTAGAGGATGTTAAAAAAGGTCGTATTGAATATCGTACTGATACATATGGAAATGTACAAGTTATTGTTGGAAAAGTAAGTTTTGATGAAAAAGCATTAATAGAAAATATTAAATCATTCGTTTCATTAATATTAAAAGCAAAACCTTCAACAGTAAAAGGAACATATGTAAAAAATATTTCTATATCATCAACAATGGGACCTGGAATAAAAATTGATATAAATAGTTTTGACAATTAGAAAATAATATGTTACAATTAATTTGTTTTGAAAAGTTTATTAGTACCGTAGACAGTAGGAGCTATAAATGCTTAATATTTCCTACCGAGGACTTAAGTTGTTTTTAAGGCCTTACTGTTTACGTAAGGCTTTTTATTACTTATTAATTAAATAAGGAGGTGTCTTGATGGCAAATGTAAAAATTCTTGAAAAAAAGCAATCAATAATTGATGAAATTGCTACAAAAATAAAAGAATCTTCATCAGTTGTAGTATTTGAATATCAAGGATTAACAGTTACAGAAACAAATGAATTAAGAAGAAAATTACGTGAAACTAATTCAGAGTTTAAAGTTTATAAAAATACTTTAGCAACTAGAGCATTAGATTCACTAAAAATTGATTTAGGAGTTTTAGAAGGTCCTAAGGCTATGGCTTTTGGAACTGATACAGTTGCACCAATTAAAGCACTAAATGATTTTGCAAAAAATCATCCTGCTTTAGAAATGAAAATTGGTATAGTAGATGGTGAAGTAGCAGATATAAATACACTTAAAAAACTTGCTTCAATACCTTCAAGAGAAACATTACTTACAATGTTTGCTGCTGGACTAATGAGCTCTGTTCGTGATTTTGCAATCTGTCTAGATTTACATAGACAAAATTTAGAAAAATAAAGGAGGAAAATAAAATGGCAAAATTAAGTACAAAAGAAATTATTGATTCAATAAAAGAAATGACAATTTTAGAAGTTAATGAATTAGTAGATGCAATGAAAGAGGAATTTGGAGTAGATCCAAGTGCAGTAGCTGTAGCTGCTCCTGTAGCAGGTGCTGCTGTTGCTGAAGAAGGACCAAGCTCTGTTGATATTGTATTAACAGCTGCTGGTGCTAACAAAATTGCTGTTATCAAATTAGTTAGAGATATTACTGGATTAGGATTAAAAGAAGCTAAAGATATTGCTGATAACGGTGGTGTTGTTAAAGAAAAAGTATCTACTGATGAAGCTAATGAACTTAAAGCTAAATTTGAAGAAGCTGGAGCTTCAGTTGAATTAAAATAATTAAAATTGATAGGTAGCCTGTACTAATGTTTTAGTATGGGCTTTAACCATTTAAAAAACTATATTTAGGAGTAATATATGAATTTAATTGAACAGTATAGGTATATACAATTAAAGCATAAAAAAAATAAATTAACTTTGATGAGTAATAAATTATATGAAGTTTTATCTTACAATAACAATTTTGAAAATGAAAGTGAAGTTATTTATTCACCTGATTATTCATATGAATTATCAAAAAAAATATTAAAATTACAAAATAAAATAAATATATTACAAAAGAGGAATTGAAATGTCTCATTATTTTACTAATGACAAAATTAAAAGTAATAAAAAAATATACTGCACAAATATATGTGGAATAAATATAAAATTATATACAGATAATGGAGTTTTTTCAAAAAGTAAGTTAGATTTTGGGACTAGAACATTACTTGAAAATTTAGAAATTCAAAATTTAAAAGGTAACATACTAGATTTTGGTTGTGGTATAGGTCCGATTGGAATATATTTGTCATTAAAATTAAATAAAGAAATAGATATGATAGATATAAATAAAAGAAGTATTAGTCTTGCTAAAGAAAACTCTATTTTAAATAGTGCAAAAACTAATATATTTGAAAGTAACATATATGAAAACGTAAATAAGAAATATGATTTTATAATAAGCAATCCTCCAATAAGAGTAGGAAATGATGTATTATATAAAATATTATTTGAAGCAAAAGAACACCTTACAAAAAATGGTGAACTTTGGATAGTTGTGAACAAAGATCAAGGTGCAAAAACAATAACAAAAAAATTAGAACAATTTTATATAGTAACAATAGTTAAAAAAAATAAAGGTTTTTATGTTATTAGATGTATAAATCATTGACAGATTGAACTTGATTTGGTACAATTATAAATTGGTGGCATATACTTTTTCTTAAGTATGTGCATTAAATATTATTATAGTTATAGGGGTGAAATAGTGGCTTATAAAGTTAAAAAATTTGGAGATCACCGAGAAAGACGTACGTATGCAAAAACAAAAAATGCAATTGAACTAGGAAATTTGTTAGAGATTCAAAAAAAATCTTATGATTGGTTTATAACAGAAGGAATAAAAGAAGTATTTGAAGATATTTTTCCTGTGGAAAGTTTTACAGGAAATTTAACATTGGAGTTTGGAGAATATTCTTTTGATGAACCAAGATATTCTATTAAAGGATGTAAAGAAAGATATGCAACTTTTGCTGCACCTTTAAAAGTAGCTGCAAGACTATTTAATCAAGAAACAGGAGAAGTAAAAGAACAAGAAATATTTTTAGGTGACATGCCTATAATGACTGAAAGTGGGACTTTTATTATAAATGGTGCAGAGCGTGTTATTGTGTCACAATTAGTGCGTTCACCTAGTGTTTATTTTGGAAGAGAAATTGATAAAAAAAATGGTAAATCAATAATAACTTCACAAGTTATTCCTACACGTGGTACATGGCTAGAATACGAAACTGATGCAAGAGACATAGTGTATGTAAGAATAGACCGTACTAGAAAAGTAACAATAACAACACTACTTAGAGCATTAGGACTTTCAAACGATGAAGATATTATTGCTTTATTTGGTGAAGATGACTATATAAATAAAACATTAGAAAAAGATCCTAATAAGAATACAGACGAAGCATTAATTGATATTCACTCAAAATTAAGACCAGGAGAACCTTCTACGCTAGATAGTGCTAAAAATCAATTAATTTCAAGATTTTTTGATGCATTTAGATATGATTTAGCTAAAGTAGGACGTTATAAATTTAATAGAAAATTAAATATAACAGAAAGATTACTTGGATGTGTATTAGCTGAAGATATAAAAATTAAAAATAAAGTAATAGTTAAAGAAGGAACTTTAATTGATAAAGAAGTTTTAGAACAATTAAAAGAGATTTTTAAAGATGGCTATGGTATAAAAGAAGTACAAATTAACGAAGAATTAGATTCTTATAATAAAGTACAAATTGTAAGTGTATATTCAAAATTAAATCCAACTAAAGTAATTAAAGTAATTGGTAATGATCAATCAATAGATGAAAAACGTTTGACAATTTCAGATATATATGCATCAGTATCATATTATTTAAATTTACTTGAAGGTGTTGGAAATTTTGATGAAATAGATAACTTATCTAATCGTCGTGTTAGACAAGTAGGGGAATTACTTCAAAATCAATTTAGAATTGGTGTAAGTCGTATGGAAAGAGTTATAAGAGATAGAATGTCTACTCAAGAAATATCTGATGTAACACCAAAAACACTTATAAATATAAGACCACTTACTGCTGCAATGAAAGAATTTTTTGGAAGCAGTCAGTTGTCACAATTCATGGATCAAACAAATCCAGTTGCAGAACTTACAAATAAAAGACGTTTATCTTCTTTAGGACCAGGTGGATTGTCTCGTGATAGAGCAGGTATGGAAGTTCGTGATGTAAACCCATCACATTATGGAAGAATTTGCCCTATTGAATCACCAGAAGGACCAAATATAGGACTTATAACTTCTTTAGCAAGTTATGCAAAAGTAGATGACTATGGATTTATAATGACACCATACCGTAAAGTTGAAAACTGTAAATTAACAGATGAAATAGTTTATATGACAGCTGATGAAGAATTAGATCATTATATTTCACAAGCAACTTCTACAGTTAATGAAAACAATGAATTAATAGATGAACGTGTACCTGCACGTTATCGTGGAGAAAATATAATAATTGAAAAAGAAAAAATAGATTATATAGATGTTTCACCTCAACAAGTTGTGTCTATTACAACACAAGGAATTCCATTCCTTGAACATGATGATGGAAAGCGTGCACTTATGGGTGCTAATATGCAGCGTCAAGCAATCCCACTTTTAAAACCAGAAGCTCCAATTGTTGGAACAGGTGTAGAGGCAATTGCTGCTCGTGATTCAGGTGCTGTTGTAATTGCATCTGCTGATGGAATTGTTGATTATGTTGATGCAAGAAAAATAGTAGTAAAAACAATGGGTGGTTCAGATACTTATTATTTAAATGGATTTGAACGTAGTAATGCAGGAACTTGTTATCATCAAGTACCTATTGTAAAACTAGGAGATAAAGTAACAAGAGGAATGGTTATTGCCGATGGGCCAGGTACTGAAAAAGGAGAAATGGCTTTAGGTAGAAATGTTACAGTTGCATTCATGAACTATAATGGTTATAACTATGAGGATGCTGTAATATTAAATGAAAGATTAGTAAAAGACGATGTATATACTTCAATACATATAGAAGATTATCAAATAGAATGTAGAGATACTAAACTTGGACCAGAAGAATTTACAAGAGATATTCCAAATGTAGGTGAGGAAGCTCGTAAAAATCTAGATGAAAATGGTATTATAAGAATTGGTACTGAAGTAAAAGATGATGATATACTAGTTGGTAAAGTAACACCTAAGGGAATGGCTGAACTTACTTCAGAAGAAAAATTATTACATGCAATATTTGGTGAAAAAACTCGTGAAGTAAGAGATACATCACTTCGTGTTCCACATGGTGGAGAAGGTATAGTACATGATGTAAAAATATTTACAAAAGAAGATACAGATGAATTACCAGCAGGTGTTTCAAAAATAGTTCGTGTGTATATTGCTCAAAAACGTAAAATAAGCGTTGGTGATAAAATGGCAGGACGTCATGGAAATAAAGGTGTTATTTCACTTATACTTCCAGAAGAAGATATGCCATATACAGCAGATGGCCGTCCTGTAGATATACTTTTAAATCCACTTGGAGTTCCATCTCGTATGAATATAGGACAAATCCTTGAAATGCATTTAGGAATTGCAGCTAAAAATTTAGGGATTTATGTTGCTACACCAGTATTTGATGGTGCAAATAGAGAAGAAATTATAGATGCTTTAAAAGAAGCAGGACTTGATGAAGATGGAAAAACAGTTCTTTATGATGGTAGAACAGGTGAACCATTTGAAAATAGAATAAGTGTTGGTGTAATGTACATGATTAAACTTCATCATATGGTTGATGATAAATTACATTCACGTTCAACTGGACCTTATTCATTAGTAACTCAACAACCACTTGGTGGAAAAGCACAATTTGGTGGTCAAAGATTTGGAGAAATGGAAGTTTGGGCACTTTATGCTTATGGTGCTGCTCATGTACTTCAAGAAATGATGACTACTAAATCAGATGATGTAGTTGGTCGTGTTAAAGTATATGAATCACTAGTAAAAGGTACTCCAATTCCAAAACCAGGTGTACCAGAATCATTTAGAGTATTAATAAAAGAATTCCAAGCTTTAGGACTTAATATAACAGTTAAAAATGAAGATGGTAATTTTGTTGAACTTAGGGATTTAGAAGAAAGTGAACAAGATAGTTACTTACTAAGTGAAGAATCAGAAGAAGCAAAAAACAATTTCGAACTTGCAGATCCTGATATTCCAAATGAAGAACTAGAAGAATATGATGATGAATTTGATGAAACAGAAGATGAGATAGACGAAGAAATAGAAAAAGGTTTTGAAAAAATGATGGAAGGGGATGAGGAATAATGGATGTTAATCAATTTGAAGCAATAAAAATAGCCATAGCCTCACCTGAAACAATTCGTGGTTGGTCTCATGGAGAAGTAAAAAAAGCAGAAACAATTAATTACCGTACTTTAAAGCCAGAAAGAGATGGTTTATTCTGTGAAAAAATATTCGGACCTACTAAAGATTTTGAGTGTTCTTGTGGTAAATATAAAAGATTAAGATACAAAAACATAGTATGTGATAGATGTGGAGTAGAAGTAACAAGAAGTAAAGTTAGACGTGAAAGAATGGGGCATATTGAACTTGCTACTCCTTGTTCTCACATTTGGTTTTTTAAAGGTATTCCATCTCGTATGGGACTTGTACTTGATATGTCTCCAAGAGACTTAGAGGAAGTACTATACTTTGTTTCATATGTAGTTTTAGACCCAGGTAGTACAACTTTAGAAAAAAAACAAACAATAAGTGATAAAGAGTATAGAGTTTACTACGAAAAATATGGCAATACTTTTAGAGTAGGAATGGGAGCAGAGGCTATCCAAGAATTATTAAAAGAAGTAGATATTGATAAAGAAGTAGAAGAAATCAAAAAAGAAATAGATGAAATAAAAGATTCTTCAAGTCAAAAACGTATAAGACTTATTAAACGTTTAGATGTACTTAGTGCATTTCAACAATCAGGAAATAAACCAGAATGGATGATATTAAATGCACTTCCTGTTATACCACCAGAACTTCGTCCAATGATTCAATTAGATGGTGGTAGATTTGCAACATCCGATTTAAATGACTTATATAGACGTGTTATAAATCGTAATAATCGTCTTAAAAAATTAATGGAATTAGGTGCTCCATCAATTATAATTCAAAATGAAAAACGTATGTTACAAGAAGCTGTTGATGCATTATTTGATAATGGTAGACGTGGACGTAATATAACAGGAGCAGGTAATAGACCACTTAAATCATTATCAAGTATGTTAAAAGGAAAACAAGGTCGTTTCCGTCAAAACTTACTTGGTAAACGTGTTGATTATTCTGCTCGTTCAGTTATAGTTGTTGGCCCAAATTTAAAAATGTATGAATGTGGAATTCCTAAAGAAATGGCACTTGAATTATTTAAACCACATGTAATAAATGGTCTTGTTACAAAAGAAATAGCAAGCAATATTAAAGCTGCTAAAAGAATGATTGAAAATCAAGACCCTCGTGTTTGGGATATAGTAGAAGAAAAAATAAAAGAACATCCTGTTATGCTTAACCGTGCTCCAACTTTACATAGATTAGGTATTCAAGCATTTGAACCTAAATTAATAGGTGGTCGTGCAATTAGACTTCATCCACTTGTTTGTGCAGCATTTAATGCAGACTTCGATGGAGACCAAATGGCAGTCCATGTACCAATTAGTGATGAAGCTCAAGCAGAAGCAAGAATCCTTATGTTAGGTGCTAACAACATACTATCTCCAAAAGATGGTAAACCAATTGTTACACCATCACAAGATATGGTATTAGGAAATTATTATATTACTATGGAAAAAGCAGGCCTTCCTGGAGAAGGTAGAGTATTTAAAGACGACTCAGAAGCATTAATGTCTTATGAAAGAAGAGAAATTACTTTACATACTCGTATTGCTTTACCTGTAAAATCATTTAAACATAAAATATTCCCTGATATATATATGGACAAATATTTAGTAACAACACCAGGAAAACTTTTATTTAATGAAATATTCCCTGATACTTTCCAATATATAAATGATGGAAGTGCAGAAAACATTGAAAAAATAACTCCTAAAAAATATTTCATTAATAGAGGAGAAAATATAAAAGAAGCAATTAAAGAAATGCCACTTGTTGAAGCATTTAATAAAAGTGTATTAGGAAAACTAATCGCACAAATTTATAAAAGATATCAAACTACTGAAACTTCAGTAATGCTTGATAAATTAAAAGACTTAGGATTTAAGTATTCTACATTATCTGGTATTAGTATCGCAATAAGTGATATAAAAGAAAGTAAAATTAAACCTACAGTATTAAAAGAAAGTCAAGATATGGTTGATGCTGTTAATAAACAATTTAAACGTGGTTTAATTACAGATAATGAAAGATATGAAAAAGTAATAGAAATTTGGAACAATGCTAAAAAGAAAATACAACAAGAACTTGAAGTTATGGTTAATGAAGACAAAGATAATCCAATTTCAATAATGATGATGAGTAAAGCTCGTGGAGATATTAATTCACATACTCAATTAGTAGGTATGCGTGGATTATTTGCTAAACCTAGTGGTGGTCAAGTAGAAATCCCTGTTAAATCTTCATTTAGTGAAGGTGTTACTATAAGTGAATTCTTCTTATCTACACACGGTGCTCGTAAAGGAGCAGTTGATACTGCATTAAAAACAGCAGATGCTGGATATTTAACAAGAAGACTTGTTGATGTTGCTCAAGATGTAATTGTAAAAGAAGAGGACTGTGGAACTGAACAAGGTGTTGTTGTTGAAGCATTCATTAATGAAAAAGATGGAACTGTTATTGAATCTTTATATAATCGTATTTTAGGTCGTTATACAAATAAGAAAATAATTCATCCTGAAACTAAAGAAGTTATGTACGAAAGAAATACATATATAACAGAACAAGTAGCAGATAAAATTATAGAAGCAGGAATTACAAAAGTACCAATTAGAACAGTACTTACTTGTAAAACTGAACATGGTGTTTGTAGAAAATGCTATGGTCGTAATTTAGCAACAGGTTCTATAGTTGAAATAGGAGAAGCAGTTGGAATTATGGCTGCACAATCAATAGGTGAACCTGGTACTCAATTAACAATGAGAAACTTCAATACTGGTGGTGTAGCCGGTGGAGATGATATTACTCAAGGTTTACCTCGTGTTCAAGAACTATTTGAAGCACGTAATCCAAAAGGAAAAGCAACTATTTCTGATATAACAGGTAAAGTTACAAAAATAGAAGAATCTGGAGGTAAGTTTGTTATTACTGTAACAAATGATGCTGAAAGTAAAGAACACACTTCTAATTATGGTGCTAAACTTGCTGTTGAATTAAATAGTGATGTAGTTGCAGGTCAAAGACTTACACATGGTGCTATAAGTCCAAAAGAATTGTTAGTTGTAACAGATCCAATTACAGTACAACAATATATATTGCTTGAAATTCAAAAAGTTTATGGTTCACAAGGTGTTGATATTTCTGATAAACACGTTGAAATTATGGCAAAACGTATGATTTCAAAAATTAAAATTATAAACAGTGGGGATACAACTTTCTTACCTGGAACACTTGTAAATATAAATCATTTTGCAAATGTAAATAAAAATTTGATTATAGAAGGTAAACGTCCAGCAACGGGTCGTCCTGTTTTACTTGGTATTACTAAAGCATCTTTGGAAACTGATTCATTCTTATCAGCTGCATCTTTCCAAGAAACAACACGTATATTAACAGATGCTGCAATTCATGGAAAAGTTGATGAGTTAAATGGTTTAAAAGAGAATGTTATTATTGGTAAATTAATACCAGCAGGAACAGGTGCTAAAAAGTATAAAAAAACTGATTATAATTTAGAAATTGATTTATTAAAAGAAGAACCATTAGAAGCATTAGAAGAAGAATTATTATAAAAATTTAGAGTGAAATAATCACTCTATTTTTTATAATTATAACTATAAAAAATTATTTATTGAATATTTTTAATTATAAATAAATATTATAAATATGAATTTGCAATTTAAAAAAAAATGGTTATAATATATTCGAAGGTGATTTTATGAGAAATTTTAAATTCAATGCAAAACTTATTAGTATAATTATCGCTGGAATAATATTAGTAGGTGGTTGTTCTAATAAAAGTACATCAACTATAGATAATTCAAAAAGTAATGAAGATTATTCATTAGATTCTGCAATATCAGATGAAAAAACTATAATTCCAAATTCAAGTGATGAAGTAATTGATAATTCAAAAGATACAACACAAAAAAATACTTCAAGTAGTACAACATCAAATGATAATTCTTTAGAAAATAATTCAAGTAGTACTACATCAAAGAACAATTCTTTAGAAAATAATAAAGAACAATCTACAACCATACCTAATAAAGAAATTCAAAACCCTGTAGTAGAAGATACAAATATATCAAGTACTTCAAATTCTTATGTAGAAGAAACAAACGAAAATGATAATATTGTATTACAAGAATTTAGAAATTTAAAAGCGGATGTTAAAAAAATAACGGAAAGTGATACAGTTACAAATTTTAAAGAAGATTGCAAAAATGTATTTATTACAATAGTAGATTTTATATTTTATGATGGTGAAATAAAAGGTATAACATTTGATGAATTAAGCGATGCAGCAAAACAAGAATTATTAAAAGAAGCATCAGAAATTGATAGTTTAATAGTTAAAAAATTTCCAAATTATAAAGAAGAAATAAGTTCATTTGCAACCTCTGCATATAATAAAGCATCTAATTTAATAAAGACAGGTGCAAATAATATAAAAGATTTTGCTAAAGACAAATTAGGGGAAGATAACTATAATAAGATTAAACAAGTTAAAGATGATTTGAAACAAAGCGCTTCAACTGTTTGGGAAGATTTAAAAGATGATGTAGGAAATGTCTATGATAAAGCAAAAGAAAAAATAAAAAATTGGTATGAGAATTTTAAAAATTAGATTGACTAATTATATTATTTATTATACAATTTAATTATAAATGTGATGATTAGGACATAACAATAAAACATTTTATAAAAGTGATTTGAGGATAGTGTGAACTCAATTATAAATAATTATTGTTCCTACCTATGAACAGTTTTTTGAAAGAAAAACCGGTATTACCGTTATTTAAATTAAGCAAACAAAGGATGGTACCGTGCTCATGCACTCCTTAAGTATCATTCTTTTTTTTGAGGGAGGATTATATGGAAAATAATAAATTGAAGGAAATTACAAGCCGTGATGTAGATTTTGCTAAGTGGTATACTGATATTGTAAGGGTTGCTCATTTAGCAGATTACTCATCAGTTAAAGGTTGTATTGTAATTGAGCCAAATGGATATGCAATATGGGAACGTATGCAAGAAATATTAGATAAAGAATTTAAAAAACTAGGGCATGTTAATTGTCAAATGCCTTTGTTAATACCAGAAAATTTACTTAAAAAAGAAGGAGAACTAGTGAATGGTTTCGCACCTGAAGTAGCTTGGGTAACTAAAGGAGGAGAAAAAGAGTTAGATGAAAGATTATGCATAAGACCAACTAGTGAAACTTTATTTTGTGATTACTATTCAACTCATCTAAAATCATATAGAGATTTACCAAAACTTTACAATCAATGGTGTAATGTTTTAAGATGGGAAAAAGAAACAAGACCTTTTTTAAGGAGTAGAGAGTTTTTATGGCAAGAAGGTCATACTATTCATGCAACAAGTGAAGAGGCTAAAAAAGAAACAGATCAAATGATGGATGTATATTATAGATTTCATCATGATGTTTTAGCTATACCATCTATTAGAGGTAAAAAAACTGAAAAAGAAAAATTTGCAGGGGCAGAATATACATTAACAAACGAGGCACTTATGTATAATGGTGTTTCATTACAATTAGGTACATCACATTATTTTGGACAAAAATTTTCAGAAGCTTATAATGTAACATTTACTAATAAAGAAAATAAAGAAGAATATCCATATCAAACTTCATGGGGAACAACTACTAGAATGATAGGTGGATTGATAATGGTACATAGTGACGATTATGGACTTGTATTACCTCCTAAAATTGCGCCAAAACAAGTAGTTATAATACCAATAGGTAATGATAAAGAAATAATAGATTTATCAGAGTCAATAAAAAAACAATTACTTGATAACGAAATATCAGTTTATATTGATAACAGTGAAAAATCACCCGGATTTAAATTTGCAGATGCTGAAGTAAATGGTATTCCAATAAGAATTGAAATAGGAAAAAGAGATTTAGAAAAAAATATGATTACATTTGTAAGAAGAGACACAAGAGAAAAAATGCAAGTACAAATCGATATAGATATTATAAATTATACTAAAAAAATGTTAGATACTATACAAAATGATATGTATGAAAGAGCAAAACAAAGAAGAGATAGCCTTACCTTTACTGCACATAATTTAAAAGAAATGGAAGATATATTAAATAAGCAACCAGGATTTATACATGCAATGTGGTGTGGAGATCCTAAATGTGAAGAAAAAATAAAAGAAATAAAAGGTTGTAAATCAAGATGTATATTAGAAGATAAAAAACCAATAGATGATTTTTGTGTTTGTTGTGGCAAAAAAGCAAAACATTATGTAGTATGGGGCATACAATATTAGAGCAATAGTCTCTTTTTTTTTTAATTATTATAAATTTACTTTACATATTATTAATATTGATATGTATTTTTATTAATATTAATATGTACTTTTTTGTCGAATTTTGGTATAATTATAACAAAGTATAGGAAGTGGTATAATTGAATAAATTCAAAAAAATAATTTCAATAATTTTTTGTTTAACTCTTTTATTAAATATAGTACCTGTTTATGCTGCAAGTAATAAACAAATAGTAGTAACTACTAGTTTATTAAGATTTAGAAGTGCTGCAACTACAAATTCTACAATTTATTCTTCACTTACATATGGAGATATACTTACAGTTTTAGATGAACAAACTGTAAATAATAGTGGATGTAGTAGTAATAAATGGTATAAAGTTAGTTATTCTAATAAAGTTGGATATGTTTGCTCTTCATATACAAGTGTAATAGATGAAAAAGACAAAAATTTATCTGCATATATAGTAGAAGAAAAAACATTAAGAAAGGGGCCATCTACAAGTTCTAGCGCTATAACTGATATGAAATCAGGTTCTAGCATAACTATTTTAGGACAAAGTGGTAGTTGGTATTATGTAAAATATAATAATCAAACTGGATGGATTAATGAAAATAGGGTTACTATAGTTCCTAATGAAGATACTGATGCAAATTTTAAAAATACAGTATTATCAAAATTTCCAAGCAGTTATCACCCTTATTTAATTAAAATGCATAATGATCATCCAAATTGGGTATTTGAACCATTTGAAACTAATGTGGATTTTAAAACTGCAGTTGAAAAAGAATCAGCAATTGGTGTTAGTTTAACAAATAGTACTTCACAAGGCTTTTATTCAACAGCAGGTGGAGCATATGATTATAAAACTGATACTTTTTATTTGAAAGAGGGAAGTAGCTGGTATGCAGCAAACTCAGAAGCAATAGCTTATTATATGGACCCTAGAAATTATTTAAATGAAATAAGTATATTTGCATTTGAAAAATTATCTTATGATCCAAACTTACATACAGTTGAGACTGTAAAATCGACTTTAGCAAATTTTCCTACTTTATCTACTTATGCTGATGATTTTATAACTGCTGCCCAAGAAACTAAAGTTAGTCCAATTCATTTAGCGACAAGATCAATTCAAGAAATAGGAAATTCTACAACTGCGATTTCAGGCACAACCGTATTTAATTGTAATGGTGTTAAATATAATGGCGGATATTATAATTTTTATAATATAGGAGCATATACATCAAGTAATCCTGTTGAACTTGGGTTATGTTATGCTGTAAATAAAGGATGGAATACACCAGCTAAAGCAATAGCAGGTGGTGCTTCTACAATATCTAATGGGTATGTAAATGCAGGTCAAGATACAGGTTATTTACAAAAATATAATGTTAAAAATGGAACAGTTACTACAAGTCATCAATTTATGACAAATATAGCTGCGCCTATAAGTGAATCAACAATTACATATAATGGTCATGTTAAAGCTAAAACTTTAGATGGAAATTTTGTATTTAAAATTCCAATTTATAAAGAAGGTACATTGCCAGAAAATTTATCTGTTTTACCATCAGGAGGAAATCCTAATAATTATTTAAAAACTGTTCTTGTTAATGGAAATATATTAGATACATTCAACTTAGATAAGACAACTTATACTGTAAATTTACCATCTAATGCAACTAGTGTAACAATATCAGGATTGCCTGTAAGTTCTAAATCAACAGTAACGGGAGGGGGAACTATTGATTTAACTAAAACTAAACAAGCAACACTTACTGTTAAAGCACAAAATAAAACAACTAGGACATACACATTTAATTTTGCTTTAGTAAATCCTACTTCTAGTAAAGTTGAAGACATAGTAAATAGTATTGGTGTAAAAAATGATGGAACTTACATATATGGTATAAATAATAAAGAAACAACAGATATAATAGAGGAAATTAAGAGTAAAAATGCAAGTGCAACAATTCAATTTAAAAACAGTAAGGGACAGGTAAAATCAAATACATCTTTTGCAACAGGAGATACTGTGACTGTTACTATTGGAACTAGTTCAAAAACATATAAATTAGTAGTTCTTGGTGATACAAGTGGAGATGGAAAAATAGATATATTAGATTTATTAAAAATACAAAAAAATATATTAGAATCTAGTAAATTGTCTAATGAATATTTAAGAGCGGCTAATGTAAATTCAGATGGAAAAGTAGATATATTGGACTTACTTAAAGTTCAAAAGCATATACTAGGACATGGAAATATTGAATAAGGAGATAAATATGAAAAAGAGTAAATTTACATTATTTATGGTTATTGCTTTTACTTCTTTATTGTTCAATGTTAAGGCATTGGCGGCAACAAGCATAGGTATAAGTGCATCATCTTCTGTAACTGTAGGTAACACTGTAACTGCAACTGTTACAATTTCATCAAATTCGACATTGGGAACATGGGATTTTGTAATAGGATACGATACTTCGAAACTAACTCTTCTAGATGATGCAAATCAAAGAATAGCTGATTTTGGTGATGGAAAAATTAAAAGTAGGTCATATACATTTAGATTTATGACTAAAGCAACTGGAAGTGCTAAAATATATGTTGATAGTGCTTCATATTATAGTTATTGGGATGAAAAGTTAGAAAATGTTTCAAAAGGTTCAAAAACTATAACAATAAATCCTAAAAAAGTTAGTAACCCAACGACATATAGTTCAAATAATTATTTATCTAGTTTAGGTATTGATGGATATGAATTAACTCCTGCTTTTAATAAAAACACATTAGAATATTCTGTTAAATTACCAAAAGAAACTTACAATATAAAATTGAATGGAAAAACAGAAGATAGTAAAGCAAAAATAGATGGAATTGGAGATATCACTCTTGTAGACGGAGAAAATAAACTAGAAGTAAAAGTAACTGCTGAAAATGGTAATATTAGAACTTATGTAATTAAAGCTACAGTAGAAGAACCAAATCCAATAAAAGTAAATATTGATGAAAAAGAATATACTGTTGTAAGAAAAAAAGATGGATTAACTATTCCTTCTAATTATAAAGAAACAACTATTGATATACAAGGAGAATCAGTTTTAGCTTTTAATGGTGAAATAACTAAATATAATCTAGTAGCGTTAAAAGATAATGAAGGTAATATAGGATTATATATATATAATTCTACTAATGAAACATATGAGTTATATAAAGAATTAAAATTCAATTCAATAAATATTTATCCATATCTAATAAGTGATGACAAAATATTAGATGGATATAAAAAGGGTAAAATGACCATAAATAATAATGAAGTAGAAGTATTACAAAATAAAAGTGGTTATCCTATAATTTATGGAATGAATTTATCAACTGGGGAAGTATCATATTATACTTATGATGCTAAAGATAACACTCTTCAAAGATATAATGAAGAGGAAGTATTAAAAAATAATAAAGAAAATAAAGATAAACTTTATATAATATATGGTTTAGCAGCATTTTCAATATTAGAATTATTTATAATAATTATAATACTTGCAGTAAAAAATAAAAAAACTAATAAAAAATTAGAAGAAACATTAGAAAAAACAATGAAATTTGCTCCTATTGATGAAGACAATATAGAAGAAAAAAGCAAAAAGGAAATAAAAAAAGAAGAAAAACAAAAATTGAAAGAAGAAAAATTAAAGAAAAAAGAAGAAAAGAAAAAATTAAAAGAAAAAAATAAAGATGATGATTATGAAGATATGGATGAATTTTAATCCATATCTTTTTGTAAAAAAGTGTATATATTTAAATAAATATAAATTTTTATTAAAAAAAATGTTATACTAATTATATATGATAGAGGTGAATATATGGGTATTTTTGATATGTTTGTTAATGATAAAAAGAAAACTGAAGAGATTGTATCAGAGGAAGTTCAAAAATATGTAACTGCTTCTGTTAGAAATATAGATTCAGAATTGATTCCAATTAAAAATAAATTAAATACATATAGAGGTATAATTGTATTTCCTGAAGCATTATCTTATTATCCTATAGATAGACCACAAAATATATTAAGAACATTTGCTAAAAAAGGATTTTTGTGTTTCTTTTGTACCGATGACGAAAAAGTAGGACTAAAAGAAGTTGAACCAAATTTATTCGTAATTAGTAGGCAAGAAAGGCTACTTCCTTTATTAAAAGGTCAAAAAGTTTTATTTTTAATAACTTATTTTTTACAATATATATTTGCTAAAATGGTTGAAAATAGAGTTATTTGGATAGATATAATGGGTAATATAGAAAAATATAAACATTACAATAATTATTCAATAGGAATATATAAAGAAATAATGAATGAAGCTTTAATTGCTACATATAGTAAAGAACAGTATAAAAAATATTATGATGGTGTAAGAGAAAATGTAATGTTATTAAAAGATGGAATAATGGTAGAAGATTTTATAAATAGCAAAAATATAATAGGTGAAGATATTAGAAAGTACCTATTTATGAATAAAAAAGTAATTGGATATTATGGTGATATAGATAATAATATTGACTTTGATTTGATAAAAAAAATAGATTCATTAAATTCATATGTAATAGTATTAATAGGTAAATTAGATGATACAATTTCACTTAAAGATTATTCTCTTCATAACACATATGTAATACCAAGTAAAAATTATTCTGAACTTAAAAATTATGTAACACATTTTGATGTAGTTTTTTTCCCACTAAAATCTGATATTATGAATGATTTATATACTAAAACACTACAGTGTAGTGCAATGAATAAAAAAATAATAACATATCCATATGCTGAATTATCACAACTTATGTTACCAAATATAATGTTTGTTAAAAATGCAGATGATTTTATAAAAAATTTAGATTTGTTTACTGAAACGAATGATTATGAATTGTCTAAAAAAATATCTGAAGTGTTAATTAAATACAGTTGGGAAAATGTAATAAATAAAGTGTTGGTATTATAATTCGTTTTGTGTTAAAATATACATGGTGGTATTAATGGAATTAAATATTATGTTAAAAATAATTTTAATGGTTTGTTGTACATTTTTCTTTGTTGCTTTATTTATTCCTGTTGTAAAAAAAATAGCAAATCATGTTGGAGCACTTGATATTCCAAATGAAAGAAAAGTTCATAAAAAACCTATGCCTAGATTAGGTGGGATAGGAATATATGCAGGATTTTTGTTTGGGTATATGATTTTTTGTGAGCCTACACCCCTTATGAATTCTGTTTTAATAGGAAGTTTTATAATAGTATTTACAGGTATAGTTGATGATATTAAACCGATAAAAGCTAAATATAAGTTAATAGGTCAATTTTTAGCTGCATTAATTGTTGTATGTTATGGTGGTTTATTAATTAAAGATTTAAGTGCATTTGGTTTTTATATAAATTTTGGATATTTTTCTTATCCTATAACTATATTATTTATATTAGGTTGTATAAATTGTATGAATTTAATTGATGGACTAGATGGATTAGCTGGTGGTATAAGTTCTATATTCTTTTTAACAATTGGAATAATTGCTACTATGAAGGGAAGTTTTAATACAAGTTTTTTACTAACTTTTATAATGCTTGGATCAACACTTGGATTTCTAGTTTACAATTTTAATCCTGCTAGTATATTTATGGGTGATTCTGGAAGTATGTTTTTAGGATTTATTATATCTGTTATAACTTTAATGGGGTATAAAAATGTTATGATGTCTTCACTTATAATTCCATTATTAATACTTGCTATTCCAATATTAGATACTTTGTTTGCTATTATTAGAAGAAGTTTAAAAGGTGAAAAAGTGTCAGAACCTGATAAATATCATATACATCATCAATTATTAAATAGAAATTTAAGTCAAAGAGCAACTGTTGTATGTATATATATAATAAATTTACTTTTTGCTTTTGCTTCTATTGTTTATGTATTAAAAGATCAAATACTTGGATATTTTATATATGGGGTTTTATTGTTAATTGTTGTATTTTTTGTAGCAAAAACAAATGTTGTTTTTGAACATAAAAATAAAAATGATTCTAAAAGTTCTAAAAAATAGAACTTTTTTTGTAAATAATAGCAAAAATGACAATAAATCTTAAAAAAAATGTATAAATATGGTATAATCAATATATGTAGTTTTACTTTTTTGAGGTGTAATATGAAAACATTTTTAGTAGGGTATACAGGTTTTGTAGGATCAAATTTAAATAATGAATACAAATTTGATAAAGTATTTAATTCTAAAAATATAGAAGATGCATTTAACGAAAATCCTGATCTTCTAGTTTATAGTGGAGTTCCTGCACAAAAATTTATTGCTAATCAAAATCCTGATGAGGATTTCAATGTAATAAAAAATGCAATTGAGAATATTGAAAAAATTAATCCTAAGAAGATTGTATTAATATCAACAATTGATGTTTATGAAGCACCAGTTAATGTTGATGAAGATGATATTCCAGAAAATAACCCAGAAGCATATGGTAAGAATAGAAGATATTTGGAAAAATGGATCGAAGGAAATTTTAAAGATTATTTAATAGTAAGGCTTCCTGGATTATATGGTGAAAATATTAAAAAAAATTTTATTTATGATTTAATAAATTATATACCAACTATGTTAAAAGACACTAAGTATAATGAATTAATAAATATTTGCCCTGAAATATCTAATTATTACACATTAGGTAAAAATAATTTTTATGAATGTAAAAAATTAGATAATAATGAAAAAACTAAATTAAAAAAGCTTTTAAAAGAAGTTAATTTTTCGGCTCTAAATTTTACAGATAGCCGTGGGTCATTTCAATTTTACAATTTAGAATATTTATGGAAACATATAGAAATAGCTTTAAAAAACAATATAAAAATACTTAATATTGCAACAGAACCAATCACAATAAGTGAACTATATCAATATATCTATAATGAAAAATTTAATAATGAATTATCAGTTAAAATACCAAGTTATAATTTTAAAACTAAATATGCTGAAATATTTAATGGTAAAGATGGTTATATATTGAATAAAGAGTATATTTTAGAGGATATTAAAAATTTTGTTAATAGAAAAGTTCAAACTTTACAAATGTGTATATCAAATATTGCTTGGAACAATGTAGATGATGCGGAAATATATGATTATTTAAAATTAAGAGGAATCAATCATATTGAAATAGCGCCAACTAAATTAGTTGGTGAAGATCCTTATAATAATTTAGAAAAGGCTGAATTAAAAGCTAGAGAATTAAAGGAAAAATATGCTATTAACATATCCTCAATTCAATCTGTTTGGTATGGCAAAACTGAAAATATTTTTAAAGATGAAGATGATTATAATAATTTGTTAGATTATACAAAAAAGGCTATAGAATTTGCTCATGTAGTAAATTGTTCCAATATTGTATTTGGCTGTCCTAAAAATAGAAATATAACAAATTATAATGAAGATTATCCAAAAGCCATTAAATTTTTTCAAGAAGTAGGGCAATACGCTAAAGATAAAAATGTTGTTATTGCTATTGAACCAAATCCAACGATATATAACACTAATTTTTTAAATACTACAGAAGAAGCATTGAAATTTGTAAAAGATGTTAATAACTCAAATATTAAAATAAATTATGATTTAGGAACTGTAATAGCAAATAATGAAAGTTTAAGCGTATTAGAAGAAAATATTGATTATATTAATCATGTTCATATCAGTGAACCTAATTTAGCTTTAATTGAAAAAAGAAAACTTCATAAAGAGTTAATAGAAATTTTGAAGAAGAAAAATTATGATAAATTAATTTCTATTGAAATGAAAGAAAATTCTGTTACTGATGTAAAAAAAATTATTGATTATGTTAATAACTTAATAAGAGGATGATAGAATGAAACAAAAAATTAAGGGAGTACCAAATTTTATGGCTAAAGAATTTGATGAAAAAAAACATAAGTATTGTTTATGTATTCCAATAATAAATGAAGGGGAAAGAATAAAAAAAGAGTTAGAAAGAGCTAAAAATCATAATATATCTTCACTAGTAGATATAATAATTTGTGATGGCGATTCAACTGATGGTTGTACTGATGAAAAATCTTTAAAAGAATTAAAAGTAAATACATTACTTATTAAAAAGGATAATGGTAAACAAGGAGCTCAATTGAGAATGGGAATATATTGGGCTTTAAAAAGAGGCTATGAAGGAATAATAACAATTGATGGTAATAACAAGGATAGTATTGAAGATGTTCCAAAGTTTATTCAAAAATTAGAAGAAGGCTATGACTTTGTTCAAGGATCAAGATTTATTAAAGGTGGTAAAGCTATAAATACTCCACTAATTAGATATTTATCAGTACGATTAATACATGCCCCAATAATATCATTAACAGCAAGAAAATGGTATACTGATACTACAAATGCTTATAGAGCTTACTCTAAAAAATATTTAACTAATAATGAAGTTCAACCTTTAAGAGATATTTTTATGAATTATGAATTATTGGCGTATTTATCAGTTAAGGCTGACCAGTTAAAAATGAAAACATGTGAAATTCCAGTTACAAGAGAATATCCTAAAAAAGGAAAAACTCCAACTAAAATAAGTAAATTTAAAGGAAACTTTGAATTGTTTAAAGTATTGTTTAAAAATTTATTCCATAAGTATGATGTAAAGTGTGAAAAAAAATAAATATTTTTTGAATCAAACAGTAAAATTAATAAATATTGTATTTATGTTTTATATATAATACAATTACAAAATAAAAATTACGGAGGTGTTACATATGAATAATTCTACAAAACAAACAGCAGAAGAAAAAAATCGTGATGTTACTTATGACTGGCTTAGATTAATTGCTACTATATTTGTTATAATAGGACATAGTGCATATTTAAGTATTCATACAACTATGGGGGGGGTGAGTTATTCATTACCTGAATATACAAATTCATTTTATTATAACTCACATGTTTTAAGTTTTTTAAGATATCTATCATCTTGGGTTTATACATTTCATATGCCATTATTTTTTATTTTATCTGGATGTGTATTAGGACTTAAACCAATTGGAACATTTGAAAAAGTTACAAAATCAAAAATTAAAAGATTATTAGTTCCATATTTTGTTTGTGGATGGTTGTTTATGTTACCTGTAAAATTACTAGGTGGTTTTTACAATAAGGAAACTTTTTTGTTAGCTATGAATGGATTTTTATCAGGAACTGATAGTGGTCATTTGTGGTTTTTACCGGCCCTTTTTTGGACTTTCATAGTGTTTATTATATTAGAAAAGATTTGTAAAAGGTTCAAAATTAACAATCCATATGTTTTATTAATGCTTGCTGGTGTAATACAACTGCTGTATAATAGAATACCATTTGATGTTTTAGGTTTTAAAATAGGAATGTCTTATATTTTTTGGTTTGCTTTGGGATTTTGTTTTGAACATGAGAAACAGAAAAATATTAAATGGAATTTAAAAAAGACAACAATAGCTTTTCTTATATTATTAGTTATTGAATATTTAAATAAAAGATATAGTTTATTAAATTCATTTTTCTTAATTTTATGTGGTTCATTTATGACATATTTATTTGCTGATATATGTAGTAGATTATTTAAAAATGTTGCTAAAACAAAAATTTGGCAAATAATAGTTAGAAATTTATTTAGTATATATTTATTTCATGACCCATTAGAATATATAGTTTTGCGAGTATTTATGACAAGCAATTATATGAGTAGTGTCTTTGGTTGTATATCATATACACTTTTGAGGACATTAGGTGTATTTATAGTTAGTATTATTTTAGGAGAATTAGTAAGAATTATGAAAAGATTGATTATGTCAATTATCGAAAATAATAATTTCACATTTAGTAAAGCTTATAAAAATAAAGCTTAATATGAAGTTTTAAATCAAAAATATAGTTTATTTTAATTTTACTAAATTATATAATAAAAAAGTAAGTAGGTGTAATAATGAAATATGATAAAATAATTATAGGTGCTGGTTTATATGGTTTATATTCAGCATTGTATTGTGGCAAAAAGGGTGAGAAAGTAATAGTGCTAGAAAAAGATAATGAAGCGTTTAAAAGAGCTACCTATATAAATCAAGCTAGAGTTCATATGGGTTATCATTATCCAAGATCATTTTCTACGGCTATTAAATCAGCAAATTATTTTGAAAGATTTAATAAAGATTATGGATTTTCAATTTTAAGAGATTTTGATCAAATATATGCAACTAGTTCTAAATTTTCTTGGACAAATGCGGAACAATTTAAAAAATTTTGCAAAAATGCTAATATTTTATGTGATGAGGTACCAACAACTAAGTATTTTAAAGAAGGAATGTGCGATGGATGTTTTTTAACTAAAGAATATACATATGATGCACAAATATTAAAAGATTATTTTTTAAAGGAAATATCTAAATACAAAAATATAACTTTAGAATTTAATGTTGATATAAAAAAGATAGAGAAAAAAGATAAAGTTTATGAGATAATAACTGAAGATAAAAAGTATACTAGTGGTTTTGTTTTAAATTCTACTTATGCCAGTATAAATCAAATATTAAAGCTTTTAGATAACAATGCAGAACCATTTAAAATTAAATATGAATTATGTGAAATAATATTATGCACAGTTTCAGAAAAATTTAAAAATGTTGGAATAACTGTTATGGATGGTCCATTTTTCTCAATTATGCCATTTGGTAAAACAGGTTATCACTCATTAACATCAGTAACATTTACTCCTCATATTACTTCATATGATAGTTTGCCTACTTTTCCATGTCAAAAGAATGCTGAAAAATTAATACCAGGGTATTGTAATCCTGATAAGTTAGGTAATTGTAATGATTGCCCAGCAAAACCAAAAAGTGCATGGCCTTATATGTCAAACTTGGCTAGAAAATATTTAAAAGAAGAATTTGGATTTGAATATGTAGGATCATTGTTTTCAATGAAACCAATTTTACTAGCTTCAGAAATAGATGATTCAAGACCAACAGTAATTAAAACATTTTCTACAAATCCAACATTTGTAAGTGTTTTATCTGGAAAAATAAATACCGTATATGATTTAGAGGAGGTTTTAAAATGAATAAAGAAAAAAATTTCGTTTCAGCTGTTGTATATGTAAGGAATAATGAAAATAATATTGCTAAATTTATTAAGGAGTTAAATAAGGTATTAAAAACTAACTTTCTTAAATATGAAATTATTTTTGTGAATGATTATTCTACTGATAATACTGTTTATGAAATTAAAAAGTTAGTTAAAACTTTGGATACTGCTAGTATAAGTATAATAAATATGAGTATGTATCAAGGAAAAGAAATCGCTATGAATGCTGGTGTTGATTTATCAATTGGTGATTTTGTTTATCAATTTGATACAATTTTAATGGATTACGATCCTAATGTTATATTTGATATTTATAAAAAATCATTAGAAGAGTATGATATCGTTAATGCTGTTCCAAATAAAAAAAGAAAAGTTTCTTCTAAACTATTTTATAAAATATTTAATAAACATGCTAATTTATCTTATAAATTAGATACTGAAACTTTTAAAATAATATCAAGAAGAGCAATAAATAGAATTTATGCAATAAACAAAACAGTGCCTTATAGAAAAGCAATCGAAGCTGGTAGTGGCTTAAGAATGGCGAATGTAGAATATGAAGTAGTTAATAATGTTGATTATAAATTAGATAAAACAATTCAAAAAGAAAGAAGAAAAACCGCTGTAAATTCTTTAATATTATTTACTGATGTAAGTTATAAAATAGCCTTAACTTTATCACTTATAATGATGCTTTTAGTTGTATTAACTGGATGTTATACAGTTGTTATATTTTTAAGAAATGAAGCTATTAAAGGTTGGACAACTACTATGTTATTTTTAGCTTTTGGATTCTTTGGTATATTTTTAATATTTACAATTATAATTAAGTATTTATCTATTATTTTAAACCTTGTTTTCAAAAAAACCGATTTCCTAATTGAGTCAGTTCAAAAAATAAAATAGGTGATTTATGATGAATAAAAAGAAATCAATATATATATTATCAATATTAAATGCTATATATTTAATCTATTTAATATGTAGACCATATAAATATCCAGTATTAGGTATTGCATTAATATCTATAATTATAATCCTTTTAGATATTTATTTAACACATAAATGGTTAAAAGCTGTAAAAAAAGATAAATTATATTCGAATAAAAAGAAATTAATTCTATATACTGGATTTAGTACATTATTTTTAATATTGTATTTTTGTGTATGTGGAGGGGTTAAATTTTTTACAAACACTTACCAAGATGCAAAAATTGTTTTTAGTAAAGAAGATATATCTCAATCTTTTATTACTAGTATAACTATAGACAATGAAGTATTTAATAATTCTAATAATAAGTTTTATGATGATTTAGGAACAGAGAATACCAAAATAAAATTTAAATTAGAAGAAAATAATGCAACATTGACGATAGAAGATGCTCGAAGCGGAATAATTACATTAAATAAAACTAGTGATGGAATGAAAGTAAAAGATGGTGAAAATAATCGTACAATAAAATTAGAAGATAACGAAGCTATAGAATATGAAATTGGATCATTATCAGTTTTTGATGGTAAATCAGTTATAAGGTCAGTTATATCCTTAGAATTAATATTGTTTGTAACATTTATGATAGCATCATATTTAATGAATATAAATAATAAAAATAATAAAAATAAGAAAAATATTATTATAGCAATGTTAATAGTTGTATTAATAGGCCTATATTATTATCAAACAACAAGAATAGGAAATTTACATCCTGATTCACACGGGTATATTAATTATAATTTTCAAGACTTATTAAAATTAAAATTAAATGATCGAACTCCAGTGTATCCATTAATAATAAGAATAATTAGGTTATGCTTTGGTATTAATAATTATTTAAGAATTATATCTTTCTTTCAATACATTGTATGGTTTATATCAATGATATATTTATATAAATTATTAGAAATATTAATAAAAAATAAAAAATTAGTATTTCTATCAACAATATTGTATTCCCTAATGACATCAATTGTTGGTTGGAATAATGTAATTTTAACTGAATCTCTAGCCTTATCAGGAACGGTAATATACATATATTATGTAATTAAGTATATAAAAGAAAATAAATTATCAAGCATTATGAAAGCTATAGTCTTATCATTAATATTAACTTTCCATAGACCAACTGCTATAATATTAGTATTCTTTTTACCAATATTTTGGATAGTAAGATTTATTTTTGAAAGAGAGCATATAAGGAATGATATAAAGGGTTTTATAGGAAGTATGCTATCAGTTATAGTAATAGTAATTTATGCAATATTATTTCATAGAACCTATAATATATATTCCATTACCTCTGCAATGGTTAGACAAAATCTTTATGTGAATATGTATAGTGGATTTTATAAAAATAGTAATGATGAACAATTTATTTACAGAGTAGAACAAGCTATTGCTAATAATCCTAATAACAAGTGGCAAGGATTAGGAGAAGTAAAATCACAATATTCAAATGAAGAATTAGTAAGGATTAATAGGCAATGTAAATTAAATAATATTAAAGGGTATTTAAGGTATTTAGTAAATTTAACTGTAAGTAATATGCCTGTAGAGTTTAGTAGTTATTCTTTTACAACAATAAATTCTAGTGTAAATATAATAAACCAATTTATATCTAGTTCAATTAATATTATAACATTTGCAAGTGTTTATTTAGCAATTATAATAGAATTTATAATATTTATTTATAAATGGATTAAAGATAAAAAAATTCCATGGTTAGATGGCGGTTTATTTGCTTTTCCACTAGTAATAGTTGCATCAACATTCATAGGAACTAATGCAGAGTTTATGCGTACTGCTATATGTGCAGTTCCATTTACTTTTATTACATATATTTTATTAATATCAAGGATAATTAAGGAGTGATGAAAAATAGTTGCATCGTTAAAAAAAAATAAAAAAGGTATTTTATTAATGCTAGTATCGTCTATATTTGCCTGTACAGGTCAATTATTATGGAAATTATCTGCTAATGGTAATATAATATTGTTATTGTGTGGCTTCTGTTTATATGGTTTAGGTGCATTAGTTATGCTCTATGCTTATAAGTTTGGGAGCTTATCAGTTCTTCAACCTATTTTAAGTGCTAACTATATTTTTACAATTATTTTAGGAGGATTAATTTTAAAAGAAGTGATAACAATTAAAAAGGTTATAGGAATACTTATTATTATGGTTGGTGTCATCTTAATTGGTGGTGGCGAAAAATGATAAAGTATTACTTAATTTTAATAATAATGACTTTTATGGGTTCTATTGCATCTTTATTTTTAAAAAAAACATCTAGTGCTGGTAATTTTATAAGTATGTTAAAAAATATAAATCTTTATATTGGAGGTATTTTATATGTAATATCAGCCTTATTAAATATTTATCTTTTAAAATATTTAGATTATTCAATTGTTTTACCAATGACATCTATAACTTATATTTGGACTCTTATAATATCTGCTAAAATATTAAAAGAGAAAATAACTTTAAATAAAGTACTTGGAGTTACAAGTGTTATTATTGGTGTAATTATATTGGTTATATAAATAAATATAAAGGTTATAGTATTTGTATTAAATAAAATAACATAATACGTTAAAATATATTTATAAATAAGTTTAATGTCATTATTATGAAATATATATTTAATCATAACATGGATAAATTATAAAAAGAAAAATTCCCTTTGATTTATGCTTTATCTTTTATATGTAATGTATATGATTATATAAGTAGTTAAAGAAGATTGTCATTTATATTTTTTGTAGATGACAATTTTTTAAGTTTTATATTAGAAAACATAACTTTTTTTGTAAATAATAGTAAAAATGGCAATAAATCTTAAAAAAAATGTATAAATATGGTATAATTTTATTTAGGACTTAAAATTAAATTAAGCTGATTTTTTAAGAGGAGATTGAATTGAGTATGTTAAATTTTACAGTAGGACCGGTACAGTCTAGTGATAATGTAAGAAAAATTGGTGGTGAACAAGTACCATATTTTAGAACAGAAGAGTTCTCAAATATCATGTTAGAAAACGAAAGATTAATTAAAAAATTTTCCAATTCTGGTGAAAATTCTAGAGTAGTATTTATAACAGGCTCTGGTACTGCTTCTATGGAAGCATCTGTTATAAATACTCTTACGAGAGAAGATAAATTATTAATAGTAAATGGTGGTAGTTTTGGACAAAGATTTGCAGAAATTTGTAATATACATGAACTTAATTATACTGAAATAAAACTTGAAAGTGGTTGCAAATTAAAATCAAGTGATTTAGAACCATATGATAATAAAGGATATACTGCATTTATTGTTAATGTAGATGAAACATCTACAGGAGTATATTATGATTTGAATTTAATTCATGAATTTTGTAAAAAAAATAATTTATTTTTAATAGTAGATGCAATAAGTTCATTTTTAGCAGATGAACTTGATATGCAAAAATATGAAATAGATGTTATGATCACAGGTTCTCAAAAAGCACTTGCTTGTCCACCTGGAATTTCAGTAATAGTACTTAGAGAAAATGCTTTAAAAAGAGTCCAAAATACTAATCCTAAATGTATGTATTTGGATTTAAAAAATGCACTATTAAATGGAGAAAGAGGTCAAACTCCTTTTACACCTGCTGTTGGAATTTTACTTCAAATAAATGAAAGACTAAAAGAAATAGAAAAAAATGGTGGAGTAGAATCTGAAATAAGAAAAATATCATCTATTGCGAATGACTTTAGAAATAGAATAAAAGATTTGCCTTTAAAAATAACATCAGAATCTTTATCAAATGCTGTAACACCATTATCTCCTTTAAATGTTTCAGCATATGATGTCTTTCTTACATTAAAAGATAAATATGACATATGGGTTTGTCCAAATGGGGGAGATTTAAAAGAAAAAATCTTTAGAGTTGGTCATATTGGAGATTTAACAATTGAAGATAATGATAAATTGATATTAGCTTTAAAAGATATGGCAGATAAGCATTTATTATAATATAAAAATGGAAGTGATATATTGACTAGAGTAATTACTTATGGAACATATGATTTGTTACATTATGGACATATACGTTTATTAGAAAGAGCTAAACAATTAGGAGATTACTTAATTGTTGCAGTTACTTCAGATGACTTTGATAAAAAAAGAGGTAAAATTAATGTAAAACAATCATTAATGGAACGTATAGAAGCAGTAAGAAATACAGGACTTGCTGATGAGATTATAGTTGAAGAATATGAAGGGCAAAAAATTGATGATATTAAAAGATATAATATTGATATATTTACTGTCGGATCTGATTGGAAGGGTAAATTTGATTATTTAAAAGAATATTGTGATGTAGTGTATTTAGATAGAACGGAAGGTATTTCAAGTTCTAAACTTCGTTCAGAAACAACAACTCTTAAATTAGGAATAGTAGGTAACATTAAACTTGCAGAAAAGTATATAACTGAAAGCAAATTTGTAAATGGATTAGAAATAGTTTCAATTTGTACAAATGATATTATTGAATTTGATACCGAAAATTTACAAAAATATTCTTATGATGAATATGATAAATTTTTAAGTAATATTGATGCAGTATATGTAGTATCTAATCCTAATGAACATTTTAATTTTGTTGATGAGGCAATTAAAAATAAAAAACATGTTTTGTGTGAAACACCAATATGTTTAAAAAAAGATGAATGTTTATTATTATTTAAACAAGCTAAAGAAAATGGTGTAATATTAATGGAGTCTAATAAGACTGCTTATTCAACTGCTTTTAATAGACTCTCATTATTAGTAAAAACAGGTTTAATAGGAAAAATTGTCTCAGTAGATGCAACTTGTACAAGCATGGAAGAATATTTAAAGACAAATATAGAAGATATGCCAAAAAAACAAAATAGTATGTGTGCTTGGGGGTCTGTCGCTTTAGTTCCTATATTTCAGTTGTTAGGAACGAATTATAACAAAATTCATTTTAGCACTTATTATTTAGATAAAAATATAAATTTTGATTTGTTTACGAAAGTAGATTTTAACTATAATAATGCAGTTGCCTCTATAAAGGTTGGAAAAGGTGTTAAATCAGAGGGGGAACTTATTATTACAGGCACTAAAGGTTATATTTATGTCCCATCTCCTTGGTGGAAAACAGATTACTTTGAGATAAGATATGAATCACAAAATGACAATAAAAGATATTTCTATCAACTTGATGGTGAAGGCATAAGATATGAATTAGTAACTTTTCTTAAATCTGTTGAAAATGAAAAAAATTTATCATATATAGAACAAGAAATTAGTGAAGCAATAACTTTAGTTATTGAGAAATTTAATAATAAAGAAAATTTAGATGAAATATTTGTAGAAAGTTAGGTTATAGTATGACTGAGGTAAAAGAATTAACAAAAGAAGAATTCAGAAAAATGCAATTAATGCAGTTAGATATGATTAAAGAACTTGATAGGGTGTGTAGAAAACATAACATTAAATATACAATATTTGCGGGCACATTACTTGGAGCAGTAAGACATAAAGGATATATACCATGGGATGATGATGCTGATATTGCCATGTTAAGAGAAGAATATGAAAAGTTTAAATTAGTTGCAGATGAATTAGATTCAAGTATATGTTATTTTCAAGACCATACTACTGATCCTAATTACAGATGGGGGTATGCAAAATTAAGACGAACTAATACTGAATATATTAGGGTTGGTCAAGAACACTTAAAATGTAAAACTGGATTTTTTATAGATATTTTTCCAATGGATGATATTCCAAAATCTACAATTGGTCAAGTTTTTAATGATTTTTATTGCTTTTGCTTGAGAAAAATATTATATTCTGAGGTTGGCAAAGTTTCAAAAAGTGAAAGTAAATTATCAAGAAAATGGTATTCATTATTGTCAAAAATTCCAACTAATAAAGTATGGAAAAGATTAGATAAAATGACAAAAAAAAGTAATAATTCTAGTGAAAATAGAGTTAGAATATATCTTTTCCCTTCACTTGGAAAATCAAATAAAAAAAATTCATTAAAGACAAAGTATGGAATGCCAAAGGAATGGTTTTTAAATTTTAACGAATATGATTTTGAAGAAAATAAATTTTATGGTACAGCTGATTATGATTCTTGTTTAAAATATCTTTATGATGACTATATGAAGTTACCACCTGAAGATAAAAGAGAGCAACACTCACCAACTTCTTCATATAGTTTTGATACGACAATTAGAAATAAAATTCGAGAGGATGATAATAAATGAATAAAAAAGTATATATAGCTATGTCCGCTGATTTTATTCATGATGGTCATATTAATGTAATAGAAGAAGGCTCAAGATATGGAGATGTAATTATTGGACTTTTAACAGATGAAGCAATAGCAACTTATAAAAGGATGCCATTACTAAATTATGATACTAGAAAGCGCATTTTTGAGAACATGAAACATGTTAAAGAAGTAGTAAAGCAAGAAACTTTGGATTATACAAATAATTTAAAAAAAATAAAACCTGATTATGTAATTCATGGAGACGATTGGAAAAAAGGAATACAAAGTGTTATTAGACAAAAGGTTATTGATACTTTAAAAGAATGGAATGGAAAACTTATAGAAATTCCTTATACTATAGGTAACAATTGCACAGATTTAGAACATGAATATAGAATGCTAACAAATACACCTGATAATAGAAGAAGTAAACTAAAAAAATTATTAAATTTAAAACCTTATATAAGTGTAATGGAAGCATCTAATGGATTAACAGGGTTGATTGTTGAAAATGCAAGAGTTGAAAACGAAAAGACAGGTTATTTAAAAGAATTTGATGCTATGTGGGTAAGTAGTTTATGTGATTCTACATTTAAGGGAAAACCTGATATTGAATTAGTTGATTTAACTAGTAGAATAAATACAATTAATGAAATAATGGAAGTTACTACGAAACCTATAATTTTAGATGGTGATACAGGTGGAAAGGTAGAACACTTTGTTTATAATGTAAAAACACTAGAAAGATTGGGCGTTTCAGCAATAATAATAGAGGATAAAACTGGTTTAAAGAAAAACTCACTTTTTGGTACAGAAGTAGAACAGACACTTGATGATCCAGATAATTTTGCTAATAAAATTAGAGCAGGTAAGCAGGCTTTAGTAACTCGTGATTTTTTGATATTTGCTCGTCTAGAAAGTTTAATTGCAGGTAAAGGTATTGATGATGCATTATTTCGTGCTAAAAAATATTTAGAAGCAGGTGCTGATGGAATAATGATTCATAGCAAAGAAAAAGATGGCTCTGAAATTAAAGAATTTTTGAAAATATTTAGGAAAAATTATCCAAATGTTCCAGTAATTGTTGTTCCAACTTCATATAATCAGTTTACTGAAAGTGAATTACATGAGTGGGGAGCAAATATAATAATTCATGCTAATCATTTACTTAGAAGTGCATATCCAGCTATGATGAAAACAGCAAAATCAATTTTAGAAAATGGAAGAAGTAAAGAAGCAGATGAATACTGTATGCCTATTAAAGAAATTTTAACATTAATTCCAGGAGGTAAATAAATGGTTGATACTGAAAAATTTTATGATTATTTGATTACTAAAAATTTAGATTTTTTTGCAGGGGTACCGGATTCTTTATTAAAGAATCTGTGTTCTTGTATTAAAGAAAAATCTGATAAAACGCATAATATTATAACATCAAATGAAGGTAATGCAGTAGCTCTAGCGTCAGGTTATCATATTTCATCAGGTAAGTATGGTGTTGTATATATGCAAAATTCTGGAATTGGAAATGCGGTTAATCCTTTACTATCTTTAGCTGATGAAGAGGTTTATAGTATTCCAATGTTATTAATAGTTGGATGGCGTGGAGAGCCTGGCATTAAAGACGAACCTCAACATATTAAACAAGGTAAAGTTACAATCGAATTATTTGAAACAATGGGAATAGAGTGTGTTATATTAGATGAAAATTATCAAGAAAAAATAGATTATTGCTATAAATATATAAGCAGTAATAATAAACCTATTGCTTTAATTGTAAAAAAAGGTTTATTTACTGAATATAAATCTTCTAAACCAATTAATAATTATTTAATAACTAGAGAAGAAGCTTTAGAAACAATTGTAGATTGTTTAAATGAAAATGATTTTATTGTTTCTACAACAGGAAAAACTTCAAGAGAACTTTTTGAAATAAGAGAAAAAAGGAAAGAAAAACATAGTAATGATTTTTTAACTGTTGGTTCTATGGGACATACTTCTTCTATAGCTCTAGGAATGAGTATTGGCAGTGAAAATAATATATATTGCATTGATGGTGATGGTTCATTTATTATGCATATGGGTTCATTTGCAATAATACCTACAGTTGCAAAACAAAATTTTAAGTATATTTTAATAAATAATGGTGCACATGAATCTGTTGGGGGACAACCTACTGTTGCATTCAATATAGATATTCAAAAAATGTTATTATCATTAGGATTTAAAAATGTATATATTGCAAAAACAAATGAAGAAATAAAAAAGTATATGAATAATTTAAAAAATGGTGAATTACAAGCATTAGTAATTTATACTAAATTAGGTTCTAGAGATAATCTTGGAAGACCTACAATTAGTCCTATAGAAAATAAAAAAGCAATGATGGAAAAATTTAGAAATTAGGTGTAGAAATGAAAGCAATTATATTTAATTCTGGTATTGGTAAACGAATGGGTGAATTTACAAAAAAGCATCATAAATCAATGGCAGTATTAAAAAATAAAGAAACAATTTTTGAAAGACAGATTAGGATTTTAAGTGAATGTGGAATAAGAGAATTTGTTGTTACAACAGGTCCTTTTAAAGAACAACTTATAGAGGTAACTAAAAAGTTTCAAAATTTGAAATTTAATTTTGTTCAAAATGATTTATATGATAGTACAAACTATATATATTCTATGTATTTAGCTAGAAAAAATTTTGATGATGATTTTTTGTTACTACATGGTGATTTGGTTTTTAATAAAGATTTAGTAGAAGAAATGATAGGTGAAAAAAATTCAACTTGTTTAATAAATGAAAATAAACCTTTACCTGAAAAAGATTTTAAAGGAAGAATAAAAAATGGTAAATTAAAAGAAGTTTCAATAAATATTTTTGATCAAGATTGCTATGCTTTTCAACCACTTTACAAGTTAAATAAATCTGATTTATTAGCGTGGTCTAATGCTGTTGAAAAATTTGTAGAAGAAGGTAATAGAGGTGTATATGCAGAAAATGCATTAAATACAATTTTAAATGATATAAATATATATGCAAAATCATATAGTAATCACTATATTGATGAGATAGATAATTTAGAAGATTATAATAGAGTTATAAATGAAATTGAAGAATTTGAAAAATTAAAAACAAAGTAATGTTTGAGGTGATTTATGAATAATCAACAATTTATTTATAGTTATGATGAAATATCTAATATAATTGATTTAGAACAAAATAATAATATCTTTATTGTATGTGATAAATTTTTAATGGATTCATTTATTATAAATTATTTAAAAAAAATAAGTAGAAATATTTTTATATTTACTGAATTTAATCCAAATCCAAAATATGAAGATGTATTATTAGGAATTGATTTATTCAAAAAAAATAATTGTAACTTTATAATATCTATAGGTGGTGGTAGTGCTATAGATGTTGCGAAATGTATAAAGGCTTTTGTTACATTAAATGATAAAAAAAATTATTTGGAACAGGAAATTATTAAAAATGATATAAATCATTTAGCAATTCCTACAACTGCTGGGACAGGCAGTGAATCTACTCATTTTGCTGTAATTTATTATGAAGAAAATAAATATTCAGTAGATGATAGTACCTTACTTCCAACTTATGTATTATTGGAATCTAAATTTTTAGAAAGTTTACCAATATATCAAAAAAAATCAACGATGTTAGATGCACTTTGTCAAGGAATAGAATCACTTTGGAGCGTCAATTCAACAGAAGAAAGTAAGGAATATGCTATTAAGGCTATTCAATTAATTTTAAATAATTATAGAGATTATATTAATGAAAATAAAAGTGTTTATAATGATATTATGTTAGCAGCGAATTACAGTGGGAGAGCTATAAATATAAGTAAAACAACTGCACCTCATGCAATGAGTTATAAAATAACATCTTTATATGGAATTAGTCATGGACATGCTGTTGCATTATGTTTACCATATGTATGGGAATATATGATTAATAATATAGATAAGATAATTGATAAAAGGGGAGTAAAATATTTAAAAGATATTTTTAATAGACTAGATATATTATTTAATTGTGATTCACATATTGAATCAATAAATAAATTTAAGAATATTTGTAGTGAAATAAATTTAAATATTAAAGGTATAGTAAAAAGGAAAGATTTACAACTTTTGGTTTCTTCAGTGAATATACAAAGATTAAGCAATAATCCAGTTAGTTTAAATAAAGAAGAAATAAAAAAAATATATGAAAAACTTGCTTAGTTTATATGTACTACTTTACACTCTTATTTTATTGCAACTTTATTTTAATGTGTATATATGGTATACTTTATAGTAAGATATAAAATTTTTATAATATAAATTAATGTTATAGTATTAATTAAGACTAGTTTAGAGGTGTTTCATGAAAAAGATAATAGTACCTGTAAGTTATATGGGATCTGGTTCTTCAGCAGTAACCGATTTAATAAGTGAATTTAAAGATGTAAACAATGAATATGGATATTTTGAATATGTTTTTTTACATTGTCCTGGTGGTGTTTTTGATTTAGAGGATAAATTATTAAATGGCAATAATATTTTAAGAAGTGACGAAGCAATTAAAAATTTTTTAAATACAATGAAACAACTTTATGATAAAAAATATTGGTGGGTTGGTAATTACAAATATAAGATAAATGAAAAATTTTATAGTAGAACAGAACAATATATTAAAGAATTAACAGATTTTTCTTTAAACAGTTATTGGTATTATCAAGAAAATACTAATTTAAAAATGTATTTTAAACTTATAGTAAATAAAATAGTTAAATTTATAACATTTGGCAAGGTTAAATTAAAAAGACCTTTGTTATATAATACAATGAATCTTGCATACCCTTCAAAAGAAAAATTTTATGCTATTACAAAAAAATATATATATGATATTTTAGAAATGTTTGATGATTCTGACAATGATATTTTATTTGATCAATTATTGTTACCTTATAATCTTTTTAGAATAGATAATTATTTTAATGACGATTTAAAGGTTATAGTTGTTGAAAGAGATCCACGTGATGTTTTTTTACAAAATAAATATATTTATTCTAAAACAAATAATATTGTACCTTTTTCATGTGATGTAGATGAATTTTGTAAGCAATATAGAATGATACGTGAGATGGAAGTAATAAGTAATAGTTCTAAGATTCTTAGAATTAGATTTGAAGATTTGGTATATAAATATGATAAAACAAAACAAATTATAATGAAATTTTTAGGATATAATGAAAAAGATCATATTAATCCAAAGGGGAAATTTGATCCTAGTAAATCAATAAAAAATACCCAATTATTTAAAAAAGAAGAATATGTTAAGGAAGGAAAAATTATTGAAAAAAATTTAAAAGAATATTTATATGATTTTGAAGATGAAGAGAGGAATTAAAGTGAAAAATTTATTAGATAAGTTTTCAAATAAAATAGAACTGCAAATATTAATTTTTTTAGTTATACAGCCATTTGTTGATATCTATAGGAGTTTACTAGGAAATAAATTAGAAATATTCAACATTTCTTTAGTTGAAATTTTTAATTTTGTTTGCATATTTTATTTATTAATTATAAGTTTACATAAGTATAAAAATGAAATTGTAAAATATATAAAATCAAATAAGATAAAAGTAACTGTTATTAGTTTAATTTATACCCTTTTCTTCATATTCCATTGTATAAATGTATTAAATTTTAATACAAATATATTAACTGGCTCATCTAATAATATTTTTGTTGAAATATATTATATTTTAAGAACATATATATTATGTTTATTGTTATTAATGATAGTTTTATTTAATAAATTAGGTAGTTATAAAATAATAAAAACATTATCATTTATTTCATTTTTAATAAGTGCATTACTAGTTTTATCTAATATTTTTTGTATCGGTTTTCCTTCGTATAACTATTATGGAAGTGGAAATTATGTTATTCAAGGGAATATATTTTCTTGGTTTAGCAATTTAAACGCAATAAACGCAGATTCATATACTACAAAATCATTTTTTTATTCAACAAATCAATTATCTATAATGCTATTTTGTTTATTGATAATATCAATATTAAATATAAAACTTTCAAAAAGAAAAATTTTATATTTTAGCCTAATTATTAAAATAATTGCAATGTTAATGTTATCAACTAAAGTTTGTGGCTTAGGTGTTTTTTTAATACTAGGTATATCTATATTAATAGAAATATTGTTACCAATTATTAAAAAAGAAAAGATAAATTTTAAACTTATTTCTTATTTTGTATTACTAATTATGGTATATTTTCCATTATTTATTAATTCGCCTGTATATTATAAAACACAAAAGTATATTGCAAATGAGTCACAATCTGAAACTATTATTGATTCTAACGAAAATTATGATGAAATCATTGATGATGAAATCATTGATGAAAATACAAATAGTAAAAAATATGATATATTTACTTTAGCCAATAAGGAAAAATTAACCAAAATGGAAGAAAAAATATTTGTCAGGGAATTGATAAAATACAGATCTAATTTGGGTATTCATGTTGAATATATCAATTTATATCCTGTTCAAGATAATATTGATTTTTGGAAATATGTAGTAACCTTACCACAAAATGAAAGAATTAATTTTAGAAAATTTAAAACTATTATATATCAAGATGTTCTTAATAAAAATGATAATAAAATTTCTGATATTATTTTTGGAATAGGCTATATTTCTAATTTTCCTTATCTCGAAATGGATTATATTGGACAAGTAGTATATTTTGGAATTTATGGTCTTATGGTTTTAATTGCTCCTTTCATATTTTGCACAATTTATTATTTAATATATTTAATAAAATCTTATGTTGTCAATGGATTTAGAAAAACTTTAAATTATAAACAAATTTACATATTGTTTTTAATTGGTAGTTATTTTCTACTATCATTAATAACAGGACATGGTTTTGGAAATATATTTCCAATGTGTGTACTTATTTTTAGTTTGAAAATTTTTAAAGACATGATAGGAGAAAAATATGAAGAAAAGTGTAACTAGTAATGTTGTATATAATATGTTATTTCAATTTTTTGTAACATTTTTGCCTGTAATAACAACTCCTTATCTATCTAGGACTTTAGGTGTAACTCAAAGTGGTGTATATTCTTTTGTTGAATCTATAGTTACACTTTTCACTGTGTTTGGAGCAATAGGCACATCATTATATGGATGTAGGAAAATTGCTTATGTTAGAGATGATAAAAAACAATTATCTCAAGTTGCATATGAAATATTGACACTTAAATTTTTATTATTGATTCCAATTTGCATAATTTATCTTTTACTTTTTTGTATAAATGGTGAATATAGTGTATATTTTATAATAAATATTTTAACCATTATTGGTTCAGCAATAGAAATTGGTTGGTTTTTTAATGGTGTTGAAAATTTCAAATTAGTTACAATAAGAAATTTTGTAATTAAAATAATATTTGTAATTTGTTTATTTATTTTTATAAAAACACCAGATGATTTATGGAAATATATAGTACTTGTTTGTGTTAGTAATTTTCTTGGGAATATTTCAATGTGGTTATGTTTACCAAAGTATTTATTACCTATTAAAGAAATTCATAATATTAAACCATTTAAGCATTTAAAAGAATCATTTACATTATTTATACCACAATCTGCAAATTATGTTTATTCGTTATCTGATAAGACTATGTTAGGAGTATTAACTCCAACTTTAGATAGTGTCGGCATATATGATTATTCATATAGAATTGTAAAAATGATAATTAGTATATTACAATCAATGGGTTATGTGATTTTATCAAGAATAGCTAATTTGTCAGCCAATGAGGACAAGAAAGGAATTAAAAAATATATATATAAATCAATTGAGTTTTCTTTATTTTTAGCATTTCCAATGATGTTAGGTTTGGTAGGAATTGCAGATAGTTTTGTTCCAATATATCTTGGAGAAGAATTTATAGAAGTTTCAAAAGTTATTCTGTTAATAAGCCCACTTGTAGTTATTACATCATTTAATAGTATATTAGGAGTACAATTGTTATTAGCTTTAAAAAAAGATAAACAATATACAGTTGCAACTGTAACAGGTGCTGTTGTAAATATATTATCGAATTTTATATTAATTCCAATTTTAGGAATATATGGAGCATGTATAACTTCATTATTTTCAGAAATTTTAGTTTTAATAATTCAATTTTATTATTCTAGAGAATATGTTTCAGTTACCAAAATAATGAAAGATAATTTAAAACCATTAATTGCTTCAATAATTATGTTTATTGTATGTAAGGCGTTATCATTTATAAAAATTAACATGGTTTTCTTGGTTTTAATTCAAATGTTAATTTCTGTTATAGTATATTTTGGATTAATGTTTATGTTTAAAAATAGAATTTTATTTGAAATTTTAAATAAAGTTTTTGAAATTCTAAAAATTAAGTATCGTTTTAAGGAGGAAGTATAGTGAAAAAAAAGAAAATTTTATTTATCATATGGTCATTTACTTATGGTGGAGGAGCAGAGAAGGTTTTAGCAAATTTAGTGAATAGAATGGATTTTGATAAATATGAAATTGATGTAATAGAATATTGGCATTCTGATATAAATATAGAAAAAGTAGATAAAAGAGTAAATATTTTAAAGCCTATAGTAGATTCTACTAAAGCTTCAAAAATTAAAATGTATATAACAAAAATTTTATTAGAACATTTTCCTTCTATATTGAGGAAAAAATTTTTAGGAAATAAAAAATATGATTATGAAATTTCATTTAATTCAATGATTCCTACTTTTTTATTAAAAAAAGATTGCAAAACTATTTCATGGGTACATGGTGATGTATATAATATTAAAAAAAATAAACATAATTGGAATTTACAAAATAATAGTTTTAAAAATGTTAATAGGATAGTTGCAATTTCACAAAATACATATAATTCAATAATAACAGTATTTCCTCATTATAAAGATAAAACATGTGTTATTAACAATTCATTTGATTTTGAAAATATTTATTCATTGTCACAAGAAAACATTGATATTAAAACAAATAAGTTTACAATGCTGTTTGCTGGTAGATTAGATGATAATAAAAATCCTTTATTTTTGTTAGATGTTGCAAAAATATTAAAAAATAAAAATTTATCATTTGAATTATGGATTATAGGAAAAGGAATTTTAGAAGATAAAATAAAGGAAAGAATAAAAGAATACGAACTTGAATCTTATATTAAAGTTTTAGGGTTTCAAAAAAATCCATATCCTTTTTTTAAAGCAACTGATATAGTTGTTATGTCATCTAAAAGTGAAGGCTTCCCAACAGTTATAGCCGAAGGTTTAGCACTTGGAAAACCTTTTGTTTCAACAAATGTTGGTGGAACGTATGAATTATCTGATAATGGAAAATGTGGAATAATTGCTGATAGTGTTGATGAATATGCTAATGCAGTTATTAAATTTATTCAAGATAAGCAGTTATATGAGAAAATGTCTAATTATGGTAAAAAACATATAAGTAAGTTTACATATGAAAATCAAATAAAGAAATTAGAAAGTTTATTTGAGGAGATAGAAAATGAAGAAAAAAATAAAGATTAGTATTATAGTCCCAGTATATAATGTTGAAAAATACTTAAATCGTTGTTTAGATTCATTAGTAAATCAAACTTTTAAAGATATTGAAATTATAATTGTAAATGATGGAAGTCCAGATAATAGCCAACAAATTATTGATGAATATAAAAATAAGTATCCAAAATTAATAAAAGCATTCGTAAAAGAAAATGGTGGTGTTTCAAGTGCAAAAAATTTTGGATTAAGACATGCTTCTGGAGAGTATGTACTATTTATTGATTCTGATGATTATGTAAATATAAATATGATAGAGAAAATGTATGATGTAGCCTACAAAGAAAATTCTGATATGGTTATTTGTAATGTATATGATGTTTTTGAAAAAAACAATAAGATTGTTAGATATTCAAATAATTTCATTGGTAATACAAATATATATGAAAATAAAAAGATTATTTTTAATAGACCTGCTAATTGGAATAAGTTAATTAAAAAAAGTTTATTTAATTATTTTGAATTTGAATTAGATAAATGGTATGAAGATATGAGAGTATCTATAAAATTGTATTTATTGTGTAAAAAAATAACTTTTATAGATGAACCATTATATTACTATGTTACTCATGAAAATTCAATTATGAACAATAAAAATATATCTAAAAACTATCAAATTATTGATGCCTTTGACGACATAATTAACTATTATAAGGAAAATAATTTATATGATGAATTTAAAGAAGAAATAAATTTTTTAGCAATCGATCATATTTTCATCTCAGCTTCAGTGAGAATCATTATAAATAGTGATAAAAGACAATTAGAAAAAAATTTAAAACCCCTTATAGATTATTTTTATAAGACATTTAATTTAAAGAGTGACTATTATTATTTATTGAGTAAAAATAAAAAAATAATATATCAGTTGCTTAAGTATAGAAAGTATAATTTAATAAAATTTATTTTTAAAGTAAAGGGTGCATGAAAAATGAAAAAATTAACATTTTTATTACTTCATTTAGGATATGGTGGAATAGAAACAGCAACTATAAATACTGTAAATGCTTTATCTAATGAGTATGATGTTGAAATAGTTTCTTTTTATAATTTGAAAAATAACCAAGAAAATCGAATTAATAAAAAAGTAAAGATTAAGTATTTATACAATGGAGAGCCTAATAAAAAAGAATTTTTACTGGCATTAAAGAACAAAAAAATTTTTTCAATTTTAAAAGAAGGCATAAAATCAATTAATATTTTGAAAAATAAAAAACTTTTTTTAAAAAAAGAAATTAAAAATAGTTCTGCTGATGTTATCATTTCTACTCGCTATGAGTTTAGTACGATTTTAAGTAAATATGGAAAAAGTGAAACTCTTAAAATAGCACAAGAACATCATCATCATAATAATGATAAAAAATATATAAAAATTTTATCAACAAAGTATTATAATATTGATTATTTATTTGCTTTGACTGAAGGGTTAAAAAAGGATTATGAGAAATTTTTATTAAAAAATAAGCATACAAAGATTGTTGTTGTTCCAAATATGCTAGTTGATTTGCCAGTTAAAAAATCTAATTTAATAAGTAATAATCTAATAACTATTAGTAGATTAGATTATGGCAAAAGAAATAATGAATTAATAAATATAGTTTCAAACTTAAAAATAGATTTTAAATTATATATAATTGGTGATGGTGAAGAATATGCTAATTTACAAAATCAAATTAATGAACTTAATTTATCTGATAAAGTTATTTTAACAGGTTATAAAAACAAAGCTGAAATTGAAAAATATATGTTGAAATCAAGTATATTTTTAATGGCATCAGTTAGTGAAGGATTACCAATGGTTTTGCTTGAGGCTATGAGTTATGGACTTCCATGTATTGCATATGAGACGGATAGTGGTGTATGTGATATTATTGAAAATGAAAAAAACGGATATGTAATTAAAAATAGAGATGAAAAAAATTACATTAAATTATTAGAGAATTTAATGTGTAGTAATGATTTAAAAAAAACATTTTCTAAAGAAGCAGTAAAAAAATCAGAACAATTTTATAAAGATAAAATAATAAAAATTTGGAAAAAAATAATTTAAGAATTTATTAAATTAGTGCTATTATATATTAAATTAGTGCTATTATATAAATAATACAAGGAGTGATACATGTATGAATAATAAAAAAATATTGCATTTAGGGATATCAATATTGTTATTTATTTTTAATATATTATTTGTTTCAACATTTCTTTTTATTTTTAAAATATCTATAAATGTTTGGAATACCATTTTAGCTATATTAATAACAACATTTGAATATTTTATTTTAATGAAAAAAAGGGAATATGATTTAAAGGATATAATTAAGTATATTATTATATTTTTATTTCTAATAATAGCTTGTAATTATATATCAGGAAAAATTTATGATACATCCTGGGATGGAAGTTCATATCATAAAGTTGCTGTTGGAGAATTAAAAAACGGATGGAATCCTTTATATGAAAATATAGAAGATTTTAATGAAAGTGAAGAAAATCCTTTAGTTCTTCAAAATACACATTCAATATGGGATAATCATTATGCAAAAGGGTATTGGATTTATGCAGCAAATATGTACAAAATTACTAATAATATAGAAAGTGGAAAAAGTATATTATTACTTTCTATTATATCTACATTTTTAATTTCTTTTAGTTTTTTGAATGACAAAATAAAAAAAGGATATAGCTTTATATTGTCTTGCTTGCTGGCATTAAATCCAGTTATGTTATGTCAAATTTCTACCTATTATAATGATGGATTATTGGGAAATTTTGTAATTATGCTAATAATTGCGCTATTCATGATTACGGATAGTAAAAAGGAAATTATATTTGAAAAGTATTTACTATATTTTTTGATATTATGTATTTTAATTAATATAAAGTTTACTGGTTTTGCATATGCAGGTATATATTCATTTGTGTTTTACATGTATATATTAATAAGTAAAAAGCAACGTAAAAACAATTTAAAATTATTGACTATTGTAACAGTAATCGGTTTAGTAGTGAGTTTAGGGGTAATTGGACTTTCAACATATCCTAAAAATTTTGTTGAACATGGTCATCCTTTTTACCCACTTTATGGTAAGGGAAATGTAGATATAATGGAATCTACAACACCTACAGAATTATATAAAATGAATAGATTTAAACGATTCGTAATATCTAATTTCTCTTATACTTATAATAGAATTAATTATTCGTATAGAATAAAAGTACCATTTACTTTTGAATCAAGTGAACTAGAAAATTTTAGAACACCAGATACAAGAGTTGGTGGATATGGGGTTTTGTTTGGAGGAATATTAATTCTTAGTTTAGCATTTGGAATATATGCATTGTTTAAAAATTATAAAGAAAGGAAAAATTGCACTAATTATTTATTAACTATATTTTGCATGTTTATAGTTATAGCTATATTGAAAGAAAGTTGGTGGGCAAGGTATTTTCCACAATTCTATTTGATTCCAATATTAGTGATATTAATGCTTTTAAATTTAAAAAAAGATAAAATAACAAAAATTGCTCCTTTATTAATGATCATAGCTTTGATATTTAATTCTTACTTAATAGCAAATTATTCATTAAGTGAAATCATTCATCAAAGAAATGTTATAAATACAACTAGATCTATTATCAAAAATATAAATGAAGATAAAATGTTATTAGTTGATACCTCTTCATATCTTAATGATTCAACTTTTGATGGCATGGCTTATGATATATATGATATACATAAAAATATGAAAGTAATTAAACCAGATGAAATATTAGATGGATATACGATGTATAGCTATCCTAATCTTAAGATTTTTGTAAAGGAGGAATAATGTGAAAAAATATTTTCAATTAATAAGAATTAATCATTGGATAAAAAATTTTTTGATATTTATTCCAATGTTGACTGCTCATATTTTGACCTCTCAAAATGTTTTTAAAGTAATCTTAGGTTTTTTGTCATTTTCATTTTTAACATCATTTATTTATATAATTAATGATATTCAAGATATTGAAAAAGATAAGTTGCATCCGAGAAAATGTAAAAGGCCCTTACCTAGTGGTGAAATAAAAAAATCTGAAGCAATATATATTGCTTTGTTAATTATAATAACAAGTATTATAATTAATAGTATTATAAACAAATCATTTATAAATTTTTCTTTGTTGTGGTTAATAGCTTATCTTGTAATCAATGTTTTATATAGTTTTGGATTAAAAAATGTGCCAATAGTAGATATTTTTATTTTAGCTTTAGGATTTGTTATAAGGATATATTATGGAGCATCAATAATAAATGTTGAAGTTTCTGATTGGCTATTTTTAACTATTTTAAGTGCATCGTTATTTCTAGGTTTAGGTAAGAGAAAGAAGGAAATTAAACAAAGTAAAAAATCTCGTAAAGTTTTAGAAGAATATAGTGAAAATTTTTTAGATAAATTTCAATATATATGTTTAACTTTGACTTTAGTATTTTATTCATTATGGGTTATTTTACAAAATATAAAATATTTAATTGTAACTATACCATTAATTATGATTATTTTTATGAAGTATTGTTTAAAAATTGAAAATAGTGATGAAGGTGATCCTACTACTATTTTATATCAGGATAAAAGCTTATTAATTTTATGCTTCTTATATGGCATTTTATTATTGATATTGATGGTGTGCTAATATGAATGTGTATGATTTTGATGGCACTATTTATGATGGTGATAGTTCATTAGATTTTTTCCTATTTTGTTTAAAAAAAGGTAAGGTTGGAATAATTTGTTTATTAAAAATATTATTCTCTACTCCATTGTATCTAATCAAAGTTATTTCTACTAAGAAATATAAACAAATATTTTTTTCGTTTTTGAAAAAATTAAAAAATCCAGATGAACTTATAGAAGTTTTTTGGGTACAACATGTTTATAAAATAAATAATGAAATGGATGCTATTTTAAGAAACAGAATTAATAATATTATTATAACTGCTTCTCCAGAATTTTTAGTTAGTCCTATAGCAATAAAATATAATTGCAAAATCATAGGTACTAGAATGAATGTAAGAACAGGTATTATTACTGGTAATAATTGTAGCGGAGATGAAAAAATTAAAAGATTAAATCAAAATTATTCTGATGTTAAAATTTTTGAATTTTATACTGACTCGTTAAAAGATAAGCCGCTTGCAAAATTGGCAAAAGAAAGTTATATGGTAGTAAATAAAAAAATAGTCTTATGGAATGAAAAAATTTTAAAATTTAAAAAAAGAAAAAATAATATTTTGATTATAGTATTACTATTTTTTATAGTATGTTTTTCATTTCTTTTATTACAAGTATTTTAATTTATTTTTAAAATATCGATTCAAGTATATTTGAATATTACAAAATTATAAGCAATAGTTTATAAGATAACAATAAGTTAATGAAAATTAATTAATAGTATGTAAGAATATATTTGATTTATATTCTTTTTTTGGTATAATTAAATTGTGCCATAGGTACTAATAGTATTACTATTTTAGGAGAGGAGAAGTAATGAAATAAAATTTCATTGTGATTTATTATGAAATATTGTAATTTAAATATTAATCTTACAAATAAAAAAGAATTATTTGAAATAGATTCTAATAAAACAAAATGCATAGTAACTTTAAATGCACAGATAATTAGATTAGCTAATACTAATAAAAAATTATTTGATTTTGTTAATAGAAATTATGCAACAATAGATGGACAAGTTCCATTGAAAATAGCTAGACTTGTTGATAAAAGATTTAAACAAGTAGAAAAACTATCAGGTAGTGAAATAGTTTATGATTTTTGTGAATATGCTAAAAAAAATAATATGAAGATATATTTTCTAGGTGGAAAAGAAGATTCAAATAAGCAGGCAGTAAAGAATGTAAAGGAAAAATATGGGATCGAAGTAGATGGATATTCTCCATCATATGAAGATTATCCTTTTTCTGAAAAATTTGTTAAAGATTGCATGTCTCATATCAAAAAATCAAAACCTGATATAATTTTTGTTGGATTTGGAGCACCAAAACAAGAATTTTTTATGAACGATAATTTAGATGAATTGACAAAATGTGGTGTTAAATTTGCTATAGGTAGTGGGGGAACTGTTGATTTTGTTTCTGGAAAAGTTAAAAGAGCACCAGAAAAAGTAAGTAAAATGGGATTAGAAGGTGTTTATAGGTTATTTAAGGAATTTAACAAAGCACGTTTTAAAAGAATAATATATTCATTTGGATTTTTTAAATATGTAAAAGGTAAACCTTCTTTTATTAAGGAAGAGGAGAAGTAATATGTTATGTGCTTTAATAATGGCTGGAGGTATTGGTTCAAGATTTTGGCCACAATCAACACTTGAAAGACCAAAACAATTTTTATCATTAATTAATGATAAAACAATGTTACAAATGACATATGACAGAATTAATAAATTAATTCCTAAAGAGAATATATTTATTGTAACAAATTCAAGGTATATTGCTTCTGTAAAAGAACAAATAGTTGGTATAGATGATTTTAATATTATAGTTGAACCTTGTTCAAAAAATACCGCACCATGTATATTATTATCAGCTTTATATATAAAAAAAGTTTATAAAGAAGCGAATGTTGTATGTATATCATCTGATAGTTATATAAAAAATGAAAGTAAATTTATAGAAGATATAAAACTTGCTAATAAATTCATTTCTGAAAAGAAAGATGCCATAGTAACAATTGGAATAGAACCATCAAGGCCAGAAACTGGTTATGGATACATAAAATATGAAAGGGGTAATTGTAAGGTTTTAAAGGTTTCACGATTTGTTGAAAAACCAAATTACGAATTAGCAAAAAGTTATTATGAAAGTGAAGAATATCTATGGAATGCTGGAATGTTTATTTTTAATACAACTGCTATATTAAATGAATTTAAAGAAAATACGCCTCATGAATATGAATTATTGAGTGAATTGCCAGATTACAGAGATGACAATTACTATAATATTTTAAATTTAAATTATGAAAAATGTACAAAAATATCTATTGATTATGCAATAATGGAAAAATCAAATAATATATATACAATTCCAACAAATATAGGTTGGGATGATATTGGTACATGGAATTCATTGGAAAGATATTTACCTAAAGATAGCAATAATAATGTGTTTAAAGGTGATGTCAAAATTATTGATTCAAAGAATAATATAATTTATGGTAATAATAAAAAAATAATATTATTGGATATTGAAAATATTTTTTGCATAGATTCTGATAATGTATTAATTATTGGTAAAAAAGATAGATTAGATGAGGTACATAATTTGAAGGATAAAATATAATCAATTTGTTAAAAAAGTATTAATAAAATGGAGGTATATATGAAAATATTAGTAACAGGGGCAACAGGTTATATAGGAAGTCATACTGTAGTTGAATTATTAAATAATAACTATGATGTAGTAGGAATAGATGATTTTTCTAATTCCAAAAAAGAAGTAGTAGATAAAATAAAGGAAATTACAAAAAAAGATTTTAAATTTTATGAAGGAAATGTTTGTTGTAAACAAACATTAAATAAAATATTTGATGAAAATAAAATAGATGCTGTAATTCATTTCGCTGGATATAAAGCAGTAGGTGAATCAGTATCAAAACCACTTATGTATTATAGAAATAATATAGATTCAACATTAACTTTATTAGAAACTATGAATGAACATAATGTTAAAAAAATTGCATTTTCTTCAAGTGCAACTGTATATGGAAAACCTGAAAAATTACCAATAAAAGAAGATTTTCCATTATCAACAACAAATCCTTATGGAACAACAAAATTAGTTATAGAAGGTATTTTAAGAGATTTATATAAATCAGATAATTCTTGGAGTATAGCTATACTTAGATATTTTAATCCAATAGGAGCACATGAATCAGGTTTAATTGGTGAAAATCCAAATGATATTCCAAATAATTTAATGCCTTATATAGTAAAAGTTGCTAATAAAGAGTTAGATTGTTTAAATGTATTTGGAAATGACTATGATACTATAGATGGTACAGGTGTAAGAGACTATATACATGTTGTTGATTTGGCTAATGGACATGTAAAAGCATTAGAAAAAATATTAAAAGAAACAGGTTGTGATGCATATAATCTTGGAACAGGTAGAGGATATAGTGTTTTAGAACTTGTAAATACTTTTTCTAAAGTAAATAATGTTGATGTTAATTATAAAATTGTAGGTAGAAGACCTGGTGATATAGGTGCATGTTTTGCTGATACAAGTTATGCTTTAGACAAGTTAGGATTTAAGACAACTAAAGGAATAGAAGAAATGTGTAGGGATTCATATAATTTTGTTAAGAAAAGCAAATAAAAATAATGATAAGTAATAATATTTTATTAAATTAAATTAAATTAAATTAAATTAAATTTATTGCAAGAAGTAATTTTGATAATGTGAAATAAAATATTATTATTTTTAATTTAAATTTTATTTACAGAATTGCAAATTTTGTAGTATAATGTAAACGAGAGGCGCTAGTACAGGCTTTATTAAGTTTTGTGTTAGTGTTTTTTTTTCAGTAGGTGGTGATATATATTAGTATTTTTTATGTAGATGAGTCAGGTAGTATGGCAAAAAAAAATATTAATTATTACAAGAATAAATTTTTTATAATTTGCATTTTATATCCTATTAATAAAGATAGACTTACAAAAGTATATAAGCGATTTATAAGTAGTAATATAGAAGAATTAAGGAATATGGATAAAAATGGTAAAATGTTTTATAATAATGGAAAGTTTAAGGAATTAAAAGGGAGTTGTCTTACATCAGATATGAAAAGAAAATTTATAAACTATTTTTGTAAAAATAATCTTTTTAAACTTTTTTATATTTACTGTGACAATAATAGAGTTGAATCTAACTTTTACCAAAATACTTCTAGAGCTTTTAATTATCTAATGAAATTAAGTATTGAACATTTTACTAAATCTGATTTTATTCCTAAGTCAGATAATTATCTCTTTATAGATGAAAGAAATATAAGAACTGGTGCTATATCTGCACTTCCAGAATATTTGAATACAGAACTTGTTACAGGAAATAGTATTCAAAATAGTTTTTTTGTACAATATTGCCAATCAGAAAATACAAAATTGATACAGTTAGCAGATGTTTTTTCAAATATATATTACTGCAATTTAATTTCAAAAGATTGTTATAAAGATGAAATCGAAAATATGATAAAAGAAGGATATATAAAGTGTCAATTTAAATTTCCATTGTAAAAAAATTGGGAAAAAATATTAAAAAAAATTGGGAAAAAATATTAAAAAAAATTTAAATTATGTATTGACTTTACATTTTTTGCATAATATAATGTTAGTGTTAGCAGTAAGTCCTTGTAATGCGCCGTAAATCTTTTGATTTACAATTTATTTTGGTAAGCGCTATGTGTTAGCGTCGCATCAAGGCAAATAACACTATCTAAGACGATGCATTAATTGCATTGTCTTTCTTTTATTAAATATAACTAAAGGGCAATAATGCCTTTTTATTTTGTTAATTTTAATATATAATTATATATGGGTGATGTCTATGATTAAGGAAAAATTATCATTAGTTCCAAATAAACCTGGTTGTTACTTAATGAAAAATAAAGATAATGTAATAATATATGTAGGTAAAGCAAAAAAATTAAAAAATAGACTTAGTTCATATTTTAGAGGAACACATACAGGTAAAACTGCAAAATTAGTAAGTGAAATAGTAGACTTTGAATATATAGTTGTAGGTAGTGAAACAGAATCATTAATATTAGAATTAAATTTAATAAAAAAATATGATCCTAAATATAACATATTATTAAGAGATGATAAAAGTTATCCTTATATAGAACTTACTAATGATAAAGTACCTAGATTATTAGTAGTTAGAAGCATCAATAAAAGAAAAAATCATAACAATTTGTATGGACCATATCCAAATGTATATGCTGCAAAAAAAACAGTAGAACTTTTAAATAGATTATATCCACTTAGAAAATGTAAAACATATAATAAAAAGCCTTGCCTTTATTATCATATAAATCAATGTTTAGGATATTGTACAAATAAGATAGATAGTAAAGTAATAGATGAAATGAAAACAAACATAATAAAATTTTTAAAAGGCGATGATACAGAAGTAATAAAAAAAATAAAAACAGAAATGGAAGAAGAAAGTAAAAATTTAAGATATGAAAAAGCCTTAGAATTAAAAGAATTACTAGATTATATAAGTATTACACTTAAAAAACAAAAAGTTGAAATAAAAGATAATATTGATAGAGATTTATTCGGATTTTTTGTTGATAAAGGATATATAAGTATACAAGTATTTTTTATAAGAAGTGGCAAAATACTTGAAAGACATAAATCAATATTTCCACTTATAGATGAAGTAGAAGAAGAATTAACTAGATATATAGCTAATTTCTATCAAAATGGTATTGTACTGCCTAAAGAAATATTAGTACCAAAAGAAGTAGACCAAAACTTATTACAATCATTTTTAAATATAAATGTAAGAGTACCACAAAAAGGAGAAAAACAAAGATTAATTGAAATGGCAAATGAAAATGCACAAATTGCTTTAAAAGAAGAATTTGACTTAATAGAAAAAAATGAACAAAAAACATATATGGCTAACGAAGAATTAAAAAATATACTTAAACTAGAAAAATTAGATAGAATAGAATTATTCGATAACTCAAATCTTTTTGGAAATTACAATGTATCAGGAATGGTAGTATATAAAAATGGAGTACCAAGTAAAAATGACTATAGAAAATTTAAAATAAGCTTTGATAAAAATGATGATTATAATACTATGAGAGAAGTAATATATAGAAGATATTTTAGAGTTTTAAAAGATAATTTAGAAAGACCAGATTTAATAATAGTAGATGGTGGTATAGGACAAATACATGTTGCAAGGGAAATAATAAATTCACTAAATCTAAATATACCTGTTATTGGACTAAAAAAAGATGATAAACACTCAACTTCTGCTTTACTTGCAAACAATCCTATAGAGGAAATAAAAATAGATAAAAAAAGTAATTTATTTTATTACTTAGAAAGAATGCAAGATGAAGTACATAATTTTACAATTAACTATCATAAACAAATAAGAAGTAAAGGTTCATTATCGACACTTTTAGATAGTGTTGAAGGAATAGGAGAAAAAAGAAGAAATCTAATTTTAAAAAAATATAAAACAATTTCTAAAATAAAAGATGCAGATGTAGAAGAACTTGGAAAAATAATTCCTATAGGAACAGCTCAAAAACTAAAAGAATTTTTGAATAATATATAGTTAAAATGTATAAATCGTGTTAAAATTATAATGGAGGTAGTTATGAAAGGATTTACATTAATAGAATTGTTGGCTGTAATAATGTTAGTTGGACTTTTAAGTATAATAACATATGGTGGAGTAACTTCAATTATTAATCAATCCAAAGAAAATTCATATAAAACACAAGTTAAAAATATAATATCTTCTGCAGAAAATTGGGCATTAGAACATGTAGAATTATTACCTGAAGATAACGATACTACTTATGAATTATCATTAGAAAATTTAAAAAAAAGCGGTAATATAGAAAACAAAGCAATAATTGATTCAAGAAATAACAAAGAAATGAATGGTTGTATAATAATTACATGTGGTTCTAATTGTAAACAATATAAATATGTTTATGAAGAAAGAGAATGTACAAAGTAGGTGAGTTATGTCAGTTATAAAAGTAATGGATGAACTACTTGCTAACAAAATTGCAGCAGGAGAAGTTGTTGAAAGATGTTCATCCGTAGTAAAAGAATTAGTTGAAAATAGTATAGATGCAAATTCTTCTGAAATAAAAGTAGAATTACAAGAGTCTGGTACTAAAGAAATAAAAGTAACAGATAATGGAAAAGGTATGGATAAAGAAGATGCTGTTTTAGCCTTTTCAAGACATGCTACAAGTAAAATAAAAGAAGAAGATGATTTGTACCATATAGAAACTTTAGGTTTTAGAGGAGAAGCATTGGCTGCAATATGCAGTGTAAGTAATGTAACACTTAAAACTTCAACAGGTGGGGTAGGTACTACAGTTATAGTAAATGGTGGAAAAATAGAAGAAGTTAAATCTTCTGATTCAAAAAAAGGTACTTCAATATCTGTTAAAAATTTATTTTACAATACACCCGCTCGTTTAAAACATATGAAAAGTTTATATACGGAACTTGCAAATGTAACAGAATATATTAATAAACTTTCTTTATCACACCCTGATATAAGATTTATTTTAACTAATAATGGAAATGTTATATTAAATACTGATGGTTCTAATAATTTACTCAAAACTATAAAAGATATATATGGAATAGATGTAGCTAAAAAAATGATGCAAGTACATGCAGAAGATGCTGATTATATAGTAGACGGTTATATAAGTCTTCCTGAAGTACATCGTTCTAGTAGAAATAACATGATTACACTAGTAAATAATAGAATAGTTAGAAATGCAGAACTTAATAAAGTTATAAATGACAGTTATCATTCATTTAAACCAGATAATAGATATCCAATAGTTGTACTTAATATAACAGTTGATCCAATATTAGTAGATGTAAATATACACCCAACAAAAATGGATATAAAATTTTCTAAATTAGAAGAACTTTGTAATTTAATTTCAAATATGATAAAAGAAAAACTTCATAAAAAAAATTTAATACCACATATAGAAGAAGAAATTAAAATAGAACCTAAAAAAGTATATGAAAAGATTAAATTAGATTTAGATAGAGTAAAACAAGAACCAATCAATTTTGAAGTAAAAGAAGAAGAAAATGAATATTCAAAAGTAGAAGAAAAACTATTTGTAAATGAAGATTTACAAAAAGAAATAGAAGATGTAAAAGAAAAATCAAAAAGATTACCTGAATTATATCCTGTTGGATTAGTTCATGGAACATATATAATATGTCAAAATGATGAAGGTATGTATATAATAGATCAACATGCTGCAAAAGAAAGAATTAACTATGAAATATATAAAGAAAAATTAGGGAATCCAAATAACAGTTCTATAGACTTATTAGTTCCTATGACTTTAGAATTTTCAAATAATGAGTTTATAATTTTAAAAGAAAATTTAGATTATTTAAGAAGTATAGGTTTTAATATTGAAGAATTTGGCATAAATTCAGTAATTATAAAATCACATCCAACTTGGTTACTTAAAAATTATGAACAAGAACAAACAAGAAAAATAATTGAAGTTGTTTTGCAAAAAGAAAAAGATTTTTCAATAACAAAATTTAATGAAAAAATTGCAACTATGTTAAGTTGTAAAATGTCAATAAAAGCAAATATGAATATTACAATTGAGGAAATGGAAAATTTAATAAATGATTTAAGGAAATGTGATAATCCATTTAATTGTCCACATGGAAGACCTACAGTAATTTTTTATTCAAATTATGATTTAGAAAAATTATTTAAAAGAAGTGGCTTTTAAATAAAAATGATATTTATATAATGTTTAAATAAGAATATTATTTTTACATATAATATTATTGCAAGCATTGCTTGCAAAATCTACTTATAAAGTATTGACTTTTAAAGTAGATTATAGTATATTATTATTGCATTTGAAAGAGTGCATTAATAAGAAAATGTTAGCCGCTTATTGATGGTGCGGGGTATAAATGATTCAAATCGTGAAATGTTAGTCGCTTACGGGTGGTGCGAGTTATAAATGATCCCGATAGAAAATGTTTTGAAAACTTTATCTAACTGATAGGGTTTTCTTTTTATTTGTGGTATATTATATTTGGAGGTAAGAAATGAAAGTTGAAACAGGATATATTTATCATATTAAAGATGAGTTTTTTGATAAAATAAATGATAAAGGATTAATGATAAATCATGAAAATGGAAAATCTAGACCTACTTATTTTACTATTAAGGATGAAAATATATTATGGTTTATTCCATTAAGTAGTAAGGTGTCAAAATATAAGCCTATTATTGAACAAAAAATTAGGAAATATGGTAGTTGTAAGTCAATCATGATTGGTAAAATAGTATCAAAAGAAGTAGCAATATTATTACAAAATGCATTTCCAACATTGGAAAAATATATAGATCATCCACATACCAAAAATGGGGTACCAGTTAAAGTATCAGATAACTTAAGAAATGAAATATTATTTAATTTTAATTCTTTACTGGCTTTAAAAAAACAAGGAACTAATTTATTTTTCCCAAATATAGATTTAATCAGAAAAATAATGCTAGAAGAATTAGAAACTTCAAAAAAATAAATATGACTTTAAGTTAAAATTTATAAAATCATCTATAAAGTATTTACTTTTAAAGAAAAGTATAGTATATTGCAATTGAATTTGAAAGAGTGCATTGATAAGAAAATGTTTCTCGCTTACGAGTGGTGCGAGTAATAAATGATCTCAATCGACAATGTTTCTCGCTTACAGGTGGTGCGAGTAATAAATGATCCTGAGTGAAAATGTTTTGAAAACTCTATTTAACGAATAGAGTTTTATTTTACATTATAATTAAACTATATATTTAAGATAAGACATAATATTGTATTAAAAAGTTAATATTTTATTGACATCAATATAAAAAAAATTATATACTTTATATAGAAAATAACAAGGTTAATTATGCTACATTTTTAATATAATTATAATAGGAGTGTGTAAGTATGAAATATTATTTAGCAGGAGTAAAGGGCGCTGGAATGAGTGCTTTAGCATTATTTTTAAATGATTTAGGATATGAAGTAATAGGGTATGATGATGCAAAAGAACATAGATTTACAGAAGATAAATTAGTTGAAAGAGGTATTAAAATATATACAGGTCCTAATGATGAAATGGACGAAAATACAATAGTTGTATATTCTCCAGCATTAAAGATAGATACTCATCCAGAATTAATCAAAGCATCCTCTCTTGGACTTGATATATATGAGTATCAAGAAATGTTAGGACTTTTAACAAAAAAATTTGAAACAATATGTGTTGCCGGATGTCATGGAAAAACAACAACTACTGCAATGCTTAGTAAAATATTTACAGATACAGTTGGATGTAGCTATATAATAGGTGATGGAGTAGGTAGGGCTAACAAAGAAAGTAAAAAATTTATATTAGAATCTTGTGAATATAGAAGACATTTTTTAGCCTATGACCCAGAATATGTAATAATAACGAATATAGATGTAGACCATACAGACTATTTTAAAGGTATAGATGATATTATAGATGCTTATAATGAATTTGCAAACAAAGCATCAAAAATGGCAATAGTTTGTGGAGATGATCCATATACACATACATTACAAGTAAATCCACAAATTTATTATTATGGTATTGAAGAAGATAATGATATACAAGCTAGAAACATAGAATATAGAAATGATGGTACAGAATTTGATGTATTTATAGAAGATGAATATTATGGACATTTTGATTTACCTTTATTTGGAAAGCACATGCTTTTAAATGCACTTGCTGCAATAGCAGTATGTTATTATGAAAGAATGGAATCAAAAGATGTTTCTAAATCATTAAAAACATTTGAAGGGGCAGAGAGAAGATTTAAAGAAAAAGTAATAGGTGATATAGTAACAATTGATGACTATGCACATCACCCAACAGAAGTGAAAGTTACTATTAAGGCTGCAAGACAAAAATATCCAGATAAAAAAATAATTGCAGTATTTAAGGCACATACTTTTTCAAGAGTAGAACAATTTGCAGATGATTTTGCAACCGCTCTTAATTTAGCTGATAAAGCTTATGTTATGGATATAAATTATGATAGAGAAGATCCTAATGACTATCCAAATGTTACACCTTATACAATAATAGATAAGCTTAATAATGGTGAATATATAGAACAAGGTATGGAAGAAAAACTTTTAGAGTATGAGAATGCAGTAATATTATTTATGAGCAGTAAAGAAATATATTTACTACAAAATAAATATGAACAATTACTAAAAGAAAAATTAGGTATAGAATAAAAGATTGTTAAATTAACAATCTTTTTCGTATATCTCTTTTATTTTATTAGTATTTTTAAAATTTAATTTAGCTATTTCATTAAGTTTATCAAAACCATATTTTTTAACAATTTCAATACCTACTTCATCTACTTTATCACTTGCACCTTTTACTAAAACCATATCAATATTTTTTCCTAATTTATCAAATTCATGTAAAAATATATATCTACTTATAATAGAAGCACAAGCAACACTTAAACATTTATCTTCTGCTTTTGTCATGAATGTTATGTTTTTAACAACATTATTAGAATCTTTTAAATAATTAAAATAAACATATGGTTTAGCGAATTCATCAACTACTATATAATCATAATTATTTATTTTATTTTTAAGAATGGATAAAACTTTGTTATGCATAATGGATTTTATTTTGTTCATATTAATATCGGAACTATATTTTAGATTGTATTCTTTATTAGAAAGAATAATACTTTCATAAGGAATAACTTTAATTAATTTTGGAACAATTTCTATTATTTTTTCATCAGTCAATTTTTTAGAATCTTTTACACCAAGTTCTTCTAAAAAAGGTATATTTTCTTTTGAAACATATGTAGCAGTTACAACAATTGGTCCAAAATAATCACCTGTTCCAACTTCATCAGAACCGATTGAATTAGAATTATATATTTGAGGATTTATTTTATCTATTTTTTTTTCTTTTTTCTTATCTTCACTATTATTTACTTCTAATTTTTTAGTAGGATTTAAATGCTTTTCAACTTCACTCCACATATTTGCATCAATATCAGCAGAAATACCTTGAAAAACAGCTTTTCCAGATTCATATAAAGTTACAACGGTATCAGCCTCATCTGCTTGAAAAACAGCATACTGTGGCGTTTTAGGCCTTTTTTTATCCTCAAAATATTCAATCATTTTTTGTTTAGTATTTTCACTTACCTTTAAAGTTATAGTCATAATTATCCTCCATATACTTATTTTAGCAAATTGCTTTATTTTTTTCAATATTTGTAATATAATTTAATAGGAGGTAGTTTATGAGTGTAGTAGATATTGTCATACTAGCTATAATAGTATTGGGTGCAGTTTTGGGATTTTTAAGAGGTTTTACAAAATCAGTAGTAAAAGCAGGTGGATTTATAATATCTGTAATACTTGCATTTTTACTTAAAAATGAATTAGCAAGTTTATTTTACAATAATTTACCATTTTTTAATTTTGATGGAATTTTTAAAGGAATGACAGTTTTAAATATTGCATTATATGAATTGATTGCATTTTTACTTTTACTTGTTGTATTTATTGTTATAGTAAAAGTTTTACTTGTAGTAACTTCATTATTTGAAAAAGTACTTTCAGCAACCGTAGTTTTAAGTTTACCTTCTAAAATAGGTGGTGCTGCTGTTGGAATAGTACAAAATTATGTAATTGTATTTATTATTTTATATATAGTATCTTTACCTGTTTTTAATATAGACTTTTTAAATGATTCTAAACTTAAACCTATAATATTAAATAACACACCTATTCTAAATAATTTTGCAGTTAATACTACAAAAGTTATGGAAGAATTTATTAAGTTAAAAGATGAATATAACTCAAGTACTAGTTCTGATGAGTTTAATTTAGATACATTAGATTTATTTTTAAAGTATGATATAGTAAGTATTGAGTCAGTAGATAAATTAATAGGAAAAGGGAAAATAAAAGTAAAAGATCAAGAAAGGCTAATAGAAATATTAGATAAATATAGGGTGAATAAATGATAACGATAGCGAATGATAAAAATTTTGATGAATTAACAAATAAACAGTTTGTTTTAGTTGATTTTTTTGCAACTTGGTGTGGTCCATGTAAAATGCTTTCTCCAGTTTTAGAACAATTAGAAAATGTAGATATTGTAAAAGTAGATGTAGATGAGGCTGGAGAAACTTGTAAAAAATATGCTATCATGAGTGTTCCAACACTTATGATATTTAAAAATGGTAAAATGATTTCTAAAAAAATGGGATATATGCCACTTGATATGTTAAAGTCATGGATAGAACAAACAAAATAAGCACATAGTTTCTATGTGTTTTATATTGTAAAAAAAAATAGTCTTTGTTATAATATTATAAGAGAGTAGGTATAATATGAAACGTGGTTTTACATTAGTAGAATTAATGGCAGTTATAATAATTATTGGTATAATATTTGCTATAACATTTCCATTAATTACAGACAATATTAAAAAAAGTGAGCAAAGGGCATATGATCTTTTAATTAATCAAATAGTTAAAGCAACCAAAGATATGGTAGTAAGTGAGTCTATAACTATTCCTAATGATGGTGAAAGTTTAACAATATATATAGGTGAATTAAAAAGAAAAGGTTTACTTTCAATTGAAATGACCAATCCAAAGACAAAAAAAATAATTTCAAATTCATCTACTGTAGTTATAACAAGAAAAAATAATTCATATGAATATAATGTTACTATAATTGATTTAGAGGAAGATAGTACAGAAAATGAAGATGCACCAGTAATAAGGTTGAATGGTAGTTATATAGAATATGTTGAAATAAATGATGTATATGAGGAAAAAGGAGCAACTGCTTACTCAAAAGATGGAAAAGAATTAACTGTATCATCTCCTCAAATTAAATTAAATGATAAAGAAGTTGGAAAAATTGATACTTCAGTTTCTAATACATATAAACTTATTTATACTGTAACAGATAATGAAATTACAACAACAAGTATTAGAACGGTAGTTGTAAGAGATACTATTGCTCCTGTTATATCAATACCTGATGAATCAACTATAACTATTGCTCAAGTAAATGGTTATGATGTAAATAGAGGAGTTTATGCTGTTGATAATTCAAATGAAAAGATAACTGTAAAATCAGAATCTACTTTAAGTAATATACCTGGAAAATATATTATACTTTATACTGCAAGTGATAGTAGTGGAAATAAATCAACTGCAAAGAGAATAATAAGTGTTGTTGATTATATTAGTTTACAAATTAAAAATAATGGAACTTTACTTGAAGAAGTTGATACTACTGAAATAAATGAAAAAGTAATTGATATGAAAAATGTATCAAATATAATATGTAATAACGATGTAAAAATAGAGTTAGAAGATAATAAAATTAAATTAACAAATATAAAAGGTAAAAAATCTTTCTGTAATTTTTCAAATAGTATTATAGATAGTGTTTCTTCCCTTGATGATACAAATAATAATATTATGTTACTTAAAGATGAAACACCAATTTCTACTATTGAGATACCTAAAAATAGAAATGTAACAATAGATTTAAATGGAAAAAAAATTAATTCAGAAAAAGATATAATTTATAATTATGGTACATTGACAATAAAAAATAGTAGTAGTAATGTTTCTACTCTAACAAGCGCAATTGTTGTTTTAAGAAATAATGAAAATGCAACTGCTAATTTAGAAAATGTTAAATTAGTAAGTTCAAATACAGATAGTGCAAGTACTATATTGAATAGTGGAAAATTAAAGGTTACAAATTGTTATATAGAAGGTCCATTTGGAATTGGTTGTAATGATAAACCTACTGCAATTTTTAATGTATATAATAGTGAAATAGTAGGTACTATACATAATGGTATTCAATTTAATGCTGGCTCTTCAGCAAGTGGAAATATATATTCTTCTACATTAAAAGGAAAAGAAGTTGCTATTAGATTTAACTCAACAGGAACGTTAAATCTATATTCAGGAACTTTTATAGGTGAAACTAATAATGCAATATATAATGTTACAACAGGAACAATAAATATTAAGCAAACAGACAACCCTGTATATATAACTTCACTTGCAACTACTTGGGCTCCAGCAGTAAATAATGATGGAGGCGGAATAGTAAATATAAGTGGTAGTCAAGCAGATAAATGTACAACTAATGAAAGCGATACTAAGAGTGGAATTTGCATATATGCAGAGGGAGATAAAAATTATACAGCAAATACTGCAAATGGTGGAATTAGAAATGTCAATAATAGTACAACTAATATAGATGGTGCAACTATATATGCAGGACATCAAGGAATTAATAATGGTGGATTAATAACTATTACAAATTCAATTGTATCGTCTAATAATTATGGATTATTAAATGGCGGAACAGCAAATATAAAAAATTCTTCTTTACATTCTGTTGCCAATGTTGCTGTATACAACCAAAACTCTGGTATTATCAACATTGATGGTTCAAAAATTACATCTACTTTTGTTTCAATTCATAATCATAGTTCTAAAGATATTAATATAACAGATAAAAGTGGTAGAGTTTATATTTATTCAGATGGAACTTCTAATACTAGTATTTGGTCTGCAAAAGCTATAACGAATAATAGTTCTGGTAATGTCAAAATAAATGGTTCTATTGCAGATAAATGTACAGATACCGAAGAAAATAAAAGTGGTATATGTATATATAATGGGTATGGAAGAACTATACTTAATGAAGATAGAGCAACAGGAAATATATATATAGATGGTGCATCAATAGTAAGTAAGGCATTTATAGCAGTAAATAATTTTAAAGGAAATACATATATATGTAGTGGAAAAATAAGTGGAAATACACCTGATATCCAAAATTCTGGTGCTGGATATATATATTATACTTCAAATGTTATTTTAGAAAATAAAACTATATATGATGATACTAATGATCCATCTCATATAGTACTAGATAATAATATTAGTTGCAAAGCATAAAAAATAAAGAAGCAAATTTTTGCTTCTTTTCTTTTATAAATATTTTATAATTTTCTATATAATCCAATTGCAGTTCCAAGAATTGTAACATTATTTAATATGATTGGATCCATTGTATCATTTTCAGGTTGAAGTCTAAAATATCCTGTTTCTTTGTAAAATCTTTTTAAAGTAACTTCATTTTCATCAGTCATTGCAACAACAATCTCACCATTTCTTGCATTATTTTTTCTTTCAACTATTACAATATCACCATCAAGTATACCTGCATTTATCATACTAGTACCACTTACAAGTAAAGTAAATACTTCTTTATTTTTAGGTATTAAATAAGCAGGCAAAGAAAAATATTCATCTGGCCTTTCAATGGCTTCAATTGGACTACCCGCAGTTATTTTGCCAAGTAATGGAACAGAAACAATTTCATCATCTTTGTTTGCAAATTCATTTTCAACAAGTAATTCAATAGCTCTATTTTTAGTATCCTCTTTTTTAATAAAGCCTTTGCTTTCAAGATTAGCTAAATGTGCATGTATAGTAGCAGGTGAAGATACACCTAAATCAGCTCCAATTTCTCTTATCGTTGGTGGATATCCATGAGAAACCATATATTTTTTTAAATATGTAAGTATTTCTTCTTGTCTTTTTGTTAATTCTTTCACAATTAACCTCCTTTACATTTACAGTTTAACACACATTTTACAAAAAGTCAAACAAATGTTTGCAATTCATATTGACACGAACAAATGTTTATGTTAAACTTAATACAGAAAGGGAGAGATAGTATGAAAGAAATGTTAAAAAGTAAAGGAATTATTTTATTTGTTGTTGCATTTATAGGAGTAACTTATATAAATGCACTTGGTACAGCTAGGATGGAGGAAACATATAAAGTTAAAGATAGTTATGTAGCTTTAAATACTATATAACTATTTTAGTTTAAAAACTTTTTTTGACAAAATATGAGTATAATAAATTATAAAATAATTAATGGTGATAACATGAGAAAATATTATCTCTTTAGTATAAGGAGAGAATTTTATAATGTATATAAAAAAAATTCTTATGTTTTATATAAAACTTTAGAAAATTTATATAGTCTAAAAAAAGAAAATTTACAATATGGTGTCGCATTATTTAATCAGATTTGTAATTTGATAGATAAAGATAATATACATAGTATATTTAGCGAATACATAAAGATAAATGAAAATAAATATTTAGTAAACGAAAAAAAAGAAGAAACAATTATTACTATAAGAAATCCGTATATTTTATATAATACAAACATGAATTTTCCACCTTCAATGGCAAAGTTATATTCTGATAATAAATTTATATTTGTAATAGATTTTAAAAATAAAGATTATTTTTGGTTAGATGAACATATTGTAATAAAAAGTAAATATACTTTAATATAGTATTGTAATATTTAATTAATTTTAGTAAAATATACCTAGGAGGAAATAAAATGGAATTATTAATGGATATATTAAAAATATTAGGTGGTTTAATTGTAGGTGGTATAATAGGATTTATAATTGCTCGTAATTATATGAAAAAATATTTAAAGAAAAATCCACCTATTAATGAACAGATGATAAAAGCAATGATGACTCAAATGGGAAGGACACCAAGTCAAAAACAAGTTAATCAAATGATGAAATCAATGAGTAAATATATGGATTAAAAAATTATAGAAAAATCTATAATTTTTTTGTTATTGTATTTTCTTTACAATAAATTTGATTTACTGAATGACTGTAACCACATGAAAGTGCAGTTTTAATAGAAGGTATATTATCATCAGATATACATAACTTAATATAACTAACGAAATTATAATTTTTAAATATATAATTTGTAACTTCACTCAAAACCATTTTACCATAATTTTTACCGCGTTTTTCTATATCAATTGCTGCTCTTAAATAAACAGCATTTTCTTTCTCATTAAATCCACCTATGTTTAGATATCCTATTAGATCATTATTATCATAAATAAGTAAACCTCTATCAAAAAATGTGTTTTTAGGATAATTATGTAGAAGACTACCCATACCTCTAAATCTAGTAGTAATAGTTTTATCATTGACTAATTTTTTAAAAAATTGCAAATGTTCTTTATTGCTTTTATCAAATCCAGATAAAGTAAGAGTTTCTAGTTTAAATGTATCTATATTCATAATATCACCAATTTAATTTTACCACATTTTTTTAAAAGCATAAAATAAATTAGGTGATATTATGGAAACAATTGGTGTTGTTACAAGAATTGATAAAACTGAGAATAATGATGTTTATGTTTATAATAAAAAAATAATAGATTACTTAATTAATAAAAATGTAAGAATTATACCTTTAATTACATATGATATTAGTTTAATAAAAATGTGTGATGGATTTATATTACCGGGTGGAGACTTTAAAACAATAGATTTTTTAATAATTAAGTATGCATACGAATTTGATAAATCACTTTTAGGTATATGTTTAGGAATGCAAAGCATAGGTGAATATTTTGGAGGTACTTTAATAAAAACACCCAATCATTATTCAAAAGATATATATGTACATAATGTATTTATAGATAAATCATCTAAACTATATCAAATATTAGGAACAGAAAATATTTATGTAAATAGTAGACATAATGATAAATTAATAAATACAAATATAAAAGTAAGTGCATATTCTACTGACAATGTAATAGAGGCGATAGAAGATAGTTCTAAAAAATTTTTAATAGGTGTACAATGGCACCCAGAATCATTATATACATATAATGTATTAGCGGACAAATTATTAGATAGTTTTATAAAATCATGCAAGGAGGATTAATATGAATCTTCATGATATTTTAAAGATAAGTAATGGTGAAATTATAAACGGAGATATAACAGACCAAAAAATAAATAAAATACAAATAGATAGCAGAAAAATAGAACAAAATGATGTATTCATTTGTATAAAAGGAAAAACTAAAGATGGACATGATTATATAAATGAAGTAAAAAATAAATGTTCATGTATTATAGTACAAAAAGATGTTATAGTAGATAATAATGTTTTAATAATAAAAGTAGATGATACAACTGAATTTATAGGTGATTTAGCTAATTTTATAAGAAAAAAGAATTTAACTGTACCACTTATAGCGATAACAGGAAGTGTAGGTAAAACAACTACAAAAGAATTATTAAATCATGTACTTAGTTATAAATATAATATTTTATATACAAAAGGTAATTATAATAACAATATAGGTATTCCAACAACACTTTTTGAATTAAATGAAAATAATAATTTAATAATATTAGAAATGGGAATGAATCATTTAAATGAAATAAGTAAATTATCTAAAATGACTTTACCAAATACTTGTATTATTACAAATATAGGTACATCACATATAGGATATTTAAAAAGTAAAAAAAACATTTTGAAAGCAAAAATGGAAATAACAGATGGATTAGAAGATGGTATATTAATATTAAATAATAATGATAAATTATTAAAAAAAATTAAAAAAAATAAAAATAATACTATTTATAATATAAGTGAATTTGAAGTGTTTAACATTATAAATACTTATGAACATTTATTTTTTACACTTAAATACAATAATAAAAAATATAATGTAAAATTTAATATTCCAAATGTTTCACTTATTGATAACATATTATTAGTAATTAAAACAAGTTTGATATATGGTATGGATATAGATACTATAATTAATAGAATAGAAGACTTTAAAAAAATAGAAGGAAGAAATAATGTAATTGAATTAGAAAATAATTCAATATTAGTAGATGACTGTTATAATGCTTGTTTTGAGTCAATAATAAGTTCTTTAAAAATGATAAAAAACTTTAAAGATGAAAAAATAATTATATTAGGTGATATATTAGAATTAGGAGAGTATTCTAAAAAAATACATTTAAAAATAGGAAAATTTTTAAAAAAATATGTAAATAGTAATAGTATATTAGTAATTACTATAGGAACAAACATGAAACTTATTAAAAAATATATAAAATGTATAAGTTTTAATACAAGTGAAGAAGTAAATAATTATTTAAGTAACATTGATCTTAAAAATAAATGCATATTTTTAAAAGGTTCTAGAGGAATGCACTTAGAAAAAATAAAAGAATTTTTATTAAATAAAATTAATTAAATATTTAACTTTTTAAAATTTGTTGTTTTTAGATTAATATTATTATATAATTACTTAGGTGATTATTTGTGAAAATAAAATACGAATTATTAAAAAAAGAACAAAATAGTAAAGGAAGATATGGAATTTTAAAAACAAACCATGGTAATTTTGAAACCCCTATGTTTATGCCTGTTGGGACGCTTGCAAATGTTAAAACACTTACACCTGAAGAGATTAAAGATATGAAGTGTGGTATTATATTATCAAATACATATCATTTATGGCTTCGTCCTGGAGAAGATGTTGTATCTCATGCAGGAGGACTTCATAAGTTTATGAATTATGATGGACCTATACTTACAGATAGTGGTGGATTTCAAGTTTTTTCACTCGCTAAAAAGAAAGATATAGTAGAAGAAGGAGTAAAATTCAAAAGTCATATTGATGGAAAAAGTTTATTTTTAACACCTGAATTATCTATACAAATACAAAATAAATTAGATAGTGATATTGCTATGTCATTTGATGAGTGTATTCCATATCCTGCAGATTATGAATATGCTAAAAAAAGTACTGAAAGAACTATAAGATGGGCTAAAAGAGGATTGGATGTACATAAAAATGAAAATCAATCATTATTCGGAATAGTTCAAGGTGGAGAATATGAAGATTTAAGAAAATTAAGTGCAGAAGAAACTGTAAAACTTGGATTTGATGGATATTCTATTGGTGGAACAAGTGTTGGGGAAGATAAAAAAACAATGTACAGTATGATAGATTATGCAGTTAAATATTTACCAGAAGATAAACCTAGATATTTAATGGGAGTAGGAGAACCTATTGATATAATAGAAGGTGTTATTAGAGGAATTGATATGTTTGATTGTGTTTTACCAACTCGTATTGCTCGTCATGGTAATGCTTTTACAAGAAATGGTAAAATAAATATTAAAAATTTAAAATATAAAGAAGATTTTACTAGTATTGAAGATGATTGTGATTGTTATACTTGTAAAAATTATACTAAATCATACATAAGACACTTAATTGTAAGTAATGAAATGCTTGGTGGAAGACTTTTATCTATTCATAATATAAGATTTTTAGTTAGACTAACAGAGGAATTAAGAGAAGCAATTAAAAATGATAATTTATTAGAATATAAAGAAAATTTTATTAAAAATTATAAAAAGTAGTTGTTTTTTAAAAGAGGCAACTTTTTTTAAATTTACAAACTTTATAAATTTAAAATAAATAATAAAAAAAATAAAAAAAGAATTTAAAAATTGTATAAATAAAAATAAAAAATCAAATAAAAAATAAAACAAAATTTAAAAATCATTGATTTTACATAAAAAAATACAAATGATATTCTTACCTCGGAAGAGGAGGAAAAATAATGACATCAACTAAATTATTAGATCCAACTTATGATTGTATATTTAAAGCAATAATGTTGGATAAAGATAATAAAGAATATTTAAAAAAATTAATAAGTTTAATAACTAATATAAATATTAAGTATTTAAAAAATATGCATATAGAAAATGTAGAACATAAAATAGGAAATAAAAAAGATAAAATATTAAAATCAGATATAATAGTAACAGTAGATAACCATATAATAAATTTAGAAATGAATAGAGAATATTATGAAGGAGTAAAAGAGAAGAATAGTATGTATATGCATAAAATAATGGGAGAACAAATGTCAGTAGGAGATAAATATAGAGATATAAAAATAGTAATCCAAATAAACTTTGATAATTATAATAAATTTAAGAAAGAAAAAGAAGTATATGAATTTATAATGAAAGAAAGAGAAACGAATGAAATATTAAGTGAAAAATTTAGAGAGTATCATGTAAATCTTGAATATATAAGAAAAAAATGTTATGATAAAAAAGAAATAAATCAGTTAGAAAGATATTGTATGCCATTAGTAATAGAAATATTAGAGGAATTAGAAGAAAAAGTAAAAGGAGATGAGATATTGGAAAGTGTAATGGTGAAAATGACAAGATTATTAGAAGATAAGAAGATATTAGGGTTATATGATGCAGAAAAACAAGATAGAATGATAAAAGATGCACAAATAGAATATGCAACAAAATTAGGGTTAGAAGAAGGAGAAAAAATTGGAATTGAAAAAGGAAAAATAACAGTCCAAAAAAGTATAATAGAAAACATGATAAAAGAAGGACTTGATTATGATACAATATCAAAATATACAAATATAAGTATAGCTGATATTAATGAAATATTAAAATAATAGTAACATGAGTTTTGACTCATGCTTTTTATTGCAAAAGAATAATCTTTGTGCTATACTTGTATTAATAATAAGGTAGATAGTTATACAAATATTAAAGTAAGTAAGGAGAAGGCATGAAAGAAATTATTAAAGTAGAAAACTTAAAAAAGAAAATAGGTAGAAAAGTTATACTACATAACCTTTCATTTTCAGTTGATGAAGGTAAGATAGTAGGTATAGTTGGTCCAAATGGAGCAGGAAAAAGTACATTAATTAAAACAATGCTTGGTCTTTATAAAATAACAAGTGGAAATATTTATATAAATGGATATTCAGTTAAAAATAATTTAGAGAAATGTTTAAATAATATAGGTTGTATTATAGAAAATCCTGATATGTATACTAATTTAAGTGGTAGAAAAAATATAGAATTATATGCTAATTTATGTGATATATATGATAAAAAATATATAAATAATATAATTACTTTAGTAAAATTGGAAAATAGAATAGATGATAAAGTAAAAACATATTCTTTAGGAATGAGACAAAGACTTGGAATTGCTTGTGCTTTAGTATTAAATCCCAAAATATTAATTTTAGATGAGCCAACAAATGGCCTTGATCCATTTGGTATAAAAGAATTAAGAGAATTATTAAAAGAAGTTAATGAAAAAACAAACATGACAATTATTATTTCTAGTCATATATTAGAAGAAATGCAAAAAATATGTGATGAAGTCATATTAATAGATGATGGAAATTTTGTTGAAAATGTAAATATAGAAGACATGAAAGAAAAAGGATTATCATTAGAAGACATATTTATAGAAAAACTACATGGTTCAAAAGGGCAATTGAGGTGAGTTATGAAAATATTTAAGTTAGTAAACTTCGAATTAAAAAAATTTTTAAGTTTAAAAAAAGTAATATTGATAACACTTATCTTAATTTTAACTTGTTTTGGATTTATAAAATTTTTTGAATTTAATTGCAATAAAAATAATATACAAAATTATTTCTCAACACCTATAGAAGAACTTAAACCATTATTAGAAAAATACAAAAAAGATTTTGAAAAAGAAAGAACTGCTCAAAATTTTTATATTCTTTTGTTATTAGATGACAAGATAAGTGAGATGGAAATGTTTAATGGAGAAGTCATAACTTTTGGTGATTGGAGGTCTAATGTCTTAGATATAATTCATAGTATTAATAATCAAGAATATTTTGCAAAAATATATTTAGAAGATGTCGATATGAAAGATTTTGCATTAGATAAAAATTATGAAAATAAAGAAGAAGCACAAGAGGATTTAAATAAATTAGAAGAAGATAAAAAACCATTTCTAGATATTATTAAAAATGGTAAATATTATGATTATGTTGAAATGTTATTAGAAAATGAAAAAGAATCTTTAAAGTCAATTGAAGGAGATATTAAATTAATAGAAAAAAATGCAGTACTCCCAAATTATACAGCTGTTAGTAGATTACATAATTTAATAAGCGAAAAAAATGTTTCAATGGATAAAATTAAATTATATAATTATGCAATAGATAACAAAATAGAAGATAGTAGTGATTGGAGATACAAGGTAATTCAAAATATAATTTTCAACTTAAATAATCAACATAAAATATTAGATAATGAAGAAGAGTTTTCTTATAATAAAAGTAGTACTAGTACATATGTAACTTATGAAAATTACTTAAAACAACAACAATCATTGATTGATGATGCAACAAATAAAAATAATAAAAACTGGTATTATTTAGAACATGATATAAAACCATTAACTTTGGATTCGAATACTTTTTCTATGCCATACACAACTAGATTATCTATGAATAATGTTTACTATATGGTAATTGTTTCTTTAATTATAACAATAATAATGTGTGGCGGAATAGTTGCAAATGAACATAAAACAGGAAGTATTAGACTTCTTCTTACAAAGCCATATAAAAGATGGAAAGTATTATTATCAAAATTACTTTCTGTATTTACAATATTTATTGTTATGTGTGCTATAAGTTATATAATTACATATATATTAAGTGGAATAATGTATGGATTTGGTGATTTTACTATTCCTATTGTTATAAATCAAAATAAAGTTATAACTGATGTTTCTTATACTTTATTTACACTAAAAAATATGGCACTTTCAATAGTAATTTCATTGTTATTTTTAAGTTTATCATTTAGTATATCTTCAATAACATTTAAAACATCTGTATCAATATCTATATTATTAATTTTAATATTTGTACTTTCATTATTGCCACTTATGCTTAAATTTGATGCTATATTTACATATATACCATTTGTTTTAATAAATTTTTATGAAGCAATTTTCCCACATTTTAATACAGGATTTTCAAATATAAATATTGATACATCAATTATTGTTTCATTAATAATGATGTTTGTAATTTTATTTATTACATTTATAATTTATTGTAAAAGAGATATAAAAAATTAATTTATAAAAAAATCGGAATTTATTTTCCGATTTTTATAATTTATATTTTTTTTGATATTCATCAACTATATAACCATCATTATATTCCTTTTTATTAACTAATAATAAATTTTTATACATTTCATATATCTTTTTAGGTTCAAAAATACTTATTAAATCTTTTCTTATATTTTGTGTTGCTGCACTAATTGGATATTTATACATTAAACAATATGTCATTATATTAAATAAATAAACATCAAAATTTTTATCAATTTTTCCAAATTTTCTTATATATTCTTTATATAACATATTTTTTTTATAGTTTTTAAAATTAGAAAATTCACAATTAATAATATCATTTAAATATACATTATTATTTTCATCAACGCTAAAGTTATCAGAACAAATATCACAATGTATTATATTATTTTCATGAAGTTCAGTAATGATATCTTTTGCTTTTTCAAGTACATCAATTTTAATTTTTTTTCTCTTAAAAGCATATTCAGATAAAGGGTCAGTTTTTTTATCTAGTTTAACCGCAAAACCATAAGGAATTTTATTAATATTAACAATCATATCAGGTAATATAATTCTATTAGAAAAATTAAAACTATTTATTTTTTTTAATTTGCAAATTTTATTATAAATAACATTAATGTCATTATCTTTAAATATATTTATAATATATTTTGATCCATCAACTGTTGTTAAAAATTTAATATATTGTTCATCAAATGAACTATTAATTTTATCCATATTACTTATATCATCATTAGTAAAATAAATTTTTTTCATAAACATCACAAATAGATATTATAACTTAATTTTATTTATTGTCAATCTTTTTAAAATTTATTCCTATCATAGAAGCAGTAGTCGAAGTTAAAAGTAATATTGAATAATAAATTATTATTTTTAAACTTAAGTTATTTCTAAAAAATATTATACTGAATAAAAACATTATTATTAAAATAATAAGACCATATTTTATACCTTCAAGCCATCCTTTAGAAATAGATTTTTTTCCTATTAAAAAACTACCTATAAATATAGAAATAATTGGTATTAAAATTTTTATAAATTTAAATATTGTATCATTTATAATATTAAAATAATTAAAAATAGAAAAAATAAATGTTAATCCTATAATAAAGCAAATTGTATATATTAGTGATATACCTATTTTTTTTACTTGTTCCATATAATCCTCCTAATAAAATATATTAATTGAATATTTTTTTATTCATATTTACATAATAAAAAAGGTGATAACATGTATTTAAAAATAATTTCTAAAACATTGTTTTTATATTTTTTTATAATTTTTGTATATAGAATAATGGGCAAAAAAGAAGTAGGAAAATTAGGTATAGTAGATTTAATAGTTTCAATTTTAATTGCAGAACTTGCTGCACTTTCAATAGAAGAATATAATGGTTCAATATTAGTTTCTGTTATACCAATACTTTGTTTAGTAGTCGTTCAAGTACTTTTTGGTTATATTGGATTAAAAAGTGAAAAAATAAGAAAATTATTAGATGGTAGTCCTTGTGTAATAATTAAAAATGGAAAACTTAATTTTAAAGAAATGGTTAAATTAAGATATAGTTTAGATGACTTAGTTAGTCAATTAAGAGAACAAGGTATAATGAATATAGAAGATGTAAATTATGCAGTACTAGAAAATAATGGGAAATTATCAGTATTTAAAGAAGAAAGAAATTATCCACTGCCACTTATATTAGATGGTAAAATAGATTACAATGTTTTAAAAGAAATTAAAAAAGATGAAAAATGGATTAATAATATATTAAATAAAAATAATATAACATTAAATAATGTATTTTATGCATTTTACACAAAAGAAAAAACATTTATAATAAAAAAACAAGATGTATTATGATTCAAAAGATTTCTTTACATTATATAAATCATATAGAGTTGCAAACAAAATATTTGCAGATGTTGCTAATAATAATCCCCACATACCAATATGCAATAAAGAAAATATAAATAAACAAACTGTTCTAATAATCATTGCACCTAACGTTCCAAACATTGCTACTTTGGCCTTTCCCATAGCTTGTAGACTACTACTTAATGGTGCCTGTATATAATGAAATAAACATATTGGAGCCATAAATCTTATATAATTAATACCACTTGTTGTATTATAAATAAGTTTTAATAAGAATGATGGAATTATAAGTATAATTATAGTAAAAGGAATACCTATTAAAAGAGAAAATAAAATAGCTTGTTTTATTTTATTTTTTGCGTATTTATATTCTTTATTTGCGTAGCTATAACTTAATGTAGGTATCAATGCTTGTGAAATTGCCATTGTAAAAAAAGAAGGAAGAAGTACTAGTGGCATAACATATCCATTTATTATTCCATATTCATTTACTATAAAATCATTTGAATAACCCATCATGAGTAAAGTTGCAGTTAAAATAATTGGTTCAAAAAAATACCCAATATTTCCAATTATTCTAGAACTAGTAGTAGGTAGGCTTATAGATAATATTTCTCTTAAATTATCTTTATTAGGTTTAATATCTTCTTTTTTTAATTTAAAATTTTTAGGTAAAAAGAAGAACAATATAAATATAGAAGTAAGTTCACTTGCAATATTAGAAAGTACTACAAACATAATTGCAACTTCTATACCTTTTTGTAAAAATACAGGTATACCAACTATCAATATTATAAGTCTTACTATATCTTCTGTAATATTTGAAATAACATGTGGTAACATTTTTTGTTTTCCAAAAAAATATCCTCTAATTATACTAGAAATACTAATAAAAGGTAGTACAAAACCAATAGATATAATTCCTAAATATACTCTAGGTTCATGAAGTAAATTATTAGATAAGAAATGTCCAAAAGTGAAAAGAAAAATCATTATTATTATATTAACAATTACAGTTACTGGAAAAGCACTTGCAACTAGATTTTTATTATTTCTTTTATCTTCGGAAACTAATTTAGAAATTGCAACAGGAAGTCCTAATTGTGCTATTGCAATTAAAAGCATAAAAGTAGGCGATAAAATCATATAAATTCCAATACCTTTAGTTCCTAACAATCTAGTCATAACTATTTTAATAATCATTCCAAGAATCTTTGTTATAAATCCTCCTATAATTAATATTAAAGTAGATTTAATAAATTTGTTTTTTTTCATAGTTTCTCCTTTAAAAATCTTTTTATTTCATATATAATATATATGTGGATACTTAAAACTTTATTATTGGAGGAATATATGGATATAAATTTTAGTAGTTTAAAAGAGTTGTATGAAAGGGTAAAACCCGCTTTAACAACTAAAAAGGAAGAAATGAGAAGATGTGGAATAAATTATATAAAAGAAGAAGATATTTGGAATTATTTTAAAGAAACAAAATGGATAAAAGCAACTGATCTTTCTTTATATCAAATGGTTACAGATATTTTAAATACTGATAATATTCTTATAGAAGATTATTTTAAAGAAAAAATTTCAAGACAAGTTCGTAATCCTAATTTAGAAGAGTAGGTGTGTTATGAAGAAAATTAATGTTACATACGATAGTGTATTTAAAGCAATAAAATCTTATATAGATGATGAATCTGAATTAAAAGTAATAACTAAGGCTTATAAATATGCATTTGAGAAACACTTTGGTCAAAAAAGATTAACAGGAGAAGATTATATAATTCATCCACTTAGTGTCGCTCAAATATTAACTGAAATTTATGCTGACTATGAATGTTTATCAGCAGCATTTTTACATGATGTTTTAGAAGATTGTAATGTTACAAAAGAAGAACTTATAAATGAATTTGGTGAAAATATAACAAATCTAGTTGAAGGTGTAACTAAAATAAATAGATTAAATTTTAACGGTGTTAGTGAAGCTATGAACGCTAATTACAGAAAAATATTAGTAGGTCTTTGTGAAGATGTAAGAGTAATAATAGTAAAACTAGCAGATAGACTTCATAATATGAGAACACTTTATGTTTTACCAGAAAAAAGACAAAAAGAAAAAGCAAAAGAAACACTTGATATTTTAATACCAATTGCTCATAGACTTGGTATGAATAAAATAAAATCAGAATTAGAGGATTTATCTCTTAGGTATTATAAACCTGATATTTATTTTGATATATCTGAAAAACTAAATCAAACAAAAGCAGAAAGAGAAAAAATAGTTTTAGAAATGCAAAATAAAGTTAGTGAACTATTAAATAAAAATAATATAAAACATGAGATAAAAGGAAGAGCAAAAAGTATTTTTAGTATTTATAAAAAATTAGATAAAGGTAAAAAATTTAACGACATATATGATTTACTTGCACTTCGTGTATTCGTAAATACAGAACAAGAATGTTATCAAGCGCTTGGTTATATTCATTCAAAATATAGGCCAATTCCTAAAAGGTTTAAAGATTATATTGCAATGCCTAAAAGTAATATGTATCAATCATTACATACAACAGTATTTGGAATAGATGGATATTTATTTGAAATACAAATAAGAACATATGAAATGGATTTAGTTGCAGAAAATGGTATTGCTTCACATTGGTCATATAAAGAACATGGAAGTAATGTAAAAGCAGACATGCAAAATGATATGGAAAAGAAACTACAATTTTTTAGAACAATAATGGAAATGAAAGACGAAAAAGATGATAAAAACTTTGTTGAAGCAGTTAAAGAGGATTCATTTAAAGAAGTTATATATGTTTTTACACCTAAAGGTGATGTAATAGAACTTCCAAAAGGTTCAACACCAATTGATTTTGCTTATAGAGTACATAGTGATATAGGAGATCATTTAGTAGGCGCTATTGTAAACGAAATGTTAGTTCCAATTGATTATGAGTTAAAAAATGATGATGTAGTTAAAATAAATATTAATAAAAACTCTATGGGACCTAACTATGAATGGTTAAATATAGTAAAAACTCCACAAGCAAGAAATAAAATACGTGCATTTTTTAATAGATTAGATAAAGATGAAAATATAAGACAAGGTGAAGAATTATTACAAAAGGAATTAAGAAAAAGAAAAATTCCATTTAATGATTTTTTGAATTCTGAAAATATACAAAAAATAAAAGATGAACTTAAAATACAAGATCTAAATGAATTATATATAAATCTATCAAATAATAAAATTTTACCTTCTACTGTTTATAATATAATAAATGTAGAAGATAATAAAAATGAAAAAATACTTAAAAGTGTTACAGATAATAATATAAAAAATACAAATATAGGAAAAACAGACATATATATAGAGGGAATATCAAATATTAAAACAAATATTGCATCTTGTTGTAAACCAGTTCCTGGTGAAAAAATAATAGGATATATTACTAAAGGAAAAGGAATATCAGTACATAAAATAAACTGTTCAAATGTAATTAACTTAAAAGAAAGATTAATAGAAGTTCATTGGAATCCAATTATAACTAAGAAATATTATGCAACAATACTTGTACATTCTAAAAAAGATGAAAATATTCTTTTAAACATAATTACTAAATCAAATTCATTAAATATAACAGTAAGTAGTATAAAAACAATGAATAATAGTGATAATACAATATATAGTATTACTGTTTTAGTTGAAAATATTGATAAATTACTCAAATTTATGAATGATATAAAAACAATAAACAATGTAATTGATGTAGAAAGGAGTATAGGATGAAAGTTGTAGTTACTAGAGTAATAAGTGCAAATGTAAAAGTCGATAATAAGATAGTTGGACAAATAAATAATGGCTTATTAGTTTTAGTAGGTTTTACTAATTTTGATACTTCAAAAGATATAGATTATATTGTAGATAAAATAATAAATTTGAGAATATTTAATGATGAATTTGGTATAATGAATAAATCTGCATTAGAATTAAATAAAGAAATTTTAAGTGTTTCACAATTTACTTTATATGCTGATGTTAAAAATGGAAGAAGACCTAGTTATATTAATGCTCTAAATGGAAATGATGCAATAAAACTTTATGATGAATTTAATAATAAGTTAAAAAAACATCTTAATATACAAACAGGTATATTTGGGGCAGATATGAAAGTAGAAAGTATAAATGATGGCCCTGTTACCATTATTATAGAAAGTAGGTAAAATATGATAAAAAATAAACTTGATTTTAAATTAATAAATGTAGCAATCTTTGTATTAATAGTATTTTTAATGTATCAAACTAGTGGTTTATGGATAGGAATAGTTGCTAAACTAATTACAATTATAGCGCCATTTTTCTTTGGGTTTGCAGTAGCTTATGCATTAAATCCATGTGTTAGATTTTTAATAGAAAAAGGATTACCTAAATGGTTAAGTATATTAACAGTTGTAGTAGTTGTAATTGGTATATTTGTAACAATTATATTAATTGCTGGTCCTTTACTATTTGGACAGTTATCTAGTCTATTTACTGGAATTATTTCTTTTTTCAAAGAAATTTCTGCAACTTATGATCTTAATTTTGGAACTATACAAAATACTTTAAATAAAACTTTTACAGATATTTTGTCTGATCTTGGAAATTATGTTTCAAATGGTGCAATTAATTTTATTAGTGTTTCACTTGGATTTTTATCTGCACTTTTAGTAGGAGTATCTGCTGCAATATACTTTTTAATAGATATGGATAAAATAAGAAAAGAAGTAAAAAATTTTGTAAGAAAAAAATCTAAAAAACTATTTAGATATTTACATATATTAGATCAACAAATGAAAAAATATTTAGTTGGATTTATGAAAATATTAGTTATAAACTTTTTCCTTTATACATTTGCTTTTTTTATAGTAGGACATCCTAATGCTTTACTTTTAGGTTTACTTGCTTCAATTGCTTCTATAGTTCCTTATTTTGGTGGTATATTTACAAATTTAATAGCACTTGTAACAGCATTTGTAGTAAGCCCTGCATTATTTATTAAAACACTTATTGCAGTTATAATTTTATCAATATTAGATGGTAATTTAATAAGTCCACTTGTTTATGGAAAATCTAATCAAATGCATCCAATATTAATTATACTTGCAATATTTGCATCTGGCTTATTATTTGGTATGGTAGGTATTATTTTAGCGCTTCCAATTTCTATTATTGTAGTTACTACAATTAAATATTTTAAACCAGATATATCAGATATGATTGATGATTTAACAGAAGAAAAGAAAGCAAAAAAATAAATACTTTGTAAATTAAACTATTTTATATAGTTTTTTTTTACTGTTTGTAGTATTATATAAGATAGTGAAGTTGGAGAGTTGTTTATGAAAAAAAGAAGGAAATTAAAAAAAGAAAGAATATTTAGATGGTTTAGTATTTTATTTATTGGATTTTTATTTGTCTTTTTTAGTTCTAGATTAGTTTATAATTATATATTAGAACATAAAAATAATAGTGAAAATGTATCTAATTCACTTTCAGATAAAATCGTATCAAGTATTAATGAGAAAAATTTAAAGTATTCAAGTGATAAAACAATTTTGAAAGGTGAAATACAAAATAATTATATTTCATACTCTGGAATACTTTGGAGAGTAATTTCAGTTGAAAATGGAAACATAAAAATGGTATCAGATGACAGCATTACTATGCTTCCTTGGGGAACTAATAAATCATATAAAGAATCTAATATATACAAGTGGTTAAATGATAATTTAGAACATAATTTAACAGATAAAAGCACTTATTTACAAGAAAGTGAATTTTGTATAAATAATACAAATGAAATAAATATAAGTAATTGTTCAAACATAAATAGTTATATTTCAATTCTTTCAATGAATGATTATATAGAATCAGGAGCAAATGAAGGATTTTTAAATAATGATACTTATTTTTGGTTAGCATCTAATAATGATAAAAACAATGCATGGTATGTGTTTGATGATGGTGGTATTAAAGTTGATACTGATAACCATATATATGGTGTAAGGCCTGTTGTTACACTTAAGAGTATAGATTATTTTTATGGAGATGGTACAGTTGATTCACCTTATTTAGTATCTAATGATCCTGTTGATAAGTTAAGTGAAGTAGAATTAGGAAGTTATATAGATTATAGTGGATATACTTGGAAAGTTGTTGATAAAACACAAAATTCGATAAAGGTTGTATTAGATAGTCCGCTAAAAATAAATAATAGTGAAATAGAAAAAATATATTCTAAAAAGTATTATGAATTTGATTTAAATGATAAAAATGGTATTGCATACTATTTAAATAATACTTTTTATAAAACATTAAAAAATAGAGAATATTTAAATAAAGGTACTTTTTATATTGGTAAATATGAATCATTTGATTTAGAAGAAATATCAAGTGAAAGTGTTGATGCTTATGTTGGTTTATTAACACTTGGAGATATATTTTTAAATGAAAATGATGATATGTATTTATTAAGTTCAATTACAAACGATAATACGATACCTGTAATTAATAAAAATAATACAATATTTTATAATTTAATAAATTATGAATCAAAAATAAAACCAGTAATATTTTTAAATGATGAAATAGAAATAAAAGGTGGAATTGGAGATAAAAACTATCCTTTTGAATTGAGGTGATTTAAGTGGTACAAGAAAAAAAGAAAATAAAAAAAACTACAATTTTACTTGCAGTATTAGATTTTTTAGCTATAGTTTGCTTATTTTTAATGTATGGACCTATATCATACTTTAGAAATTTATGGGTAACTTCAGCAATGACAACTAAATCCCATAAATATTTAGCTAGAACATTTTTTAATGAAGATACTATAAATAAAATAGTTTCAGGAAACTATGTAGTAAATAGTGGAGATACAACGGATGCAAGTATAATAAAAATAGGTCAAATAAAAGAAAAGGATACTTATGAATCAATATATGAAGAACAAATATTAAAAAAAGATGAAGGAAATGATTTATATAAAATAGTTGAAGTAACAGGCCCTAACTATAAAGGATATATGGCAGTAATATATGATCCTTCAAGAGTTACACTAGGAACCGCTAAATATTTTGGTAGAGGTGGACAAACTATCGATAAAATATTAGAAAATAATGATGCAATACTTGGAATAAATGCAAATGGATTTTCTGATGGGGGTAGAATTGATGAAAATTTAGGTAGTATTCCAACAGGTAATGTAATAAAAAATGGAAAAGTAATATGGAAAAGTAGTGATAGTGGTAATCTAATTGGATTTAATAATGATAATGTTTTAGTTTTATATAATGGAACTTTAGAAAATGCAATAAAAGAAGGTATTAGAGATGCAATGGAATTTGGACCATTTCTAATTGTAAATGGAAAACCTGCTGAAGTTAAAGGTAATGGTGGTTGGGGTATTGCACCTAGAACTGCAATCGCACAAAGACAAGATGGAATAGTATTGTTTTTAGTAGTTGATGGAAGGAGTAGTTCAAGTATTGGTGTTGATATGCAAGAACTTATAAATATATTTACTAGATATAAAGCATATAATGCAGCAAATTTAGATGGTGGTGGATCATCCGTTTTGTATGCAAATGGAAAAATAATTAATAATGTGTCTACATTAAGATATATACCAACAGCATGGATACTTAAATAATTAATTTATTAAAAAAGTATTAATACCATATTTTTCACTCATCGGATCGAAGAAAAATGGTGAAATTATTGGATTGTATGTTAAATAAGCAAATATTATATAAGTAATTATAATCATAATCATAGAAACTATATTTAAAAAATTATAGTTTCTTTTCATTGAAAGAATTTTATATGAAATAATTTCAGTAACAATTATTGATATGAAAAGCAATATAAATGTTACTATCATGTTTTCACCTATAGAGTAATATATAGGTAAATAGATTAATAAAAATATTGTAATATTAGAAACAATCGAAATAAAGATATTAAATATGTAATTATTAAATTTAATATTAAATTTTTTAAGTAAAATATATTCTATAATACTATAGATTAATATTGAAGAAGCAATCATTTTCATATGTTCAAAAATACTTTCATTTACAGGAAAAAAAATAGAAAATAAAGTATTAGGTAATAAATCATATAAAAAATGACATAAAAAATTAAGTAAAAAAATTGATATTATGGAAATAATTTTTAATTTTTTTAAGTTCATAAATTCACCTCTTTATTTAATAATATGGTTAAAATATGAAAAAAAACTCAAAAATTTGTATAAAAAAAAGGAAATATAAAAGTTTTGTCGTATATTAATATTAGGGTGTGATTATATGGACATTTTAAGTAGTGATGAAATTAAAAACATTAGAACTAGTGTTGATATAGTTGAATTAATATCTAAATATATTCCACTTACACAAAGAGGAAAAAATTATTTTGGAATTTGTCCGTTTCATGATGATCATACACCTAGTATGAGTGTTTCTAAAGAAAAACAAATATATACATGCTTTACATGTGGAGCAACAGGTAATGTATTTAAATTTATTCAAGATTATGAAAATGTTTCATTTAGAGAAGCACTAAAAATAGTTGCTGATTATGCAGGAATAGATATAAACATAGGTTTGATAAAAGAAAAAAAGGCACCTAATCAAGAATTGTACGATATTTATGATATAAGCACTAAATTTTATCAAAATAATATAAATACTATAGAAGGTAAAATCGCAAAACAATATTTATATGATAGACAGATTACAGAAGAAATAATAAAAGAATTTCAAATTGGACTAGCTCTTAAAAATGATGATTTACTTGTCAGTTTACTTAGTAAAAAAAATTACAGCAAAGAAAGTATTATGAAAAGTGGACTTGTTGTTAAGAGAAAAAGTGGCTATGCTGATATATTTTACAAAAGAATAATGTTTCCACTTTATGATTTAAGAGGTAGGGTTGTTGGATATAGTGGTAGAATATATAATGGTGAAGATGACTCAAAATATGTAAACACAATGGAAACTGAAATATTTAAAAAAGGAGAATTATTGTATAACTATCATAGAGCCAAAGATGAGGCAAGAATTAAAAATCAAATAATTATTGTAGAAGGTTTTATGGATGTTATAAGATTATATTCAGTTGGAATTAGAAATGTTGTTGCAACTATGGGAACAGCAGTTACAAAAGTACAAGCAAATTTAATTAAAAGAATGGCAAAAAATGTTATATTATGTTTTGATGGGGATGATGCAGGAGCTAAAGCTACTTTTTCATGTTCAAATGAACTTGCAAATATTGGTGTTAAAGCTAAAGTAGTTAGACTTGAAGAAAACTTAGATCCTGATGAGTATATAAAAAAATATGGAGTTGAAAAATTCCAATATAAAATAGATAACCCTATTAATATAATGGATTTTAAATTAACATATTTAAAAAAAGGAAAAGATTTTAATAATAATATTGAAAAAGCAGATTATATTAATAATGTTATTTTAGAGTTAAATAAAATAGATGATGATATATTAAGAGAACTTACAATAAATAAAATAAGTGAAGAATCAGGCTTGAGTATTGATTTATTAAAATCAAAATTAAATATAAGTGAGCAAAAACAAGAAATAAATGAAATAGTAGAACAAAAAAATAAAAAATTAACAAAATATGAAAAAGCACAGATGTATTTAATATTTTATATGCTTAAAAGTCCTAGTGTAATAAAAACATATGAAAAAAAAGTTACATATATACCAATAGAAAAATATAGAAAATTAGCATATGAAATAAGTTATTTTTATAAAAAAAATAATAAAAATAAAATGGAAGAAGCAGATTTTATAACATATTTATCACAAGAAAACGAAAAATTAATAGATGTTGTAGGTGATATAAATAGTTTAAATTTAAAAGAAGAATTTACACAAGAAGAAATAGAAGATTATGTTAATGTTATAAATGAATTTAATATAAAAAATGAATGCAAGACATTAAGAAAAAAAATAGATGAACAACAAGATATTACAAGCAAAGCTAAAATGTTACAAAGAATTATAGATTTAAAAAAAGAAAAATAAGGAGAAATATTTATGATAAATGAGATAAAAGGATATGAAGAAAGAAAACAAGAACTAGTTGAAAAAGGAAAAGAGAAAGGTTTTTTAACTTATGAAGAATTAGCAACTTCTTTAAAAGGACTTGATTTAGACGCTGATACTTTGGATGATTTATATAATGTTTTTAACGAAAATAGTATTGCAATCGTATCAGAAGAAGAAAATGATACTTCTAATAACGATGAAGATGGTACTAAGTTGTTATTAGACGATGATGATTTAACAAAAGATCTTACAATAAACGATCCAGTTAGAATGTATTTAAAAGAAATTGGTCAAATAAAATTACTTACAATGCAAGAGGAACTTGATTTAGCAGATAGAATTTTAGAAGGTGATGAACTTGCTAAAAAAACACTTGCAGAAGCTAATTTACGTTTAGTTGTAAGTATTGCAAAACGTTATGTTGGACGTGGTATGTTATTTTTAGATTTAATTCAAGAAGGAAATATTGGATTAATGAAAGCAGTTGATAAGTTTGACGTTACAAAAGGATATAAATTTTCAACTTATGCTACTTGGTGGATTAGACAAGCAATAACTAGGGCTATTGCTGATCAAGCAAGAACTATAAGAGTACCTGTTCATATGGTAGAAACAATAAATAAATTAGCGCGTATTCAAAGACAATTAACACTTGAATTAAATCGTGAACCTACAGAACAAGAACTTGCTAAAAAAATGAATGTTTCTATTGATAAAATAAGAGAAATCTATAAAATAAGTCAAGAACCTGTTAGTTTAGAAACACCAATTGGTGAAGAAGATGATTCACATTTAGGAGATTTTATAAAAGATGAAAGAAATATGAGCCCAGAAGAATATGCAACTAATGAAATGTTAAAAGATGAAATTTCAGATGTTTTATTAACTTTAACTGAAAGAGAAGAAAAAGTAATAAGACTTAGATTTGGTCTTGAAGATGGTAAATCAAGAACTCTAGAAGAAGTAGGTCAAATGTTTGGAGTAACAAGAGAACGTATTCGTCAAATAGAAGCAAAAGCATTAAGAAAATTAAGACATCCATCTCGTTCTAGAAAATTAAAAGATTATATGGGTGACTAATGTTATCAAAAAGATTAAGTAGTATAGCAGAAATGGTAGATACAAAAGTTTTATATGATGTTGGATGTGATCATGCATTACTTGATATATATTTATCAAATGAAAAAAATATAAAGTGTATAGCTATTGATAAGAGCATAGATTGTGTAAATAAAGCAATAAAAAATGTAAAAAAAAATTCATCTAATATTAAAGTTTTATTAAATGATGGATTAAATAATATAGATATATTAGAAAATAGTACTGTTGTTATTAGTGGAATGGGAACAAAAAACATAATTAAAATAATAGAAAATAAAAAAATTGACTATTTAATTTGTCAATCAAATAAAAACATTTATGAGTTAAGAAAAAATGTATGTAATTTAGGATATCATATAATAGATGAAAAGATAGTTTTAGAAGATAAATATTATATAATAATTAAATTTGAAAAAGGTTATAAAAAATATAATGAAAAAGAGTATTATTTAGGGCCTATTTTACTAAAAAATAAAAATAATACATATATAGATTATTTATATAAATTAAAACAAAATATAGAAAAAAATATAAATAAATATGAAGAAAGTAAAAAGAAAAAAATAAATACTCTTTTAAATCAAATAAAAGAAGAAATTGAATATAATTAAATTTCAATTTCTTTTTGTTTATGCAAAAAATGTAGGACCATCTTCATATGCTATTTCTTGAGTTTGTACTTCTAAATCATTACTAGATTTTTTAATTGTATTAGTTTTATTATCTATTTTTTTACTTGTTGTAGAAGAACTTGGAGTATCAACTTTTTTAAATTCGTTCATAACTTTGAACATTGTTTTTGCGTTTTTTATAACAGGAGAAATTTGCTTAATAGTAGGGATTGTTTGATTTATTATATTAAGCGTTCTTTGTGTACCATTTAAAATGCCACTCCAATTTATTCCGTTTCTAAATATTCTACTAAATAATCCAGTACTTGCTCTTGGTGCATTTAACATAGGATAGCCCATATTATATGGGAAATAATAGTTCATTTGCAGCACCTCTAAAATATTATATGTTTATTATAAAAAAAAGTTTTACAAAACACTTTTTTATGTTATAATATTAATGTTAGATAGGATAAGGAGAATGTTTATGACAAAAAAACCTAAAGATATTTTGTCAAAAATAATAAATATTATAAAATATCCTTTCCTTGGATTTCTTTTTGTTGTATATGCTTTATTTGATTTTGTTATTAAAATTATAAGATATGCATTCAAGGGTATAACATATATATTATATTTAATTACTAGACCACTTATAATTTTATTAAAATCATTAAATAAAAAGAATAATAAGAGGGATGTTGAAGATAACAATAAAAAAATAACAATAGATGAAAAAAAATTAGAACATGAAGAAAAATTAAGATTAAGGCAAGAAAAATTAGAAAAGAAGAAATTAGAACGTCAAGAAAGATTAAAATTAAAACAGGAAAAGCTTGCTAAAAATCAAGAATTAAAAGAGCAGAGAAAATTATTAAGAGAAGAAAAAAAACAAAAAAGAAAAGAAGCTTTGTTAGAAAAACATAAAAATAATCCAAAATATCAAGAAAGATTACGAAGAAAAGAACAACTTAGGCTACAAAAAGAAAATAAAGAAAAATATAAAAGAGAGCAATTAGAAAAAAGGGCAACTTCTGAGTTAGAAAAAGAAAAATTAAAAGAAGAAAGATTAGTAAAGAAAGTACAAGAAAGAGAAGAAAGAAAACTTGAAAAAGAAAGGGTTAGACAAGCTAAAAAAGAAGCAAGAGAAAAAAGAAGACAATTACCTTTAAATAAAAGGATAGTAGCTTTCTTTAAAGCTATACCAACTATACCATCATTGATTGCAAAAAAAATATCAAATTCTTTTAATAATTTATCATTTGTAAAAAATGCTAGAAACAAAAGAGATATAAATAGACAAGCTTTAATGCTTGAATTTGAAGGTAAGGATGCTGAAAAAAATCCTACAAAGATTGTATATGTATACGAAGCAAAAAATCCAGAAGGTAAAATCGTAAAAGAAAGATTTGCTGCTTATTCTAAAGTAGAGGTTCATTCATTTTTACTTAGTGAAGGTTACGAAGTTTATAGCATAAAAACAAGTCCTTTAATTCAATTATTATATAAAGAAAATGGAACCGTAAAATTCAAAACAAAAGATTTAGTGTTTTTCTTAACACAATTATCAACTTATTTAAAAGCTGGTATACCATTAGTCGAAGCATTAAAAATTTTATCAAGACAATATAAGCAAAGAACGTATAAAGATATATTTAGAACAATTATATATGACTTATCAACAGGGGAAAGTTTTAGTAATGCCATGGAGAAGCAAGGAAACACTTTCCCAAGATTATTAATAAATATGGTTAAAGCAGCTGAACTAACAGGTGAATTAACTGAAGCATTGGATGATATGGCTGATTATTATACTGAAACTGAAAACACACGAAAACAAATGATAAATGCTATGATGTATCCTGCTATAGTATTTGTTGTTTCGATAGCTGTTATAATTTTTATACTAATGTTTGTTATACCAAATTTTGTTAAATTATATGAATCTATGGATGCAGACAAAATACCTGGATTTACAAAAGCAGTTATTGCAGTAAGTGATTTTATAAAGGCAAATATATTGTTTATTTTCATTGGTATAATATTATTTATTATTTTATTTGTTATTTTATATAAAAAAGTTAAAGCTTTTAAAACAATAGTTCAATGGGTTTTAATGCATATTCCAGTAGTTGGAGATGTTATAATATATAATGAAGTTACTTTATTTACAAAAACTTTTGCTTCATTGTTGGCACATAATGTATATATAACTGATAGTATGGATATACTTAATAAAATAACAAATAATGAAATATATAGAATGATTATACTTGATACTGTTACAAATTTAGCGAAAGGTGAAAAAATATCTTTAGCATTTAAAGATCATTGGGCTTTCCCAATACCTGCATATGAAATGTTAGTAACAGGTGAAAGTACAGGTCAATTGGCTGAAATGATGCAAAAAGTATCTGTATATTATCAAGAATTACATAAAGATGTAGTTACAAAAATTAAAACTTTCCTAGAACCAATATTACTTATATTCTTAACGACAATAGTAGGTATTATAGTACTTGCTATAGTTATACCAATGTTTAATTTATATCAAACAATACAACAAATTTAAGGAGTGACATGATGACAACGTATTATGCATTTTGTTTCTTTTTGATAGGATCTATATTAGGCTCATTTTATAATGTAGTTGGTTATAGATTACCAAAAGGTGAATCATTATTATATCCAAGTTCTCATTGCACTAATTGCAATCATAAATTGATGCCATGGGAACTTGTCCCTATATTTTCTTTTATATTTTTAAGAGGAAAATGTAGTAAATGTAAGCAAAAAATTTCATTTTTCTATCCTTTATTTGAAGCGACATCTGGATTATTATTTATGTTTTCGTTTCTTATATTTGGATTTAGTTATGAATTGTTAATTTGTTTAACATTTGTTTCATTAATATTAATAATTACAATTAGTGATTATAATTATATGATAATTTCAGATGAAGTTTTAATATTTTTTGCAATTTTATTGAGTATAGAAATATTTCTTATATATGGTTATAAAGTATTTTTATACAGACTATTAAGCGCCTTAATAGCTGGAGTTGTAATGTTTTTAATTAAAAAATTAGGAGATTTTTTATTTAAAAAAGAATCTATGGGTGGGGGAGATATAAAACTTTTAGCAATCATTGGACTTACATTAGGATGGCCACTTGCTTTAATTTCTATATTTTTTGCAGCAGTTATAGGGCTTCCAGTAGCGTTTATAATTTGTCTTAGAAACAATAATCATATTTTACCATTTGGGCCTTTTTTAGGAATGAGTGCGATACTTATTTTGCTTTCAAAAATAGATATTAACCAAGTTTTAGATTTTTTTACTATAATTAAATAACTAGGTAGATTTCCTAGTTTTTTATATTATTTAATATATAAAAAAACTGTTTAATAACAGTTTTATGAATATATAGTATCATTTTTATTAGTAGTTTGGTTTCCTTTTTTATCACCATGTGATATATTAGTAAAATCAATTGCTGTTTTTAAATCATATTCACTAGTACCTCCATATTTTTCATCATTATCTAATTCAATTAATTTAAGTATTTCTTCTATAGTAGTTTCTCCTTCAACCGCTTTTTCAAGGCCGTCTTGAAGTAAAGTAACTACATCTGATTGATATACTAATTCTCTTAATTTATCTCTTGATAAATTTGCACTTAATGCATCTTTAATTTCTTGATTAATCATTAATACTTCATGTATAGCAATTCTTCCATGGTAACCATTACCACATTTATCACAACCAACAGTTGAATATACATAATCAACATCTTTTCCTAAAACTTTCTTTAATAAGTTTTTTTCATATTCATTAGTTGGTCTTTTTTGTTTACAATCAGGACATAATTTTCTTGCCAATTTTTGTGAAATAATACCTGTTAATGAACTAGCAAGTAAATATCTTTCAACTTCCATATCAAGTAAACGCTCAATAGTATTAAGTGAGTTATTAGTGTGAAGAGTAGATAATACTAAATGACCTGTAATAGATGCACGAACCGCTATTTTAGCAGTTTCTGTATCACGAATTTCTCCAACCATTATAATATTAGGGTCTTGACGTAAAATTGAACGAAGTGCAGTTGCAAAGTCTAAACCAATTTCACTATTTGTTTGAATTTGATTTACACCTTCAATATCCATTTCAATTGGGTCTTCAACTGTAATAATGTTAGTATCTTCACGATTTAATTTTTGTATTATTGAATAAACAGTAGTAGATTTACCTGTACCAGTTGCTCCTGTTACTAATATTATTCCATTTGGAACTTCTATCATTTTTAATACTTTTTTATAATTTGATTCACTAAATCCTAACGAATCTAAACCAGCTAAACTCATTGAATAATCCAAAATACGAATAACTATTTTTTCACCTTCATTAGTTGGAATAGAAGAAACACGTAAATCAAGACTTACATCTTGAATAGTAGTTTTAATTGCGCCATCTTGTGGTAAACGGGATTCAGTTATATTCATTCCACTTATTATTTTTATACGAGTTATTAAATTTTTCTTAATACTGTTAGGTATACTTGCATAGTCAATTAATCCACCATCTATTCTTATTCTTACCTTCATATATTCTTCTAGTGGATCAAAATGTATATCACTTGCGCCTCTTTTAGAAGCATCAACTAAAATTTCATTAACTATTTCAACAACGGGCATTTTTTCAAAATCAAATACTTTTATCACTTTGTTCTCTCCTTTTTATTCTTAATTTAGGACTAGTATTTATCCTAGAAATATTATATAATAGAAATGTGATAATATCAAGATAAAGGGGTGCGTTTTATGAAAAAAAATAATAAAGGATTTATGATAACTGAGGCATTGATTGTTTCTACAATTGTTTTAGGTGTATTAATATTTATGTATGCACAATTTAGAACTATTAATAATGGATTTAATCAAACATTTAAATATAATACTGTTGAAAATATATATAAAACAAATGAAATAAAAAAATTTATAGAAACAGATGCTACAAATAATATGATTTCATTACTTAATGAATCAAAAAATGGATATTTAAATATAACTGAATGTAACATATCTACATATAATGATATTAATTTTTGTAAATTTTTATATGACAAATTACAAATAAAATCGGTTTTATTACTTGCCGAAGATGTAACTAATGTTGTAAATGGCAATATGGATGATATAGATGTTGGAACTCAAAATTTTTTAAAGTATATAAAAAATAATTATACTGGAAATTACCATAGAATAGTTGTTTCTTACGAAGATGGAACATATGCAACTCTAAGAATAGGAGTTTTAAGAGATATATACGATTTTGAATATACAGGAGATGTTCAAACATTTACTGCTCCGATAGATGCTTACTATCAAATAGAATTATGGGGAGCACAAGGTGGTAATGCAAGTGATACTTATATAGGTGGTAAAGGTGCATATACTAAAGGTACAATATTCTTAAAAAAAGATACTAATTTATATATTTATGTTGGAGCAACAGGAAATAGGAATTTGAAATTTATTTCTGATACTGTAACAGATTCTGCAGTTAATTATACATGGCCTAGAAAGTACTATCAGGGTGATATTATGTTTAATAGTGGAACATATTCTTCAGCACAAGAAACAGGTTACGGAATGTCAGGTGGAGGTGCTACTGACATAAGATTGGTAAATGGTAATTGGGATAATTTTGATAGTTTAAAATCTAGAATAATGGTAGCCAGTGGTGGAAGTGGTGCTTGTACATATTTCCGTTCTTCTAATGGTGTCCCAGGTGGGGCTTTATCAGGAATTGATGGTAGTGTATTAGGCGTGGATGGGAGAGTTATTGATGGAAGCATTCCAACAGGTGGGACTCAAACTTCTGGTGGTGTAAAAGGTACGGGGAAGTTTACTGCAACATCTACAAATGGTACTTTTGGAAAAGGTGGACAAGGGGTTTTTGGTACTAGTAGTGGTGGAGCAGGTTATTATGGTGGAGGTGCCGCTTCACATGGAGGATCAACTGTTGGCATAGGTGGAAGTGGCTCATCATTCATATCTGGATATGAAGGTTGTGATGCTATATCCGAGATATCTACCGAAAGTAATATTATTCATACAGGGCAATCAGTACATTATAGTGGTTATAAATTCGAATATGGAGAGATGATTGCAGGAGATAGTGAAATGCCTAATTATGAAGGCGGTACAATGATAGGTAATGCAGGTAATGGTCATGCAAAAATTACAATTGTATCAGAATAGGAGATGAACTATGAAAAATAAAAATGGATTTACAATAGTAGAACTATTAGTTTCTCTTTCATTAACTTTAGTAGTTATTATTATATTATTTGAAATAATAATTTTATTAAAAGATTTATTTCAAGTTTCAAGTGTAAAAACAGAATTACTAAATAAAAAATCAATTTTTGTTGAAAATATATATTCTGATATAAATAGTAGAACAGTTGCAAAAATTGAACAATGTGGAGATTATTGCTTAGAGTTTACAATGAATGATTCAACGACAAAAAAATTACAAATCGATAAAGAAAATTTATTAATTTCTTATGGAGATTATACTATTAAATTAGATGAACTTTATAGTATAGGAAATATTTATTTTTCAAATGATATAACAAATTATACATCTACTGAAAAAAATAATGGAGTGTTTAATGTAAGAATACCTATTTATACAAAATTAACAAACGAAGAAAATTTAGGTATAAATATAGTTGCTACATATAATACCGCAAGTATGACAATTGGTTCATTATATATAGTTGATATAAATGAAAATGGTTGTACACATAATAATTTCTGTAAAGATAAATTATATGCTGTTGGAGATATTGTAGAATTTGGTGGATATAATTGGCATATAGTTAAAAATGAAGAGTCATCTGTTACATTGTTATTGGACGGAAATGAAATTTCAAATAGGAGTCATGTTGCAACAGGTATGTCTTCATATAGGTGGTCTACTTCATATATAAATTCTTACTTAAATGGTGCATTTTATGAAGCATTAATAGAAGATAAAGTAGAAGAAACACAATTTATAACAAAAAATAAAGGCGTATGTGATGATGAATCAGGAAAAGGTGGAAATCCTGGTGTATTAGATAGTGAACAATTAGAATGCAAATCTGATTATGTACATTCAAATGTAAGATTGATGTCTCTAAGTGAATTTAATGAAATCAAAGCATATTTAGAAAAAAATAATATAGATTCAAATTTCTTATATTCAGATACTATTGGTAAATGGGCACTTATAAATGCAGATAAAAATGAAAATAAAATAGTTCAAGTAAATTCTAAAGGAACTACTGAACTTGATAACTATTCTTCTTTACTAAATGTAAGACCAATTATTGTTATAAGTAAGAAATAATTACATTAAAAACATATTGTGTAAAAGCAATATGTTTTTATAATTAAATTATTGTTTTAACTTTATATTATTGGTTTTTTATGAATTTTATAGTATAATTAATATGTTTATAGGATGTGTTAATATGTACTTAAAAAAGATAATTGCGCATGGATTTAAATCTTTTGCAGATAAAATAACAATTGAATTAAATGATGGAATAATAGGTATAGTAGGACCCAATGGAAGTGGTAAAAGTAATGTTGTAGATGCTGTCCGTTGGGTTTTAGGTGAACAATCAGTAAAATCACTTCGTGGTGATGGAAATATGACGGATGTAATATTTTCTGGGAGTAAATCTAGAAATCCTAGCAATGTTGCTTCTGTTACTTTAATATTTGATAATACTGATTCATATTTAAACTTGCCTTATACAGAAATTTCAATAAAAAGAAGAGTATATAAAGATGGAACAAATGAATACTATTTAAATAATGAAAAATGTAGATTAAAAGATATAACAGATATACTATTAGATAGTGGTATAGCCAAAGAAAGTTTTAATATTATATCACAAGGAAAAATAGAAGAAATAATATCAAGTAAACCAAACGAAAGAAGAATAGTATTTGAAGAAGCAGCAGGTGTTTTAAAATATAAAAGAAGAAAAGAAGAAGCATTAAGAAAACTAGAAAAAACACATTTTAATATGAATCGTGTTGGAGATATAATTAATGAGTTAGAAACACAAGTAGAACCATTAAAAGAACAAAGAGATAAAGCATTAGAATATAATTCATTAAAAGAAGAATTATCAAGTATAGAAATTGCTTTAGTTGCAAATGATATAACAAATATAAACTATAAATATCAAGATAAGAAAAATTTAGTTGAAAAATTAAATAATGAAATACTAGAACTTTCCAATAAAACAAGTAATAATGATGCTAATGTAGAACAAAACAAATTAAAACTTGCAAAATTAGATAACGAAATTAAACAAAAACAAAATGATTTATTAGAAATAACTAGTAAAGTAGAAAAAATAAATGGTCAAAAACAAATAATATTAGAAAGAAAAAAATACGAAGTTGATGATATAAAACTTCATAATAATATTTTAGAATTAAGAGAAAGTTTATTAAAAATAGATAGTGAATTAAATGTAGTAAATAATGAATTATCTACCTTAAAATTAGAACAAGAAAAAATAGAAGAAAATTATAATAAATATGAAAGTATTATAGATAATTTAAAAAATGAAAAAACGAATATTCAAAATAAATTATCTAATAAATTAAGAGAAGAAACATATTTACAAAATAAAAAAGAAACATTAAAACAAAATATAGAAAATAATTCAACTCTACCATATTCTGTAAAAAGCATACTTTCAAATCCTAAATTAACAGGTATTCATGATGTAATTGGTAATATAATTGATACAGATGATAAATATAAAAAAGCGATTTCTACAAGTTTAGGTGCATCATCATCTACAATAATAGCAGATAATGAAAATTCTATAAAAGAAGCAATTATATATTTAAAAAATAATAATATTGGTAGAGCAACTTTTTTTCCACTTAATATAATTAAATCAAAAACAATCGATAATGAAACAAAAAATATGATAGATGGAGAAAAAGTTATTTCAACTGCAGATAAATTAATTAAATATGATCCAAAATATAAAAATATTATAGAAAATCAATTTGGAAATGTTATAGTATGTGATAATATTGATACATTAAATAAATTTTCTAAAAAAATAAACTATCGTTATAAGGTTGTAACACTAGATGGTGAATTATCACATGTAGGAGGAGCCGTAACAGGTGGTAAAGATTCAAAACAAAATAATATAATAACTATTAAATATGAATATGAAAAATCACTAAAAGATTTAGAAAATATTGATAAAGATATAAATGAAATAGAAATACAAATAAATAATATAGATGAAAATATTAAAATAAATGAAGAAAAATTGTATTTAATAAATAAAGAAAAAATAAATATTGAAAGTAAAATAAGTGATAAGAACAGCAAATATAGTAGTTTATTATTAGATAAAGACAATATTAATTTAGAAATTAAAGGAACAAATAATTTATTAAATAATTCTTTAGATAAAGAAGAAGAAGAAATATTAAACGCATATTATGAATCTATTAATAATAAAAATAATATTGAAAATGAATTAAAAATATTAAATAGTAAAAAAGATGAAATAAATGAGGAATTAGAACAATTCGAACATATTATTAAAAAAGAAAATTCTATTTACAATCAAAAGAGTAATGAATTAAAAGAAGCAGAAATTGAAGTAAATAGATTAGATGTAAAACTTGATAATTTACTTAATTTATTAAGTGAAACATACAATATGACTTATGAAAATGCTGTTTCTTTATACAAATTAGAACTTGATGTTGATTTAGCTCGTAGTAAAGTTACAACTTTAAAGAAAAAATTAAAAGATTTAGGAGAAGTTAATTTAGCAGCGCCTTCTGAATATGAAAAAATAAGTACAAGATATGAATTTTTAATTAAACAAAGAGAAGATTTAGTAAATGCAGAAAATACATTACTTGAAATAATAAAAGAAATGGATACAGTAATGAAAAAAGAATTCATGGAGACATTTAAAATAATAAATAAAAACTTTAATGAAACTTTTAAAAGTTTATTTAGAGGTGGAACAGCAGAATTAAAACTTACAGATGAAAATGATTTATTAGAAACAGGTATAGAAATAGTAGCGTCTCCTCCGGGAAAAACACTTACAAGTATATCTTTATTATCAGGTGGAGAAAAAACTTTTACAGCAATCAGTTTGCTTTTCGCAATACTTAAATCAAGACCTGTACCTTTCTGCATATTAGATGAGGTTGAGGCAGCACTAGATGAAGTAAATGTTGATAGTTTTGGAAATTATATAAATGGATTAAAAGATAAAACACAATTTATATTAATAACACATAAAAAGAAAACAATGGAATATGTAGATTTATTATATGGAATTACTATGCAAGAATCAGGTGTAAGTAAATTAGTAAGTGTTAAATTAGAAGAAATAAAATAATTATTTCTTTTTTTCACTAAAAATACATAATAATTGTATAATATATTCGTAGGATGTGATTAAATGAAAATACTTATAGTAGATGATGAGGAATTAATAAGAAATGTAATTAAAGAATATTGTATACTAGAAAATTTTGAAGTAATAGAGTCGGAAAATGGATTGGATGCAATAGAAAAAATAAAAAATAACAACATAGATCTAATGGTGCTCGATATAATGATGCCTAAATTAGATGGTTTTAGTGCATTTAAAGAAATTAAAAAAATAAAAAACATTCCTACTATTGTTTTATCCGCAAGAAGTGAAGAATTTGATAAATTATCTGGTTTTGATTTAGGAATAGATGATTATTTAACAAAGCCATTTAGTCCTAAAGAGTTAATGGCAAGGATAAAAGCAATACTTAAAAGAGTAAAAAATATAGAAGATGTATATATATATGAGGATTTAAAAATTGATTATGCGGGAAGAGTAGTAACTATTAAAGATAAAGAAATAAAATTAACACCAAAAGAATATGAACTTTTAGTATATTTTATTGAAAATAAAGGAATTGCTCTTTCTAGAGAACAACTTTTAACAAAAATTTGGGGATATAATTTTTTTGGTGATGATAGAACAATAGATACACATATAAAAATGCTTAGAAATAATTTAGGAAAATATAGAAATTTAATTGTTACAATAAGAGGAGTAGGATATAAATATAATGAAACAAAAAAGTAGTTTAAGAACTAAAATATGGACATATTTTATTATTTTTTCAGCATCAATATTATTATTCTTATGGTTGTTTCAAATATTATTTTTAAAATCTTATTATAAAAAAAATGTAGTAAATAGATTAGAAAATTCTATTGAAAAAATGTTAATAAGTTTTAAAAGTGATGATTATGAAAAAGCATTAGATCAACTTTCAATGGAAAATGAAGTTTGTATTGAAATAATAAATAACGATATAATAAAATATTCATCTGTTATATATAATAAAGGTTGTATGGGTGCAGAAACTAGCAAAGAAGGAACTTATTATAAAAAAGATTTTATGAATAGTAATTTATCAAAAAAAATATATACACTAGTAAATCCGAGATTTAAAAATAAAAGCATTATTTATGGAATAAAATTAGATGATACAACTTATGCATTTATAAGTGCTTCCATAGAACCTATTGATACGACATTAGTAGTATTAAGAAATCAATTCTTTTATTTAACTTTATTAATTATAATTTTATCATTAATAGTTTCTTATTTTGTTTCTAAAAAAATATCTAGTGGAGTAATAAGAATTAATAAAGAGGCTAAGAAACTATCACAAGGTGATTTCAGCGCTAAATTCGATACAAATGAATCTATTTTAGAATTAAACGAACTTGCTCAAACACTTGAATATACAAAAAATGAACTATCTAAAACGGAAGAATTAAGAAGAGAATTACTTGCAAATGTAAGTCATGATTTAAAAACACCACTTACAATGATAAAAGCATATGCGGAAATGGTTAGAGATGTTACATATAAAGATAAAGAAAAAATGGAAAAAGATTTAAATATTATAATAGAAGAAACTGATAGATTAAATGTACTTGTAAATGATATTTTAGATTTATCAAAAATACAATCTGGTACTCAAAAATTGAATATAGAACAGTTTGATATAAATGAATTAATAAAAAATATAGTAAAAAGATATGATATTATGGTAGAAAACGATGGATATAATTTTGAGTTAAATTTACTTGCTAATTCAGTTGTATGTGCTGATAAAAAAAGAATTGAACAAGCACTTTATAATTTGATTAATAATGCAATAAATTATACAGGAAAAGATAAAAAAGTAATAATTAATGTTATTGAAAAAGAGGATAATTTTAGAATAGAAGTAAAAGATACTGGTAAAGGAATCGATGAAGAGGAAATTAAAAATATATGGGATAAATATTATAAAGTTGATAAAACACATTCAAGAGTTCATGTAGGAAGTGGGGTTGGACTATCAATAGTAAAAAATATTTTTATAAATCATAATTATAATTATGGTGTTGAGTCTAAGAATAAAAAAGGAACGATTTTCTATTTTGAATTACCGAAAAATAAAGAAGAAATTATAGTAGAAAAACAAAAAAAGCATATAAAGAAGAAAAAACAAGATTAATCTTGTTTTTATTATATAAAATGTTATAATTTTATTAGATAGGAGTTAATTATGATTTATTTGTTATATGGGAAAGAGATTCATTTGATACATGATTATATAGATAAAATAAAAAAAGATAATAAAATTGAAGATTTTAGTGTCTCTACATATGATATAGACGATGGTATATATAAAATACTTGAGGATGCAAATACTATAGATATGTTTGGAAATAAAAAACTTATAATAGTAAATAATAGTTATATTTTTGCAGGCATTAAACAAGAAATAGATGTTGAAGATTTAAATAAATATATTAAAAATCCTAATCCAGATTGTTTACTTATATTTATAGTAAATAGTGAAAAATTGGATGAAAGAAAAAAAATAACAAAAGAAATAAAAAAAATAGGAATAGTGAAAGATTTTAATAGTTTTGATAGTAACATTTTAAAAGAAATGTTTGGAGATTATAAAATTGATAATTTAACACTTAATTATTTAAAAGATAGAGTAGGCAATAATTTAGATATATTAAGTAGTGAAATAGAAAAAATCAAGATATACAAAGATAACGATAAAATTATTACTAAAGAAGATATAACTAATTTAACAAGTAAAAATATAGATATTGACATATTTGAATTAATAGAAAGTATTGTAGTAAAAAATAAAGAAAAAGCAATATCTATATATAATGAAATGATTAAAATGAATGAAGAACCAATTAAAATAATAGTAATGCTTTCTAATCAATTTAGAATAATTTATCAAGCCAAAAGATTATATAAGCAAGGTTATAGTGGAAATGATATAGCAACACTTTTAGATATACATCCATATAGAATTAAATTAGCTCTAGAAAAAGGAAGAAATTATAATGAAAAAGATTTAATAAACAATTTATATAAATTAGCAGTGCTTGATGAAGAAATTAAAACGGGTAAAAAAGACAAATATATGGCATTAGAATTGTTTTTAATAACGGTTTAATGCAAATATAATATAGTTTTATGCAATTAAATTTGCATTTTTTATTTACTTGTGCTAAAATATCTTGGTCTTTGAAAGGGGAAAAATAAAATGAATATAAAAAACATAGACGATTTAATATGTGCTTATAATAAAAGTTTTTTAAATTTAATTAATTTAGATAAAATGAAACCAGAAGAACAAAATAAAATATATAGTAATAATACATTAGATAGTAATAAAATATCTAGTTTAGTTGATGTTAATGAAACTGAAAATATAAATAATTATGAATGGGCTTCAAAAATTAAAAACAATTTTTATTATAATATATTAAATGAAAATACTAATTTATATAAATTAACTTTTAGATCATCAAATAAACAATCAACAATTGAAATTAAGTTATTTATACTTCCTGATGGAACAATAGAATACGATGAACTTAAGAAACTTGAATTTGTAATTGGTAAGCCAGGACTTTATAAAATTACAATTATAGATTTATTTGATATATTAAGAAAATTATCTTTAGAAGGTTTAGTAGATGTTGATTTAACACCACTTAAAACTGCTATAAAAGTAAATAATCTAAATAGAAAACTTAATGAAACTATTTTAAAACTTTTTCCAACTAAAGAAAAAGTTTATGTATAATAAAAGGTTCACATTTATGAACCTTTATTTTTTTTCTAAAATGTCTAATAATTGTGGTACAACTTGTAATTTCCTTGAAACAATATTTTCTAATAATATACCTTCATATATTTCTTTTAAATTAAATGTTGTTTTAATAATATCATCACATCCATCGGTATATAAAATATAAGAATTATTATTTAATATGTCTGTAACAAGCATTATAATTAAATAGTATTCACCAGATAGTTTAACATTATTCATTTCATTTATAAATTCATCTTTTTTATCAATTATTTCATCAGGATTTGGAGTAAGTACTTGAGAAATACCAATTTTATTATTATCGATAGGGTAATTTTTAAAATCTGTATACAAAATTTCTTGTTTAGTTTTTCCTATAAATGAAGAACCTTTTTTAAACATTTCAAGTGCATATTCATTATAATTAATCGACGCAATAGAAGATAGTTCATTTATAGCTTTTCTATCAATATCAGTAGTAGTAGGGGACTTTAAAATAATTGTATCTGAACATATACCACTAATTAGTAACCCTGCAATATGAGGCGGTATTTCAATATTATTTTCCTTAAACAATAAATATATAATTGTACAAGTACTACCAACAGGCATATTTCTAAAATTAATAGGTTTAGAAGTACCAAGATTGCCTAAATTATGATGGTCAATTATTTCAATAATTTCCGCTTCTTCTATTCCTTCAATACTTTGTCTTGCTGTATTATGATCAACTAAAATGATTTTTTTCTTTTTAGTATATCCAACATCAGATAATCTAACTATACCAAGACATTTTTCATTTTTACTTATAACAGGATAATAACTAAACTTAGTTTTATTAGCTAAACTTGTGAATTCATCTATAGTCATATCTTCATTAACACAAAGAACATCTTTAGTAGTAGATATTTGATAAATATAATTACACAAATTAATCATTTTTGCGACTTCAAAAGTAGTGTGATATGTTCTTATAATATTTACATTATTTTTAAGAGCGATATTATAATGTTCTTCCTTTATATTAGCATTTCCTGTTAATATAATTAATTTAACCTTTTGATTTACTGCATATTCTATTATTGAATGTCTATCTCCAACAATTAATATAGTATCACTATTAAGTTTGATATTTTCAATAAAAGTAGTACTTTTATATCCTGCTATCATTAATTCTCCATGTATTTTATTATCGAATTTTAATATAGATTCTCCACCTATAGTATTTATAATATTATCATATGAAGTTGTAAGTATTTGTGTATTTCCTTCGATTTGATCTGTTGCTATATTTTTCATTGAAAGAACGCTTAAAAATTTTTGATTATCATCTACAATTGGTATTTTACTAGTACCTGATTCTACCATTTTTTTATATCCAGCATATACGGATTCATAAGCATTTATAAAGTGATTTTTTCTATAATCAGTATCTTTAATTTTTAATTTAACATCATTTAGAAACATTGGTTTTTTAACATTAAAATAGTCAAGAACAAATTTAGTTTCATTGTTTATATCACTTAATATAACAGGTACTGTATTCATTCCTAATTTATTTTTTAAATAAGATAATGCTATTGAAGAACAAACACTATCAGTATCTGGATTTCTATGACCAAATATGTATATTTTTTCCATATAATACCTCTTTCTATTTACTATTTCTTTCTATCTTATCGATTACTTCTTTTAACATATTTTCATATTTGTTATTTTTTGGTACATAAAATTTAATATTTTTAATTTTATCAGGTAAGTATTGTTGTTTTACCCAACTACCTTTATAATTATGTGGATATAAATAATCAGGAGAAGTAGTTTTAATATTATCAGGTACATTACCACTATTACCACTTCTAACAACATTTAAAGCATCATCTATTGCCATACATGCACTATTAGATTTAGGAGATAAGGCAAGTTCTATTACGGTTGCTGCTAAAGGAATTCTAGCCTCAGGAAGTCCAAGACGATTGCATGCATTTATACAAGCATCTACTTTAGGACCCATTGAACTGTTAGCAAGCCCAATATCTTCATATGCAATAACACTCATTCTTCTAAATATTATATCTAAATCTCCTGCTTCTATTAATCTTGCTAAATAATAAAGTGAAGCATTAACATCACTTCCACGAATTGATTTTTGAAAGGCACTTATTACATCATAATAACCATCTTCGTTTTTATCATGAAAAAAAGCAGGTTTACTATTTATATTTTTTAAAACATCTAAATTTATATTAAAATCACTAGTAGAGTAGTATGCCATTTCAAGCAAATTATAAGCAAATCTTAAATCTCCATTAGATAATGAAGCAATATAATCAATACTTTTTTTATCTATTTTTATATTAGGTAAAAATTCACTTTTTATAGCTCTTTTAATTCCTAAAACTACATGTTCATTAGTAAGCTCTTTAAGTTCAAATATTTGACATCTACTTCTTATAGCAGGATTAATACTATGATATGGATTTGAAGTGGTCATACCAATAAGTGTTATAACGCCATTTTCTAAATAAGGAAGTAAAATATCTTGTTTATCTTTATTTAATCTATGAATTTCATCAACAACAAGAACTATATTACCATACATTTTTGCTTCTTCAATAACGACATCAAAATCCTTTTTAGCGTTAATAACAGCATTAAGCATTCTATATTTAAAACCAAGTTCATTTATAATAGCAAGAGCAAGTGTTGTTTTACCAACACCTGGTTTACCATAAAAAATCATCGAAAATAATTTTTTATTGTTTACTATATTTGTTATTATTTTATCTTTTCCAATTAAATGTTCTTGACCAATTACATCTTTCACTTTTTTTGGTCTTAATTTAATAGCTAAAGGTTCGTTCATAATACCACCACTTCTTATATTTTAACACATTTCGTAATAAATTGGGTATAGTAATAAAATATTAATTATATTAAATAATGTAAATGTATAAAATAAATTTTAATTAAATTAAAAATACATGATATAATTATTATGGTGATGATATGAATGATATAGAATTTACTAATAAAATAGAAGAATATAAAAACTATTTATTAATAGATAAAAAGTATAGTAACAATACAGTTGATTCATATACAACAGAATTAAAAAAATATTATGACTATTTAAAAGAACAAAAAATTTATTTAAAAGAAGTAAATTCATCTGATATAAAAGAATATTTAAAATATTTGAAAAAAAATGAATTGACTGAAAAATCAATCGCTCATTCTATATCTGTTATAAGATCATTTTATAAGTTTTTAATAATAGAAAAGTATATTAAAAATAATCCATCACTTGATTTGGAACTTCCTAAATTAACTAAAACACTTCCAAAAGTATTAAGTGAAGAAGAAGTTTTAAAACTATTAGATATTGATTTAAAAGATAAATTTAGTTATAGAAATAAAGCAATGATAGAATTAATGTATGGAACAGGACTTAGAGTAAGTGAACTTGTTAATTTAAAAGTAACTGATTTAGATTTAGAAAATTGTATTGTAAGAACAATTGGAAAAGGATCTAAAGAAAGAATAATACCACTTGGAGATTACACTTTATATTATTTAGATATTTATATAAAAGAATATAGAAATTTATTAATAAAAAAAGAGAATAATGATTACTTATTTTTAAATAATCATGGTAAAAAAATGACTAGACAAGGATTTTTTAAAATACTTAAAACAATCGCTAAAGAAAAAAATATAGAAACATCTTTTTCACCACATACATTAAGACATTCTTTCGCAACACATTTACTCAATGGTGGCGCTGATTTAAGAAGTATACAAGAAATGCTTGGACACTCAAATATTTCAACAACACAAATATATACACATGTTTCTAATAAAAAATTAAAAGAAAATTATGATTCATTTCACCCACATGGTGGAAATTAGAAAGGATTTATATGATAAAAGATAATATATTTAGAGAGTATGATATAAGAGGAATTTATAATGAAGATTTAACAAATGAAGAAGCATATTTAATTGGTAGAGGTTTTGGTAGTTATATAAAAAATAGGGGAGATGATATTACTGTTGTAGGCCATGATAATAGAATATCATCACCTGAACTATCTTCTAATTTAATTAAAGGTATAACAGAAAGTGGTATACATGTAATAGATTTAGGACTAGTTACAACTCCTATGTACTATTTTTCAAAAATATTTTATAACATAAATAGTGGTATTATGGTTACAGCAAGTCATAATCCTTCTATATATAATGGTTTTAAAATATCATTTGAAAGAGAAAGAAATGCTTATGGAGAAAAAATAGTTGAATTTAAACAATTTATTAAAAATAATAATTTTACAACAGGTATGGGAAATATAATACATAAAGATATAAAAAAAGATTATATAAATTTAATAATAAAATCTGTAAACTTAAAATCAAAACTTAAAATTGTAGTAGATTGTGGTAATGGCACAGGCTCTATAATAATTAAAGATATATTAGATAGATTAAATGTAGAATATAAACTAATTAATTGTGAAAGTGATGGAACTTTTCCTAAACATGACCCTGATCCATCAGTTAATAAAAATATGATTGAATTATCAAATACAGTTAAAGAATTACATTATGATTTAGGAATAGGAATAGATGGAGATGCAGATAGAGTAGGGCTTGTTGATGAACAAGGAAATATCATTAAAACAGATTATTATTTAATTGTAATGTATAAATATTTATATAACACAATTGGTAATAAAAGAGCTTTATTTGATGTTAAATGTTCAAGAAGTTTAATTAATGAATTAGATAAATTAGGTATAGAAAAAACAATGTATAGAACAGGTAATTCATATATAAATATGATGATGCAAGAAGGAAATTATATTTTTGGTGGAGAATATTCTGGACATATATATTTTAGAGATAAATTTTTAGGTTTTGATGATGGAATATATGCAGGTCTTAGAATGTTAGAAATTTTATCTAATAACAACACTACTTTAAGTAATGAATTAAAAGATATAAAAAGATACTATTCAACAGAAGAAATAAAAGTAAATACAGATGATATTAAAAAATTTGAAATTGTTTCAAAAGTTAAAGATTATTGTAAATCTAAAGGGTATAATATTAATGAAACAGATGGTGTTAGAGTTGAATTTAATGATTCATGGGCTCTTATTAGAGTATCTAATACAACACCTTGTTTAACTTTAAGATTTGAAGCAGAAACTATGGAAAGATTAAATGAAATTCAAAGTGAATTTATGAATTTTATAAATAGTGTTTTATGAATTTAGAAACATTTGATTGGAAAAATTATGAAGAATTTATAAATTATTTATTTTCATTACAAGATAAAAAATATAGAGATTTTCATTTTAAATTATTAAAAAACAATAATATAAAATTAATAGGTATAAAAACCCCTATATTAAAAAAAATAGCTTTATCTATTTCAAAAGGTAATTATTTGGATTTTATTAAAAATAACAAACATGAATATTATGAGGAAACTTTAATTCATGGACTTATCATTTCAAATACAAATAATATAGATTTATTAAATGATTATTTAAAATATATAGATAATTGGGCTGTAAATGATATAGTTGCTAGCAGTATGAAATATTTTAAAAAAAATCAAGAAAATGGATTTATTTTAATAAAAGATTATATTTCAAGTAAAAATAATTGGGTAGTTAGATTCGGATATGTTTTATTACTTAATTATTATATTAATGATTTATATATTGATGAGATAATAGAATTAATTAAGAAATGTAATAATAATGATTATTATGTTAAAATGGCTGTTGCTTGGCTTATTTCTATTTGTTTTATAAAATATAAAGATAAAACTATTAAATTATTTGAAAACAATAATTTAGATAAATTTATTATAAATAAATCAATTAGTAAAATAAATGATTCATATAGAGTAAATAAATTAGATAAGAAAAACATAAAAAAATACAGGAGGATTAAATGAATAAACCAATTGTTATACAAGGAGCACTACAAAGTGAAATAGATTTTTTATTAGAAAAAGTTAAGATAAATAAAAAAGAATTTATAGGAAATTATATTTTTTATGAATGTATTTATAAAAATTATCCTGTAATTATAAGTAAAATAAAGATTGGTGAAATTTCTAGCGCCATTGCAACAACATTATGTATAAAAAATTATAGTCCTTTATTTATTATAAATGAAGGAACTGCTGGTGCTTTAGTTAATTGGTTAAATAAAGGAGATATAGTAATAGGAAATAAAATTTATTATATATCACAATTTTCTACAGAAGAAGATAAAGAAACAGATGATAACAATCCTTGGAAAAATGATGAATATAAAACTATCGATAATGAGATTGTATCATATGAAGCAAATAAAAAATTATTAGATTGGTTAAAAGGATTAAAAATATTAAATAAAAAAAATATATATTTTGATATTATTGGTAGTGGTGATGTATGGACAAAAAATACTAATCAAATATTAGAGTATAATAAAAAGTATGGTGTTGTTTGTGAAGCAATGGAATGTTCTGGAGCATATATTTCTGCGAATAGTTTAAATACCCCTTTAGTTTCTATTAGAGTTATTTCAAATAATGAACTTAAAAATCAATCATATGATGAGAAAACTAGTTTGCATTCACAAAAATTAGCACTTGATATTATAGATGAATTTATAGAAAAATTTTGCGTGAAAGGATAATATGGAAGAAAATATTGAGTTAGAATTTAATAGAAGAAGTATTAAAAAAAGGGAAAATAATATATATTTATCAGACGAACAAATTGATGTATTAAAAAAATATAATATAAATTATTTAGACTATAAAAATATTAATGAACTCATTTTTAAAATAGAAGATTATTTAAATGATAGTTATATTGAACTTGATGATTTAGAGTGGGTAAGTGAACAATTATCTACATTTAATTATTATCACAATACTAATAAATAAATTCTATGTATTAAAAAAATATTTGACACATTAATCTAATTATGTTAAAATATGCAACATATAAAAAAGGGGAGTTGTAAAATGAATCAAAATAAACAAAAATTAGATGAATGGTATAAATCAATTTCTAATGTTAAAAAATTAAAATTAGAAGAAACAAAAAAATTATTAATAGATATGTCAGTAGAAAAAGATAAAAATAAAAGATTAAAAATAAGAAATTTAATTATTGAACAAACATTATATATTGTATATAGGTTTATAAATAAATATGGCATTTCTCATATTAATGATAGTTATATTGATATTGATGATGTAATAAGTGTGTGTTGTGAAGAATGGATTAATATAATTGATTCATATAGATTACTTAGTGCAGACAGTTTTAGTGATTTATATGTTACAATTAATAATAATTTAAATAAAAAATTGTTTGGGAATATAAGAACTTCGTATGTTGAAGATGAAGAACTAATGATCTTATTTCAATATTTTAAAAATTCAAAAAATCTAGTTTTAGATAAAAGTGAATATGATGATAGTTTAATGTTACATTATGGATATTCTTATGATGATACTAATAAAATACTTACTGAAGTTTATAAAATTTTAAATAGTGAAGAAGAAGTAGAAATTTCTATGAAACAATTATTATTGTTAAAAAAAATACTTATAAATTTAGTTTGCAAAAACAATGAGTATGAAAATACAGATTCTATTGTTATTAATTATGATATAGATACAAAATTATATAGCGAAGAGTTTAGAAATAATATACTACCAACACTTCCTGTTAAAGAACAAGAAGTGTTAAAGTTAAGATATGGTTTTTATAATGGTAATATAAAATCATATAAAGAAATAGCAGATATTCTTGGAATTAGTGTTGATAGGGTTAGAAATATAGAACAAAGAGCAATAAAAAGACTTAAAAATCCTGCATATACAAATAAATTAAGAATAAAATAATAAAAATATAATAAAATCATATAATTTTCATATATTTATCTGAGGGATAATATGAATACATTATATGGTTTTTTATTGACTACAATTGCAGGATTTTCGACTATGTTAGGAACAATACTAGTTTTTCATAAAAAAAATGAAAAAATTTTAATATGTTCACTTGCATTTGCATCAGGAGTTATGTTATGTGTTTCACTAACTGATTTAATACCTGAAAGTGTTAATTTAATAAGTACAAAATATAATACTATACCGATGATTTTAATTTGTTTAATTTTTATAGTTGTAGGTATTTTATTAGCATCTTATATAAATATAAAACTACCTATTGAAAATAAAAAAGGAAATTTGTATAGAGTAGGGGTATTCTCTATGTTAGCAATAATTATACATAATATTCCTGAAGGTATAGCAACATTTTTAGCAAGTACATCAAATATGTCTCTTGGAATAGCTCTTACGATTGCAATAGCGCTTCATAATATACCAGAAGGTATTAGTATATCAGTTCCAATCTTTTATTCGTCTAATAGTAAAAAAAGGGCATTATTTTATACTTTAATTTCAGCCTTATCTGAACCTTTTGGTGCCCTACTTGCCTATTTGTTTTTGAGTAGGGTAGTGAATGATGTTATAATGGGTTCAATTTTTTCTATTATAGCAGGTATAATGATATATATTTCATTATATGAATTATTACCTACATCATTAAAATATAATTACAAAAAAATAACAATAATGTTTTTTATAATTGGAATAATATTTATGTATATTAATTCAATAATATTTTAATAAAAGGAACTATTGATAGTTCCTTTTAACTAGTGGGTAATAAAATACATCAAATTATTTGCAATCGTATGAATTACTGTTCATTGAACTTGATTTATTCATAGAAGAATTTGCATTTGCATTTGATGATGTAGTTCTAGCATTAGAATTAGCATTGCTTTGTGCATTGCTTTTAGCTTTTAAATCTTTATTCTTTTTCATTTTAATCACCCAATAATATTATTTGTAATATATAATATAATATACTTAAAAATGTTATAAAAAAAGAAGTTTTATAACTTCGTATAATTAATATTATGTAAACTTCTTTATAAAATAACTTAATTACTTACTTTCCTTAATTGTATTTCAGCGATTTTTTCAAGTACTTCAGCAGCATTATCTTCTGTTATTTTTGTATAGCCTAATTCTTTTAATGCTTGAACTTTGATTGTATTAAGTTCCATTGTACGACTCATTTTTTCTTCCATTTTATGTTCGATTTGAGCTACAAATCTCTTATGACACTCAATTATTTTAGTTTTAGAAGATCCTCCATTACTAAATAAAGTAAATGCTGAAAAAAGTATGCTTTCAAAAACGAATTGTTCATCTTCGTTAAAAACAAATTCTAATGGTTTTTCAAATCCTGTTGCTTTTGCTACATAAGCAAGGACATATTTAAGTTCTTTAGAAGTGTCAATTGATTGCATATAATTATACATATATTTAACTGAATAATATGAATCATCATTATCATCTTCTAATTTTTCCTTAACAATACTTATTATATTATTTAAAAGTTCTTTTTCTTTTTTTCCAAGACCTTCATAAATATTAGAATCATTTATTTGATTTTTTGTCGAATTTTCAAAAAGACTATTAATCCTTGTTTCAACGTCCATAATATAATCAGTATCTACTTTTATATTTTTTAATTCATCAGGTGATTTTATACCTAGTAAATTTAATAATAATACTTTTTTATCTTTAGGCCATTTGTTAATATCATCAAATTCCAAATAATTATAAATCATTTGTCTAGATACTCCTAAAAATTTAGCAAGTTTTACTTTTGAAATTCCTAATTCTTTTAATATCTCATTTAATCTCTCCATGTTATTAAAACCTCCTATTATCATTTTAACACTTAACAGTCAAATGTCAAGTGTAAAGTGATAGTATATTTACAAATACCATAATTTTTTACCATTTTTTCTTACTTCTTTTATAATTCCTCCACCTAAACATTCTTCATTATTATAAAAAACACAAGCTTGTCCAGGAGTAACTGCTTTAATACCTTGTGGGTATTTTACTAATATTTCGTTATTGATAAATTCTAATGTTACATCATTATCAGGCTGACGATATCTAAATTTAGCAGTACATTTATTTAATTTTTTATCAGAAATCCAATTTATATTTTCGATTACTGCACTATCAGATATTAAATATTCATTATCTTCTCCTTCATCTACATATAAAATATTTTTTTCCAAATCTTTTCCTACAACAAATAATCTTTCTTTAGTTCCACCAACATCAAGACCTTTTCTTTGACCAATTGTATAATACATTAATCCTATATGCTCCCCTACTACTTCATTTGTTTCAATGTTTATCATTTTTCCAGGAGTATTTGGTAAATAATTTTTTAAAAAATTTTTAAAATTTCTTTCTCCTATAAAACATATACCTGTTGAATCTTTCTTTTTAGCAGTTATTAAATTATGTTTTAAGGCAATTTCTCTTACTTCTTTTTTTTCTAAATCTCCAATTGGAAATAATACATTTTCAAGTTGTTTTTTAGATAATTGTGATAAAAAATATGTTTGATCTTTATTACTATCTATTGCTCTTAATAATTTGTTATCTTTTATTCTAGCATAGTGACCGGTTGCTATAAAATCTGCACCTAGCTTTTTTGCTTCTTTTACAAACATATCAAATTTTATATATTTGTTACACATTATATCAGGATTTGGTGTTCTTCCTTTCTTAAGTTCTTCTAAAAAATAAGTAAAAACATAATCCCAATATTCTTTTACAAAATCTATTCTATGAAGTTTAATTCCTAATTTATTACAAACTTCTAAAGCATCATTATAATCTTGTTCTTGTGGACATATATTTTCATTTAATGTTGGATTGCCCAATATATCATTATTTAATGAAGCATCCCAATTACGCATAAAAAGACCTATTACTTCATAGCCTTGTTCAAGTAATTTTATAGCAGCAACACTACTATCTACTCCACCGCTCATACCAATAACAACTTTTTTCATAAGTATCACCATAAATATTATAACACATGTATTTTTAAATGTCGTATTTTATTGATATTGATATAAAAAAAGAACTTAAAAGTTCGGTAATTATTTACTTTAACAACTATTTTTTTAAATCTGTTTTGTCGTTTATTAAATAAAATTTTTTCTTAAGACAACAATGTTTAATAATTCAAATGAAATTTATTTTTATTTAACATTTTATTATTCTAAAAAATTATCAACTATTTTATAAATGGTAAAACTACTTTTATTAAAATAGGTGTTAAAAATACTTCTAAAATAATAGAAATAATAATAGTTACAATTGAAAATATTAAAACTTTTATATATTTATTCATTATAATTTTAAAATCTATTGTTTTCTTTTTTATTATAGAATTTATTATTCTAAGTGAAAGGAATATGGAATATGTAGTAAGAATTATATATACTAAAAAATTTAATATTTGATGTGGGAAAATATTTATAAAACTAAGTAAGCATCCTTTAAGTTTATAGTTAAAGATTATACTTGAAATAGAAAAACCTAAAGTAAAACTTTTTATAAAAAACATAACTATTACTATAGGTATCCCTATTATAGAAATACCTAGTATCCAAATTATTATAATATATAATAAATTATTAAATAAACCATTTTTTATTGCTTGTAAATAATTTATCTTACCACTTTCTATATTTAATATAAAATTATTAAAATAATCGGCTATAAGTTGTTTATCATTATCACTTAATATAGCCATAAAAATAGAACCTGAAAGTATACCTATTATTAGTAAAACAGTAAAAAAAATTAGTGTTTTTTTATTTAATTTAATTATTCCTTTGAACTTGTCCATTATTTGATTCATAATATCACCTAATAAATAATATTTAAAATGGAAAATAATATTCCAAAAATTTAAAAATTATATTATAATTATTAAGAGAGGTGAATTTATGAAACCAAAAACACAAAAAATTGTAATATATTTAATGCTTTTTGCAATAGTTGCATCATTTGTAATATCAATTATATTTGTTAGGCCATAGGCTTTTTTAATTTATTAGAAAGGAGTTTATATGAAAATATTTAAAATAATAATTATAAGTTTAGTTTTATTTTTAGTAATTTTTTGTTCATATTTTTTAATTAGTGGTTATAATTTATATAAATCCGTTTTAAAAGAAACTCCTTTAGATGTAAAAATAAATGAAATTAAAAGTAAAAGCGATTATACAAAAATAGAAGATGTTTCACCCTATTTTAAAGATGCAATAGTAGCAGTTGAAGATCATAGATTTTATACACATGATGGTGTAGATTTAATTTCTACGGTAAAAGCGATATTTACTAATGTCAAAAATCGCTCTTATGTTACGGGCGGAAGTTCAATTACACAACAATTAGCAAAAAACATGTATTTTACTCAAGAAAAGAAGATGGTAAGAAAAATTGCTGAAATGTTTATGGCGTATAATTTAGAAAAAAATTTAAGTAAAAATGAAATATTAGAATTATATATAAATACGATTTATTATGGAAGTGGTTATTATAGTATATCTTCGGCTAGCAAAGGATATTTTAATAAGTTGCCTATTGAACTTAATTTAGATGAGGCTTCATTATTAGCAGGTATTCCAAATGCTCCATCAGTATATTCTTTAGATGTAAACCCTAATCTTGCTTATGAAAGACAAAAACATGTAATAAGTGCAATGAAAGAATATAATTATATAACAAATGAAGAATATAAAAGTATAATTGAAAAATAAATCTACATTTAGTAGATTTTTTGTTTTCATAAAATTTTATAATATTGAAAAGAAAAAAGAGAATAATCTCTTAATTCTCTGCTTCCTCTAACATATTAGTTATAAAAATTCCATACCCATTTGTTGGATTATCTATAATTACATGTGTTACAGCTCCAATTATATAGTCTCCTTGAACTATTGGTGAACCACTCATTCCTTGAACGATTCCACCTGTTTTTTCTAATAATTCTTCATCAGTTATTTCAAACTGTATATTTTTAGTATTATTAGATGTCTTATTTATTTTAGTAATATTTATGTCATACTGTCCAATATTTTTATCCTCAAGGACAGTAAATATGCTAGCTTTACCTATTTTTACATCATCTACTGATGCAACTTTATATAATTTTTTTTCTGGTAAAGAATCAGTATAGTTACCAAATATACCATGATTTGTATTTTCAAAAATAGTACCTTTAGTATCATCAAGTTCTAATTTTGCATTTTTTTCTCCAGGATTACCAGATGTGCTTTCTTTTATACTTGTAACGGTTGAATCAAATATTGTTCCACTATTAGAATCTAGTATTTTATTTGTATTTTTTTCAATTATTTCGTGTCCTAATGCACCAAATAATTTAGTATTAGGATCTATATAAGTAAGTGTACCAATACCTGTTATATTATCTTTTATATACATTCCAGTTTTATAATCATTATTAACTTTTACAAGTTTTAAATTAGTATATTTTTCTATATCATCTCTAATATATCCTATTTTTATTGTTTCATCAATGTAATTAGATATTGCTGATGTCATATCATATATGTTAGATATTTTTTTATCATTAATACTTGTTATAGTATCTCCTACTTTTATTCCTGCTTCTTTTGCTGGAGAAATATTATTAATATCATATAATCCTACTACCATAACACCTTTTGAATTTAATTTGATACCTACATTTTCTCCTCCAACTATTAGATAATCTGAATAACCAGATGCTTTGATTGGAATAATAAATAATGCTAGAAGAATTAGTAAATTTGTAAAGGATTTTTTTAAAATCATTTTTAAATATCACCTTCTAATCAAAATTATGTGTATGGATTTATTTATGTTGTATTGGTAAAATAATAAGCTACATTATTATTATGTAGCTTAAATTTTAAAATATAAATTATAATAAAATAAATTTAATTTTGTCTTTTTATAAGATATACTTCTTTAATTTTTGATCTATCGTTTTTATTTTCTTTAAAACAATTAAGTATTATTTGTCTACTTATATTATCATCATCATAATGTTTTTTTAAATAAAATTCTTCTGTAATATATTTATTAAATTCACTATTAAGAACAGATAAATATTCTTCATTTATTAGTAAAAATCCAGATTTCATTAAGCACTGTCTTAATATGCAAGCAATTGTTTTATCAACATTAGAATAATCTATATTATTCATTTCTATAATTTCTGAAATTTGTTTAGTTGATACTTTTATACCATGAAAAGTTTTAAGTGAATTATAAATTTCTAAATTAGTTTGTGTTATATCTGCAATAAAACGAGAACTTGTATAAAAATTTTTTGGAATTTTAAATTTATTTTTTTTAATATATTGTTCAATATTTTTATTTATAAAAACTATATTATATTTAGATTTAATCAGTTTTTCTTTATATAAATTATAATTTTGTTCATCTATATAATCTTGTAAAAAATTAACAAATCCATTCATAATATCTTTTTCAAATGCTTTTTTTAATTCTATATTATTATAAACTGAAATATCATTTATATTATTTATATAAAATTCTTCACATAAATTAATTAATTCATAAAGTTCCATATTTTTTATTGTTTTATAATCAGATAACTGTATATCAACTAATATATTAATTATTCTAATTAATACATTGTAATCATAGTTTTGCTCTAAAATATTTTCTATATCAGATTTAAACTCATCTGGAAGTTTAAAAGAAATTATATAATTGATAATCATATTAGATTTTGCAAAATCTAAATTTGCTTCTTTATATAATTTATCTTCTATTTCAGTAGCAATATCTAAATAATTTATAATTTTTTCATATTCTTCAGTATTATTTTTTTCATTAATTTCTAAAGTAATTAATTTCTTATATAAGTTTTCTATAGAAGTAGTAATATTAATTATTTTTTTTAGCCACTCATAATCTTTTTTTAATAACATATATTCTTGCATAAAACACCTTATTATAATTTTTTAATAATTATTCTTCTATTTCAAAATCTTTTATTTCACCATTTTCAAGTACTATTTTATTAACTTGCTCTTCAATATTTTTTAATTTTTCATCACATTCTTTTATTAATTTCATTGCTTTAGTATATTTATTAATTGAATCATCTAAATCTATGTTTCCATTTTCAAGTTCATTTACTATAGTTTCTAATTCTTCCATCTTTTCTTCAAATTTTTTTTCTGTTTTCATATTACTCCTTATCTATTACTTTTGATGTAATAAATCCATCATGTAATTTTATTTTAATTATTTCATTTTTACTAATATCATTAATTGATTTAACTAATTTGTCATTTTTATAAGTTAAAGTATATCCTTTTTTAAGTATACTAAGTGGATTAACAAGTTCTAACTTTTGTATTAAATTTAATAATTTTACTTTCTTATTTTCATATAAAATATTTGGATTTTTAATTATATAATTGTTTTTTAAATTATCAATCTCAAGTTTTTTTGTAGATAAATTTATAAAAATACTTTTATTCAAATTTTCATATAGTAAATCAATTTTTTGTTTTTTATTTTCATATATTAACATTGGATTTTTAATTATAAATGAATTTTTAAGTGTATCTAATTTTAATTTTTCATAATTTAGTTTTGTATTTATACTTTCATTTATTCTTATATTTAAATTATTTATATGTTTCATAATATCAGTTATATTTGGTACAGCCATTTCAGCAGCACCGGTAGGTGTGGGTGCACGAAGATCTGCAACAAAATCTGCTATTGTAAAGTCAATTTCATGCCCTACAGCGCTTATTGTTGGTATTTTAGATGCAAAAATAGCACGTGCTACTTTTTCTTCATTAAAAGGCCACAAATCTTCTATAGAGCCTCCACCTCTGCCAATTATTAACACATCTAAATCATAATTTTGAGAAATATTAATTTTTTCAACTAAATCATCTGCTGCATTTTCTCCTTGAACTAAACTTGGGAATAAATATGTTTTACATATAGGATATCTTCTTTTTATAGTTGAAATTATATCTTTTATTGCCGCACCAGTAGAAGCTGTAATAATTCCTATTTTTTCTGGAATTTTTGGTATTTTTTTCTTTTTATCTTTATCAAATAATCCTTCAAGTTCAAGTTTCTTTTTTAATTTTTCAAATTCTAAATATAGATTTCCTATACCATCTTCCATCATTTCATCAACGTATATTTGATAGTTTCCTGTTGATTCATATACACTAACTCTACCAACTATTAATATTTTCATTCCATCAACTGGATTAAAGTTTAATTTTTTTGCATTTGAACTAAACATAATTGCGTTTATTTTGCTTGTTTCATCTTTTATGGAAAAATACAAATGCCCTGTTGTATGCATTTTAAAATTAGAAATTTCGCCTTTTAAAAATACTAATTTTAAATGTTCATCATTATCCATTTTAAATTTTATATATTTTGTTAATGCAGTAACTGTTAAGTATTTATTTACATCATTCATATTACCACCTACTTATTATGGAGAATATTATCCATAACAGCATTTATCATGTTTTTTACTTTTTCATCACTATATTTTTTAGCAAGTTCAATTGCTTCATTTATCGCAACAACATCTGGAGTATCAGTATATAATAATTCAAATATACCAATTCTAAGTATAGCTTGATCTGTATAGCCCAATCTATCTATTGTCCAATCATTCATATTTTTGTTTGCAATATCATCTATTTCATTTTTGTATGTAATAACACCATATACTGTTTCTTTTACAAATTCATTATCTATTTCAAGTGTTTCTTTAAATATATCATCTAGATTATATTCTATTTTATTTTTTTCATATATACTTATTTGATATAAAATTGTCATTATTTTTATTCTTAATTCACTTCTATTTAATTGTTTCATTGTACTCACCTATTTAATTTTACCAAAAGTGTTGTATAAAATCTATAAAAATTTAAAATTATTTATTTTTTGGATGATAAAAATAAGAAATAAATTTTGAGAAAATATATAAAATGTTATTTCCATTTTTTATTGCAATATCTTTTCCCATTGCTTTACCACCTATCGTTAATGATGCAATTAATGCAGTAACTATTAAACTTATAATAAGTGGATTTACATTTAATTTTGAAGAAATTAGAGTTGCAACTACAACACCAGCAGAACCAGAAATAATACCACATATATCTCCAACTACATCGTTACAAAAAGATGATACTTTTGCAGCATTTTTTTTAAGTTTTACCGCTACATCAGCACCTTTTATTTTCCTTGAATTCATGGAATGAATAGGTTTTTCATCACTTACTGTTACTGAAATACCAATCATATCAAATATTACTCCAATTAGTATAAATAAAATTAAAATAATGATACCTATAATAATATTTACATTATTTAAAGTAAGTTCTGAAATTAATGAAAAGGTTAATGAAATTACGAAGGCTAAAATTGTTATTTTTATAATCCAAATTGCATTGTTATTTTTCTTTTTTTTCATATTTCACCTCTAATGAAAAATAAAAAGGGTATTTATCCCCTTTATTACTCTTGCCTGGCTATTAATGTAATTAACTTTACGTCTTAGGTCGAGTTGGATTTCCCCTATTCTTACAATATGTTACCATATTTGCGGTTCCCCTTTAAAAGAATAGATATATAGTCACCTATTATATTACTCGATTGCCACTTAGTACGCACTGCAATCCTACATTAATGTCACTCTAGGAGATTTCCTCCCCAATTGATTTATTAATAATTCTTTTTTGCAGATACAATTTCAAAATGCGATTTTTAAATAATTTTAGCTATAAATTACTTAAAATTGCTCATTTATTCCAAATATCCACTCAAGACAAGCTACACTACTCATAACTTTCGCCACAAAGTAGGTTCAAGCCTAAGTCGTAATAAGTCAGAGTGCTTACCACAAAAATAGGTCTCCATGAGAAATGGGTCGGTAAACATATGCCATTATGTGCGCCCATAACTCTACCTTTCAGCATCCACCCCAAACTGGGCGTAAGAAGCAAACACCAAAAGTTTCACAGATGTGCTCTTTAACGGATTTTTAGCCCCGTCTTCCTAATAAATCATATTGACTAGAATAATGTGCCAATCAATATATATAAATTGTATCAGATTTACACTTTTTTGTCAAATTTGATGTATTTTTTTAAAAATTTATAAAAAAATATTTACTTTTACCATATTATATGCATTGGGTAAAAATTCATAATAGATATTTATTAAAATATTTAAATTTATACTATTTTAATATAACAAAAACTTAAAATTATTTTAATTTTAAGTTTAATATTTTTCTTAATTGCTCAACACTATCAAATTTTCCATCTTTAGATGATGCTTGTAATTTTCTAATAACTAATATAAGTTTAGTTATTACTGCTATAAAACTTGCAATTATAAATATTGCGCCATATATTTTAACATTTATACTCATTAAATAAACACCAAGTAATAAAAGTATAAATCCTATTAATACTGTAATAATTATAATTGTTCTTTCTTTTGAAGTATTTTCTAAATAAGTTATTTTTTGTTTTAAATATTCTATTTGTTCTTGTTTAGAAATATTCATATCTTCCATTGTACCAATAATATTATTATATATTATTTCATTTTTATTTTTTTCAGTTCCATTAAAATTTACTTTTACATCCATAACCTCTACCCTCCATAATAAGTATATAAAAAATTAAAACTAAAATCAAGTAAAAAGAAAAAAATATATAATTAATTAATATATTTTTCTCCATTTCCTATATATAAACGATATAGAATATCTATTTGTATATAAATAGACATTATAATAGCAACAATCCAACCAATAATTGGAATAATTACGCATATTATCCATGTATAAGGTGATAAGTATATTTCCTTACCTGAAACTTCTAATTTGGCTGCTGTTTTGCACATAATTTCTAAGTAAAATATAAATATCATTATTAAGAGTGGGAATATAAATGGTATTCCTAGTACCCAATAATACCATTTTCTATACCATGCATTTTTTCTATAAACATCAAGTAAAGCACCTAATACTAATGTACTACTACCACTTGAAAATAAAGTTAATAATAACCAAATCCACCAATTTTCTTTTTTTAATATTTTCATATTTCACCTATCTTTTTAAGTATATTATTAATATTTTCTTTTAAATCATCTATATTCACATCTAGTAACAATTTATGATTTTCCATTAATATATTTCCGTTTATAATAGTTGTTTCTATATTATTTATAGATATATTATGTACTATATCAAATATTAAATTGTTTGTTGGAAAAATTTCTATATTATTCATATCTAATATAATAATATCTGCTTTTTTACCTACTTCTATACTTCCTACTAAATTATCAAGTCCAAGTGCTTTAGCGCCATTTATTGTAGCCATTTTAAGTACATCATATGATTCAATTATTTGTGCATCTTTATTAAAACCTTTTTGTAATAAATCAACATATCCTATATGATTAAATAAATTTAAGTTATTTCCACTACCCTGTCCATCTGTTCCTATTGAAACATTTATATTGTTTTTAACAAATTTACTAATTGGAGCAATACCACAACCTAAATTTAAATTACTTATTGGATTATGAGCAATAGAAACGTTTTTATTTTTTAATAGTTTTATATCTTCATCAGTTATATAAGTACCATGCGCTAAAAGAAGTTTGCTTTGTAAATATCCAAGTTCATCTAATAATTGTATAGGAGTTTTATTATATTTTTCTTTTATTGTATTTATTTCTTCTATATTTTCAGCGCAATGTATATTCAATAATAAATTGTTTTCATCTGCTAATTTTTTAACTTTTTTTAAATATTCATATGAACAAGTATACATTGAATGTACTGATGCACTAAAAGTAAGAAGAGGATTTTTATCTTTATAATTATTATATAAATCTAAAAATTCTTTTATTTTTTCATCTCCTAAACCATCATTATCCATTAAACATCTTGTATAAACACATCTTATTTTGCTATTAATTATTGCATTTATACCTTCAGTAACACCAAAATACATATCACAACAAGTAGTTGTTCCTGTTTTTATCATTTCAATACAAGAAAGTAAATTATTATAATATACATCTTTAGGTGTTAATTTGTCTTCAAGAGGCCATATTTTATTATTTAACCAATTCATTAGTGAAAGACCATCACTAGTTCCTCTAAATATAGACATACCTAAATGTGTATGTGTATTTATTAGACCCGGTAAAATTACTTTATTTGTTGCATCTATTACTTTATCAACATTTCCATTATAATTATCACCTAAAAATTTTATTTCATCATCTTCTATTAAAATGTCCATTTTTTTTATTTCATCATTTTTATTTATAGTAACTACTAATCCATTTTTTATTAATATTTTCATATTTACCTCTATTTCATTTTTTCTTTTAATTTATATAGTATATTTAAAGCCTCAATTGGAGTTATTTCTAAAGGATTAACTGAATCTAATATATTTTCTATTTCACTTTTTTTAGGAATTAACTCTTCAATAGGAAGTGCTTCTTGTATTTTTATATCTCTTTTTATTTCTTTATTTTCATATATTTTTAATATTTGATTTGCTCTATTTATTAAACTATCAGGAAGATTTGCAAGTTTAGCAACATGAATACCATAACTTTTATCAATACTACCTTCTTTTACTTTGTGTAGAAAAGTTATATTACCATTTTCTTCATGAGCAGAAACATGAACATTTTTAAGATTTTTAAGTGTGTTTTCTAAATCAGTTAATTCATGATAATGTGTTGAAAATAAAGTTTTTGCTTTAATATTGTCATGTATATATTCTATTATTGATTGCGCTAAAGCCATACCATCAAAAGTAGCAGTTCCTCTACCCAATTCATCAAATAATATTAAACTTCTTTCTGTTGCATTTTGTATTGCATTATTTGCTTCTAACATTTCTACCATAAATGTCGATTCTCCACTTACTAAATCATCACTTGCACCTATTCTTGTATATATTGCATCAAATATTGGTAATTTAGCGCTTTTAGCAGGTACAAAGCAACCGATTTGAGCCATTATAGCAATAATTGCCATTTGTCTCATATAAGTTGATTTACCAGCCATATTAGGGCCTGTAATAAGAAGTACATTTGTTTTTTCATCCATTATTACATCGTTTTCTACATATTCGCTGCCTTCTAATACTTTTTCTACAACAGGATGCCTACCTTCTATTATTTCTATTTCGTTTTTTGTAATAGTAGGTCTTACATAATTATTTTCTTCTGTAATTGTTGCAAAAGATTGTAATACATCTATTTCACTTATTATTTTTGAAATATTTTGAAGTTTTGGAATATATCCTTTTACTTTATCTTTGATTAAATTAAATAATTCATATTCTAAATCTATTATTTTTTCTTCTGCATTTAATATAAGTGATTCCTTTTCTTTTAGTATTGGACTTATATATCTTTCGCAGTTTGCAAGTGTTTGTCTTCTTTCATAACCATATTCTTCTTTTATAAGATTTGTATTTCCTTTACTTACTTCTATATAATATCCAAATACTCTATTGTAGCCTACTTTTAAATTTTTAATTCCTGTTCTTTCTCTTTCTTCTGTTTCAAATTTAGCGATAAAGTCTTTTCCACCTTTTCTTAGTTCTTTTAATTCGTCTAAATCTTTATCGTATCCTTCTTTTATTAAATATCCTTCTTTTATTGATACAGGTGGATTTTCATATATACTTTCTTCTAATAAGTTATATAATTCTTCTAATGTATCAAATGATTTGTCATAATTAATTTGTTCAAGTAATGATTTAATATTTGGCAATACTTTTATAGAGTTTTTAAGTTGTAATAAATCTCTAGCATTCGCACTTCCAAACGCAATTCTACCACTTAATCTTTCTAAGTCATATACTTCAATCAAACATTTTTCTAAGTCACTTTTTAATATAAATTGTTCTAATAATTTTTGAACAAAATCATATCTTCTATTTATTTCATCTACGTTTATTAATGGATTTTCTATATAGTTTTTAAGCATTCTAGATCCCATCGCAGTTTTTGTTTTATCTAGTAACCAAATTAATGAATAATTTCTTTGTTTAAGTCTTAATGTTTCTGTAAGTTCTAAGTTTCTTTTAGTATGAATATCCATTTTTAAGTAATTTTTATTTTCTCTTATAATAGCTTTTTGCATATGTTGCATATTTCTTTTTTGAGTTGTTGTTATATATGTTAGTAGATGTCTTATCGTTTCTATATATCTAATATCTTCAATATCTTTATAAATGTATTCATATTCTGTTGATGTTATATCATTAAATACTGTAGTTGATATTTTAAATTGATTTTCAAGCATTGAAGTAATTGATAAGTCTACTTTATCTGTTACTATTATTTCTTTTATTCCAATACTTACTATTTCACTTACTAATTTAGAGTTATTATGTTCTATTAAAAATACATTAACTTCTCCTGTTGATATATCTATGTAACTTACACCATATGCATGTGTGAAATCTATAATATTACCAATATAATTATTTTCATATTCTTTTAAGGATTCATTATCCATTATTGTACCTTTACTTATTATTTGTATTAAATCTCTTTTAACGATTCCTTTAGCAGTTTTTGGGTCTTCTAATTGTTCACATATACCTACTTTATATCCTTTTTCTACCAATTTATCTATATATAATTTAGCAGCATGATAAGGTATGCCACACATTGGTACTTTTTCTTCTAATCCAGCATTTTTGCCTGTAAGTGTTAATTCTAATTCTCTTGAAATATTTATTGCATCTTCAAAAAACATTTCATAAAAATCACCTAATCTAAAAAAAATTATTACATCTGGATTTTGTTTTTTTACATCAATATATTGTCTTATTCCAGGTGAAACTTTTGTTACATCGACTTCGTTTAGTTTCATTTTACCACCTATTTAATTATACCAAAACTAATAATTAAAGTAAAATATACTTGATAAAATTTTATAAATTTTATATACTTATTTAGGAGGAAAGTTTTATGAAAAATAATTATAATATTGCTCAAGATTTAATGAATGGTGGCTTGCTTTCAATGCTAACAGATAAAAAAGTAAAATCAAGTAAAAGATATACTATTTATATTATTTGTATTTTGTTTTATTTGGTTCTAATTGGTCTTTGTTTCTTTAATGGAATTGGTAATTTTAATAAGAATATGGTTTTATTTATAATACTTAATCTATTAGGTTTATTCCTTGTTATTGATTTATTAAGGCTTATGAATGGTGTTGAAAAAGGGTTAGAAAAAAAATAGTTTAAATAACTATTTTTTTAGTTCATTTACTACTTGATCAAAGTTTAATGCTTTGATTATTTTTATATTGTAATTATTTTCTTTTACTAAATTCATTACTTCATCATAGTTTTCTCCTGCTGGAACTATAAATATATCTGCCTTATTTTTAATTGCTCCTTTTAATTTATATTTAACTCCACCTATTTCTCCTACATTACCATCAAAATCTATTGTACCTGTTCCTACGATTTTTCTGCCACGTGTTAAATCTTCATCTGTTAAATAGTCATAAATAGCGAGAGTAAGCATTAATCCACCTGATGGACCTGTTTCTGAACTATCAAATTTATAATTAATGGTTGGAGTAGTTTCTAAATCATATACTTCAGATATTAATATTCCAATAGCAGCTTTACCATCTATTAGTTTCATTTTAGCAGTTCTCGTATATTCTTTATTGTCGTTTTTAACTTTTATATTTATTGTATCATTTTCATTATATTTAGATAAAACTTCATTTAATTGTTCCTTGTTTTTAATTTCAGTATCATCTATTTTTAATATTTGGTCCCCTATTTTTAAATCGTTTGTATTTCTATCTATAATATATGCAACATAAACTTCACTACTTGTTATATTAATTTCTTTATTTGCTTTTTTATAAGCAACATACGTTGAATAACTTACTGATTCTTTTAATAATATATCACTTCTTTTCATGGCTTCTTCTATTGTTTCATTGTCATATTTCATTTCTTCTTGTGGAATAATATCATAATCTTTATTTAAAAGTGCGAATAAATAAGTAGGTATTGTTGCATTTAGTTCTGTTACATATGATAAATTTATACTACCATTAATATCATTTGAATTTTCTATTTCTACTTTGTCATTAACATTTATAATTCCTCCTGGAGCATCTATAAAAAATGGTAGTTTAAAAACAGCAAGGAAAAATATAACTAATATTCCTAATAAAAATTTATAATTTTCTTTTATATATAACTTTATTTTTTCATATAATTTATTAATCATAGATTTATCCTTTCTAATCAATTTTATAAGAATGTAGGTGTGAATATGAAGAAATATTTGAATTATTTTATTATAACAATTTTATTTTTTTTTATATTTGAAATATTAACAAACTCTACATCTATTATAAGTACTATATCATTTTCTATGGAAATATGGAAAAACAATATATTTCCAACTTTATTTCCTTTTTTTATTTTATCAGATTTATTAATTAATTATGGTTTTATTGAAATTGTTTCTAAATATTTTTCTCCTTTAATGAAATTATTTAAAATTAAAAGTGAATGTGCTTTTATATTTGTATTAAGTATTTTTTCAGGTTTTCCAAGTAATTCAAAATATACTAAGGAATTATATGATAAAGGGCTTATTAATGAATATGAAGCAACTAAAGTATTATTATTTACTCATTTTTCAAATCCTCTTTTTATACTAGGAACATTAACTTTATTTTTAAATAAAAGACTTGCTTTAATTATACTTATTTGTCATTATTTAGGAAATATAATAGTAGGTATTATTTTTAGGAATTATCACCCTAGTATAAATTCAAATAAGATAAATAATAAAGTAGAATTAAATAATAAATCTTTTATTGAAATACTTACTAATTCTATAGTTAAAACAATTGATACTTTACTTTTATTACTTGGTATTATTACTACCTTTTTAATAATTACAACAATTATTGATAGTAATTTAAATTTACCTAATATTATTCAATATATTTTAAATGGTATTATAGAAATGACACAAGGTTTAAAATATGTAAGTATGTTAAATATAAATATTAATTTAAAAGCCGTAATTTCAACCTTTTTCTTATCATTCGGAGGTATATGCATACATGTACAAGTAAAAAGTATATTAAAAGGAACAAATATTAAATATCTGCCCTATTTATTTGCAAGAATAATACATGGTGTTGTTTCTAGTTTACTTGTATTAATAATAACTTATTTATAAATTATTTTATTTTCAATTGTTAAAACTTTTATTTAAAACTAAATTAGTAATTTCATATTATTCTTTTTCAGAAAGCATACAAGTTTCTTTATCATCTAGTTTATAAGAATAATTATTATTGTTATATTCTGTTTTTACAGTTTTTTCGTTTATTTTTTCACCATCATAACTAATATTTGAAATAAGTAAATTTTCATCTATTAAATCTTGTATATCAATACAGTATGTAACACCATTTTCTATATGAAAATTATTTTCATATTTCTTAATATAATCATTTACTGCAGTTTTTATAAGTTCCATAGAAGCTTTATTTTCTCTTTCTTTGCTATTTTTTATTACATTAATAACAGAAACTGATGTTAAAGAAATAATTATAGCTAGCAACAATATTGTACAAACAAGTTCAATTAATGTAAATCCTTTTTTATTTAATATCATAAAATCACCCCATCATAATATCTGCAATAACATTTCTAATATTAGAAACAGTATCAACAGCATAATAAAATTTATCTTTAATTTTATTTGTTTTTGTAGTTTTATTATCTATATATATAATAAAATCATCTTTATTAAATTCGATTTTAACATTTTTGCAATATCTTTTATACTTATGAATTATATCATCTGTATCTACATCATTTTTATTTCCATAAATATAAAGCATATTACTATTTATATATATACTATTACTTAAAAATGATTTCATATGTTTTTCAATTTCTGAAAAATTACAAATAATAAAATCAACTTTCTTTTTCTTAAAAACTTTTCTTAATTTTTTAACTTTTATAACTTTAGAACTAGAAGTAGTTGTACTATCACAATACATTTTTTTAGATTTAAAATTATTTAGTGAATCACAAATTAAAACTTTATCATTAGAATTAATAATATCAAAAATGTTTGAATCTTCTACTCCAATAAGAAGAACTCTACCACTTACACATTTCGCTATATTATATAAATCTTGTTTCATACTATCAATCCTTTATAACATCATTTATAACATAACTTGCACATAACAATCCTGCAATTGCAGGTATAAATGAATTTGAACCAATCTTTTCTTTTACTTTAATAGGCTTTTCATCACTAAATACAACTGGAATTTTATTATTTATTTTTTCATCTTTTATCATTTTTCTAATTACTTTTGATATTGGATCATAACTTGTTTTTCTAATATCTACTATTTTTAATTTAGATGGATCCATTTTATTTCCAACACCCATGCTTGAAATAAATTTAATTTTATTTTTAACACATTTTCTAATTATTTCTTTTTTAGTATTTACTGTATCACAAGCATCAATTACATAATCAATTTTTCTTTTAAATAATTTATCTATGTTATCTTTTGAAATAAATTCATTTATACATTCAACTTCGATAAATTTATTAATTGTTTTAATTCTATTTTTTAAAGCTTCAGTTTTATATTCACCAATATTATTATAATTAGTCATAAGTTGTCTATTTAAATTAGTGATATCAATTTTATCTGAATCAACTAGTATAATTTTTTTTATACCAGAACGTACTAATGCTTCTACGGCATAACTTCCAACTCCACCAAGACCAATAATAAGTACAGTTGAATTAAATATTTTTTTAATATTTTCTTGTCCTAGAAGAAGTTTTAATCTTTCAAATTGATCCATTTACTGTCACCATAATAAGTATAACATGTTTAAAGATTTTAAGCAATAAAAAAAGCCTAAGGATGTAGGTGTTCGAAACGATAAACCCTGTCTACCAGGTGGGCATCACATTACAAACTTTAGGATTCCTTTATAAAAGGTCTTCAACACCGTCTGTAAATTAGATTCCCAATCGTTTACTTGTAGGTTTTTCTTAACAAACACTTTTTTATCCTTAGGTAATTTTATTTTATCATATTACTATATGTAAGTCTATATTTTTTTTAAATTTAAGTTAAATCAAATGTAAATATAATTATATTTGATCATTATCTAATAAAAATTGATAGTATTTCTTTTCTTGTATTAAATTTGAAATATTAAAATATGTATTTACTGTTTTGTTCATTTTTTCAACATAATTTTCATCAATAAGTCCCTTTTGGTTAAATTTATTTTCTACTGTATCATAACTTCCAAACTCATTAATCCAACTTTGATCGGCAAGCATTACAGTAGATGAAACTTTAGATAGTGCATCTCTTCCAATAAACAATCTAGAATCATATTCTATACCGAATAAATTTAAAATAGTTGGAAGTATATCTATATTTGAAATATATTTATCTACAGTTATATTAGGATTATTTTTACTCCAAATAATCAAATCTTGATGATGAGTAGAAAATTTAGTTGTTCTATCTTCACTATCTAGTTCATTTAATTGCTCTGGTTTTAAATAATATGGATAATGATCAGGTGTTATAACAATTACTGTATCATCAAGTTTACCACTTTCTTCTAGTTTTGCAACTAAATATTCTAATGCTTTATCTAATTCTTTGTTTGCAGCAATTAAACCTTTAATATCATTAGAATAATTTAAATCTTTAACTTCATCATAATTTTTTCTTATAATTGAACTTTCATTGTAACTATAACTACCATGACCACTTACAGTTAAATAATATGTGAAAAATTTATCTTGATTTATATATTTATCAATAGTATTTTTCATCATTTCAAGGTCACTACCTCTAAATTCTTCACATTCGGATACAGTTCCAGTTTTACAAAAGGCATAATCATCATAATTATCATTTTTAAAATAATCTTCTCTTTTATAAAAATATCCATAATAATCATGATAAGCATAAGTTTTATATCCTAAATCTTTAAGACTATTATTTAATCTAAAAGGATTTGTATTTCCAATTGTTTGTGTTAATTGATCGGTTTTAGCAACATTTGATGCAAGTAAAGCCCAATCTGTCATATATTCTCCACTTCCAGTACTACCCGGATATAATGGAACATAATAATTATTAAAGTTTATACTTCCTTTTAATAATTTATATAATGTAGGAGTTAAATTTTCTGTAATTACACTTTTATCTAGCGATTCAGCAACTATAACAATCAAGTTTTTATCTTTATATAAACCTGTATATTCATTTTGTTCTGTTGGTTGTCTATTTTGAAAAAAATTGTTTAAGACTTTTATATCTTTATCATCAGTTAAAGCGTTTAAATAATCAAAGTTTATATCAATCATGTTGTAATTTGTATTTTCTTCTATAATTGGTTTTTCACCACTATCATTAACATCTACTTCTTCAGTAAAATTGGTAATTGACCTATACACTTCTAATCTAAAACTAGTAGTTAAACCTAAATTATTTGCCGTTAATACAGGTTGTTTCATTTTAAAATACAAATTATAATTACAATACAAACTTTCTTTATCAATACTTATTGATAATACACTTATTGCATAAAACGCTACAATGTAAAAAATTGTCCAAATTGCATTTCTTTTTCTATTAAATTCGAAATTTATTATTTTATTAAATATTATTAAAAATACTAATGGTAAAAGCATTAATAAAAGTACATACCAATTTTGTATAATTGTAGTTACTACTTCATTAAATACAACTATTACTTGATTCATAAATCCCATAGATTTAAGTCCAAAGATTGCATTAAATAAATTAAAATAAATGAACTGTGCAATAAAAAGAATAGTAATTAAAATAATAAATATAAAAGTTATAATTTTATTTGCTTTTTTTGTAAATAAACTTGAAAAAAAGTAAAAAAATAAAGCAATTGGTATAGTAAATAAACATATATCAATTATATTAAACAAATCGAATCTTCTAAAACAAAAAATATGAAAAATCATTTCTAAAAATATAAAAGAAATTACCATATAAAATAGCAAACTATTTTTTTTGAAAAAATCTTTTAAAATTTCTAACATTTTCATTTGCAACACCTACTATAGAGTAATTTTATCAAAATTCGACATTTTTTGCAATATGAAAAATTATTATTTTTAAGTATAGTGTGCAGGTACTCCAACTACTGTAGTATTATCTTTTATATCATTTAAAACAACAGCATTTGCTCCTATTTTAACATTTTCTCCAATAGTAATATTTCCAAGTACTTTTGCACCACAACCAATCATTACATTATTTTTAATTGTCGGATGACGTTTTCCCTTTTCTTTTCCAGTACCACCTAAAGTAACACCATGATATATAGTTACATTATCACCTATTATTGCAGTCTCCCCTATTACTACTCCAAAACCATGATCTATAAATAGTCTTTTTCCTATTTGAGCTCCTGGATGTATTTCTATTCCTGTTGTTATTTTCGTTGTTTCTGATATAAGTCTTGCTAAAAAGAAATGTTTTCTTTTATATAAAAAATGTGCAATTTTATATGAAAATTGTGCTCTAAAACTTGGGTATAATAATGTTTCCATTGTACTATTAATAGCAGGATCTTTTTCTTTTATAACTTCTATTTGTTCCTTTATAAAATTAATTAATTTCATATTACACCTTCTTATTTTATTTTATGAATCAATAAGTTATAAGAAAGTGTTATTAAATTATAAAAAATAAAATAATAACTTTTTAATGTTTATTTTGTAAAATTTTTCATACTATAATTTCTTACTTTTCTAAAGTTATAGTATATATTATAATAGTCGATAAATACTTTTAAATATTCTTAAAAAAATTAAAAATAAAAACCATCGAAAATCAATGGTTAATAACTAATTGGTGACCTGTACGAGATTCGAACTCATGAATGTTGCCTTGAGAGGGCAATGTGTTAAGCCACTTCACCAACAGGCCAATTAAATACAATAATAATATATCATGTATTTTATCATTTTACAATAATAATATATCATGTATTTTATCATTTTACAATAATAATATATAAAAAAAGTTTTAAAAACTAAAACTTTTCAATTAATTTATTATATCTATTTTCTACTCTTTCTTTACCAAACAAATTCATTATTTCATATAAATCCGGAGTATTTGATTTACTAGTTAATGCAACTCTTAAGACAGTTGCTATATCGGCAACATTACCTTTAAATAATTCTGGATTGTTTTTATATTCTTTCATGTTACTTGCATACCCTAATTCATCTGCAAGTTTTTTTACCTTATCAAACCAAGATTCTTGACTTTCTACATTATAATATTTTGAAATATAAGTTTTTAATATTTTTTTAATTTCTTCTTTGTCTGTTATTTTTTGCCATTCATATTCTAAATCTTTATTAAAATATATATCATCATACATATACCATATTAAATTTTCAATATCATAATATTTAGCTATATCTTTTCTTGGTTTTACTTTTTCTCTTTCGATATTTAAAATTGAAGTATAATATTTTTTATCTTTTTCAATTATTGAAGTTAATGATTCACTATATTTTTTTGCCCATTCGTATGATTTTTCAAATAGTTCTTTTGCACTCATTTTAGATATTATATCTTTAGAAATATTATCTAATTTATCTAAATCATATAATGCTCCTGAAGAGGACATTTTTTCAGGATTAAATTTAAAATCTAAAAATGTTTTATCTGGATTTTCTGTATGCCAAATTTCATAATTAGAATTTATAATAGTCATAAGTGATTCAATAACAGCTAATGTTGGATAACCTAATTCATCATAATAACTCATTGATGCTTCTGGATCTTTTCTTTTTGATATTTTTCTAATGCTTCCACCATCTTTTTTAACAATTAAAGGTGTATGTATATACTTAGGTGGCTCAAAACCAAAAGCTTCAAACATTTGTATATGTTTTGTAACTGATGGTAGCCATTCCTCTCCTCTTACAACATGTGTTGTATGCATTAAATAATCATCAACAACATGTGCGAAATGATAAGTTGGAAGTAAATTATCACTTTTCATTATTACATCATCTATATCGTTTTCATTTAAGTGAAGTCTACCTTTTACTAAATCATTAAAAATTATTTTATTTTCAAAATCACCGTTTGATCTAAATCTTATTACATATGGTTCATTATTTTTTATTCTTTTAATAGCCTCATCTACACTCATATTATTACAACGAGCAAATCTTCCATAATATCCTGGTCTCATTTTTCTTTCTTCTTGAGTACTTCTCATTTCGTTTATTTCATCTTTAGTACAAAAGCAAGGATAAGCTCTGCCAATTTCTATTAAATGTTTAATAAATGTATGATATATTTCTTTTCTTTCACTTTGTATATAAGGACCGTATTCTCCAACTATTTCTCCTTTATATTCGTATTCATCTGGAATAATATCATAATGTTTTAATGTTTCCATAATTAATTCTACTGCTTTATCTACTTCTCTTTTTTGATCAGTATCTTCATTTCTAAGATAAAATATTCCATTTGAACTTTTTGCTATATTAAAATCAATTAATGCTTGAAAAAATCCTCCTAAATGCATATAACCTGTTGGAGAAGGTGCGAAACGAGTAACACATGCTCCTTCATCTAATTTCCTTTTTGGATACATTTTCTCATAATCTTCAATTGTTTTTGTAATATTTGGAAATATTAAATCAGCTAAATCTTTATTTGTCATACCTTTCTCCTTTATATAAAAATAATTAATTAACAAATTGGCTGCCCTAGTTAGATTCGAACTAACGCATGTCGGAGTCAGAGTCCGATGCCTTACCGCTTGGCTATAGGGCAATATAACATATTAATTTTATCATACTTTTATATAAAAATTAACATTTTAGTAAAAAAAAGACAAACTTTTTTTGTTGTTATTTAAAACTTAAAAATTATTTTATTAATTAATAACTTAACATTTACATTTATTCAGTTACAAAAAAAAGAACTAATGTCTTTTTTTCTTATATACTTTTACTTTATTCATTGTCTCTATATTATTTTCTTTTTCTGATACTTTTTTATTTGCTTCCATTAATAAATCCATAAAAGACTTGAAGAATTCTGCTTTTTTTGTTTCTAATTTTTCTTTTGTATCTGCTATAATAGTTGGACCAAACTTAATATTATCATAATACATTTCTAATTTATATTGATCTATAGATAATACATTATTGCCATATTTATCTATAAGAAATTTCTTTTGTTTATTTTCTACTTGTGCTAAACCTTCTTGAAAATCTGATGCATCTTCATATAGGCATGGAATTACTTCTTTTCCCTTTTTATTTATATAACCCCATTTACCTTCACTATTTTTAACTCGTGATAATCCTTCATGAAAATCTGATGCATCTTCATATAGGCATGGAATTACTTCTTTTCCCTCTTTATTTATGTAACCCCAGTTATTTTCACTATTTTTAACTCGTGCTAAACTTTCATAAAAATCTGATACATCTTCATATTCAAATGGAATTATTTTCTTGCCTTTCTTATTTATGTAACCCCATTTCCCTTCACTATTTTGTACTTGTGCTAAGCCATCTTGAAAATCTTTTGCAGATTTATATTTACATGGAATTACTTTCTTTCCTTCTTTATTTATGTAACCACATTTGTCTTCACTATTTTCTACTAGTACTAAACCTTCATGAAAATCTGATGCATATGCATATTTACATGGAATTACTTCTTTTCCTTCTTTGTTTATGTAACCAGATCTATCTTCACTATCTATTACTTGTGCTAATCCTTCATGAAAATCATCTAAATATATATATTCAGATATATATTTAGATGGAATTACTTTCTTTCCTTCTTTATCTATGTAATCTATGGAATCCAATTCATTCCCTTTATTTTCTGCTTGTGCTAAGCCGTCATGAAAATCTGATAAATGTATATAGTTACATGGAATTACTTCTTTTCCTTCTTTGTTTATGTAACCATATAGTTTTCTTTGACTATATAGACTTTTCCAACAAATTGTTACTTTTGCTAAACCTTCTTGAAAATCTGATGCATCTTCATATAGGCATGGAATTACTTCCTTTCCTTCTTTATTTATGTAACCCCATTTACCTTCACTATTTTGTACTCGCGCTAATCCTTCATGAAAATCTGATACATCTTCATATAGGCATGGAATTACTTCCTTTCCTTCTTTATTTATATAACCCCATTTGCCTTCACTATTTTGTACTCGTGATAATCCTTCTTGAAAGCCAAAAACCTTATTGTATATTTTAATTTTTGTAATTTTAATTTCACAATTATTCATCCTACATTCTCCTCTTTTAGTACAATTTCCCTAACGAATTAAGACTTATTTTATTATTATTTTTATGATTTGTCAAGTTAAAATTTCCGTTTATTTATTCAGTTCTAAGTGCTTCAACAGGGTCTTTTTTACTTGCAAGTTTAGCAGGTATAAATCCAGCAATAACAGTAAGTAACACACTTATTATTATCAATATAATTGCACCATTTATAGGTAATTTAGATAAATTACTTATATTTACCATATTTTTAATAATTATATTTGCAGGAATATTTATTAAAATTGTAACAACTATACCAAAAATTCCTGCTATTAATCCTTCTATTAAAGTTTCTGCATTAAATACTCTTGAAATATCTTTTTTACTTGCTCCTATTGCTCTTAAAATACCAATTTCTTTAGTTCTCTCAATAACAGATATATACGTAATTATAGCAATCATTATTGATGACACTATTAAACTTATTGCAACAAAAGCAATCAAAACTGTACTAATTACATTTACAATTGTTGAAACTGAACCCATCATTATACCAACTAAATCTGTGTAATTTATTTTATCTTCTTCACTTTTATCTTTGTTATATTCATCAATTATATTAACTATTTCAGTTTTAGAATCAAAATCTTTAGGATAAATAGATATAGAACTTGGATCTTCAAGATCAGCAACTCCTAATTTTTCTAAATTTTCTTCATAAGTAGAAGTCATATTTTCTGTATAAGAATTTATAAATTCTGCTAATTCTTTTTGGGATAAACTTTGTAAATAAAGAAGTTGTTCATTAGATAAAGTACTCATATCAAATGTTGTATTAGATGTAAATTCTCCACCTGTAAATACATTTATTTTTTCGTTTTTTAATTGTTCTTTTACTATATCTGTTTCATTTGTTTTATTAATTATATACTCAACTAAATCATGTCTATATCCAATCATACCAGCGCCAGATGATGATACAACTGCTTCTTCATCTGGTTTAATAATTCCAACAATTTCTATTTCTTCAGCATCTTTTAATTTTTCTTTTAAATAATTTTCATCTTTTGACATATTAACCCAAAGACCATTTTGTTTTTGATAAAAATCAGTATTTAATAAAAGTTTAAATTTTAAACCAATTAAGTCACTTGTATTATAAGAAGTTTCATCAAATTTAACTTCTTTACCATTTACCATATTTGTGAATTGTTCTTTTAAATAATCTTGGTCTAATATTCCTAAACTATATAAAGTATAGTCAGATATTTGATTATTCTTATCTACCTGCAATACAACTTCATTATATTTTTCAGGCCATCTACCATCTACTAAATTATATTGTTGTTTATTTAATTCTTCATTTCCAAGCATTTCATAAAACACATCGTAATTATTCATCATACTACTATAAGCACTTGACATGCCTGTTGTATTCATCCCAAGAGCATTAAATATAGTAGTAGGATTTACTTGTGTTATTTTATCTTTATCTTCTTTATAAAGATTTAATGTTATATCATAAGAATATTGTATATTTGATGTATAATTCCCTATATCTGTGTTATCTTCTAAATACTTTTTAAATGTTTTTAAATCATTTGTTTGTATTTGTTGTGTCATTGTAGTAAACATATCACCCATTATATTTACTGCATGTATTTTGTTATCATTAAATTCTTTTTTTTCTTTAGTTCCCGTAAGTGAAGTTATTAAAGAACTCATATCAATGCTTTCTTTTTCTATAGTTAAAGGATATGAACTTAGCGTTTCTTCTTCTGTTTTATCAATATATTTTTGTATACCATTAGAAAGCGATAATATAAGTGCGATACCTATAATACCTATAGAACCTGCAAAAGCAGTTAAAATTGTTCTTCCTTTTTTAGTAAGTAAATTATTTAAACTTAAAGAAAGTGCAGTTATATAATTCATAGAAGTTTTTTTTGTTTTTTTCTTCTTTTTATTATCTGTTTCTATTTCTTTTTCTTTTTCATCAATATATGGATTTGAATCATCTGTTATTTTACCATCTAATAATTTTATAATTCTTGTAGAATATTCATTTGCAAGGTCTGGATTATGTGTAACCATTATTACTAATTTATCTTTTGAAATTTCTTTTAATAATTCCATTATTTGAATACTTGTTTCTGAATCAAGAGCACCTGTTGGTTCGTCTGCTAATAATATATCTGGATCATTTATAAGTGCACGTGCAATTGCAATTCTTTGCATTTGACCGCCAGACATTTGATTTGGTCTTTTATTCATTTGTTTTTCAAGCCCAACTTTTTTTAATACTTCTATGCTTCTTTTTCTTCTTTCTTCTTTACCTATTCCAGATAAAGTAAGAGCAAGTTCTACATTTTGTAAAGCTGTTTGATGTGGTATTAAATTATAACTTTGAAATACAAAACCTACTCTATGATTTCTATAAGTATCCCATGCACGATCATTATATTTCTTTGTTGAAATACCATTTATTATTAAGTCACCTTTTGTATATTTATCTAAACCACCTATTATATTAAGTAAAGTTGTTTTACCACTTCCACTTTGTCCTAGTATTGAAACAAATTCACTTTTTCTAAAATTAATACTTATACCGTCAAGTGCTTTTTGTTTATTACCAGCAACTTCATATATTTTAGTTATTTTATCTAGTTTTAACATACTTTCCTCCTTTATAAATATATTTATATTATAGACTTATTATTAATAATAATCAACAAAATATATATGAAAATTTTGTGATATTGTAAACAAAAAAAATACTACTACAACTTAAGTAATAGTATTTTTTAATTTTATTTAATAATTAATACTTGACCTACTTTTATTAAATTTGGATTACTTCCTATTATAGATTTATTATCATTATATATTTTTTGCCATGTTGTATTATATTTTTTTGCAATCGAAGTTAAAGTATCTCCTTTTTTAACTGTATATTTTATATTCTCATTTCTACTGTTCATTATTTCATTTACTCTATTTTGAACATCATCATAGTTATACCCAGATTGTGTTAATTTTTCTACTCTATCTTTTCCATTTCCCCATAAACCATCAATTACTTCTAAAGCAAGTTGTTCTATTGTTTTTTTAGCAGTACTAGGAATATTTGGCTCTTCTTTTGATATTGAATATCCATTTAGACCTTTATTTTTAATTAATGAAGGATAATCTTTATATGCATAATCTTGATCACAAACTATACCTGCAACTTTATTAGTTCTTACTTTATTAGTACTTCCACCGAATTGCCAAATTCCTGCTGATATGTTGGTAGGTTTTTGTGTTCCCCAATATGCTACCCATTTATCATAAGCATTTAAATTATTTAAATTCATTTTATTTTTAAACCAATCAGTATTTGCATATATTACTACATAATATCCTTTGTTTTCTAAGTATTCACAAAATCCTATAATGGCTTGTGTAACTGCTTCTTTAGATGCTTTTGATTGATAATACGAATCCTCTACATCTATTGCAACAGGATACTCAAATTGTTTTCCTTTAAGACAATTATCATAAAAATATTTTGCTTCTGCTTCTCCTTCTTCTTTACTTACTGCTCTTGAAAACCAATAACATCCAACTGGAATTCCTAACTTTTTACATGTATTATAATGTTTTAAAAACGCACTATCTATTGCTTTACCTTTAGATTTACCATACCCTGTAAATCCACCTCTTAGTATAGCGTATTTAATTCCTTCTTCTTTTGCTTTAGTTAAGTTTATATTTGTTTGAAATTCACTTATATCTATTCCAAATATTTTTTCCATTTTACTCCTCCTACATTATTATAGTCAGAGTTAAAAATTGGAAGTAATTATAATATTTATCTTTTAAAATTTTACGAAATTAAATCCTAATTTCTCGTAAACGTCACGTGCTCTTGGAGTATGAAATAATCTTGAAAAAATTAAATTGTATAATTCATCAATTATAAAAATAACACATAAAGTTATTGATATAGTTAAAAATACTTTTTTATTCATTTTTCTTGCTATTTCAAATAGAAGTGGAATAATTACGTATATTAATAATAATCCTGCAAGTCCAAAAAAACTTACACTTCTAAAGCATACAAAGCCACCAATATTACCAAAATTTAATATTTCTTTATTGTAATCCCAACATCTCCATCCATCAAAAAATGTATACATTACATATCCTGAAGCAAACTCTAAAATACCACATATAAGCATACTTATTAAAAATACTTTTAATGGATTTTTACGATATTTAAAAGTCAAAAAATAAATAAATAATGCACCATATGCATATATATTTATCCAAGGTAAAAAGTTACCACCTCTCCAATAAAGATGCTGCATACCTCCATTAAAATAATAAAATATAAATTCAAACCAAAAACCAAATATTCCTGAAATAACAATAATTGAACATATAATACCAATAGTAGTAGCTTTATCAAAGTTAGGATTTTCATTTATATACTTGTTATATTTTTCTTTCATAAAACACACCTCTTAAAAACTTTTAATAATATTTAATTAAATTTATTTATTATTTTCATTTTCTAATTTTTTTAAACGTCTTAAAATTTCTGTTTGATTTTGCATTATTTTATCTAAATCATCATGCAGTGATTCAAGTATAAGTTCACTTTTCAAATCAGTACGATAATCATTTTTATTTCTAATAGTATCTTTCTTTGCCTGTCTATTTTGACTCATCATAATAATAGGAGCTTGTAATGATGCAAGACAAGATAGTAATAAATTTAATAATATAAATGGATATGGGTCAATAGAATTTGTAAGCAAAACACCATTAATAATAATCCAAATAACTAAAAATATACAAAATGAGATTATAAATGTCCAGCTACCTGCGATTGCAGAAAATTTATCTGCTATTTTATCCCCTATACTCATTTTTTCATCATTTTCTTTATCGACATCTATTGATATTGGATTATTAATTAATAAATCTAATATCTCTTCTTCATCTTTTTCATCTAAATTTTGATTTAATAACATTTTAACAATTTCTTTTTTCTTTTTTTCCATAATTTATCTCCTATAAAACACATTATAATTATACCACTTATAATTTTAAACTTAAAGATTTTAATTAATGTTTTATAAATTTTTTTATTAAAATTAATAAAAAAATAACAATATATCATATTGTTATCACACTAAATTTCTAATGCTTTACCATCCTTATAATCAAAAGTTCCATCAAAACCTTCTACTTTGCAATGTTTAAGTTGGATTTTTTCATCATCTGCAATTATTTTTTCTTTGCAACTAACATTAGCGCCAGTATAATCTGGTTCTAAATTATTAATATCAATATCAATATCATCTTCTTCTAAAACTAACTGTAAATAATATTCAGACTCTAATGCTTTAGCATATCCTTCTACTGTACGTTTTGCTGATTCTTTTTTTGCATTATTGACAGTTTTCTCTACCTCATAAGTTGCAACCAATGAAGCACTTCCACAAGAAGTTAAAACAAATAATAACAAAATAGTTAAAAAAATATATGTTATTTTTTTCATATTAAATCACTCCTTAAATTGTTTCTTAATATAATTTTTAAATTTACTATATTTATTACGTACAAATATAACATAAAAACGACCTTTTTACAAGTCGTTTTCTATTTTTACTCGAATTTTACGAGTTTGATATCAATCTGGTAGCGACGGGGAGATTCGAACTCTCGACCTATCGGGTATGAACCGAGTGCTCTAGCCAACTGAGCTACGTCGCCATAACAACAAAATAATGATAACATATTTAATTTTTTTTTACAATACTAAATTTAAAATTATTAATCTTTTTTAACTAAAAAGGCATATAAAAATATGCCTATCTATATATAAACGCTAATTTGCGATTAGCGTGCACTAAAAAGCAATTATAAACTATTTTTAGTATATACATTTTATAAAATAATATTCATTAAAAAAATTATTACTTCATTAATAATATATTCTTAATATTTAGTTTAGTGTAAACTATAAAACTAAATTATAATTTATTAATATTAAATATTTATTTCGTCATATTAACTCATTATGCCCTATTACCTATAAACAAGTTTCTATTTTTAATTTACCATTTTTAATTTTAAATAATATACTTCCATTTAAATCTGTTCTATATATTTTTGAACTTTCTAAGTTATTTAAAGTTTCTTTATTAGGATGAGAATACCTATTGTTTTTACCAACAGATATTAATGAATACTTAGGATTAATTTTATTTATAAACAGTTTACTACTACTTGTTTTACTTCCATGATGACCTACTTTTAATACATCTATATTATTTAAGTTATATTTTTGTAATAAATTTTTTTCTACATTCGATCCAGCATCACCCATAAAAAGAAATGAATAATTGTTTAATTTTGTATAAATTATGTTTGAATTATCATTTTCATTATCATATTGTTCTGTATTCAAAAAATATAGTTCATTATTGCTTATATTTATTTTATTAATACAACTATAATATGGGATATTTTTATTATTTAATACTTTAATAAGTTGTTTTTCCAAATCATTAAACTCACCACAATTAAATATTACTTTATTTACTTTAAAATTATTAACTATATTTATTGCTTCTCCCATATGATCGAAATCTCCATGAGATAATATTAAATAATCTAATTTTTTAATTCCCATTGATTTTATATATGGAATTGTTGTCTTATTTGCTATTGAATAGTTTATACTATTATAATTTACTATACCTCCTGTATCTAATAAAATATTTCCTTTATTATAAGGTAATTGAATTAATATTGAATCTCCTTGTCCTACATCAATCATAGTTATAGTAGTATTACTATTTAAATAATTAATATTTGAATATAAAAATATAAAAATTAAAATGAATAATATGTATACATATTTTTTTAATAAAAATTTATTTAATGTTAAATACATAATTAAATAATATAAAAATATTGTAAATACATCCATTTTTTTTAAAATAATTGTTAGATTAAAAAAATTATTTATTAATATAGAAATATTTTCCATAATATTTAATACATTATAAAATATATTATCTAATATTGGTATAAATAATGTTATTAATGAAAAAGGAAATATTATAATAGAAATTATAGGTACAAATATTAAGTTTATAAATGGTGTTAATAAATTAATTTCAAAAAAATTATTTATAAGGATTGGTATACTAAGTAAAAAAGCAATAAGTGAAGTTATAAATAATTTTGTAAAATAATTTTTAAAATTGTTTATTTTTTTTGAAAATAATATTAATCCAATTGAAATTAAAAATGTAAAAATAAAACCTATGTTATATATATAAAATGGATTATATAATAATAAAATACACAATATAAATATAATTATTTCAATGGTTTTAAATTTTAAATTATATTTATTATTAATATATATAAATAAAAATAATAAAAATGCTCTTAAAATCGATGGAGAAAAATTAGTTATAAATGAATAAAACAATAAAAATATTATAGTTAATAAGTAACAAAAATTTTTGTTTTTTATAAAACTATTTAGTATAAATATTAATATAGAAGAAATAAGCGCAATATGCATACCCGATACTGCAAATAAATGACTTATTCCATTATTTCTAAATGTTTCTTTTATATCATCATCTAATAAATTATTATCTCCTAGTATAAAAGTATTTAAATAATCTTTACTTTTAAATTTATTAATATATGAAGTTAAAAATCCTTTAATTTTAATTAATATATTATTTGTATTTCTAATAAATGTTATTTTTGAAGCGTTACATATGAAATATATTTTTTCACTTAATAAATAATTTTTATAATTAAATAGATTAAAGTTAGTATTTTGTTTTGGATATTCTATTCTACCTTCTACTTTAATTATATCTCCTACTTTTAAATAGGAATAATCATTATTATAAGTATAATAATTAACTAATATTTTTTCTTTTGATTTTAATTTAATTGTCAATTTATTATTACTAACTTTAATATTTAAAATTTCACCAATAAAAATATTTTCAGAAGGAATATTTTTTTCTTTACTAAATATAAATGAAAATATACATCTTATTAATACTAATATTATAAGTAATATTTTAAATAATAATATAATCTTTGATTTTTTCAAATAGTGAATCTCCAATACCACTTACATTTTTTATATCTTCAATAGTTTTAAAATTACCATTTTTATTTCTATAGTTAATTATTGCTTCTGCTTTAGAATCTCCTATTCCAGATATAGAAGTTAATTGTTCTTTAGTTGCAGTATTTATTGATATTTTAGTTGTAGAATTAGTTGTAGAATTACTATTAGTTTTATCTATATTTTCAGGTTGTTCAGTATTGTTGTTTTGTGTAGAATTACTAATACAAGCATCATTTGTAATATCTGGGCAATTACATTCTGTTTCTATATATTTTATTATTGTTTGTGTATTATTTTTAGATAATGCTTTAATTTCTTCTTTTGTATATATTTTAATAACCATTTCATCAGTTACTTTTTTACTTAAATTTATAAGTGAAACATCAGAATTTTTTGTAAGACCACCTGCTTTTTTTATAACATCATCTACTCTATCTCCTTCATTCATTTCGTATACTCCGGGGTTAGTAATACTACCTTTAATATCAACTTTTATTTTTTCATTTTTTGTTTCTGTTTGAATATTTTCTTCATGTTCTTGAATAGAATTGTTTTCTTCTGTTTTTATTTCTTCTTCTATAGTCATACTTTTATTATTGTTTAGAAATATAAAAATACATACACCACATATTAATAAAAGAACAATTAGAATATAAATTTTATATTTATCAATATATTGTTTCATTTTTCACCTCCTCAATTATTAAATACTATATTTATTTTGAGATTCCTTTTTAATAAATAAAAAAAACATCTAGTAATAACTAGATGTTTAATTTTGATAACTTAATTGATGCCACTGATCACTTAAACTGTTATTTTTATATACCATAAATCCAAATATAACATTACCATCTTTATCATACAATTTTATTCCGGGTTGATATTCAAATGAATTTAATATTTCATCACTTTTAAACGTGCAATCAACATCAATAGGCTCTCCTACATTAGATTTTCTAGTATAATGACAAGTTCCATCTACATTAAGTGTTAAAACTTCATCATCTTCTTTAAATCCTAAGTCTTCTAATTCACTAACATCAAATTTATATGTTCCATAAGCAAGTGTTGCATTTCCAACTTGATATCCTTTTTTTAATTCTTCTTCTTTTTTCTTTTCTACTTCCTCTTCTGCTTTTTTCATTTCTTCTATTTTAGAAGTAATTGTTTTCTTTCCTTCTTCAACTTTGTTTTTAATGTCATCATCTATAAGTTTATCTTGTGGTTGATATTGTTTAATTGTATCAATAATTAAATTTTTTAATTCTTTTATTTTTAAATCATTAGTATAATCTGATGTATTATTTTGAATATTTAATTTTATGAATGTTTTATCAAATTTTAAAATATATAATTCATTTCCATCCACATCGATTACACTATCTTTTTCATCTTTTTTAAATATATAATTTTTATCATTATTATTTATTTTATCTATTATTTTTTTATATGTTTCACTATCATTGTTTGATGTATATATATAATAATCATAATTATTTTCTTCTATGTTGTATAAAAATTGTATATTTGTTGGTTCATCAAATGAAATTTCATTTACATCGTCATCTGTTATATAGTAAATATTTGCATAATCGTTATTTTCTTTTTTATATGTAATTATCATAATAGGATTTTCTATATTTTTTATTTCATAAAAACCTATTTTAGAATCATTTAAATTTTCTGGTAAATTTGTGTCTTTTCCTTCTTGTATTTCTTTTAAATATGTATAATATTTTTGACCCCATTCTTCTTTAATAGGTGAAGATAAATCAATAAATTGATATAAAAAGTATCCTAAAACAATTAATATGCAAGCACCTATTATAGATATTAAAGTAATTATAAGTGGTTTCTTACTTTTCTTTTCCTTTTTTAAATCAATTTTTTTAGAATTTATTTTTTTTTCTTGTTTAATTTTTTTAGTCTCTTCACTTTCTTTATTTTTTGCTTCAGATGTTTTTTCATATGTATTTTCTACTGAATCAAGTTTTTCTGAAGATTGTTCTTCTTCAATATTTTTTTCTTCATAAGATGGTTTAGTTTCATCTTCATTTGAAATATCTTTTTCTTCAGGTTCATTATTTACTTTTTTACCACAATTTGTACAAAAAATTGCATCCTTTTCTAATTTTTCTCCACAATTTTCACAATACATAAAAATCCTCCTTCTGTATTTATTTAATTATATCATATTTTATACATAGAAATACATTTTTAAAACTTTTTTTATAAGTTAATGGAAAAATTAATATAAAAACTATTGATTTTTAAATCAATAGTTTGTTCTATTATCAACATCTGTTATTTCTATCTCACCATATTTCCCTGTTACAAATGTACAATTTGCATCAGTATCATCAACTCCATCTATCACACTACACCAATTAAATGCTCTACCTGTTTTATTTACTATAATTCTTGAATTGCTAATATTATATCTACTAACAATACCTACAAAAGCGCTTTCTCCAATGGAAACAACAGTTTTAGGGATAACAATATAACCTATATCATAACTTTCACCACTATAGTCAGGATAACAATCATCTGGACAAATAGTTTGATAAAGTTTTATATAAGGGAAAGCATTATCTGCTATAGCAATTACATCTATTCCATCTATCTTTGATGGTATAATTAAACTTGATCCAGATCCATCTATACATGAAGCTCCAGTTATAGTTCCTGTTGCTGAATCAAAATCAAAATTTAAACAAGGAGCAAGTACTTCCTCTTCTTCCGATTCTGTACTTGTTCCATCACAACTACCTTTTTCTACATTTGTTACTTCATCATTTTCTATACTTACTTTATATTCGTTTATTGTTAGACATCCTTCACTTACTTTTCCATTATTATATGTTAAATGTCCTCCTTTTGCCATTGTTCCTTCTACTTCTATTTTATTATCTTCTAAATATCCATTTTCATCTACATTAAGTGTACCATTTAATGTAAAATTGCTTCCTTTTAATAATTCTTTTGAATAAAATATATTTACTCCTTCCATATATCCATATGCTGATGATCTTGCTGCTCCTTTTCTTGATGATTCCACTATATTTATTATTAATGGTACTGTTATTAACGCTATTATTGCAAGTATTACTATTACTGCTAATAATTCTACTAGTGTAAATCCTTTTCTCATTTACAACTCTCCTATCTTAAATATATAATATATAAACTTTATAACTTTTGTCAAGTATTGTATAAAAATAATATTTAAAAAATAATTATTTTACTATCTACTTTACAGATTTATATAAAATATTAATTACAATTTTATTTTTTCTCTTCTTGTTTCAATATTAACTCTTTGAACAATTGCAAGAGATACAATCAACGATAAAGTAAATGACCCACCATAACTTAAAAATGGAAGTGGTACACCTGTAAGTGGCATAATAGCAAGAAGTCCACCTAAATTTACTAACATGTGCATAAATATATAAGATGCAACTCCAAGACAAATATATCTACCTCTTATTGTTGATGCATTTGCAGAAATTTTAAGTATTCTATATACAACATAAAACATAAAAATTAAAATAATTGAGCCTTTTATAAAACCTTGCTCCTCTGCAATTATAGAAAATACCATATCAGTGTGTGGTTCTGGTATATAAGAATATTTTTGCTTACTATTACCAATACCACTACCTAGAAGTCCACCATTATTTATTGCAATAAAACCATTACATATTTGATATCCTCCTGTTTCATAATTACTACATGGACTAAAAAAATTAAAACGAGAAAGTTGCGCACTACTAAGTACATGACCTGTAACAACTTGCATAATAAGTATTGCAATTACACCAAGAACAGTAAGTAACCCTACAGTTTTTGCTTTTTCAATTTTTAGTATTGGACTTGCAAAAAACATTATAAAAAATATACATACCATTATAAACATAGTACCTAAATCTTTTTGTAAGAATATAATTGCTGGTAACATAAGTCCTACAAAAAGTACTAATCCAATTAAATTATAATGTTTCTTATTTCTATTTCTAAAAGTTTTATAAAAACTATCAAATATTAATGATAAACATACAATTATAATCGGTTTTGCAAATTCACTTGGTTGAAATGAAAAACCCAAAACACTTATCCAGTTTTTTGCTCCTCTACTAAAAGAACCATATAAAAGTAAATAAACAAGTATAGAACCGATTATTAAAAATGCTAATGTAAATATTGGTTTATAACTTTTTGTATTCATTTTAAAAAGTATCAAACTTGCTATTAAACCTACAACTAAAATAGATAGTTGTTTTATAAAATAATAATATATAGAAACGCCATATCTTTCAACAGCCTCATTACTAGAAGCAGTAACTATATTAAATAAACCAAATATAAATAATCCAATTGTAATAAAAAGTAATGGTTTATCTAAATCACGATATGTATTTTTTACACCTTTCATATAATTCACCTACTATTATATAATAACACATATTTTAATTTAATAAAATATTTGATTTAGAAAAACAAAAAAATATAGACATTTTATATAACATAATTTAAATATATTTAATAAACTATATTAGGAAATGGAGGTATTAATATGTATTACTATGGTGGATACCAAGGATATGGTTGCGGTCAGCCTTGTGGTGGCGGATACTCTAATGGTGGAGGCTACGGATATGGTGCTGGATACGGTGCTGCTATCATATTAGTATTATTCATATTATTAGTTATTGTAATAGGTGCTCGTGCTTTCGGACCAGGTCAAAACTAATATTTAAAACTTCGAAATTTCGAAGTTTCTTTTATTTTTTATAATTTTGTGTTAAAATAATATTCATGGAGTTGGTATTATGTTTAAGAAACTTAATATTTTAGACGAAAAAGAAAAAAGTTTAAGAAAAAAATCAATTGATGTTGTTTTTCCTTTAACAAAAGAAGACAAAAAACTAATAAAACAAGCAATTCAAGAACTAACATATAGTCAAATAGAAGAATATGAAAAAAAATATAACTTAAGACCTGGAATGGGGCTTGCATTTCCACAACTTGGACTAAATAAAAGGATAATAATAATCGTACATGAATATGAAGAAGGTAAATTTGATAATTATGTAGTTATTAACCCAAAGATTATAAGTAACTCCGAAGAAATGATTGCAGCAGAAGCTGGTGAAGGATGCTTAAGTGTAAATAGAGATGTCGAAGGACATGTTGCTAGATATGCAAGAGTTACTGTTGAAGGGTTTGATGAAAACGGAAATAAAATAAGAATTAGAGCAAGAGAAGATTTATCTATAGCATTTCAACATGAAATAGATCATTTAAATGGAATATTATTTTTTGATAGAATAAATAAAAATAAACCTTTCTTTAATGAAAATGAAATAAGACTAATATAAAAACGGAATTAATCCGTTTTTTTTGAATAAATACACCCACAATAATTTTGTCTATATAAATTATATATTTTAGATAGTTCTATACTTCTTTTATACCCTTCCTTTTTTTTAAAATCAGAATATAAATATTTAATATTATATTTTTTTTCTAAATCAGAACCAATTTTATTTATAATTTGTGAATTTTTATAAGGACTCACAGTTAATGTAGTAGAAAAATAATCAAAATCATTTTCTTTTGCAAGTTGAGCAGTTTTTTCTAATCTAAGTTTATAGCATTTATGACATCTACTTCCGCCCTCTTTTTCATTCTCCAAGCCTTTTACTATATTTTCATATTCATTATTATCATAATTACATTCTAATATATTTATTTTATTTTGTACATTTAATTCATTTATCAATCTTATTTGTTCATCAAGTCTTTTTTTATATTCATTATAAGGATATATATTAGGGTTATAATATAATATCGTAATTTTAAAATATTTATTTAAATATTCTAATACATAACTACTACAAGGACCACAACAACTATGTAAAAGTAATGTTGGTAGTTTATTTTCATTTTCTTTAATTATTTCTTCAAGTTTTAATTGATAATTTATGTTCATGTATTTCACCTACTATTTAGTTTTTTTTAAAGTATATTGTCCATCAATATTTTCAAATGTCAATGTCATTTTATCATTGAAACCATTTGAAAGAACATCAAAAGTAGCATTATTAAATAATTCGTCTACTATTTTATTTAATGATCTAGCACCTGTATTTTGAATATATGCTTTTTTTACTATTTCATCAATTATTTCATCAGAAATTATAACATTAATATTAAGTTTACTAAATGTTTCTATATTTGCTTTTAAAGAACTTATTTTTGATTGAAGTAATATATTTTTTAAATCTTCTTTCGTTAAATCATTTAACTTAATTATTAAACTAAACCTACCAATAAACTCTTTAGGTAACCCATAACTAACAAAATCATCTGTTTTATATTCATTTGTATCTTCAATGCAATTATTAAAACCTATTTTTTTATTTTTTTCTAATTTTTCATTTTTTAATTGTTGAAATGCACCACTAGCAATTATTGTTAAGTATGAAGTATCAAATTTTATTAATTCATTACCAAGTCTAAATTCAAAAATACCACCTTCTATTATTTTTAATAATGAATTTAATACTGCAGTATTTGAAATTCCAATATCATTTGAAAATGAAGAATTAGGAACTTTCTTATCAATTTCATCTAAACATAATATTCCTCTTTCAGCTAAATCCAAATTATAGTCTGATTCTATATATAGATTTTTAAGCAATTCTTCAACATTATGCCCTGTATAACCTGCTTGGGTATAATTATTCATATCTTCAATTACTATAGGTAATTTAATAATATCTCTTATTTGTCTTAATATTTCAGTTTTACCCATACCAGAATTTCCATATAAAATTATGTTTGTTTTAAACCTTGAATCATTTATTAAAAAATTTTTATAAATTGCAGTTAATATTTTTTTAATAGCATCATCTTGAGAAATAACATTTTCTTTAATTGATAAATATACAGAATTTATATTTGGAAAATTAATTTCTTTTTTTTCTTCTAAACTATCATTGTTATTTTCTTCATTATTAATATTCATTAATTCATTTAATATATCTTCTTGTGAAATTGAATTTTCACAAAAATCATATTTTTTTGAAAACAATTTTTTAGGCATACTTTTTACTTGCATAGAATCATCAATATAATAAACATTGTTACTAAGTAAATCAGTTTTTTTATTAATAATTCCTTTTATTGTATTAACATTATACTTTTTAAGTAATTTATCAATAGAATGTGCATCATAATAAGCATACATCTCATCTTTATCTAAAATAGCTTCATTTACGTTTTTATATACTTCGCCATCACCTAAATCTAAAAAATATTTAGAATTATCCATTGTATTCCCAATAATTATTCTTTCTGGTTGTAATACAATCAAACTATCATTAATTAAATTAATATTAAATAAAGTGGCTAATTTAGTTTTTTTTAATATTTTTTTATAATTTTTTTCCATAAAATCCCCCTTGTTAATTACTATGGATTTAACCTAGTTGGTCCTCTATATATTAAAGTGGCCTCTCTAATATTATCTATTTCAAATATTTGCATAAGTATTCTTCCCATACCTACACCAAAACCACCATGTGGAGGACAACCATATTTAAAGAAATCTAAATAAAATTGTAATAAATTTGCATCGATTCCTTTTTCAATTATTTGTTTTTTAAGTATATCATATCTATGTTCTCTTTGCGCTCCACTTGTTATTTCTATACCTTTAAATAGTAAGTCATAAGTTTGTGTTACACCATTATCATCTTTCATTACATAAAATGACCTTGCACTATAAGGAAAATTAGTTATAAACACAAAATCACTATTATATTTTTCTTTAGCATATTTGCATATTAATTCTTCTTCTTTTCTTTCAAAGTCGTCTTCTCTTTCTGATGTAAAATTATATTTTTCTTTTATTATCTTTTTAGCATCTTCAAATTTTATTCTTGGAAAATCTGTATCTACATTTGATACTTCAACATTAAATATTTTTTTAATTTCTTCTCCATATTTTTCTTTTAATTTAGACATAAAATATTTAATCCATTTTTCTTCTTCATTCATTACATCATCTACTGAATTAATCCATGATATTTCAACATCAATCATTTCTATTTCAGTTGCATGATAACTAGTATGAGAATTTTCTGCTCTAAAAACAGGTCCTATTTCAAACACTTTATCAAATCCAGAAGACATAGTCATTTGTTTATAAAATTGTGGTGATTGAGATAAACAAGCAGTTTGTCCAAAATAATCTAGTTTAAACATTTCAGCACCGCTTTCAGCACTACTTGCGCTTATTTTTGGAGTATGTATTTCTGTATAATCATTATTATAAAAATATTCTCTCATCATTTGTTCAATATATGATTGACACTTAAATAATAATTGATTTTCTACTCTTCTTAAATCCAAATATCTATAATCTAATCTTGTCTCTCTTAATGTATTATCTTTATTTTTAATATCTATTGGAAGTTCACCTAAAGATGTACTTGTTACTTCTATTTTAGAAGGTATTATTTCAATTCCATTTAGTTTGACTTTTTCATTTTTCATAACTTTTCCACTAACTTTTAAAGTACTTTCAAGTGGTAAATTTTCTATAATTTGTATTAAAGATTTATTTTCTTCTATTTCTTTTTCAATAGTTATTTGTACTTTATCAAATTTATCTCTTAAAATAACAAATGCAACATATTGTAAATTTCTTATATTATCTACAAATCCTTGTACTACTACTTCCGTATTGTCATAATTAACTAAATCTTTTATTTTCATTCCTTAAACTCCTTATCTAAGTAATCTATTATATCATCAAAATTTAATTTTTTTTCAGTTTTTGTTTCATTATTTTTTATTGTAATAGTATTTGTTTTAAGTTCATCTTCTCCAATTATTATTATGTATTTAGCATTTAATCTATCTGCTTGTTTAAAATTAGATTTAATGTTTCTACTTAAATAATCGATATCTGCGCTGAAACCATTCATTCTAATATTATTAAGTAATTTCATTGAGATTTCTTTTTCATTATTACCCATAGGTATAATATATACATCAACTGATTTTTTATCTATTAAATTTATATTTTCAAATTCAAGAGCAGTAAGTAGTCTTTCGAGTCCAAGTGCGAAACCTACTCCCTCTACTTTAGGACCACCTATAGTTTCTACAAGATTATTATATCTACCACCTGCACACAAAACATTTTGGCTACCAAATCCTTCTACGGATGCTTCAACTTCAAATACAGTATTAGTATAATAATCAAGACCTCTTACTATTTTTGGATTTACAACATATTCAATGTCTAATTGTTTTAAATATTTTTGAACACTTTCAAAATGTGTTTTACTTTCCTCATTTAAGTAATCTAAAATATTTGGAACATTTTTTAAAATCTCACTATCTTTATCTACTTTACAATCTAAAATTCTAAGTGGATTTTTTAAAAATCTATTTTGGCAATCTTCACAAAGATCAGATATATGTGGTTTTAAATATTTAATTAATGCTTCTTTATATTTTAATCTTGATTCAGTATCACCTAAACTATTAATATTAACTTTTATTCCTTTTAAACCTAATAATTTATAAAAATTAACTGGAATACTAATTATTTCTGCATCTAATGCAGGATCATTACTTCCAAATGCTTCTACACCAAATTGATAAAATTCTCTATATCTACCTGATTGTGGTCTTTCATATCTATACATTGGACCATAATACCAAGTTTTTACAGGTAGATCGTTTCTAGCATACATTTTATTTTCAATAAAACTTCTAACAATTCCTGCAGTTCCTTCTGGTCTTAATGTTATATTTCTATTTCCTCTATCTATAAAGTCATATGTTTCTTTAGAAACTATATCAGAAGTTTCCCCAACTCCTCTATGAAATAATTCACTTGCTTCAAATAAAGGTGTTCTTAAATATTCATAATTATATTTTTCCATTAATACTTTAAGTAAATCTTCAATATATAATATTTTTCTTCCCATTTCATCATATACATCATATGTTCCTTTTTGTTTTTGTATCATGTTATCCCTCCTAACAAAAAAAGTCCTTAAAAATAAGGACGGAAAAACCGCGGTGCCACCTTAATTCATATTATATATAACATATATAACATGCGCTTAAATTCTTAACGCGAATGAACGATTTATCTATAATTTTTAATGTCTCTTATTATACTTGTATAAATGTTTACACCAAATACATTCTCTCTTTAATACTACATATAATAACTTGTTAAAAAGATAATTCATAAATAAATTATATATTTTTTTTATCTTTTAGTCAATAATTTACTATTTATTAGTCATATTTTTATATGAAATATTAACATTATTTAAAAGCATGGCAACTGTCATTGGTCCAACTCCTCCCGGAACTGGTGTAATTAAAGAGGCTTTCTTTTTTACATTTTCGTAATCAACATCTCCATATATTTTTCCATCTACTCTATTTATTCCAACATCGATTACTACACTTCCATCTTTAACCATATCTTCTGTTATTAGATGTTTACACCCAGCAGCAACAACTAATATATCTGCATTTTTAGTAAATTCCTTTAAATTTTTTGTTTTTGAATGACATATTGTAACAGTTGCATCATTATTTAAAAATAAACTCATAAGTGGTTTTCCTACTAATTTACTTCTTCCAACTATTACAACATTTTTACCACTTATTTCAACATTTGATTCTTGTAATAATTTAATTATTCCTTGTGGTGTACATGATACAAAGCATTTTTTATTATTAATAAGTTTACCAACATTTATATCAGTTAAACCATCTACATCTTTATTTCTAGCAATATAATTTATTAATTTTTCTTCATTAAATTTATCTGGTATTGGTAATTGTAATAATATACCATGAACATACTCATCATTATTAAGTTCAATTATTTTATTTATTATTTCTATTTCTCTTGTTGTTTCATCAAATTTAATATGTTTTAAATATATACCAACTTCATTACATGCTTTTTCTTTTGAATTAACATATATATTGCTTGCTTCATCATCACCAATTTGTATTACAGCTAAACATGGTTTTATCATATAATTTTTAACATCTGCTTTAATTTCTTCTCTTATTTTTGAACTTATTAATTTACCGTCTATATTACTCATTATATCCCTCTATTTCTAATGGAAATTTTTTAACTAAATTTGATACTTGTTCTTTTAGTTCATTTAATTTTTTTTCATCGTCTTTGTTTTTTAAAGCTTCGACTATTATATATCCAATTTCTTTAAATTCTTCTTCTTTCATACCTCTTGTTGTCATAGCTGGGCTTCCTATTCTAATACCACTTGTTGTAGATGGTGGTAAAGTGTCATATGGAATTGTATTTTTATTTACTGTTATATTGATGCTATCTAATATTTGTTCTGCTTCTAATCCTGTTAATCCAATAGATTTTACATCAGCAAGTATTAAATGATTATCTGTACCATTTGATATTATTCTTATTCCGTTTTTTATTAAAACATCACATAATGCTTTGATATTTTTCAAAACTTGTTCTTGATATTTTATAAATGAAGGTTGTAGTGCTTCATAGAAACATTGTGCTTTAGCAGCAATCACATGCATAAGTGGTCCACCTTGTATACCCGGAAAAACCGTTTTATTTATTTTTTTAATTATTTCTTCATTATTAGTAAGAATTATTCCACCTCTTGGGCCTCTTAATGTTTTATGAGTCGTAGAAGTTACAACATCTGCATAATATATTGGATTTTCATGTAAATCAGCAGCAACTAATCCAGCAATATGAGCCATATCAACCATTAAAATAGCGCCACATTTATCACATATTTCCCTAAATCTTTTAAAATCAATTTTTCTTGAATAAGCACTTGCTCCTGCTATTATCATTTTGGGCTTTTCTTCTAATGCTTTTTTTTCTAAATTATCATAATCTATTAGTTCCGTACTTTTATCAACTTCATATGATATTATTTCATAATCAAGTCCACTAAAATTAATACTATGACCATGAGTTAAGTGTCCACCATGACTTAAATTCATGCCCATTACTTTATCTCCATGTTTTAATAATGCTCTATAAACCGCCATATTGGCAGAACTTCCACTATGTGGTTGTACATTTGCATATTTACAATTGAATAATAAACACGCATATTTTATAGCTAAATTTTCAATATCGTCTATGTATTTACAACCGCCATAGTATCTTTTTTTTGGATATCCTTCTGCGTATTTGTTTGTTAAAATGCTTCCTTGAAGTTTTAATATATCATTTGATACGAAATTTTCAGATGCAATTAATTCAATATTATTATTTTGTCTATTATACTCATTCATAAGAGCCTCTTTAATGCTTTTATCCATAGTATATCACCAATATAATTATACTATAAAAAGTAAAGAAAAAAACACAATAATCGTGTTTTTTTACAATACTATACACTAATTTGTTCATTTTTATCATGATCTTCCCATACATTCACCATCTACCATAGTGCAAGAACTAGTATCTGTACTGTTAGAAGAGTCAATCTCTTCATTACTATCTTTTTTCTCTTCTACTTCATCTACTTTTTCTTCTTTATTATCATCAGATAATGTTGTACTTGAACTATTGGTAGAATCAGTATTAGAATTAGCGCTAGTGCCTGAATCTTTAGTTGCTGTATTTAAACTATCAGAAGTTTTTTCAGTTGTTGTACTAGAACTACTACTTGAAGTAGTAGATTTACTAGTTGAAGTACTTGTACTAGAGTTAGTTGAAGTACTAGTTTTCTTTGTTACACTATTAGTTGTATTAGATTCAGTATATGATGAATCTAATTTTTCACCATTAAATACAGATGATATCTTTTCTTGTGCATTTTTAATTGTAGACTCAGTTGGTATCATTACATATAATTTTTGATTTCTATATGAATATGTATACTCACTTCCATTTGTACCATCAAGCGCAATACTAGTAACATTCCATTTTGCCATATCATCTAATTGCATCTTGATTAAACCTGTAATTTTATCTTGTTCCATATTTGTAACAAATGTATTTTCTAATGAATCTAATATGCTTATGTAATTAGTTATTATTGCTTTTGAACAAACTTTATCTATAAGAGCGGCAATTACTGCTTCTTGATTTTTTCCTCTTGCTCTATCTCCTCCTGCTAAAGTTTTTCTTGTTCTTGCAAATTCTAATGCTTGTTCTCCATTTACTTTATTGTATCCTTTTTTAAATGAATAATTTTCACCAGAGAAAGCATACTCTGAATATACATTTATTCCTCCAACTGCATCAACTATTTTTATAAGAGAAGTAAAATTAACTTTAACATAATAATTTATTTTTATATCTAATAAATCTTCAATCGTTTTTAAAGATTTATCAACTCCATATATTCCTGCATGAGTTAATTTATCTTTATATCCTGTAGTTCCATTTAATTGTACATAATAATCTCTTGGTATCGTAGTTAATAAAACTTGTTTTGTTTTAGGATTAACTGTCGCAACTATATTAACATCACTTCTTGAAATTGAAGAAATTTTGCCATATGTATCAATACCTGAAATATATATGTTAAATGGTTGTTCTAAAACATTTACTTCCTCACCAATCTCCTCTTCTTCAACTTCCAATTTAATTTCAAAAGTATATATTATTTTAGTTTTATCATTAAATGTTTTATATATACTTTCACTGCCTTCTTCGTTTGAAGATTCTATAAGTAAATCTTTATATGAAGATTCGATTATAATCGCATCTGTTTTATTATCATATAAATTGTTAAGCATTACTTCATAATCATCTTCAACTTTAGTTTTAAATTGTATTTTTTCTTCTAGTTTTTTTAAAGCTTCATCTGTATTATACATATCTGTTTTTACATATGAAATATTTTTATCTTTTATATCTTCAATCTTTTCATAGTTAGAATCTTTATTTACAACAACTATATAATTTTCAGTTTTATAATTTTTAGAAGTTATAGTATTTAAAAATCCAGAAGTTTTATTAAGATATATAAACATTACTAAAAATATTACAGAAAATATTGTCGAAAAAACACATAATGTTATTCTTGCTTTTTTTCTTTTCTTTTTTAATTTAAAATTAAAAAATATAATTACTCCTGATATTAAAAACAAAATAAAGAATAAAATCAAAAATTTCATTGGAAAAACATTTATTTTTATAACTGAATAAATATTTAATATTGTTAAAATTGCAAGTACTACTGATATAATTATTGAATAAGTATTTAATTTACTTAATTTTCTCTTTTTTTTCATTTTACCACCTCATTCATTATACTACGTATTAAAAAAATATTAAATATTTTTTAATAAATTATAAGTACACTATACACAATTTATGTACACTAACAATCCATATTAACCGTTGATATTTAAAAACATATAATGTATAATGAAATTAAAGATTATGATATTTTAAGGAGGATAGTTTTAAATTCATGATTTAGCGCCAGGTCTAAATAGATGACGAGGATAACAGTTATCGAAAATTCGGCGGATACTGTTACGGTTGAATATGATCGTTAGATATATAACAAAAAGTAAAATCAAAATTACTACAAAATATATATCACATATTATAAAGGAGAAATTTTATGTGTGGTATTGTTGGTTATATTGGAAAAAAATATAACGCTTTAAATGTCCTTATTGAAGGACTTGAACGCCTTGAATATAGAGGATATGATTCGGCTGGTATAGCCTATATTGATAATAATAAATTAAATATAATTAAAGAAAAAGGAAAAATAAAAAATTTAAAGTCAAAAATAAATTTTGATATAAAATCAAATTTAGGAATTGGGCATACAAGATGGGCAACTCATGGTATTGCGAACAAAGAAAATAGTCATCCACATAAAGTAGGAAAAATAACTATTGTACATAATGGTATAATAGAAAATTATGAGCAATTAAAAGAAAATCTAAAAAACAGTGTAAATTTTAAATCTGAAACAGATACAGAAGTTGCGTGTGCATTATTAAATAAATTATATGAAGAAACGAATAATATGAATGAAACTCTAATAATGTTTCAAAAACAAGTAAAAGGTGCATATGCAATGGGTATAATATGTGATGATGATTATAATACAATGTATGCAATTAAAAACAAAAGCCCACTTATTATAGGAACAGGTAAAGATGAAAATTACATTGCATCTGATGTCCCTGCTATACTTAAATTCACAAATAAATATATAATATTAGATGATGGTGAATTTGCAAAAATAAATAGTGATGAAATCACTTGTTATAAAGGAAATAATATTATTAAAAAAGAAGAAAAAATATTTGAAGGAACTGCTGAAGATATAGAAAAAAATGGATATGAACATTTCATGTTAAAAGAAATAAATGAACAACCAGAAGTTTTTAAAAAAACTGTTTCTGAATATATTTCAAATGGTATTGATAGTCTAATTGAAAAAATGCCTGATTTTTCAAAATATAAAAATATAAAAATAGTTGCATGTGGAAGTGCAATGCACGCTGGATGTATTGGTAAAAATTTAATAGAAGAATTTGCAAATATTCCTGTAGATGTTGAAATTGCAAGTGAATTTAGGTATAAAAAACTTTTTATTGATAAAGAAACTTTAGTAATTTTAATTTCACAGTCAGGTGAAACTGCAGATACATTAGCAGCACTTGAAATAGCAAAAGAAAAAGGTTGTGACACTTTAGGTATTATAAATGTATATGGAAGTAGTATTGCTAGAAATTCTGATGTAGTATTATATACAAAAGCAGGAAGTGAAATAGCAGTTGCAACTACTAAAGCATATTTTGCTCAAGTAGCATTACTCTCTTTAATAGCTTTAAAAATTGCTAATTCTAATAATTTAGTAAAATCAGATGAATTAAAAGAAATATTGTCAGAAATGAGAAATCTACCTATCAAAATTCAAAATTTATTGGATAGAAAAAATGAATTTAAAAATATTGCAGAAAAGATTTATAAAAACAATGACATTTTCTTCATAGGAAGAGATGTAGATTATTCACTTTCTATGGAAGGTTCTCTTAAACTTAAAGAAATTTCTTATATTAATAGTCAAGCATATGCAGCAGGAGAATTAAAACATGGTACTATTTCACTAATAGAAGATGGGACTCCTGTTATATCAATTGTAACAAAAGAAAGCATTGCAGAAAAAACTATAAGTAATATTAAAGAAGTTAAATCTAGAGGAGCAAATGTAATTTTAGTTACAACTGAAAAACTAGATAAACAATCTGATTTTTATGATTATAAAATAGTTGTTCCTAATACTCATAAATTATTACAACCTTTACTTGCTATTGTGCCTTTACAATTATTATCATACGAAATAGCCAAATTGAGAGATTGTAATATAGATAAACCTAAAAATTTAGCTAAATCAGTTACAGTAGAATAAAAAAACAGTGATTACTGTTTTTTATTTTATTTCAAATATTGTACCTTCTTTTGTATCTTTAATTATTATACCTTTTTCTAATAATTCATCTCTTATTTTATCAGATAATTCATAATCTTTATTTTCTTTAGCTTTTTTTCTTATTTCTATTTTTTCATTTATATATTTTAATAATTCATCATCAATATTAACAATATCTTCTTTTAATAAATCAAGTGATAAAACTTTATCAAAATCTTCTATTAAATATAGTTTAGTAGCGTTATTTATATCAGACTTTAAAACATCATAAAGTGTTGTTAATGCAAGGGATGTATTTAAATCATTTTCAAGTGAATTCACAAATTTATCTTTATATATTTTTACTTTTTCATAATCTATACTTCCACTTTTGTTTTCCTTTATTGTTTTTATTTTTGATTTTAATTTTTTATATGTATTTACAGAACTATCTAATATATCATATGAAAATAGTAGTTGTTTTCTATAATGTGACTGTAAACAAAAGAATCTATAAAATATTGGATTATACCCTTTTTCTTCAAGTAGAGAAAGGGTTAAAAATTCTCCTTTACTTTTACTCATTTTTCCTGACTCATCATTTAAATGTTCTATATGAAACCAATAGTTACACCATTTATGTCCAAGATAACTTTCAGATTGAGCAATTTCATTTGTATGATGTGGAAATATATTATCTACACCTCCACAGTGAATGTCTAAATATTCTCCCAATATAGATATAGAAATTCCACTACATTCTATATGCCATCCAGGGTACCCAAGCCCCCAAGGGCTTTCCCATTTTAATTCTTGATCTTCAAATTTAGATTTAGTAAACCATAAAACAAAATCTGATTGATTTTTTTTACCTAAATCCTCTTCTACTCCTTCTCTAACACCTACTACCATTTCATCTTCTTTATGATTTGTTAATGAATAATAATCTTTTAATTTAGTAACATCAAAATATACATTACCATTTGAAATATATGCATAATTTTTTTCTAACAATGTTTTAATTATATTTATATACTTATCAATAAAATCAGTTGCTTTTATAACATATTGTGGCTTTTTAATATTTAGTTTTTTACAATCATCAAAAAATGCTTTAGTATACATATCAGCAATTTCCATTACTGTTTTATGTTCTCTTTTAGCGCCTTTAAGCATTTTATCTTCACCTGTATCTGAATCACTACTTAAATGACCGACATCAGTTATATTCATACATCTAATAACATCATAACCAATATAATTTAATGCTTTTTCTAAAACATCTTCCATTATATAACTTCTTAAATTGCCTATATGAGCATAATGATATACAGTAGGACCACATGTATACATTTTAACTTCTTTATCATTATTAGGAATAAATTTTTCTATCTTTCTAGTTAATGTATTGTATAAATTCATAATATCAACCTCTAATTAATTATATCATATTATAAAGAAAAAAACGCATAATTTGCGTTTTATCTAGTTAATGTTTTTGGACAAACTGGATCCATTTCATTATCAAATACACCATTTAATTCTGTTACTAAAAATCCATATTTTGATGCAGTTATTTCATCATATGCATCTTTATATAAATCTTTATATATTTCTTCTTCCATATTATTTGGCATATTTTCTCCATTTTCACTATTTACAAGTTCAAGTACTGGTTCAAATGCATTTATTGCTTCATATGAAGTAGTTGAATCACCTATTTCTTCATATGCTTTATCTAATAATACATATGTTTCGTATTCATCTGAATTTTCAGAAACAAAATTTGAAATATTTATATCAATAGCATTATTTTTTAATTCTTCAATTAAAGCATCATATTCTGGAATACCAACTAATTCTGGATCAATTTCTATAGTTTTTGCATTAATCATAGAATTTCTTATTTTATCTATTGCATTTAAATAATTTTGTCTATTTAAGTTTTCATCTTCGTGTATAGCGCCACTAGTAACTAATACTTCATTTAACTCAGAATTAATTACTGTTTTATTAATTTCAGTTACAAACGCTACAAGTTCTTCTGTAGTAACTTGAGTGCCTTTTAGATTTTCTTCTGCTGTTTTATATAACTCAACTAATTCATCTTTAGTTATATAATCAATTGATGAAAAATGTTCTAATTCATCTTTAGATTGAGAAGATAAATTTGAATTAATACTATTTTCTATCTCACTTTCTAATTCAGTAGAATTAGCGCTAATATCTTCTAATAAGGAAGAATCACCTGATACTGAAGTAGTATTATCATCAACTGAATTATTTTTATCATTAGAAGTAGAACATCCTTTTGCACCTAAAGCTACTGCAATTGTTCCAACAAGGAGTAAAGCAACCCCTACTATAGATTTTTTAACTAAACGTTTATCTTTATCGTCTTCATTACCAAATTCAGAACTATGTACTTCTAGATTTTTAATAGAAGATTCATTTTCATTATCGCTAAATATAGGTTCTTCTTCAGTTTGGCTTACTTTTTCAATTTCTTCCTCAATTTGATTTGCTTTTTCAGCTTCTTCTAAAATTCTATCCTGATTTTCTTTATCTCTAATACTATTAACTATTTGTTCTGCAACTTCTTCTGTTTTTTCTGAAACTTCATTATTTGTAGTTTCAAGAATTTCGTTATTCTTTTCAGACTCTAATAAATTAGATTGAACTTTTAAATTATACTTTCTTTTATTTTTCTTACTCATAATTTTTCCCCCTTTAAAATTATGCCTTGTATAATATCATAATAACTATATTTTGTCAAGTTTTTTATTATTATTTTTGATTTTTAGTAAAAATAATAAATCATTTAAAAAAAAATTTAATAAAGTTTATTAAATTTTATAGTTAAATTAATATTTTTTTGTTTTTTTAATAAAAAATCTTGCATAAAATTTAGTAGTATGATATTATATAGAAGCAGTGTTGAAAATGGACCCTTAGCTCAGTTGGTTAGAGCATCCGGCTCATAACCGGGCGGTCATAGGTTCGAGTCCTATAGGGTCCACCACTGTATGCAGGTGTGGCGAAATTGGTAGACGCACTAGCCTTAGGAGCTAGCGCCGCAAGGCATGGGGGTTCAAGTCCCTTCACCTGCACCACTAAAAAATCTGTTCGAACTATTCGAACTTAATATATATAAATACCAGTCAATGATACTGGTAATTTTTATATCTACAATTATTTTAATAATAATTAAAATTCCTAGATAATTAAGTATTTTACTATAAACAAATTGTATAATAAAACTTTATAAAGAAAGGAGTACTTCTTTATGAAAAGCAATGAATACTATAAATTAGAAAGTGCTACGAAGGATGATATAGAATTATTAATATCATATAAATTGGCAAGTATTTTAGATTATGCTAAGGATTTACCTAAAAAAGAAATTGAAAAAATAACTAATTATGTTAAAACTACTATTCCTACGCAAATTAGAAATTATAAGATTATTACTATTAACAGCAAAAAAGTTGGATGTTTATTATTAGAAAAATATGAAGATGGTATTTTACTAAATGAATTATATTTAGATAATAATTATAGAAGAAAAGGAATAGGTACAAATATACTAACTAATATATTGAATAATAATTATAAAGTTTATTTATGGGTTTATAAAGAAAATGATATAGCTTTAAATTTATACAAAAAATTAGGGTTTAAAATAAAAGAAACTACTGAAACTAGATATTTTATGAAATATGATAAAAATTGTAAATAACATTTGCACATGCTACATAAAAATAATAAAAAAACTTTTAAAGTTTTTTTATTATTAAATAATTTATTATTAAATAATTAAATTATATCAATCATTTTTATTACTTTTTTATATATATTTTATGTTTTTTAGTATCATCATTTTGATCTAAATTTTTTAAACGTTTAAGACTATCATGCAACATTGAAATTTTTTTAAATTCCTCATCTTCAAGTAATTTTTCTAATTCTACTCTATCATTTTCAGAATATTTTGATACATTAATTATTTGAACAAGATTTAAACCAAAATCAAGGCAATCAAAATATAATTCTTCAAACTCCTTTAGTATATTATCTTTCTGTTTTAATAATTCATTTTTTTTATCATTAAAATTTATATTCATAATTATTCCTCCATATTAAATTTATTAAGTAAATATATTATTGTATTCTTTTTAAATAAGTTTTAAAATCACACTTAGTTTCTTGTTCATATACACTATTACATAAATCTTTATCATTCAATAAATCATTAACAGATAAATTATTTGAATTTAATAAAATTTTTATAATTTGTGAAAATGGTTTTTTAGAATACTCTTCAAAATCTTTTGCAATAAAATTATTTTTATTTACTACATCATTCGATCCTAATTTTTTTTCTATTATTTGACCAACTATATATCCATTTTTTCTATAAGAATATATAGTTTTATTAATATTTTTATCTGATTGCTCTATTCTAACTTTCTTATTCTTTAATTTATAAAATTCTTCCTCTTGCATATTTTCAAGTTCAAATAATAAGTAACCATCTATATTTAGTAACTGCTTTTCACTACTAAAATATTCATAATAAGTTGATTTTGAATGATTATGGCGTTCTATAGAACTTTCTGATTCAGAATATGAAACCAAAATATTATTATTTTTTTTATAATAAGAACCACATATAATTAAATTTTTTCTCCATAATGCATAACTATAACTATTCTTATCAATTATAACTTCTACTTTGTATTCATTATCATCTGAATTATATATTCCATATATTTTATGATCTTCTTTTTTAAAATGACCAAAATTTAATACTATTAAACTTTTTCTTATAAATAGGTCTTTAAAATTATCATCAATAATTTCATTATTTATTTTTCTTATCATATTACTATATTTTAAATAGTTATAAATATTTTTTGTTTCCTCTTTTTTAGGAATTAAAAAAATTTCATCTTCAAAATATTTCTGAATGCTGTTAGAATACTTTAACATTATATCTTATATCTTCCTTTCTATAACATAAGATATATTATAACTAAAAATAGTAGAAAAATCTACTATTTTTGAATCATATTAAGTAAATTAATTTTAAATAAATCTTTTTCTGAATGTTGTTTTGAAACCATAACCCCTTTATATGTTACTAATTCAGATTGATGACCTTCTGTTAATATATCTTCTGGTATAAGTGTATCTAAAACTATTATTTTTTGTGTTTCATAAACATGGTATCTTAATTTTATATCTCCATGAACTTTAGAAAATAATACATCTGTTGGCAATTTTAACTCATATGTTATACAACCTTTAGATTGATTAGTAGATACTACCTCACCGAGAAATTCTCCTTCTTTTAGAGAAGGATAATATTCAAAATATAACTTTTTATATGCCAACATATTGTATTTTTTTAAAGATCTTTCTAACTTATGAAATTCGTTTTCGTTTAAATATTCAAATACATATACTTCTTTCATAACATCCTCCCCTATTCTATATTTTGATTATAGCATTGCATAAAATCTTTGTCAATGAAAAAAGAAATGAAAAAGCATTTCAACTGTAAAGTGAAATACTTATTTCAAACTTACTTGTATATAACACCTGTAGTATTATTACTTTTAGTGTTAGTACTTGTAGTAGTTATTTCTCTTTTTCTTCCTGTTAATCCATATCCTTGTTGTAATAATGAACTATCCTTATTACTTTTACTCCATTTAATATCTTTATTTCCAGATATAAATTCTCTTGTTTGATATCTATAATAAGTTACATATTCATAAACTGGGAATTCTTCATAAATTGGAGTTTTCGTAGTTTCAACTTTCTTACAAATTGAATTTGCTGTTATTGTCTTATCATCTGATTTAAATCCTGCTGGACATACATAGTTTTTAACTATTGATTTCTTCCCAGTAGAAGATGATACTAATTTATAACATACTGAATTTGCTGTTATTGTCTTGTCATCTGATTTAAATCCTGCTGGACATGTATATGTTCCAATTATTGAATTTTTTGATTCCTTACTTGTAATTGTCTTATAACATGCTGTATTTGCATTTATTGTTTTTGATGTTGTTGTATATCCACTTGGACATGCATACGTTCCTACTACGGCTTTTGCTGTTGTTTTTGTTGTTGTTGATTTTGTACATATAGTACTTGCATTTATTGTTTTATCTGTTGTTGTATATCCACTTGGACATTTATATGTTCCTACTACTGTTTTAGCTGTAGTTACTGTTGGATTTTTATATTTACATATTGTACTTGCATTTATTGTTTTATCTGTTGTTGTATATCCACTTGGACATGCATACGTTCCTACTACTGCTTTCTTTGATAATGTAGATGGTATTGATTTTGTACATGTAGTATTCGCATTTATTGTTTTATCTGTTGTTGTATATCCACTTGGACATTTATATACATTAACTAAACTTCTAGTATAAACTTGATAAGTATAAGTGTTTTCCGTACAATTAGTAGTACAATTAGTATTAATTGAAGAAGATACTCTTACTACTTTTCTTGTATCTGTTGTATACTGTATTGAACTATAAGTATATTTACCTTGATAAACCCAATCAGTATAATTTGATGAACTTAAAACTGCTTTCTTTGATAATGTAGATGTTGTTGATTTTGTACATGTAGTATTTGCATTTATTGTTTTATCTGTTGTTGTATATCCACTTGGACACTTATATGTTCCTACTACGGCTTTTGCTGTTTTATAAGTTGAATTATAACATGTAGAATCTTTTGTTAAAGTCCCAGAAGATTGATAATATCCACTTGGACATTTATATGTTCCTACTACTGCTTTTGCTGTTGTTTTTGTTATTGCTGATTTTGTACATGTAGTACTTGCACTGATTGTCTTATCTGTTGTTGTATATCCGCTTGGACATTTATATGTTCCTACTACTGCTTTTTTTGATTCATTAGTAGTAGTTGTTTTATAACATAATGTGTCTTTTGTTATTTTACTAGAAGTTGATGTATATCCACTTGGACATGTATATGAACCAATTACTGATTTTGTTGTTTCTTTTTTAGAAGTAGATTTATAACAAATTGAATCTTTTGTAACTACTTTGTCATTTGATTCATATCCACTTGGACATGTATACTCACCTATAACTGCATTTTTAGTGGTTTCATTAACTTCAGTTTTATATCCAGTTAAAACTTTATTTTTACCTGTTTGTACTTTTTCTGTTTTTGTTTCTACATTTCTATAGTCTGTTTTAGTAACTACATCAGTAGACCATTTTGACCATGAACTCCATGGACCCCACTTACCATCAGTTACCTTCTCATACTCATACTCATAAGATTTTGATGTAGAAGGTGTAACTGGTGTTGTATTTGCATTTTCTTTCTTTTCACAAACACCTGTTGATTGACAATAATTATAACATCCTAAATGAACTTCAATATAGTCAGATGTATCTGAACAGCTTAAATTAACTGTCATTAGATATTCTTTATCTTGTTTAACGATTTTTACATATGACTCATTTACATCACATTTTTTATTGTTACTATCAATTAAATCTAAAACAAGTTTTTTATCTTGCATTTCTTTTAAAGTTATAGTAACACTGTCTCCTATTTTTGAAGGTAATCTATCAGTTGTAAAATAACTAATAGCAGCCTCTTTCATAGTAGTTAAATTTTGGTTATAGACTTGTTTATATAAAGGTAATAATTTAGAATCTAAATTTTCCTCAACCCCAGAGAAAGCCTCCTTAAATGCTTTATCTGCATAATCCTTTACATAACTCTTTGTTGGAAATAACCATAATAGTAAAAATACAATTAATACAACAAATAATATTTGTATAATTATACTCCTAATTGAAAAGCTATCTTTTCTTTCTTCATACATAAAATTCTCCCCCTTTAAAATTTTATGGCTTGTATAATAGCACTATTTAATTTAAATGTCAAGTTTTTTTATAATTATTTTATAATTAAAAAAAATACTATCCCTCAGTTGATGGGGAGTATTCTAACATATATATATTCGATTGTCAAATTTTTATTCTTACAACTGTACAACCAGTATTATTATAAAAAGTTTTAAATTCTATAACATTTTTATTTTTGTTTAGTACATTAGAAGTTGTTTCTCTTAAAATTCCACTTCCATTTCCATGAATAATTACAATAAACTCATTTTTCATTTTTTTATTATCATTTATAAAATCATTTATATATACTCTAGCAGTATCTCTATCTAATGAATGAAGATCGATTTTTGGAAGATTATCTATAAATATTAAATTATCTATACTCACTTAATTTTTCCTTTACTTCTTCTTTTGTAGGAATTGATAATCTACCAGAATATTTTTTAGTGGATAACGCTGCCGTAATATTTGATAACTTTATTACACTTTCTAAATTCATTTTATTAGCAACTGCATATATAAAAGCACCATGAAAAATATCTCCTGCACCTGTTGTATCAATGGAATCAACAGATATAGATTTCATTATTTTTATTTTTTTATCTTTTTCATATAATGTTCCATTCTCTCCTAGGGTAATTATTATTTTATTATTAAAGATTGCTTTTAATTTTGTATATATACTACTTATAGTTTGAATATTATTTAAATCAAATTTTATATTTGTAGTTTTTTCTGCAAAATCAAGCGAACATATTAAAAAATCTGTTAAAGAAGCAAGTTCAATTGTTTTTTCATTATATATTCCTGCATCGATCACACTTATAGCATTAGAATATTTTTTTAATAATTTTTTAGAAATATCATATTCCTGACCATCTATTAATATTATATCTGGTTCAAATTCTAAATCAAAATCTTTCATTTTCATAGTTGATGGTTTATATGATAATATAGTTCTACTGGCATTTTCTTTATTTACTATTATATTACTTATTTTTGTATTAAACTCATTACTCATTTGAAGATATTTTGTATTAACACCATATTTATTAAATTCATCTTTTATTTTTTTTCCATAGTAATCATTACCAATGATACCTGCAAAATAAACACTCATTCCCCAACTACCAAGTAAAGCAGCAGCATTTGCAGTACTACCTCCGCCACACTCTATTTTCGTAAAAGCATTGTTTTTTGTATTTTCTTTTATAAACGATTCTACAGGAAAAGTAATATCATATGTGCAATTACCTATACATAATATCTTCATACAATCACCTAAAATTATTATATATTAAAAAGAAATTATAATCAATCTCTTTAAAATAAGTTATTTATAATTATTTAATTTCACATAACTTTTTTTCTTTTATCTTATTTACTTTTGTTAATCTTTCTTACTCATTAAATAAGGATTATTTATTTTTTATTTCAATAATGCTATAATGTATGTGTATTTTGCAGATATTAAGAAGGTATAAATATGTTGAAAAAATTAAGTAATAAAGTAAAAGTGCTAATATTATGTGTTCTATTATTAATAACTTCTATTACTATTATAGTTATAACTGGTAAAACTTATATTGTAAAATTTGATAATATAGATAATTCTTATAATCTAAATAATCTAATTATTGAAACTTATGAAAATGAACAAATTATTAAATGGACTGATAAAAAATTACAAAACGGAATTCTTTCATTAAAAATTGAAGCTCTTACAGAAGGTAAAACATATATAACTATCAAAAGTGATGATGAAAGTTTTTATAATATAATTCCTATTTATGTTCATAAATTAGGATTTATAACTACAGATAGTTATTTTGGTAATTGTAATGGTAGTATAACTATACCTATATCAATTATAATTATCCTTACATATTTATTATATTTAATAATTAAAACTTATAAAAAAAATATGAAAAAAACTATTTATGAATATAAAAATATAGCTTATTTAGGTATTATTATATTTTTAAGTTTTGTTTTAATAAATCAATTTTTTACAGTTTTAAATTACGAAGGTCTTATTCATACAATAAAATCAACCATTGAATCAAGTTATATTTTTTCAACGACTATACTACCTATTGCTTTTATAACTTCTATTTTAATTACTATAAGTAATATTGTTTTAATAAAAAAAGAAGGATTTAAAATTACAAATATTTTAGGATTAATATTAAACATAGGATTTTATCTTATAACTTTTTTCCCTCTTATATTAAATAATATATTACAATCAGCAATTTGGATAGATGTTCATAATGAACAAGGAATAGCATTATATATTCAAGAATTTGTTAATCTTTCTGTTTATGTAGTAATATCATATATTGAATGTATTTTACTTAGTACTATTATATTACAAATTATAGCCATAAAACGTAAGCCTGATTTAAATAAAGATTTTATTTTGATACTTGGTTGTATGATAAAAAAAGATGGGACATTAACTAATTTGTTAAAAGGTAGAGTTGATAAAGCTATAGAATTTAGAGATATTCAAAAGAAAGAGACAGGAAAAGACTTAATATTTATTCCATCTGGTGGTCAAGGATCAAATGAAGTAATTTCTGAAGCGCAAGCCATAAAAAATTATTTATTAAAACAAGGAATCAAAGAAAAAAATATTATAATAGAAGATAAATCTAAAAATACTTTTGAAAATATTAAATTTTCATATAATATAATTAAAAATAAAACAGATAAAGCTAATATTATTTTATCTACAACTAATTATCATATTTTTAGAGCTGGCATAATAGCCACAAAACAACACATTCCAATTGAATGCATTGGATCAAAAACCAAAACTTATTTTTGGATAAATGCTTTTATTAGAGAATTTATTGCTACTATTTATTCTGAAAAAAAGAAACACATTATGATAATATGTTTAATAATTATTGCAGTTTTAATCATGATTATTACATTATATTTATCAAATATAATGTAATAATTCTTAATTATTATGCGTCACAAATATAAAACAACAATAAAAGAGACTATCTCAAAATTAAATAATTAATTTTAAGATGTCTCTTATTTTATATTTTTAACTAGATTTATCTATAATTACGACGTTGCAATAATAACTTAATATATTTTATTTATTATTTTTTGCAATTTTTTTGATATTCAGTACTGTTATTTTTATCATTTATAATTGAATCATAATATAACAAGTTAAGGCTTTATTATTAATTCTAAGCCATTAGTCATATAAAAAATAATTTTATTATAATAATAACCATCAGTAGAAATATTAATCATAGAACACCAACCTATTTTTCGTATTCTTTGGTAAAAGAACTAACTAAAAAATCTATAATATTATCATAAATTCCTTTGATATCATAAATTTTCTTAACTCTAAAACTTTCCCCTATTCTACTACTATTAGGATTAAAATCTAAACTATAAATTTCATGATGTCAATTAATTATATCTATCTCATCATTTGAAATAGTACTAATATTTCTTCTATTTTCATTATCATCAACACCATAAAGAAAACTCCATCTATGATGAAGTTTTTTCTATGTTTTTAACATGTATTTTTGAATTATTTATGTTTATTATTTATTACAGAAAAATAGGGTTCTATTCTAAAATAAACGGCTTACAAAATAATAATCATAATAATTGACAATAAAAAATTTATTATCTATAATATAATAAATTTAAAAAGTGAAGCAGAATAATAGTTTTATTAAACCTACAAAAATAATCTTATTTTGTTAATTAAATTAGAAATTAGAATATTATTATCTCACATTATATTATATTCTTTTTTCTAGACTGTTATTTTTAGCAATTTTTTACTTATTAGGAGAAATTATTATGAAAAAGTCAAAGAAAAAAAATGAATTCATTCCTTTACTTACTTTTTTAAAAGAAGATAAGTTAAAGTTAATTATTGCTGTTATAGCCTATATTATTGTAGCAGTTTCGGAAACTCTTACTGGTTACTTAAATGGTGCTACAGTTGAGGCAATTACTAACTTAAATTTAAAATTAGCAATTAATTATTTACTTATTTATTTTTTTATAAATATTATTGCTAATGCCATTTTAAATAATTGTGCTTCTACAATGTTACTAAAAATTGAATCACGTATAACGAGGAAATTAAGCTATAACACATATACCAAAGCTCTTAATTTACCAGCAGTAGCTTATGAAGAAAAATCAAGTGGTGAAATAATCAATCGCATTGTGAGTGATGCCGATAGTTTATCGTTTATAATAGGAAGATTACTAAATATGTTTACTTATTTATTAGGAACAATAGTTATATTTATATATATCATCTTCAATTCATGGTTAATTGCCATAGAAATAATCGTGTTTATTATTATTTTCACTTTTTTTGTTAAAAAATTTAATATTCAACTTAAAAATTCTCACAAAAATCGAAAAAAAGAACAAGATCGATTCATAACAATTGTGAATGAATCAATTAGAGGTATAAGAGAATTAAATACATTAGGTATTAAAAAGCATTTAATTAAAGATGTTAAAAGTATTAATAAGGATATATATAAAGCGTCTTTACAAGAAATCGAAGTTCAAAAAAAATTCAATGTTATCTCTCATATTTTAAGAATTACTTTAGAAGTTGGATGTTTTTTAACCTGTGTAATTTTACTTTATCAAGGGAAAACTAATTTAACATTCTTTATTGCGATGACTTACTATATTTATCGATTCACATGGATTATCGATAGTATAAATGAAATTTCTGAAACATATCAAAAGGTTGTTGTCTCTTTAGAAAGAGTTAATGAATTATTGGAAAATAGATTATATTCTGATGTTACCTTTGGCGATAAAACTATAGATAATATTGTTGGTAAAATTGAATTTAAAAATGTTACCTTTAATTATCCAAATGAAGATCCAACCTTAAATAATTTTAGTATAACTTTAGAGCCTGGAAAAAAGATTGCAATTGTTGGGGCATCAGGTCAAGGAAAAACAACGTTATTTAATTTACTTACACGTATTTTTGATCCCAATGAAGGAGAAATTTTACTTGATGGTGTAAATATCAAAAACTTAACCGAAGAAGAATTAAGACGCCATATTTCGATTATTAGACAAGAACCTTTTATCTTTAATAGGTCGATAATGGATAATTTTCGCCTAATCGACGAAAAAATCAAATTATCTGATGTTCGCAAATATACTAAAATGGCATATTTAGACGATTACATTGAATCACTGCCTAAAAAATATGATACCATTTTAGGTGAAGGTGGTGTTAATCTATCAGGAGGTCAAAAGCAAAGATTAGCAATTGCTAGAACTTTATCCAAAGATTCTAAAGTAATTTTATTAGATGAAGCAACATCTTCACTTGATAATAAGTCACAAAAATATATAAAAAAAACTATTGATAATTTAGTACATAATCACACAATTATCATTATTGCTCACCGTCTTTCGACAATTCAAGATGCTGATATTATATATGTTGTTGATAAAGGATGCATATTTGAATCAGGTACTCACGATGAACTTATGAAAAAATCTAAGGTATATCAAAATCTTTATAAAAGTGAATCTCTAGATTAAAAATCTACCATAAAATAGGTAGATTTTTTCAATGTACTTATAAGTTTTTTAATGTCTACCAAATTATATTATATACCTTGAGATAAATTTTATAATTCTGGCTTAGTGTATAATAATCATATTTTTTATATCTCCTAAATCTTGTCGTACAAACAAAAAAAGACTAAGATATACAATATTAAGTAATCTTAGTCTTAAATATTTTATATAAATTTCACTTTTTTGGGGTTTGATAATTGTAATTATCTAAGAAGTATTTTTTATAAATTACTTTTTCCCAATAATTACTGGAATAAATACAGATATTGTATTTTATTCCTTATCCATTCCTTCTTTGATACTGGCTTGTACCACTATCCCATTTGGGATGAATAAGATTAAACTTATAAAATATTATTTTTAAAATGACTTATTTGCAATTTATTTTATTTCTTCTAACATTTTTTCTTTTAGTTTGTCTATATCCGTGAAAAATAAATTTGTACCTCTCTTTTTTAATCCTATCGTATTTTTAAATAAACTTTTAATTTCGTTTTGCAAATCTGTTGGAACTTTTAGTGTACTCCATCAACAGTATGAACATGGTCTATATATTTTTCTAGTGTTAGAAAAGCATTTTGTAGTAATATAGCAGCATCTTCATCGGCAATTTTTCTAATAATTATAGTATTACAAAACCCATACTTCTCGACTTTTTTATCAATAATCTTTTGATATTTATCAACTTTAGAACTAATAGGAATAAACCATAAAATATTTTTATCTTTAATTGTAAAATAAGTAGGCCTCTTCTTTCCTTTTTCGTGATTTTGCATTAAATTTTCATCATTAACGACATCAAAATATTCATCTTTGATGTGATATAAATAGCCTGTTCTTATTTCCATTGTCATCAACTCCATAAAAAGTATACCATAAAGCAAAAGAAAACTCCATCTTACGATGAAGTTTTTCTACATTTTCAACCAGGATCATTTATTAGTCGCACCACCTGGAAGCGAAAAACATTGTCGCCTGGAATCATTTATTATTCGCACCATCCAGAAGCGAAAAACATTTTCACACTTTCTAAAGTGTAATATACATATACTATATTTTTATGAAAATGTCAAATAGTATACATTAATATTATATTCATTTTTAATAATATCATTTATCTTGTTTTTCTTTGATTGCAGCTTGTGCAGCAGCAAGTCTAGCAAGTGGTACTCTAAATGGAGAGCAAGATACATAGTTAAGTCCTACTCTATGGCAGAATTCAATACTTGAAGCTTCTCCACCATGCTCACCACATATACCTAATGATATATCAGGTCTAACAGTTTTAGCTTTTTGTGCTGCAATTTTAATTAATTCTCCAACACCATTTTGATCTAATTTAGCAAATGGATCTGATTCAAAAATCTTTTTATCATAATAATCAGATAAAAATTTTGATGCATCATCTCTTGAGAATCCATATGTCATTTGTGTTAAGTCATTTGTACCAAAACTGAAGAATTCAGCAACTTCTGCAATTTTATCAGCAGTAATTGCAGCTCTTGGAATTTCTATCATAGTACCAACTTTATATTTCATATTAACATTTGCTTCTTTTATGATACTATCAGCAGTTGTACAAACAATTTTTTTAACATATTCTAATTCTTTAACATCACCAACAAGTGGAATCATAATTTCAGGTGTTACATTCATACCTTCCTTATTTACATTAATTGCTGCTTCAATAACTGCTCTAGTTTGCATTTTAGCAATTTCAGGATAAGTTATAGCTAAACGGCAACCTCTATGTCCCATCATTGGATTAAATTCTTTTAAAGATGAAACTCTATCTTTTAAACTTTCAAAGCTCATATTTAATGATTCAGCAAGTTCTTTTATTTCTTCATCTGTATGAGGTAAGAATTCATGTAGTGGTGGATCAAGATATCTAATGACTACAGGATCTCCTTCCATAACTTTGAATAATTGTTCAAAATCTTCTCTTTGATATGGAAGTATTTTTTCAAGTGCAGCTTCTCTTGATTCTACACTATCAGCACATATCATTTTTCTAAAGTTAAATATTCTTTCACTTTCAAAGAACATATGCTCTGTTCTACAAAGTCCAATACCTTCAGCACCAAATTTACGAGCTTGTTTAGCATCTCTTGGTGTATCAGCATTAGTTCTTATTTTTAATTTTCTAGTATTATCAGCCCAAGACATAAATGTACTGAAATCTCCACTTATTTCTGGTTCTACAGTTTTTATTTCTTCACCATATACATTACCTGTTGAGCCATCTACTGAAATATAATCTCCTTCTTTAAATACTTGACCATCTTTTGTTTTAATTGTTTTAGCATCTTCATCAATAACAAGTTCACCACAACCACAAACACAGCATCTACCCATTCCACGAGCAACTACTGCAGCATGGCTTGTCATTCCTCCTCTTATTGTAAGTATTCCATTAGCATCATTCATACCTTGAATATCTTCTGGAGATGTTTCAAGTCTTACAAGTATAGTTTCTTCTCCTCTTGCTTTTGCAGCAGACACATCTTCAGCACTGAAATATATTCTACCTGTTCCTGCTCCTGGAGATGCAGCAAGTCCTTTAGCAACTACTTTTGCTTTTTTTAAAGCTTCATTATCAAAATTTGGATGTAATAATTGATCTAATTGTTTTGGTTCTACTTTAAGTAAAGCTTCTTCTTTAGTAATCATTCCTTCATTTACTAAATCTACTGCTATTTTAATTGCAGCTGGAGCTGTTCTTTTACCATTTCTTGTTTGCAACATAAATAACTTACCTTTTTCAATAGTAAATTCCATATCTTGCATATCTTTATAGTGATTTTCAAGTGTTTTAGCAATATTTTTAAATTGCTCATAAACTTCAGGCATAACATCTTTTAAAGTTGATATTGGTTGAGGTGTTCTAATACCAGCAACAACATCTTCTCCTTGTGCATTAATTAAATATTCACCATATAGTTTATTTTCTCCTGTTGATGGGTTACGAGTAAATGCAACTCCTGTACCACTATCATCACCCATATTACCATAAACCATCTCTTGAACATTTACAGCAGTACCCCAACTATTTGGAATATCATTCATTCTTCTATAAATATTTGCTCTTTCATTATTCCAAGATCTAAATACTGCAGTTACTGCTTCAATTAATTGAGTTTTTGGTTCTTGTGGGAAATCTTCCCCTGCAATACTTTTATATACCTCTTTAAATTTCATTGCAACTTCATACATATCATCTGCATTTAAATCAGTGTCGTATTTAGCTCCTTTTTCTTCTTTAATTTGATCTAATAATCTTTCAAATGAAGATTTTGGATAACCTTTTACAACATCTGCAAACATTTGAATGAATCTTCTATATGAATCATATGCAAATCTTTTATTATTTGTTGCAGTTGCTAAACCTTCTGTTACTTTATCATTAAGTCCAAGGTTTAAAATTGTATCCATCATACCTGGCATTGATGCTCTTGCACCACTTCTAACTGAAACTAATAATGGATTTGAATAATCTCCAAATACTTTACCAGTTGTTTTTTCAAGACTACTTAAGTGTTCGAAAATTTCTTTTTCAACTTCTTCACTTATTGTTTCATTATCATCATAGTATTTATTACATGCTTCTGTTGATACTGTAAATCCTTTTGGAACTGGAAGACCTATACCAACCATTTCAGCAAGGTTTGCTCCCTTTCCACCAAGGATATTTCTCATATCTTTATTTCCTTCTTTAAAATCATATACAAATTTAGTCATGTGACACTCTCCTCCTACCTCTCAATTATAACAAAAACATTTAATTAAAACAATATTTCTTTATCATTTTTTTGCTCTTGGATGTGAATTTAGATATACTTGTCTTAACTTTTCATTTGAAATATGTGTATATATTGATGTTGTTGATAAACTATCATGTCCTAACAATTCCTTTACACTCATCAAATCAGCTCCTGCATCTAGTAAGTGTGTTGCGAATGTATGTCTTAGTGTATGGGGTGAAATATTATATTTTATTGAACTTTCTTTTAATGTTTTTTCTACAATCATTTGTATTCCTCTTACACTTAATTTATTACCATTTTTATTTAATAATAAATATTCATTGTTATTTATAGATAATTTACTCCTTGAATTATTTATATAATTATTTAATAAATCTTTACATTGCTTTCCAAATAAAACGATTCTTTCTTTAGATCCTTTTCCAAGTATTTTAATTTCTCTTTCATTAAAATTTATATCGTTTATTTTTATATTTGAAAGTTCACTTACTCTTATACCAGTTGAATATAAAAGTTCTAAAATAAGTGCATTTCTAAGACCTAATACTTCTTCTTTATTTGGTGTATTTAAAAGTAGCTCTATATCTGTATAATTTAAATATTTTGGTAGTTTTTTAGGCATTTTAGGATTTGATACTAATATCATTGGATTGTCAGTAATTATGCCATTTTTTTCTAAAAATTTAAATAATTTTCTTAAACTACTTATATGTCTACACATAGTTTTACTCGAATACTTTTTTTCATATAAAAAATTTAAATATTTTCTAATAAATTGATAATCAATATCGTTATATTTTTTTATGTTATTTTTATTACAAAATTGTATAAATTGATTTAAATCTATTAAATAATTATTTACTGTATATTCAGAATAATTTTTTTCATATTTTAAATATTCTATTAATTTATCAACTTGTTCATCCATTTTACCACCATATTTATTATACAACAAAAATTTATAATAAAAAAGAATCATGTTAAACATGAAACTTTATTTTAATCTAGTATGACTCAAATTTATATTAAAAGTTTTTTTAACTTTTAATATTTTCTTTGAATAAAATACTTTTACTTATTCAATATATATGCTAATGATATTATATTTTTTTATTGATATTGTTCTATGAAACAAAATTAACCAATTTTATCTTTTATTACTTTCAATATTTCTTCATTATTAGAACTTACTATATATACTAAATATCCATTTATTTCTTCTTCTACTCTATTTTTTACTCTTTTTAGTTCTTCTGTTTCTATTACTTTTTCTTCATCATCATATTCACTTAATTTTACTTCTAAGTTACTAAAATATATATCCAATGCTTTTTTTATTGTCTCTTTTTTTCCTTCTTTAGGTTTGATTGCTATATAAACATCTGGTTCATTTATTCCTGATATATAGTTTTCTACTAGTTCTAATTTTATCCCATATTCTGTTTTTAATCTATTTACGCTTATTTCTTCCATATTTGTATCTATTTTATTTATTTCTTCTTTTATTGTTTTATCTACTGTTGTATATTTATCATCTATTTCATTTTTTGTTTCTGTCCCACATCCCGTTATACTTACTAATATTAGTAAACTTATTACTACTTTTTTCATATATAAATATATTCCTCCTTATATATTTTTTATTTTATGTAATTTTTTATTAAAAAAGTTGTTCATTAATAATTTTAATATTTAAATTGAGTATTCTTATTGTTATTTTAAAATGATTTGCATTCTTTACTTACATATACACTTGTATTTCCAGATGTATCACTAGCTCCATAATAGAAATAATAGCATAATCCTGAAACTGGTGGGTCTATATTAGTTAATTGTGATGAAGTTATTGTCCATTTACTATTTACTGTTGAATTTGGTGTTCTATTACTTGGTAGTTTTAAAAATTCTTCATAATCTATATTATTTTTTCCATCAGTTGCCCAATATATATGTCTTTTATCCGCCACTTCTACATTATCAGTACATGCATATGATGCTGAAAATCCATCATTTCCATAATTACTAAATCTCAAAAGTGTACATTCTGGTGGTGTAGTATCTTTTGCATTTGAATCTGGTATAATTGTTTTTATTCTTTCTGAATTATCTGATGATGGTGGTGTGTCTGGTGAAGTTGATGTTGATTTACTAATTTTTACAATTATTATATCGGTATCATTATAATTATAATCAAAATAATATCCATTTCCATCACCATCAGTTATATCTAATATATTAAATGTTGAATAATAATCTAGGTCATTGTAGTATTGTGATTGATATTTATTTGTACCTGTATAACTTTGTTCATTTAATGTTACTGTTTCGTTGATGTAACTTAAAACACTACCACTATTAGTCATACCGACATCTACACTTACACTTGAACCAGTTCCTGTAATTTTTCCACCTTCTACTATTCCTTCATTCCTACCACTACTAGCTGAATTTCCAATTAATCCACCTACAGCACCTTTTCCACTTACATTTACATTAACAAGTGCACTTTTAAAAACACCAGCATCAGTTTGCCTACCTACTATTCCTCCTACATAACTATCTGTAGATGTTACATCTCCTTTAACATTTACATCTTTTATTGTTTTTGTATTATATCCTGCTAGCCCTCCGACATAAGAACTTTTACTAGTTATATTAGTGCTTATATTTATTCCTTCTACTGTTTCAACATTATAACCTACTATTCCTCCAACATACTCTGATCCTGCTTCTATTTTTTCATTTATTACACTTAGCCCTCTTATTGTTCCTGCATTATATCCTGATACTCCTAAATATCCTGCTCCATTCATTTTTATGTTTTTTAATTCATATCCATTTCCGTCTATAAATCCTGAAAAATAATTTTGTACTGAGCCTAGCATATAAAATTTATCTTTACTAAAATCTATATCTGATGTTAATTCATAATATGCATCTATTTCTTTTACATTTAATGTTGCAGTTTTCCAATCTGAATAATTATTTATTTTATATGGATTTTCTTTCGTTCCTTCTCCTTCTAAATTGAATTTCATAGGATATCTTTTTTCTGATTTTACTATTACATCTGTTCCATCATCATTATAATCAAAGTAATATCCATTATCATTATTATCTCCACCTATCCAGGTGTCTAATATTCTTTCATATCCATTTACATCTGGTCCACCTACATATTTATTTGTACCTGTATAACTTTGTTCATTTAATGTTACTGTTTCGTTGATGTAACTTAAAACACTACCACTAT
>CANQID010000002.1 GCA_947623925.1 uncultured Bacilli bacterium
AAAAAAACTAGAACGTACTTCTAGTTAATGTATATTACTACTCGAAGAATTTTCCGAGTTTCCTATCAATCTGGAGCAAGTGACGAGAATCGGACTCGCGTCTCAACCTTGGCAAGGTTGCATTCTACCATTGAACCACACCTGCATGTATTTAATTATACAGTAAAAACAAATTATTGTAAATACTAAAATATTTATTTTGAATAAAAAATATAATATGACATATTTTTTATTAGAGGTGTTAAAATGAAAAAAGTTTTAGTTGTTTTGTTATTATTATATTCAATTTTACCAATAAGTGTTCATGCAGAAGATTTAAAACTTGCTGAAAGTGCACAATCAGCTATATTGATTGAAGCAAGTACAGGGGAAGTAATATTTGAAAAAAATGCTCATGAGAAAAGGGAACCTGCTTCTATGACAAAAATGATGAGTATGCTATTAATATTGGAAAGCATAGATAAGGGAATAATAAAATGGGATGATATAGTTACAGTATCAGAAAATGCATCATCAATGGGTGGAAGTCAAATATTGCTTGAAACAAATGAGAAGATGAGCGTTTCTGATTTATTTAAAGGAATAGCAGTTGCAAGTGGCAATGAGGTAGAAGTTGTGAAAAAGCAGTTGCAAGTTATAAGAGGAAAAATAACAATATAACTACTAAAAAGCCTTACATTTTAAATTATTATTATAGATTATATATATAAAGTCAAGTTATTGACTTTTTTGGGTGAAGTTTTATAAAATTAGTTAAAAAGATAAACATACAGTATTATACTAACAATAATAGAGTAGGAGCATAATATATGGGAGGAATTATTAGAGTAGAAATTTTAAAAAATGAAATAGATAGAAAAGTTATATTCCATTATTTTTTCGATAGATGAAAGACAAATAGTAGGTTCTTATATTTAGCAAAGTATATAGAACTATCTTTATTAGAAAAATAAAAATTGTCAGTTGAAATGTTATTTAATATCTTTCAATGTGATTTTAAAAATGAAGAAATAAATACTAAAATCAATGAATGATTAAATGTATATGATTATTGTTATTCATTAAATGTATTATAAAAGCAAGAGTATGTTAAATCAAGCATATTCTTGCTTTTTTTATTTGTCTATTTTTTTGTTATTTGTTCTTCCAACTATCCAATCCATAGAAACATTATAAGTTTTACAAATGTAATAAAGATTAGGTGTATTAATTAGATAATGACCTGTTTCATAACCACTATATGTTGTTTGAGATATTTTACAATCATCAGATAACTTTTGTTGAGATATATTTAAACTCTTTCTTAACTCTTTTAATTTTTTACTAATTTTAACTTTATCAGTTTTAAATTGACCATATTTTATATTCTTTCTAATCAAACCACAAATAAAATCTAATGAAAAATCATACATATCACAAAACTTAATTAATTTAGGTAAAGGTATAGAATCATGAGCTGTTTCCCATGATCTAACTGCAGAATCAGATACACCAAATATATAACCTAATTCAGCTTGTGTCATTTCTAATTCTTCTCTAGCATATCGTAAATTATTATCAAACATAATTATCACCGATACCATTGTCCCATTAAAATTAGTTTTAACTGCAAAACCGAAGATTATTCGTTAAAAAAGTGATATAATTAATTATATAGTAATCTTTAAGTATTGGAGGTGTAAGATGAGTAAGAAAAAAGATAGTGATGAATTATTTGATAAATTATTAGAATTAAACATTAAATATGCTATTGAAGATTCAAATATAAAGATGGAAATGATAAATAATAGAATTAAGTTTTATCAAACATTAATTAGTAATTTAGAAGATAATAAACCTTTATTCTTTCAAAAGAACAAACTTATTGAATATAACAATAAGAAAAAAGAATACGAAAATAAAATATCTGAATTATATACTCAATTAGGTGGAGAATATGAAATGATTGAGAAATTATATTTTTAGATATAAATAATAAAAAGTATTCAATATTATTATAGATTGTATATATAAAGTCAAGTTATTGCTTTTTTTGTGTGAAGTTTTATAAAATTAGTTGAAAAGATAAACATACAGTGATATACTAACAACAATAGAGTAGGAGAATATATGGGAGAAATTATTAGAGTAGAAAATTTAAAAAAGAAAATAGGTAGAAAAGTTATATTAAATAATCTTTCATTTTCAATAGATGAAGGACAAATAGTAGGATTAGTAGGTCCAAATGGAGCAGGTAAATCAACATTTATAAAATCTATGTTAGGGCTTTATAAAATAACTAGTGGAGATATTAAAATATGTGGTTTGTCAGTTAAAAATCAACATGATAAGGCAGTAAGAAATATAGGCTGTATTATAGAAAATCCTGATATGTATATGGATTTAACAGGTAAGAAAAATTTGGAAATATATTCACTTATTAAAGATGTTAAAGATAAATCTTATATAGATGAATTAGTAAGAAAATTAAAACTAGAAAATAGAATAAAAGATAAAATTAAAAATTATTCACTTGGTATGAGACAAAGATTAGGAATAGTTCAAGCACTAATAAATAAACCAAAAATACTTATATTAGATGAACCAACGAATGGGTTGGATCCACTTGGTATAAAAGAACTTAGAAATTTAATACTAGAACTTAAGAGTGAGGGAATGACAATATTAATATCAAGCCATATTTTATCTGAAATAGAAAAAGTCTGTGATAAATTCATTATGATAAATGATGGAAGTATATTATGTGAAGTAACAAAAGAACAATTAAAGGAGCAAAATATTTCATTAGAAGATAAATTTATAAGTATGTTAGAAAATTATGGAGGACAAATAAGATAATATGAAAAAGATTTTAGATTTATTAAAAACAGAATTTATAAAAAATGTAAATTTAAAAAAAATTATTATTGTTTTAATTGTTCTAGTTTTAAGTAGTTTAATAATATTTAAAATTTCAAAATTCAATTATGGGGGTAATTATACAGAAGGTACTAAAATAACACAGAGTGATGTAGAAAATGCAAGAGAAAACTATAATCGTAGTAAAAAACTATTTGAAGAACTAAATAATTATGAGTCATATATTCAGATGATTAAGGATGAAAAATTTCTTAAAATTAGGGAATTAATGGTTGAAAATGGCTTTACAGATGCTTCTTCAAATAGATTTAAGATATATAATTTATTTCTTAAGATAATACCTGATTTATCGGAGTATGAAGCAATTATAAATGGTTATAAAGAAACAACAGATGATATTAATGATATAATGGAAAAATATAACAAATTAAAAGAGGAATATGATACTGCACTTGATGCGTTAGTACCTGGAGATATATATAAGATAGAAAAATATAATTTGTTAGATTATAAAGAACAATTAAATATAGTTAATGCTCAAATAGAAACAACACAAACAACAGATTATAATTTAGAAAATCAGAAGAAATATTTAGAAGAACAAATAGAATTGTCACAATATTTGATTGATAATAAAATAAATGCAGATGATTGGCAATATACAATAGTAGAAAATATTACGAATTTGTTAATAAAATATTTAATACCAATGGCTACTGAAGAAGAATTTAATGAAAATAGAGTTAGTATGTATTCATATTATGAAAATTATGAAGATTATATTAATCAATCAAAGATATTATTAGAAAAAAATACAAAACCTATATCAAATTATAAAATAATACTTAAAGAAAATATTAAACCTATTATAATGAGTAATGAATTATCATCAACTCAAATGCCATATGATATAAGAATAGGATTTAATAATATATATTATATGGGAATAGTAATTTTAGTTATATGTATAATATCATTTGGAGGAATGATTGCAAATGAACATAAAACAGGAAGTATTAGATTATTGATTTCCAATCCATTTTCTAGAAGTAAGGTATTACTTTCAAAATATATATATTTAATATTGAATGCTTTAATTTTATATGTAATTTCATTATTAATATTTATAATTATAATGTTTGTAACAGGAAATATAGATAGTTTATCAATACCACAAATGATAGTCCAAAATGATGTAGTTACGAAAACAAATTATTTATTATTTATAATAAAAAATATAGGAATACATTTTATATTTATTTCATTTATATTAACTATATTGTTCTTCTTGTCAAGTGTATCTCTTAATGTAGCGCTTACAGGTTGTACAACACTTTTAATAACACTTTTATCAGTATTTATACCACTAATAAATGCTGATAAAATAAATGCTATATTCTCATATATACCATTTACTTTCTTGAACTATTCTAAATATTTATCAAGTAATCCAACATATAATCTATTTATAACGCAAGAAAGTAATATGTATATTAATACCAATATAAATACATGTTTGATTTCTACTATTATACTTATAATAATTATATATATAATAGCTAATATTATTTATTGTAAAAGAGATATTAAAAATTAAAGGTCAAAATGACCTTTTTTATTATCTTAATAAAAAATACATAAAAAAATAATGAAATTAGTTGAAAAAGGCTTTTTAAAGTGATATACTCGAACTAGAAGAAGCAGAAAGAGTTTCACAACATATAGATAGGAGGGATGACACAATAACATAATATTTTTTTGAAATTGATTTGAAGTGTGTTGTATGTTGTGTGTTGTGTGTTGTAAAATTATATTAGATTAAGGAGAAAGTTATGAAAAAAGGTTTAATAGTATTTTTATTAACATTATCTTGTTTGTTAATAGGAACTTCTAATGCTTCAGCACAAGAAAAATTTATTCCTATAAAAAGTAATTATAATGTATCAAATCCATTGTCTTTAAATGCAACTCGTTATAATTTTGAGTTTACGGTACCATATGGTAAAACAGTAACGGATATGCAAGCTAATCAGAAAGGAAGCTATAAATATTTTAGAATTAGATTAGAGAAAGGTACGACAGGATCTGACAATATAGAATTTAGAGTAGTGGGGGGTTATTTAGGATCAAATAATAACCCTGTGGTAGATGTAACTTTTGGAAAAGGTGTAGTTAATTTAAAGTCAATACCAATGATTATAGATTTTAAAGCACCTAATGCGCCAACGCGTTCAGATGCAACTTATACATTTAATTGTAATCCAAATAATTTACATGGAGTTTCAAGTGATGATTATTGTATTATCAGTAGTAGTGGAGGCCTTTTTGGAATTCAAGTATATAATGGTGCTATATTTGGAGGCACTCCATTCTTATATGGTGGATATAGTTTAGAAAACTAGAAATTTAAAATTAAATAATCTAAACAAGATAATTAAAGAGGATTCTAAGATCCTCTTTTTTTGCTTTTAGATTTTTAAATACTATAAATTGTAATTTTAATATGATTAAATAAAAATTATATATAAATATACATTATTGTATTAATTTTTTAAATTACTTAAATGAAATTTATAATTCTTCGTATGGAATTGATAAGAATTAGAAAATTTATATAAAAAATTGAAAATTATAACCTAAAAAAAGATATAAATATAACTAAAAAATATCATTGATATATTTTTGTCAAGCTATATAATATAGTAGAATCAACAAAGATGTCGAATAAAGTCATTTTTTGTTGATTCTTTTCATTGACAACAGTTAATGGTGATAATAGAATAATAACTGAATTCATAATTCATTGATTAAGCACAGCCTATAAATTAATTAAAAAGGGGGAGTAAAGATAAACATGAACACAGTTGTTATTATGAATAATATTGTTATTAGCAGAAATTTCATGAATAGAGATTTTAGAGGCTATTTTGGTCTTTAATCTCTATTTTTTTGTATTAATCACATGAAAGGGAGTTGATATTATGGAAATATTATTAAGAAAGGAAACAATCAAACAATATGATATTAAAAAATGTAAGGAGAATATTGAGGATATAATAAGAGAGTATATAAAAATAAGATATCAATATTTAAATGTACAATTATTAGGGGAGATTATTACAATTCATAGACTACATCAAACTATGAATTAAGACCAGAAGAAAGAACTATTAAATATAGTGATAGAGTGGCAGAAGGTGCTTGTTTTAAAATTTGTTATGAATGAACTTAAAAATGAAGAAAAATAATTTTAAAGGAATAGAAATATCATTTTTTAATAAAATTATGTAAAAATTATATAATATGATATAATAGGTATATGAAATTTAATTAATGAATTTAATCTATAAAATATAAGGAGGATTATGAGTAAGTTATTTAAAATTTTAACGAAAGTCTTACTAATTCTTATAATAGTATTTTTAATCTGTTTTTATATTAACGACATTATTATGTCAATTAAAGAACTTAATAATCCTTCTTATGACTCTCCAACTAATGATAGATGGTTAGAAAAAGATGAAGTACGATTAAAATCATTTTCTAAAACAATAACGGATATTGAAGATTTAAAAATTGAAAAAAAACTCATAATTGATAAATTGAATGGAATAGATATATTTGAAGACAGAAATATAAAAATAGAAAGCATAGATATTATGATATTTTGTAATGATAGACATGGTAAAGCATCAGGGGCTTTTACATTAAAAATGTCATTGTCATCTAGAAATAAAATACTTGAGATACTAAAATCGATTAGTGAAGAATATATAGTAGGTGAAGATGAAAGCTTTTTTAGTATACTTGATTCTAGAAATACAATTTTTAATTTTAATGATCATGACTCTAGTTCTGGAAAAAATAGTGTCAATCTTCAAATTGTAGTTAGACTTCCATATGTATATAACATTAATGAAATAGATAATAATGATGAATTTGTAAAATATTTTTTAGAAGTTAATCAAAAAAATATTGAACAATCATAAAAGTACACTAAGTTAGCTAAAAAGTTGATAAAAACTGTATAGTTGAATTATTTAATCAAATTGAAAAATAGAAAATAATATAAAATCTTCATCAAATTTATCAACAAAGTCACTTAAACAAGAAGAGAAAAGTGATACTAATTCATTACAAACAAATACAGATTTAAATAAGTTAATTGATAAGTATGTTAAATCATTAGAAGGAACTAATTAAAGAGTTATTAAAATATTATTATAGCATGTCTTAAGTTAGACATGTTTTTTAATTTTCAAATATATTGAAATGACATCTTGAAAAAATAATCAATTTATATTTAATATTTAAAACATATCAAAAACATATCAAAAACATATCTAATTCATATCAAAAACATACCTAATTCATATCTAAAACTTAGTAATTTTATATTTAAAACCATACTTAAATTTTCTGAATTTAAGTTTAAAATAATGTTGATTTGTTTTTGTCAAGGTGTATAATATAGTAAAATTAACAAAGATGTCGAATATAGTCGTTTTTTGTTGATTTTTTTTTATTGACATGATTTTATTGTAGCAATAGAATAATAATCGATTACTAGTAATTGGTTATATCATATATCAATAATATTAGAAGGGGGAGATTATTATGAGATATGTGGTTTCTATTGTTAGCATTCATAAAGAAGTGTCAATTATAAATTTTATAGAGAGAAATTTTTAAAAGTTGTTTAACTTTTAAGTTTCTCTTTTTTTGTTTTTTAAGAAAGAGAGTTGGTATTATGGAAGTGTTATTAAGGAGGGACACAATTAAGCAATATGATATTAAAAAGTGCAAGGAGAATATTGAAAAAATAATAAGTGAATATATAAAAGTAAAATATGAATATTCAAATATACTTCTTTTAGGGAAAGACTATTATGATTCTTCAACTACATCTAATTATGAATTAAAGCCAGAAGAAAGAACAATTAAATATAGTGATAGAATAGGGAATCAAGTTAGCTTTAAAATTGATAATGAAAATGAGGCAAGAGAATTAGGCATATCAATTGCTAATTTATATACTAAATTTACAAAAGAAGAAAAAGATTTTTTTAATATAGTTTTATTGGCAGGTAAAGCTCAAAGTATAGTTGAGGATTTATATCAAATTAGTAAAATTGGTTTAGAGCCAATAAAATATAGTTGCATAATAAAAACTGCTATGCACTTTAATGTATCAGTATTAAAATAAATTAAAATTTTATAAATAATGAGTTTATAGTGATCTCATTATCAAAAAACTAATATTTGGAGGTGGGATAGTGTATTATAAAAGACAAAAGGTACCATAAATATAAAATAATTTTAGGAAATTTATAAAAAAGTATTGCAAAATTTTACTTTTTGAGTGATATATATTATATAGAAAATGTTTAATTAAATGGCATTTAATTGCTATTTAAGACGAATAAATATAGGAGTTGATATATTATATGAAGAAAAGAAAAATTATTGTAGAAATATTGATAATTGTAATTTCATTAATAATTATAGGTACTTGTACTATTTTAGTTTGCAATATATGTAAATCTAATAAGGTAGAAGAAGATCCATATTTATCTGATACTATAAATAATGAACAAGAGAATAATGATAAAGTAAATAATGAATTAGATAATATAGAAAAAGAAGAAGAAACTAATCAAGTTGTAGAAGAAGAAAAAGAAGATAGAGATATTCCTAAACAAGATACTGTTACTGAAAATCAAACAACTGCAAATAATAATAAACCAAGTAGTTCCAGCAGTAGTTCTAATAATAAAAATAATTCTAGTGGTAATAGTAGTTCTAACAATAAAAACAATTCTAGTAGTAGTGCAGATAAAACTACTTCATCAGAAGAAAAAGATAATACTACAAAACCAGAAACATCTAGCCAATCAAGTCAAAATACCTCAACAGAAAAAACTTGCACACCTAAAAAATTTGATTTTAGTTTCGTAAGAGCTGATTTTACAACTCAAGAAGATTGTATAGCTATGGGAAACAAATATATGGAAATAGGATATGGATACTATTGTCATGCTTTTGTAGATGATTGTAAAGATACATATTACATGCTTGAATTGTATGAGGCAAATACAGGAATGGGAAATTCAATTGATTGGCATAATATAAAATTACCATAATATAGAATACCTTAATAGGTATTTTTTTTTGTACATTAAAGGAGGAAAAATATGAGAAAAAAATTAAAATATATATTATTTTTAATAGTTACAGTAATAATGTGTTCTAGCATGAAGGTAAATGCTGAAACATATTCAGAAAAATTTAACTCGAGGTATATGTGGATACCTCATACTTTCGTGAAAAAAGTAAAAGATGGTGTTGGAATGTATCAACAATTGACTATGATTGTAAGAAAAAGTGATAATCAAATTGTATATTGTCTTGAATCTCATGTAGGGTTGGATAATGATTTATTATACACAGGATATGACTATGATCAAGCAACTTTTGCAAAAATGACTTTGGAGCAATGGCAAAGAATTCAACTACTATCTTACTATGGATATGGTTATAGTGATAGTGAAGTAGATCATAGTGATGTAAAATGGTATAGTGTTACTCAAATGATGATTTGGCAAACTGTACCACATGGTTATGATATTTATTTTACTAAAACATTGAATGGTGAAAAAAGTTCAGATTTTGATGATGAAATGCAAGAAATGGAAAAATTAGTTTCTAATCATTCAGTAAGACCAAAATTTAATCAAAATACTTATGAAATGGTAATTGGAAATACTTTAAAATTAACAGATACAAGTGGTGTATTATCAAAGTATGAGGTATCAAGTAACTCAAAAGTTACAACTAGAAAAGATGGAAATGATTTATACATAACTGCAAAAGACATTGGGAATATAAATTTAACATTAACCAAAAAAGATGTTAAATATTCACACCCTCCAATAGTTTATGTAGATCCAGAAAGTCAAGATGTAATGGAGGCAGGGTCATATGATCCAATTAGTAGTAATATTAGTATTAATATAGTTGGTGGAAAAGTTTCTATTAATAAAGTAGATAGTGATACTGATTCTTCAAAAGCACAAGGAGATGCAACTTTAAAAGGAGCAGTTTATGGTATTTATAAAGAAGATGGAACTTATTTAACTGAGATAACAACAGATGAAAATGGCTATGCTCAGAGTGATTATTTATCTAGTATAGGGAGGTTTTATTTGCAAGAAATTACTGCAAGTAAAGGATATGAATTGGATACTAATAAATATTACTTTGATTTATCAACAGAAAATTTAAATGTTACAGTAAAGGTCAAGGAGAAAGTAATAAAGAGAAAATATGAAATTACAAAAGTATTTGCTTCAAATAAAACTCAAGTTGTAACACCAGAGCCAAATGTTGAATTTGGTATATATGACAAAAGTAATAATTTGGTTTTAAAAGCAACAACTGATTCAGATGGTAAATTTAGTTTTACACTTCCTTATGGAAAATATACTTTAAGACAATTAACAACAACTGTTGGATATGAAAAAATGAAAGATTTTGAGTTTGAAATTACAAAATCAGGTAGTACAATCTACAAAGTTTTTTCAAATGCAGAAATAACAAGTCGAGTAAAAGTTATTAAAGTAGATCAAGATGGAAATTCTATTAATATGGCAGGAATAAAATTTAAAATTAAAGATTTATCAACAGATGAATATGTATGTCAAAGAATATCATATCCAACTGCTAAAACATATTGTGAATTTGAAACAGATGATAATGGTATTCTAATTACACCATATCCATTAAATTCAGGAAATTATCAGCTAGAAGAAATTGATCAAGTTATTGATGGTTATCTTTGGAATTCAGAGCCATTAAAATTTTCTATAAATGGAAATTCTAATATAATCGAATCTGATGAGTTTGATGCAATTATTGAATTAAAATTTACTAATACTGAAGTCAAAGGAGCAGTGGAAATTCAAAAAACAGGGGAAAAAGTAGTTATCCAAGATGGTAATTTTAATTATACTGAAAAACCACTTCCAAATATCAAATTTGGACTATATGACAAAGATGGAATTTTAATTAAGGAAGTACAAACAGATGAAAATGGCTATGTTAAAATAGAAGATTTGAAATTAGGAAAGTATATTTTAAAAGAATTAGAAACTTTAGATGGCTATGTACTTGATACTAAAGAATATGAATTTGAATTAATATATAAAGACCAATATACACCAATTATATTAAAAAGTTTCACTTTAAAAAATTATCTTTCAAAAGGTAATTTAGAATTTTCAAAAACTGATATTTCAACAGGTGTTGGTATTAAAGATACAAAAGTAGAAATATATACTGATAATGATGAGTTAGTGTTTAGTGGAATAACAGATGAAAATGGAAATATTAAAATTGATAATTTATTTTTAGGTAAATTTTATATAATTGAAACTGAAGCATCAACAGGATATAGGTTAAGTGATGAAAAAGTCTATTTTGAAATAAAGGAAAATGGGGAAATTGTCAAAGCAAATATGACAAATGAAAGAATAAAATCAAAAGTTGGATTACATAAAGTAGATAGTAATAATAATTCACTTGAAGGAGTAATTATAGGAGTTTACAATTTAGATGGTAACTTACTAGGTAGTTATGTAACAGATGAAAATGGAAATATTGAAGTAGAACTTGAATATGGCTCATATTATTTTCAAGAAATAGAAACAATAGATGGTTATAAATTAAGTGATGAAAAAGTCTATTTTGATATAACAGAAGATGGAGAGTTTATTCAAAAGACACTAATTAATGAATTAGAAGAAATCGAAGTACCAGATACATTAGAAAATAAAATTCCAATAGCAGAGATTATATCATGCTCTTTTCTAGTATTAGGAATTGGAGTAATTATATATGCAAAAAAATGGAAAAATAAATAAGTTACTAATCATATTTGGAATTATAAGTATATCAATAGGACTTGTTTTAATTATCTTTAAATATTGTAATCAGTATAAAGTAGAGCAGGAAAATAATAAACAAATTGAGTTGTTTTTTAATGACGAAATAAGTACAAAAAATACTGAAGAAACTTCAGAAACTAAAGTTGATAATATTGATAAAGTAAAAACAGAGAGTAGCAAATATATAGCAGTTATAGAAATACCTAAAATATCGTTAAAAAGAGGTTTAGTTGATATGGATAGTAAATTAAATAATGTTAATAAAAACATTGAAATACTAAAAGAATCAACTATGCCAACAGAAGATAATAGTAATTTGATTTTAGCAGGTCATAGTGGAAATGGTAGAGTTTCATATTTCAAAAATATAAATAAATTGGAAAATGGAGATTTAATATATTTGTATTACAATCATACTGTTTATTTATATCAAGTTATAAATAAATATGAAATAGAAAAAACAGGACAAGCATTTATACAAAAAGTTGAAAATAAAAAAATACTCACTCTAATAACTTGTAAAATAAATACTAATAATCAAATAGTTATTATTTCAGAATTAGTTAGTGAGGAATTATATTAAATGGAATTTGAAAACAAGGGAATAGGTAGATGTATTGTTTTAAAAGAAAGTAATACATCTTACTCATTAATTTATTCTATAACTGCGCAACAATTTGTTGTTGTTTCAAATTTAGATTTAAAAACAGGAAATTGGTTACACGGAACTTATTTCAATAAAGATATTGATAAAGCATTATTTTACTTTAATGAAAGAACTAGGGATTTAAAATATGAAAGATAAAAAATATTATTGGATAAAATTAAGAACTGATTTTTTTAATAGAGAGGAAATTGATTTTTTGTTATCACAAGAAAATGGATGTAAGTATATTGTTTTGTATGAAATGTTATGTTTATCTACTGCAAATAATAATGGTCAGATGGGAAGTATGGTAGGTGAAATATTCATCCCTTATGATGTAAAAAAAATTATTAGAGATACAAAATATTTTGATTTTGATACAGTAACAGTTGCGTTAGAAATATTTAAAAAATTAGGACTTATATATAAAGAAGAAAATAATATATTAAAGATAGCTAATTTTGATGAAATGGTTGGAAGTGAAGTATCAAGTGCTAAAAGAGTTCGTGAATATAGAGCAAGACAAAAAGCGTTACAATGTAACAAAGATGTAACACAAGATATAGATAATAAGATATTAGATATTAGAGAAAGAGATATAGATAAAAATAAAACATATTGTCATCTTAATTTTAAGGAAAAACAGGAATCATGTAACAAATGTTTGAAAAGAAATATTTGTAATGTACCAGATAAACCATTATCTAATAGTAAAAAAGTACCTATTTTTTATAAAGATGAAAATGGAGTTGAATATTGGTATGGGAAAAAATGTGAATTTAATAATGATTGTTTAGATGAACAAGAACAATTAGAATTTGAACAAAGATTAAAAGAATTAAAATAAGGAGGAATAAGAGATGAACGAAGAAATAAAAACAAAAAATTCTATAAATAAATTTGAGTTAGAAGGAAATGTTGCTCATATTAGTGATATTTATACTAATCAAAATGGTAAACAAACTTTAAGATTTGATTTAGGACAAAATAATAATGGTAATACACAATTTGTTCCTATTATATTAAGAGGAGAATTGGTTAATTCTTATGGTAGTGAAATTAAAAAAGGAGATTGGATTTCTGTAAAAGGTAGAATTTCATCATATTTAAAAGATACTGTAAGAAATGGAAAATCAACAAAAGATAAGGTAATAGAAATTTTAGGATTTGAAATTACTGACATAGAAAACAAAAAAGTTTATACTTCTGATGGTCAAGTTAAAGATTTAGTTAGTAATGAAAATGAGAAATAAGTAAATTATATGACAGAAAAATACGAATATAAGATATTAAATTATTGGAATGACCAAGATGATTTATATGTTAATTATGTTGTTGAAAATTTAAAAACAAATGAAATAGCAAATGTAATTGATTATTATAACATATCTGATATTGATTGTGATTATAATAAAGAATCAGAAGAAGTAATAAAAAAATCTTTATACAAACTTATAGAAAAAAATAATGGAATAGAATTTAATATACCAAAAGTTAGTAGATTAGGCACATTATTAAAATATGTTTATGATTGTGTTTGTGAGAGTGAATCAAATATGTGTCATATTGATAACTTTGAGTGGGAAGAATTAAAAGAAGATTATGGTTTTACAGATGAAGATATTAATACCTTAAACAAAGAAATAGTTAAATATAATCTAGAAAATTATATTACTACTAATTCAGATGGTTATAAAATATGTGGTTATGGTGGATTACAAAGTTGTTTTAATGATGATCGAAAGAAAATAGAGCAATACGAAAGATAATAAAAGATTTATTTTTATTAATAATTAACTGTGTAAATTATTTAATTATAATAATTGCACAGTTTTTTATTTATGATTCAAAGAAAGGGTGATTAAATGAAATATTTAAATTTATTAGCAATTCAACAATTAGAAGGTGGAACATATACAGTAGATACAGTTTTAAAAGTTATAAGGCAAATAACAGATTGGGCTTTAGCAGTAGGAATTTCTTTGGCAGGTATTGCATTAGTAGTTAGTTTTATAATGTATGCAGTAGTTGATATTGAACAAAAACCTAGAGTTAAAGCACGAATAACTCAAACATTATTAGGAATATTTGGAATAGTTGTAGCAATCTCATTGGTTAATATCATTATTAGATTGTTTGCATAGGTATTTGAATTATGATGTTAAAAGTATTTGATTTACTAATAAGTTTAGGTTGGTATCTTGTAAGTTTTATATACGATTTGATAGATGGACTTTTATCAATAATAAAGCAATTAAACGCGTTTGATATAATTAATTCACTATCAGATAATTCAGCGTTTAGAGGTTTATTTACAGGTATTCTGGCAATAGCAGTAACAGTATTTGCTTTAGTAATAATATGGAGATTTATAAATAAATTACTTGAGCCAGATGATGAAACATCATTTAAAAATATAATAACAGAAATAATAAAGTGTGGACTACTAATAATGTTATCTACATTTTTATTTGTTCAAGTATCACGCTTTTCAATAGCCTTATCTAGTTATACAGGAAATATATTTGAAAGTAATACAGGTGTTTCTATGAGTGATACAATGTTATCAATGTTTATAACATATAAAGATAGTTACAAGAATAGTGATAAGTTTGAGGAAACAAGTACTATACCAGAACTTGTTGGTAATGGTTCATTTGATAGAGATGAGCTATATTTGGACAAATATGTAACAAAGGCAAAGATAATATTTTCTGATGAGAAAGATTATAAATATGAAATAAATTGGCTTATGGCAATTATATGTGGTGGTTTTTTCTTATATAGTTTATTTTTTGCAGGAATAATGTTAGGTAAAAGGCAAATAGAATTTTTATTTTTGTTTGCTATTTCTCCAATTATTTTTGCAACAAGTGTTTGTAATAAACAAAGAAGAGGAGCAGTAATAGAGCAATTAGTGTCATTAGCGTTACAAAGTGCAGTAGTAATGCTTGTTGTAACATTGAGCGTAATGGTAATGCAACAAGTAAATGAAACTACATTCTTTACTAATAGTTTTATGGATATAGTTACTAAAGTGTTGTTGTATTTAGGAAGTGCAACATTTGTATTAACAGGTAGTCAAGTAATAAATAGATTTATTGGAGCAAATGTAAGTGCTTCAAGTGGTAGAGAACAATTAATGAGTTTAATTGGATATGGAAATCTTACTAGAATGGGTGCAACGGCAATAGCAGGAACTACTATTGGTGGTAGTTTACTTGCAACAGGTGGTGCAATGAAAGCAGGAAATTATGCTAAGAATAATGTTTTATCGACAGTAGGATCTGCTTTAGCAACATATGGTGCAGTCGATACAACGACAGGTAGTCAAAGTCGAATTCAAAAAATGGCAAGTACTATTGGTGGAAAAATGTATTCTATGGGACAAAGTGGCTTTAATAAATCAAATTCAAATAAAGGTTTTAAGGTAAGTGATAGTATTGTAAATATGGGAGCAAATAGTATTAATTCAGCAATAAAAACAGTAGTACCAAAAGCAAGTTATAATACTTCTTATTATAAAAGAAGAAAGAATATGATGTAGGAGGTAAGAAATGTATATAACAGTAAAGACAATTAAAAGAAATTTAGGTTTCAAAGGTATAGAAATATCAGATGTCTTAATTGCGTTTCCTATTCTAGCAGTATGTATTTTAATGTTCGTTTTGTCATCACATAAAATACTTGCAATAGTTATTCTTATAATAGGTGGTTTTATGTTACTCCCAATAAATGTTAGTAAAAAGAATAGGATGTATAAGGTTTTAGGACTGATTTTTAGTTATTACTTTAGAGTAAGAAATTATATTTACACACAAAAAGAATTGACAAAAGGAAGGAGGATTAATATAGATGAAATCAAAAGAAAACTCAAGTATTAAAGCAAAACAAAAAGAAGAAAAATTACTAAAGAAATTTATGAGTAAAAAGAAGAAAAAGAGTAAACAATATATTAACAAAAATATACTTAATCATAAGATCAAAAATTCACAAAGTTTTTTGAATGCTAATGTAGTTAGAGATGATGGAATTATTTGTTTAAAAAGTAATGAATTTGCAAGAGTTTTATCTGTTGAAGCAATAGATTTATCACTCACTTCTAATAGTCAAAAGCAAAATTTCTTTTCACAATTAAAATATCTGTTTCAATTAAAAAATCTAGATTTAAGAATATATAAACTAGATGATAAAATAGACTTGAATGCAAATAAAGATTATTACAAAAAACTTATGGAAGAATTTTCAAATGATGAAGAAAAACTTGACTTTTTGAGTGAAAGATATTCGAGATTTGAAAAACTAGAATCTGAAAATTTAACTACTACAAGTAGGTATTATTTTGTAATAGTTTCAGATAATGAAAAATTATTGGAGCATCAATTAGAAGAAATAGAAATGCAATGTTATAATATGACTCCTAGACTTGTAGTACAATCAATAGAAAATAAATTAGAGATATATCAATTTTTAATTAACTTGTATATTTCAAATGCTAGTTTGGAACAATTATTATGGTGTGATATAACAGAGTTACTTACACCTTTTTATATTAATGAAAATACTAATTATATAAAAATGGATGATAAAGAAGTTCAATTAATTGCTATTAAAAATTTACCACCTTTTATAGATGAATTATATTTAGAAGAACTTTTTAATGTTCCAAATTCAAGATGTTGTATTCATATTAAAGATACAGTTAGTACTGATACAATAGTTAGAAGATTAGATAGCAATTATGAAATGCTTACATCTGAAAGAATGACTACTAGAAAACTAAGTGATGCAACACAAATGGATACTGAAAAAGAAAACTTTAAAGAACTCATGAGTCAAATAAAAAATGGGGATGAAAAAATAAAAGAAGTAGATTTTATAATTGCAATTACAGGTAGTAAAAAAGAAAGAGACGAAAAAGTAAAAGAATTAAAAAAAATAGCAGATATTTTTCAAATAAAACTAGAAGTTCCTAGAATGAGGCAATATGAAGTTTGGCAATGTTTTGATATAACAAGTAAAATTTTAGATGATTATAAAATGTATCTTCCAACATTAACTTTAGCAGCCTCATTTCCACTTACAATTACTAATTTTAATGATGAAACAGGATATATGTTAGGTATAGATATCCATACAGCACTACCAATTATATTTGATATGTTTCATAAAGATTCAACACGACCAAGCAGTAATTTAGCTATTATTGCTTCTACAGGTGGTGGGAAAAGTTTTACACTAAAAAAAATGATAGTAAATGAAATAAATAGAGGGAATAAAGTATTTATATTTGATGCAGAGGGAGAATATAAAAAATTAGTTTCTAAAAATAAAAATGGTCAATATATAGACCTTTATTCAACAAGTGGTGGGATAATAAATCCACTCCAAGTAAGATTTCTTCCTAGTGATAAAGAAGAAAAAGATGATAATGTAGTAGCAAATATTAATTTTGACGATTGTCCACTTGCAAAACATTTATCATCATTAGAAACATTTATTAAATGTGCATTTGAAAACATTAAAGAAAAAGAAATAGTAGTTTTACTAGATATGATAGAAAAGTTATATCAAAGGTTTGGAATTACAAAAAATACAAATATTTCAATATTAGAAAAACTAAAACCAACTGATTATCCAATATTTTCTGATTTGATAGATTTTCTTCCAGAGTATAGGCAGATGATTCAAAACAAAGAAAAAATAAAAATAATAGATCAATTACAAATATTATTAGAAAGATTTAAAGTTGGTACTGATGCTATGTTGTTTAATGGATATACAACTGTTAATTTAGATGCTGATTTAATAGCATTTAATGTAAAAGATTTACTATATAGTAAAAATAAAAGAATAATAAAAACGCAATTAGTAAATTTACTTACATATCTTAATAACATTATAGTTAGTAACAAAATTATAAATGATAAAACTTCTAATAAAAATAATATAAAAAATATTGCTATTATAGTTGATGAGTTTCATCTTTATTTAAAAAATACAGATAGTGAAGTAATATTGACATTTGAACAAATAGCAAGACGAATTAGAAAATATCATGGGAGTTTTATTCCAACAACACAATCAATTCGTGATTTTTTAGGAGAGAGTGAAGCAATTAGAAGTGCAACAGCAATTTTTAATAATTGTCAATATCAATTAGTAGGTATGCTTAAAGATGATGATTTTGCAACATATCTGAAATTATTTTATCAAAATCCTTTAACTGATACACAAAAAGAGTTTTTATCTAAAGCAGAACAGGGAGAATTTTTATTGACTGTTAATAATAAGAAAAGATTAAGAGTTGTAATTATAGCAACCCCAATGGAAATAGAATTAATGGGAGAACAAACATGAATATAAAGGAAAGATTTAAAAAAATATTTAGGGATGAATTTGATGATCCAAACGAAGCTTTCCAAGAATTTTTATTGTCATTAATTCCAACAAATAGTCTTTTAAGAATTATTACAGGTATCGAAGAATACGAATTTAATAAGGATTTGCAATTATGGATCAAAAAGTAAAGAAGAAAAAAAATATTTTCATTAAAATAATTTTAAGTGGTGGTATTAGTAGTATCATTTTTTTTATGATAATTTTAATTTGTGTTTTAATTATTTTAGATTTTTTTGGCTCTGAATTAACACAAGAAAAGGCAATTAATAATTTGGATTATTCTTCAAATTATATTGCTACAATAAATAAAAATTTGAAAAATGGGTATGTACCACTTCAAAGAATTTTACATTTTTACTTAGAAGATGAGAACTTTACAATTGATACACTTTATACTATGAATCAAAATACTGATACAAAAAGTGCAGAAGAAATTAGAAAAGTTTGTTCTGATGAAAGAGTAAAAAATATGAATGCTTGTAGTGAAACAAGTATAAAAGAGAATGAAAAATATTTAATAGTGAGTAAAGGACATTTTAATTTACCACTAGACACTTCATTTACAGTAACAAGTTTTTATAATCAACAAAGGATGATTTATGACAATACTGATGTTCATAGTGGTTGGGATTTAGCAGTACCAGCACAAACTCCTGTATATTCAGTTTGTAGTGGAACAGTTTTAAAAGTTAATTATACTCAAGATGAAAACATACCATATGATCAAAGTAAAAATTCTTTAGGTAATACAATAACATTAAAATGTGATAACGATTATGCAGAAACTTATTATGTTTCATTTGCTCATCTTTATCCAAATAGTGCAAAAGTAAAAGAGGGAGATAGAGTAAATCATTGGACTGAAATTGCAAGTGTTGGAACAACAGGTTATTCGACAGGGAATCATTTACATTATCAAGTTCAAGATAGTAATAATAATTTAATTGATGGTATGCAACTTATAGATTTTACATTGTCAAGAACAAAATGAGGAAGCACATTTTTTTATTTAATTTTAACAAGTAGCCACTTTCCAAATAAATAGTGGTCATTAAAAACATTGTAAAGTAAAATAAAATTAAAAATGAGTAGCCACTTTCGTTTTCAAAAGTAGTCATTTTTGCAAGTGCAAAAATAGTAAGACACCACTAATTATGCTTTATTTTATAATAAAAATTAAAGCAGGTGGTGTCTTTTATCTTATGCTCATTGATAAATGTAACCAAAATTGTTAAAAAATATAACGAAATGTTAATGAAAGTGGCTACTCAATAATATTAAAATAGTTTAAATTATGGAGGTAATGGTAATGAAAAGAGATAGAACAACAATAAGACTTGATGATAATTTAAAAACAAGAATAATGTTATTATCAATAAAAAATAATGTTAGTTTTAATAAAATGGCAACTTATATTTTAGAAATAGGTTATCAAGAATATATGAAGAGATTTGATTCTTACTATGAACAAGAAAACGAAAATTTAAAGAAAGAAAGTGAATAAAAATGGTAAGGATTAGAACATTTAATGATAGTGAATTTAAAGAACTTTTAAAAAATCCTAATATTAAAGGTATAAAAAATAAATCACAAATTATATATAGAAATGAATTTAAACTTTGGGCAGTATTACAAAAATTTCAATATCCAGAAAAAACTGCAAGAGAAATATTTGTATCAGCAGGATTTGATATGAATATATTAGATGATAGAACTCCACAAAGAAGATTATCAAGTTGGGTAAAAAAATATCAAATATTTGGTTCAGAATATTTTATTCAAAATAATAAATATAGATATAATGCAATAGACATTGCAGATAAAAATAATGAACAGAATAGTCAAATTAAAGAAAATAATATTTTACTTGAAACTATTAAATTAAATAATCTATTAACTTATAAACTTATAAAAATGATTGAAACTTTAAAGGTAAGACATAATGAAAAAAATGACAATTAGGTTGGAAGATTATGTATATGATAGATTATTTTTATTTTCAAAAGAGGAAGAAATTTCTATAAATAAAATAGTAGGATTAATTTTAAAAAAAGAAATTGATAAACCAAAAGAAATTAATGCGTTAGATTCAATAAATAACAGATTAGAAGAAATTCAAAACAAATTAACAAACATTTCGAAAAGACAACAATTTCATTTTAAACTTTCACTACAACATTTTGTTAATCAAGGATATGTTGGTAATGCAGATCCAAAAAAAGATAAATGCTATCAAGAAATGAAAGAAAATAATATAGATAAATTTAATGAGTAATAGCCCTAATGTAATTTTCAAATGTAAATTTGATTTAGCTATCAATCATAAAGATAATAAATTTCAGGATAGCAATTATAGTAGAGAAAGGCAACAGGATTTGAATAAAATGATAGATTATTTTTCAAATCCAAAAGAGAGTGCAGTAAATATGATTGATTATTATAGGGGTGCATTAAGTGGTAAAAAATATAATCTTGTTTTAGAAAATGGAAATTATGCTACTCAAACAGATATAAAAAAATTGAAAGAAGATTATTCAAAATATATACAAAATTCTAATCTTTGGAAAGGAATAATAAGTTTTAATAATTCATATATATACGAAAATATATCATTAAAAGATTTAGAACAAAAATTTGCAAAAGAAATTTTACCTAAATTTTTAAAATATTGTGGCTTTAAAAATATAAAAGATATGAGTTATGTTTTTGCAATTCATACAAAAAGTAAAAGTGGACATATACATATTCATTTTTCTTTTATAGAGAAGAAACCAAACTATATATCTTGTAATAAAAAAATAAAATATAGAATGAGAGGTAAAATAAGTGAAGATGAAAAAAATTACTTAAAAAGGCTTGTAGAACTTACTATTGAAAGAGAAAAATATTATACACCAATGCTAACTAAATTAAATGAAGATATAGATGATTTAAAATCATATTTTAAACCAAACGAAAAAAATTTTATTTTAAATGATAGTGAAAATATTTTTATTGAAGAAAAAATATTAAAATTGGGAGAATTATTAAAGCAGTATAGGTCTTATAATGATTTACCAAAAAAGATAAAATATAATTCAATAAAAAATAATGATATTGGAACAGAAATTAAACAACTAACAAAAGATATAAAAAAATATTTTTTAAGTGACAAAATGTCTTTATTATATGAAACTAAAAATAATATTGAAAAAGGTTTAAATGATATTAATCTATATTTTAATAGAGTTAATGAAGACTTAAATATAAATGAGTTTGTTAAAGGTACAACTTTAGTTTCAAATAAAAAAAATTATATTGATAATTATATTTATAACGCTATAGTAAACCATTCATTAGCAAAATATAATAAAATATATAATATAGTTAAATCTAAAAAACAATATAAAAAAATAACTATTGAAGATTTAATTCAAGAGATTGCATATCAAAATAGTATAAAAAATAATATTATTAATGATAAAAAAAGAAGAAAGCAAATTTTAATTAATTATTTTAATGGGAATGATTTAAATACAAAATTTCCAAGTAAATATAAAATGGAAAAGGCATTAAAAAATATTAATTATGAAATGGAAAAGGCATCAGAGGAATTTAGTAAACTTTTTAATTATGATGATAAAAAAATGTAATTTATGTATTGTCGAAATATGTCGTATAATGTTATAATGAATATGTAATCTTATGATTGCATTAAACCATTTTACTTTACTGTGAATCTCCCATTCACAGAAATTTATTTTTGAAAATAGTTGCTGTATAGGACTATTTTTATTTTGCATTAAATGGTATAATATTAGTGAAACAAATGTAATTTGTATTGGAGGTGTAATTATATGAAAAAAAGAAAAATAATTTTAATATCAATATTATCAATAGTAATAATTATCATTTCTTTTGCTTTTGTGTTATTATTTACAAACAAAACTTTTTTTAGAACTACTTACATAGGTGTTCATGGACAAGAAATATTTATTCCAAAATACTCATATTTTAAAGATGAATGTTGTATGACGGGTGCATCTTTTTATTCATTAAGAACAGAAAAAAGTTTAAAAAAAGAAATAAGTAATTATATGAGTAATTTTGAATATTTTGAGGATGATTCGACTCATGGTTATAAAAAAGGTGATTTATTTATTCAATCTTATGATGTTATAGATAATGGCTTATATAGAGAAATAGTGATAGTTTATTAAACGAATAAATAATAATTTTTTGAGGAGGAAAATATATGAAAAAAACGATACTAACTATTTTATTATGTGGATTATTATTAACAGGTATAACAGGTTGTAAAAATGAAAAAAATGATATTGATTTAGGGGGTGATTTGCCATTGCAAAATAAGGAAGATTTAATATTTTCTATTAACTCAGGGGACAAATCTTGTATTCCTGTTAAGTTAGCAGTATACGAAGATGGAACATACGAATTATTTACAACATATAAAGCTTGTAGACCTGGAAACACATGTACTGATATATTAAGTTACACAAAATCAATTAAAGGAAAGTATGATTATGATGTTATGAAAATATTTGCAGATGAAAATATTGTGGCTGATCAACCTCATTCTATGGATAATTTACCAGAATATGAAATATATATGAGTGATAAATATGTTCAAAAAGATTATGAATATTGTTACACTATTGAAAAAAATACGATAAACATTTCTCTTGATAACTTTTTAAAACAAATTGATGTAAACTTGAATTTGTGTGCTAATCCAGACTATATAGACTAATAAATTTATATGAGCAAGATTATCAAATTAACTTGATAATCTTTTTTTATTTATTAGCGCATTAAACAAATGTTCTGGGAAGGAGGAAATTATATGAATATTTTGGAAATGTATAAAAGATTATCAAATGAAGATAAATCTAATCTAACAACATATTGTATATATGATAGTATTTATGATGTTTCTAAAAATCAAGGAATTAATATTGACGATGAAACAGTAATTAATATTCAAGAGGTGTCATACAATTTATATTTGGATGATGAATATAGTAATTTGTCAGCATCTCAAATTGCTTACTTTTTAACTGAATGTTATATTAAAGATAGTTCATTTATGGAAAAAATAAAAAATATCGATTATGACGATATTTTACAAGCAATTGAAAATGATAATTATGATTTTTATAAAGAAGAAATGGAAAGATAGCTATAAGTGTAAAATACTTTTTCTTATTTTAAAAATTTACTATCTGTTCTTCCAAGTACATAATCAATTGAATAATTACTTATTTTGCAAAGCTCAATTAGGAATTGACTTATTATTAAATTTTTTTCGTTTTCATAATTGCTTATAGCAGAAGAAGTAGTATTCAATTTTTTAGCTAACTCTCTCATTGAAAAATTTAATGATTTTCTAACTTCTTTTATTCTGCTAGAAACAACTTTAATATTTATTTCGTTAGAAGATTCAATATTTTTTCTTATATTGGATAAACCTATTAAATAATCAATATTAATTTTATAAATATTTGCAAGTTGATAAATTCTTCTAGTAGGAATAGGTGCTTTTTCATTTTCCCATTCAGAGTAAACTGATGGGACAACATTTAATTTTTCTGCTATATCTTTTGTTAAGTACTCATTTTCATCCCTTAATAATTCTAATCTTTGTTTCATATACATCAACCTTATAAAAATTATCCTATAAACTTTTATTTTTTCTGAAAAATTCGTCAAATATGAGCATTTATGATATAATGTTCACAGGAGGGAAACTATATGAATAAACATTTACAAGAAAAATCAATAAAATATTGGAAAATATTTCTTCTAATTGTTTTAATTATTTTGACAGTTAATTTATATTTTATAAATTATAATATTGGAGTTCAATATTGCAATTTAATGAAAGTAAGTCCAGATTTACAAATATCTATGGTGGGGGCTGGACTTGCAAACGATTTTACTATTATTGCTTTTTTAGTTGAAGGAACTGTATTTTATAAAGTTCTTGAAAAATTACAAAGGTTTAGTTTTTTTAGACAGGTATCAGATTATTTAATGTATATATTAGATTAAATTAAAAATGTTATGATTGAGATTATTGTTTGATAATCTTTTTTTTATAGGAAAGGGGGTGTTACATATGTTAAATCAAATAATTTTAGCAGGAAAGGTAGTAAAATTACCTGAACTAGAAAATAATGACACTAATTTGAAAAGTGCTAATATTACTATTTCTATACCAAGAAATTTTAAAAATTCTGATGGAGAATATGAAACAGACATTGTTTCTTGTAAATTATTAGGAAACATAGCTCAAAATTGCAGTGAATATCTAAAAGTAGGAGATATAATTGGAGTTAAAGGAAGAATTCAACAAGAAGACAATAATATAAGAGTGGTTGCTGAAAAAGTATCATTTTTGTCTTCTACAAAAGATAAATATAATGAATTAGAAAGGTAGTGAAATATGGATTTTTCAAAGTTAAATTTAGAATTTTCAAATATGCAAAAAATAGTATCAAATTACAATGAGATTTTAAATAAAATAAATTGTAAGATTAAGAATAATTTAAAATTAATAAGCAAATATAAATCAAAAACTAATGGTATTAAAAATGAAATAGAAAAAGATATAAATAATTTACACATAACTATATTAAAAGAAGAAATTGATTTTTTAAATGAATTAATAAAGGAGGAGATTCAAAATGAAAAAAATGTTTGATGAAGATTATAATGGTAAATATTATTTACAAGTTTCTGAATATTCTAATAACAATAGAATATATATTGGAGTAGTTAATGAAAATGAAGATTTTGTCACAGATGTAACAGTAAATCTTCCAGATATATTATTAGAAAATGATAATCAGATTTTTTTGTCAGGAGATTTATCAGATGGAGCTAAATATTTGTTATTAAATAAAGGAATTATAAGTGAAACGCTAGATACTAGAAACTATAATATGGGTAAATATGAAGTAGTAAATGTTAATTTAGATGTATTAAGAGAATATGATCCAAATGGTGTAGATAATTTTTTAAAAACTAAAAATTCAGATGAATTAGAAAGATAACAATGTCATTAAATAGTATTATTGTTTTAATTATTATATTTATAATACTCATAGTAATAAATTTTGTAGAGCCACTTTTCACAAAAGAAAAAATAAAAGATAATAAAGAACATGGATCAGCAAGATGGGCAACATTCAATGAAATAAAAAAATATTTTAATGTAGAAAAAACAAATAATATAATTGAAAGTGGTTTTCCAATCTATTATAGTAAGAACAATAAAAAAATATGGTTTGATAGACAAACTCCCCATTGGATTTATTTAGGTTCAACAGGAAGTGGAAAAAGTGTTACTTCGGTAATTCCAATGTGTTCTTTTATAGCTACTGCTAAAGTTAAAAAAAGTGTTTTTATAACAGATCCTAAGGGAGAGATATTTTCGACTACAAGTAAATTGTTTAAAGATAATGGTTACAATGTTTTAACACTTGATTTTAGACAACCAGAGTATAGTAATCATGTAAATTTGCTAGAGCCAATTATAAGGGAATACGAACTTTATGATAAGTATAAAAAAAAGAGTGAGATAGAGAATAATAAAAAGAAAAAGATGGATTATAAAAACAAATCAATTACTCATTTTGCAGAGGCAAATCAACTCGTAAGTGATATATGTAAAATGATAATGGAAGATACAACTGCAAAAGAAAAATTTTGGAATAATAGTGCAAGTGATTTATTATATGGAATAATATTTTTATTTTTGGAAGATTATATAGATGGAAAAATAAAAAGAAATCAAATTACATTGACATCGATAAAAAAATTTCAAAATAGTTCTATGACAGAAAGTAATAACAGAAAATTAAAAAAATATATTGAAACAAAAACCTACGAAATGAAAAGTAAAGATAAATTATTACCTATTTTAAATATATCAGATACAACATATAGATCTATAATTTCTACATTTAATGAAAGAATGACAATATATGATGATGTAAATGTAGAAAATATAACATCAAATTCAGATTTTGATTTTGATATTTTAGGTAAGCAACCAACAGTATTGTATTGTTGTATTCCAGATGAATCAAAAATTTATTATTCTTTAATATCAATAATTGTATCATTAATATATAAAACATTGGTATTATTATGTAATGAACAAAAGAATAAAAGACTTCCTTATGATTTAGTATTTATGTTAGATGAATTTGCAAATACGCCACCACTACCTGATATAACCACGATGGTTAGTGTAGCTAGAAGTAGGGGAATGTGGTTTAATTTTTATCTACAAAGTTTTGCTCAATTGGATAATTTATATGGTAAAGATGTTAGTCAAATCATACAGGATAATTGTGGTCTTGCATATTTAAAAACTAATACACAATCGACAGCAGAGGAAATAAGTAAAAGACTTGGTGTTCATGGAGTTTCTACTTCATCAATTAATTATTCGATGAGTTTTACAAATAACAATGGGAGTAAAAATACATCATTAATAAGTAGAAGTTTGATGACTGCTGATGAAATTAAACAACTTCATTATAAAACAATAATTTTTTCTACAATAGGTTATCCAATTATTAGAGATACTATTCCTTATAATAGATTTAGTTGTTATAAAGCAGGTATTATTGAAAGGAAAAAAAGACCTCTTGAAAGATTGGTTAATACTTATTATACAGTAGAAAATATTTTGACAAATGAAAGTTCAAAAGCAACACCAAATTCACAAAAAATAAATTCAGATGAAATAAATGATGATTGTAAATCTAAATTAAAAAATATAGTAAAAGAAATTTTAAAAATATTTGTTAATGTAGATTATGAAACTGAATATGTAAATACAAATGATAATAGTAGAATTGATTTATATTTATCTTCTATTATGTCTAATAATGATATGTCGTCTTTGTTTGAATTATCAGAAAAAATGGGTTTTCATTTTACTATAATATCTGGTAAAGATAAGATAGATAAGGAAAATAGAAATTCTAAAATAGAAATAAGTTTGAATTAGAGTGTAGTGAATTTAGTATCTTTAGTGTATAATTATTATAGAAAAAACATTGGAATTTTGGTGATACGATGGACAATAAAAATTTTGACGAAGAAGAGAAATATGGAGAAAAAGAAAAAGCAATAGCAAATATTATAAGTATTACTATATTGTCATTAATAGGAATAGCAGTTATAGTATTTTTAACATTAAAGTATTTATCTAAAGAAATCTCAGAATATCATATGAAACAAAGTATTATTATTTGGAAGTAACTGATAAAAATAGAGAAGAAATAATCTCAAGAATTGAACAAGAAAATTAAGAGTATTGTGATTCTATGTATAAAATAGAATTTCATAATTCATTTCCAGATTCTACAGATTATACGATTTATTGTGGTGATGAAGGAAATATAACATTTTCAATTGATGGATCTGTTATTGCAACTTATATATTAGAGCATGGAAGAACTGAATTAAGATAATTATTTAATGATATGAAATATGTTGTCATAATGACAACTTTTTTATTTTACAGAAAGGGGGAATTATAAACTTGAAAGATGAATTTAAGGAAGTCTTTTTTCAAACTAGAGATGAAACTTTAGAACTAATAAAAAAAGATAATTACAATTGGAATAAATTTATGAGTTATTGGTCAAAATTGTTAGATGGCTATGGTATTGATAATATAATAAATTTATATTCATATAATCCAAATGGAAGAATTTATCATACATTTGATGAGTGGAATAATGATATTATTGATAGAAAAATAAAACCTAAAAGTAGAGGTATTCCTATACTCAAAAATGGTAAGAAAATATATGTTTTTGATATAAAGCAAACTTATGGTAAAGATTATAATCATTGGAATTATAATCACTTGGTAGATTATGAAATGTTGAGATTTTATCAAAATAGAAATAAAATTATAGATAGTGATATACCAATGAATGAACGATATTATAAAGTGTTTTATAATATTGTTGAAGATAATATTCAAAATAATTATAGTAATTTGAACGAAGAAGAAGTTGAGGTTATTACAAAAATGATAACCTCACTTTTTTTGTATAAATGTAATTTTAATACATATAACTTGTCAAATGGTTTTGAGTTAATTAATGATTTTAACAATGAAGATATTTTAAGATTTATGCAAGTTGCTAATAAAGAAACAAAAGCAATTTACGAGAAATTTTATATTGATACACAAAAAATGCAAGATGTACAATATAAAATTAAAAATGCTATTATTGAACAATATAAAACTAATCAATTTATGCCTAACAGTGATAAGCAGGGATTTTTAGAAAGTATCGAAATTGATAGTGGGTACGATTTTGAGTTATTAAATGATATTTATAATAATTTGTTAGACAAGTATTCATATATTAATCAGAAACTATCAAGTTCTAATGATGATAAAAATGTAGAAAGTTTATCGAAAGATATTGATAATACAAAAGGTAAAGTTGAGCAGTTATCACTATTTAATGGTATAGAAGATGAATTAGCAAATAAACTTTGTGATATATTTAATTCTTTTGATACAAAATATAAAAATACATTTGAAATTCATAATGTCGAACTACAAAAATGGGAACACATAAAATCTAATAAACGAAATTTGTCAATCATTTTATCTAGCCCTATTGCTGATATGGGGGAAAATGCTTTTTCACATTTTAATGTTGATAAAACAGATGAAAACAAATTAAATGAAGGAATTGCAAATAATGCTTTTATTCAATCACTATATAAAGATAAAGATTTTTCAATTTATATTTCACCTAATTTGGTACATATTTATTGGAACAATTTTGATGAAAAACAATTCGATATGACTATACCTAGTACAAAATTGATAACTCAAAATGAAATTGATAGTCAAGAATTAGAACACATCGATAATGAAGTATCTGATATTATTGATAATAATATATCTTATAAAGTTACAACTGCTAGAATTATACCAACTCGTAATGGTATTGAAACTAATGTAATTGAAGAACATAGTTATAATAGTGTAGGAGAAGAAGTTAAAGAAGAATATCCACCACTTAATTATCATATAGATGATGATAAAATTGATACAAGCTTTGGTGCAAAATCAAAGTTTGATGATAATATAAAGGCAATAGAATTATTAAAAAAACTAGAAAAAGAAAATAGAAATGCAACAAGTGATGAACAGGATATTTTGTCAAAATATGTAGGTTGGGGTGGAATTGCTGATGCTTTCGATGAAAGAAAAGATAATTGGAAAAATGAAAGAGAAAAATTAAAATCACTTTTAACCGATGAGGAATATAAAGAATCTGCACATTCTACTTTGTCATCTTTTTATACACCAAATCTAGCAATAGATGGAATATATAAAGTATTGAAACAATTTGGTTTTGAAAAAGGAAATATATTAGAGCCAAGTTGTGCAATTGGAAACTTTTTTGGAAGATTACCTAGTGAATTTGAAAAATCTAAATTATATGGTGTAGAGATAGATAGTATAAGTGGTAGAATTGCTAAAAAACTTTATCCTAACGCTAAAATAGAAATAAGTGGTTATGAGAATTCGAAAGTTTCAGATGAATTTTTTGATGTTGCAATAGGTAATGTACCTTTTGGTAATAATACAGTATATGACAAAAGATATAAAGATAAATTTTTAATTCATGACTATTTTTTTCAAAAAACATTAGATAAAGTTAGAGCTGGAGGATTAATTGCTTTTATAACTACTGATGGAACATTAGATAAGAAAGATACTAGAGTAAGAGAGTATATAGCAAAAAGAGCAGAATTTTTAGGAGCAATAAGATTACCAAATAACACTTTTTTAGGAAATGCAAATACAAAAGTTACATCTGATATTATATTTTTGAAAAAAAGAAATGAACTTAAGTTAGATATAAATGATGAAAAATGGATTTATACAAGTGAATATTCTGATGGAATTACAATAAATAACTATTATGTTGATAATCCTGATATGATGCTTGGAAAAATGGAATTACAATCGACTGCGTATGGCTATGATAATACATTAAGTCCAACTGATGAAGATATTAATATATTAATGGAACAAGCAATACATAATTTACCTAGAAATATTTATGAAAAAGTTACATATAACGAAGAAGAAATAAATAATGAATATGAAATACTTGATGCAGATGACGATACTATTAAAAATAACGCTTTTGTTATTAAGAATATAAATAATAAAGATGTCATTTATCAAAGATTGGATTCATCATTAGTACCATATCCGATTCAAGATGGAATGGTAGCAAAAAGAATTATTGGTCTTTGTAAAGTGAAGACAGCTTTAAGATATGTTTTTGATGTACAACTTCATGATGGAAGTGATGAAGATTTAGAAATAGCACAACAAATCTTAAATGATGAATATGATGAGTTTTGCAAAAAGTATGGTTATATTAATGATAGTTCAAATGAAAGAGCATTTAGTAATGATCCAGATTATTATTTACTTACATCTATTGAAAATATTATAAATAAGGATGAAGATGATAGTAAGCCAATATATGAAAAAGGAGATGTTTTTACAAAAAGAACTATTAGAAAAAGTAAGAAAGTAACTAAAGCTGAAACTGCTGAGGATGCATTAAGATATTCATTAAATAATCGAGGGTGTGTTGATTTTGAATATATGAAAAAATTATATCCAAAAGAAGATAATGAGATAATTAATGAATTAGATAATTTAATATTTCAAGATCCTGAAAAAGAAAGTAATTCTAATAATGGTTGGGTAATAGCAAGTGAATATTTGAGTGGTAATGTAAAGCATAAACTTAAATTTGCTAAATCAATGAATATTGATAATAAATATGACAAAAATATTGAGGCACTCGAAAGGGTACAACCTAAACCTATTGAGTATGACGAAATAAGTGTTAAATTAGGAACAACATGGATACCAGAAGATATATATCATGATTTCTGTTGTGAATTATTAGATATATATGGTGAAAATAAAAACCTACTAAAAATAAAATATGTAAAAGAAGCAAACACATGGTTATTTCAAGCAAGTGGTTTATATAATTATGGAATAAAAAGCACGAGTACTTGGGGAACTCATAGAGCTGATGCTTTAGCTTTAATAAAGAATGCTTTAAATCTTCAAACTGTAACTGTATACGATCAACTCGAAGATGACAGGAAAGTTGTAAACCCTATTGAAACTGCTAATGCAAGAGAAAAGCAAGAATTAATAAAACAAGAATTTAAAGATTGGATTTGGAGAGATGAAGAAAGAAGAAATAGATTAACAAAATTATACAATGAACAATTTAATTGTATGAGAGAAAGAGAATTTGATGGTAGTCATTTAACTTTCGATGGCATGAATCCAAATATAGAACTTAGGACACATCAAAAAAATGCAGTTGCTCGTGTTTTATATGGTGGGAATACATTACTTGCTCATGCAGTTGGTGCAGGCAAAACATATGAGTGTATAGCAAGTGCTATGGAATTAAAAAGACTTGGTATTGTTAGTAAACCCATGTTTGTTGTTCCAAATCATTTACTAGGACAATGGGCAAATGAAATATTAAAACTTTATCCTATGGCAAATATTCTTGTGGCAACTCAAAAAGATTTTGAAAAAACAAGAAGAAAAAAGTTCATGGGAAAAATAGCAACAGGGGAATGGGATGCAGTTTTAATTGCACATTCTAGTTTTGGACTTATTCCTATGAGTAAGGAATATGAAGAAAAACATATGCAAAAACAAATATATGAAATAACTAGTGCTATTGAAAGAATAAAAGAAGAGTCAGGGAAAGGTTTAAGTGTAAAGAAACTTGAACAAATGAAAACAAGCATGGAAACAAAATTAAAATCATTATTAGATGCACAAAAAGATGATGTAGTTACATTTGAAGAACTTGGCGTAGATGAATTAATTGTTGATGAGGCACATATGTTTAAAAATCTACCAATGTATTCAAAAATAAGAAATGTTGCAGGAATAAATAATAGTGAAAGTAAAAAGGCTACTGATTTATTTATGAAAGTAAGTTATATACTTGAAAATAATGGTGGAAGAGGAGCAATATTTGCAACAGGTACTCCAATATCTAACTCAATGGGAGAATTATTTGTAATGCAAAGATATCTTCAAATTGATAGATTAAGAGAAATGAAATTAGAATATTTTGATGAATGGGCTTCAACTTTTGGAGAAATAGTTAATAGTTTTGAAATAGCACCTGATGGTAGTGGTTTTAGAACAAGAGCAAGATTTGCACAATTTTTTAATATTCCAGAACTTATGACTTTATTTAAAGAAATTGCTGATATTAAAACCTCAAAAATGTTAGATTTACCTATTCCTAAATTAAAAGGTGGAGATTATAAGATTGTAGTTGCACCTAAAAGTGAAGAATTAGAAGAGTATATACAAAAATTAGCAGAGAGAAGTGAGGTAATTAGAGAAGGTTGTGATCCTAGAAAAGATAATATGCTTTTAGTTACAAATGATGGAAGAAAAGCAGCACTCGATTTAAGAATGATAGATCCAAGTATGCCAGATTTACCAAATTCAAAGATAAATATGGCAGTAGAAAATATTTATAGAATATGGTTAGAGAACAAAGAAAACAAGCTAACACAACTTGTTTTTTGTGATTTATCTACACCTAAAAATGATGGTACTTTTAATGTTTATGATGATATTAGAAATAAATTGATTAAAAAGGGTGTACCAAGTGAAGAGATTGAGTTTATTCATAATGCTAAAACTAATCAACAAAAATTGAAATTATTTGAAGACATGAGGAATGGAACAAAACGAGTGCTTATAGGCTCAACTTCTAAAATGGGTGCAGGTATGAATGTTCAAGACAAATTAATTGCTTTACATCATCTTGATTGTCCATGGAGGCCATCTGATATAGAACAAAGAGAGGGGAGAATTTTAAGACAAGGAAATCAAAATGATGAGGTAGAGATATATAGGTATGTAACAGAGGGTAGTTTTGATGCTTATTCATATCAATTAATTCAAACTAAATCAACTTTTATAAATCAAATAATGGCTAATAGTAATGGTGGAGGAAGAACAGCAGAAGATTTAGACAGAGATACACTTACTTATGCAGAAGTTAAAGCACTTGCTAGTGGAAATCCTTTGATTTTAGAGAAATTTAAAGTTGAGAATGAATTAAAACAATTATATTTATCTAAAAGTAGGTATGATAAAACTCATATTGAACTTGAATCAAAATATAATAATGAACTTCCAAAACAATTAAAATACCAAAAACAATATTTAAGCAATCTTGAAGAAGATATAAAAAATGTAAAAGATTTGTCTGCTGATAATTTTAAAATTACTATTATGGAAAAAGTATATAATTCAAGAAAAGAAGCAAGTACAAAATTTTACGAAAGTTTGTCATTATTGAAATTAAATGAGGAAATCAAATTGGGTAGCATAAGTGGTTTTGATATTGTTGGTATAAAAGATGGATTATGGTATAAACCTATAATTTATATCAAAGGTGCAGGAAAATATAGGGTTGAGATAAACGATATAGACGAAATTGGTAACATTTATAAATTAGAAAATATGTTAAAAAGTTTTGAAAATAAGATAAATACAGTTAAAGAGCAAATAAGTTATAACGAGAAACAACTTATCGATATAAAAGAAGAACTTGACAAACCTTTTAACCAACAAGATAGAATTAAAGAATTGCAAAAAGAAAAAGCTAGAATTGATAGTGAACTTGATTTAGATAAGCAGGAAAATATGACAAATTTAGATGAACTTGATGAAGAAGTGATTGAAAGATAAAACTTTTTAGATTTTTTGCAAAAAAACTCTTGCAAAATTTACTTTTTTAAGTGATAAATAAACTGAACAAAAAATGCTGTTAAACATATCTAATTCAAACGATATTAAAGGTGATGTGATAAATACTAAAAAATAAAACCTCTTAAAACAGCTTTAAATAGTTCTTATGAAAGAAAAAGAAGAATTTAACCAAGATTTACTGAATTATATTACTGAAACAACAAGTAATGTCAGAAATTTAATAGATAAATTAGAAAAAAAGGAAGATATAAATAAATTAAAATTTTTAATTTTGAATCGATTGGATTGTATTATATGATGCTAGTAAGGGACTGTTAAGAAATTAATCATTTAATTTTTGAACAGTTCCTTTGAACATGATTATAATTTTAAGTCTGGATGGTTACTGTTATTTAAAAAAACAAAAAACCAGAAATTAGTTGAAAAATGATTTTGAAAGTGATATACTCAAATTAGAAAAATCAGAAAGAGTTTCACAACATATAGATGGGAGGGATGACACAATAATATAATGTTTTTTTGAAATTGATTTGAAGTATGTTGTATGTTGTGTGTTGTATGTTGTATGTTGTGTGTTGTGTGTTGTATGATGTATGCTGTAGATTTTTTTAAGGTAAGGAGGTAGTATGAAAATAATTTTTGTTTTCATGACTATGTGTGCCTTGAATAAAGAGAAAGGAATGTGTGGTTATTATGAAAAAATTAAAAGAAAAAATTTTAAAGATTTTATTAGTAGCAGTACTTGCAGTACCATTTTTTTTATCAAACAGTTCAACTGTTTTAGCATATGAGTCAGACACAATTGATGAGGCTTTTAAAAATTTACAAAATAAAATAGATTCTAAACTAGATATAGTGTATGATAATGGTGAATATGTTTACTCATATAATTATGATGATATTAAAGAAATAATATATAATTCTGGATTTGATTTTGAACAATTTAATGCCAAGTATGGAACAAATTATGACAAAACTTCATTTTTAAATGCTGTTATAACTTCAATAGATAGTACAAAATTACATTCAAATGTAGCACCAATTGCAAATTATTGTAATCATGATGAAAGTACTCAAGGATGGAATTATTATAGAGAATTTATGTCAGAATCTGTGTCAAAAAATACCGTATCAGATTTAAGGCAAACAGCAACTAATTTTAGACTTGGTGGAACAGGAGTAGGGTTGTTAATAGGTACTGTTAGTAAATTATTTGGAGGAGTATTTAAATTGGGTACAGCATATGATGCTTGGTATTTTGATACATTAGCAAATTCAATAGAAGTTAATATGTCTGGTTGTGGTACTGTAACTGACATCAATAAATTTACTACTGTATTTACTGTATGGGATCAAAGAGATTTTTAATAAGGAGGTAGCTATTAATGAAATTGGGAAAAAAAACCAGTAAGTATATTTATATAATAATATCTTTGCTAGCTGTTTTCTTACTTTTTTTAGGAATCGGTAAAGTGATTGAACTTAGATTGGCTTCATTACTTATTGAATTTTTGGTTTGTATTACATTTTTAATTGATTCTATTTTTAAGTTTAAAGAAGGTAAAAAGGCAGAAGCATTAACATTTTTAATTTTTGTTATATTAATGGTTTTCTTTACTATTTCAAGTCTCCTAAATTATTAGTTTTTTGATTTTTTAAGTATATAATGAAAGGGTCTGTTTGGAAATTAAATTATTGATTTTACGGCTCTTCGAAATCTAGTGGGGGAGTAAAAAATAGTTCTCATCGAAATTTGATGAGGACTTTTTTTCATATTATCTTCGAGTTTTAGTGAGGAGTAACAAAAGGTTGTTATTCACTTTTTTATATGAGATAATTATTATATAATTTATATTACTAGAAAAGGCTCAAAAGTTTAAATGAATTATTATGATGAATTGGCTCATCTAACATTAGCTGTTAGAATCATTTATGACTATTATAAATTTTAATTACGAAATTTGGTATAAAGAAAATCCAAATAAAACATTTTTAGATTTTTTGCAAAAAAACTCTTGCAAAATTTACTTTTTTAAGTGATAAATAAACTGAACAAAAAATGCTGTTAAACATATCTAATTCAAACGATATTAAAAGTGATGTGGAGGGTTTGGTAACTATAAGTACTAAAAAATAAAACCTCTTAAAACGGCTTTAATTAGTTCTTATGAAAGGAGTTTATTTATGGAAGAAAAAGAAGAATTTAACCAAGATTTACTGAACTATATTACTGAAAATTTTAAGGCAACAATGGAAAGTGATTTTGAGGAAAAAGTTTATGGCTTTCCATATACAAGATGTCTTAACACATTTTTTCAAAGGTTAAAGAAAGAATATAATATTGATTTTAATGCTGATTTTATAAGTGATAAATTATTAGATAAAGTTGTTGAAGAATTTTTATTAAATATAACTAAATAGAGGAGGAATGATTTATGTATATTACTGAAACGACAAGTAATGTTAGAAATTTAATAGAGGAATTGGAAAAAAAGGAAGATATAAATAAATTAAAATTTTTAATTTATATATTTGGATTATTAAATAATGACCAAATAAATACTGATAATGAATTAAATCCTAGTTTAGTAGAAAAGGATGATATGAAAATTTTTAATTTTGAATCAATTGGATTATCAAATAATATATGCACAATATTATTACAATATTTTTCTATGTTATATAATAATATGACAAATACAAAAGATACATATGAGGACAATGGAAATATTATTGGTGTTAATTATGATAAGGAAGATAAAGAAATTATTTCAAAATTTGAAAAACTTAAATTTAATGAAAAATTAGATTTATTTAGTGAAATTATAATTAGATACGATAATGAAACTTACTTTGATAAAAAAATTACAAATCCCTTATTTAATTTAAGGTTGAGTGGATTTGAAATGGCAAAAATAATTAGAGATTTAAAAATATAGTATTAAATCTTTAGAGTGTTATTTGAAAACTTAATATTTAGATAGCATTCTATGGATAAATCTATCTTCATTACAATATTGAGTTTTCAAATAATGTATTAGGAACTCAATATTTAGAGTTCTTTTTTTCATTTATTCAAATAAGTTTAAATGAGGAGGAGAAATATTGGACAATGGTCTTTCAATTAATATTGCTAAAAAAGAAATTCAAAAAGCAATTATTAATGAACTCTTTAAAAAAGGCGTAATAGATTTTTGTCAATGTAACAACATTATAAAGAAGTTAGATGAAGATATTATAAAATTAGAAGATAAATTAGAAAATAAGGAAAATATGACAAATATAATAGTTAAAATTTCAATTTAAAAGTGGGAGGAATAACGATGGTACTGAATTTGTATTCAATAAGAAATATTTTATCACAAGGAAAAAAATTAATAGATTTACCACTTCGCGTAACATTTTATGCTCGTGTATCAACAGACCATGAAGAACAATTAAATTCATTAGAAAATCAGGTCATGTATTTTGAAAATTATATTAAATCACAAGCAAATTGGATATTTGTAAATGGCTATGTAGATGAGGGTATAAGTGGAACAAGTGTTAATAAAAGAGATAATTTTCTTAAGATGATAAATGACGCTAAAAAAGGAATGTTTAATTTGATATTAACAAAAGAAATATCGAGATTTTCAAGAAATACTATTGATAGTATTCAATATACACAAGAATTATTATCTTATGGTGTTGGAATATATTTCTTAAATGACAATATTAATACATTTGATTCAGATTCAGAACTTCGTTTAACTATTATGTCATCTATTGCACAAGATGAAATAAGAAAATTATCAGAAAGAATTAGATTTGGTTATAAAAGAAGTATTGAAAAAGGAGTAGTCCCTGGAAGTGATAATTTTTATGGTTATAAAAAAAATAAAGGTAAGTTGGAAATAGTAGAAGAAGAAGCAAAACTAATAAGACTTATTTTTAATGAATATAGTAAAGGAAAAATGGGTACTTCAAAACTAGGGCGTTATTTATATGATGAATATAATATTGTAAGTAAAACGAATAAAGCATTAGCAGGGGCTGTTATAACAAAAATAATTAGAAATCCAAAATATAAAGGTTATTTTTGCGCTCATAAGGAAACTACAATTGACTATCATTCAAAAAAAAGAATTAGATTTAAACCAGAGGAATGGATATTATATAAAGACAATGAGTCATGTCCTCCAATAGTGTCAGAAGAACTATGGGAAAAATGTAATAAAATATTAGAAGAAAATTCTATAAAACATAAAACGAATACTAGAACTGATATGAGGTATGCTTTATCTGGGAAAATAAAATGTTATCATGATGGGGCATCTTTCATAAGAGGTAGCTATAAAAATAGGAGAACAGGAGTAGAGAGCAAGTATTGGGGATGTTCTAATTACAGAAAATATGGAAAATCCAAAATTAATGGGTGTAGAACTCCTATTATATATTACAATGAATTATTAGATATATTTAAAAAAATAATAAATAATATATTAGATCAAGAAAATGGCGTAGTCGAAGAAATTTATGGATTAATTGATGAAATAGAACAGAAAACAGACTACACAAAAGAAATAAATGAGGTAGATAGAAAGATAATAGAAATAAAAAAAGCAAAATCAGAATTAATTAATATGAGGGCAAGAAAAGAAATAGAGAAAGATGAATATAACGAATCGAAAGAAAAATATAATAGTGAATTATTAACTCTTGAAGAGAGGAAACAAAAATATTTAGCAACAAGTTTAAAAGTAGACTACAAATCCAACATTAATGATTTTATCAAAAAAGTTCGTGATATAGTTTTAGAAGATGACGAATCCGTTTTTAGTATATTTGGTTCTGTAATTGATAAAATATTAGTAGAAAAATTAGAATCAAAAGAAGATAATATTCATAAGATAATGTTACATTTTAAATTGAACATACTTGGCTACGATAAAAGTAGCTTAAATTTAAATGATTTTTTACTGCTTTTTAGTAACCACGACAGACGCAGTTGTGGCGCTTGCAGAAAAGATAGCGGGAACGGAAGAAATGTTTGTAGATATGATGAATAAAAGAGCAAAAGAATTAGGATTAACAGAAACTAACTTTAAAAATGTACATGGATTACATGATACAAATCATTATTCAAGCGCATATGATATGTCAATAATAGCTAAAGAACTTGTAAAGCATGAAAAGCTATTTGAATACACGTCAATTTATGAAGACTACTTAAGACAAAACACAGATCGTAAAATATGGCTAGTTAATACAAATAAACTAGTAAGATTTTATAATGGTGTTGATGGATTAAAAACAGGATATACAAAAGAAGCAGGATATTGTTTAACTGCAACAGCAAAAAAAGACAATATGCGTGTAATAGCTGTAGTAATGGGAGAACCCGATAGTCAAACAAGAAATAAAGAAGTAACGGAAATGCTAGATTATGCTTTTGCTCAATATGAAGTAGAAGAAATATTGTCAAAAAATAGTATTTTAGATAAAGTTAAAGTTTCAAAAGGAAAAGATGAATATGTAGAAATAGTACCAACACAACAAATAACATTTTTAAATAAAAAAACAGAACCTAAAAAAACAGCTACTTTTGATTTAAATATAAATAAACTATCTGCTCCTTTAAAAGTTGGAGATAAAGTAGGAACTATTAAAGTAAAAGAAGACGGAATAGAAAGAATAATAGATGTAACAGTTAAAAATGATATAGAAAAAGCAAATATATTTGAAGTATATATAAGAAACTTAAAAGATATGCTTGTAGGCAATATGTAGTTTATATAAATTTAAAGTTAAAACTAAAATTTTAACTTTTTTAAAAATTTTAAAAAACCCATAAAACTATTTACAAATAAATAATAATTTTGATAAAATCAAATATAGGGGAGTGGGTTTTATGAGTAGTGAAAAAAATTTAAAATTAATAGTTTTAAAAAGTGCCTTAGAATTAGGAAAAAACGTAGATTTTCATCTTATGAATTTACACAAAAATTCAAATGAAAGTTTTATAGTACCTGTTAAAGAAACATGGTTTAGTGATGGACATGGTAAAGTTGAATTATTAGATTCAGTTAGAGACAAAGATGTATATATAATTACAGATATTGGAAATTATTCAATAGAATACAAAATGAATAAATATATTAATCATACCTCACCAAATGATTTAGCATCACAATTAAAAGATACATTAGGTGCTTGCAAATGTCATACTAGAACTTTATCAGTAATAATGCCACTATTATACGCAGGAAGACAACACAGAAGAATTAGTAGGGAAGCACTATCATGTGCAACATATTTGCATGAATTAGATTGTGATTCAAAAGTTAATAGGATAATAACATTTGATGCACATGATGATGGAGTTCAACAAGCATTATTCCAAACAGAATTTGATAATTTTTATGCAACAAATATAATGCTAGAACAATTTATTAATAATACAAATATAGAAGAATTAAAAAATATAATTTTCGTCGCACCAGATTCAGGTGCAATAGGAAGAATGAACGTTTATTTAAATTCATTTAACAGTGAACATATAGATAAAGATGCAGGAAATTTTTACAAAAGAAGGGATTATAATAAAATAGTCGATGGAAAACATCCAATTATTCAACACTCATATTCAGGAAATCCTAATATAAAAGGTAAAACAGCAATAATAGTAGACGATATGATTTCATCAGGTTCTTCAATGTTAGACTCAATAGACACATTAAAAAAAATGGGTGTAGAACATGTATATATAATGTGTACATATGCACTATTTACAGAAGGTATAGAAAAATTTAAAAAATATTATGAAGATAAAAAATTTGATGGAATTTATACTACTAATTTAAGTTATATTGATGAAGAATATAAAAAAGAAGAATGGTTAAATATAGTAGATTGTTCAAAATATATTGCAGATATAATATATAACCTTCATAATGGTGATAGTATTTGTAGTTTGTTAAGGGATAAAAGCTATCCATCAAAAGTTCTAGAAAAAAAATTTAAAAACAGTTAATCTGTTTTTTATTATATGATAAAATAGTAAATCATTTTAATTGTAATAAAATGATTTATGTGTTAGAATTAGATGTAGCAATGAGGTGGTAACATGGAAAAATATATACCTGATATATACCAAAAAAGTATATACTCTATTGATTATGATAAATTAATAAAAAGAGGAATTAAATGCCTTCTATTTGATTTAGATAATACAATTGCTCCCATAAATATGAAAATTCCAAGTAAAAAAATAAAAAAATTATTTAGTGATTTAAAAGCAAAAGGTTTTAAAGTAATAATATTTTCAAATAGTACAAAAAAAAGAGTAAAACCTTTTAAAGATGCATTAGATGTAGATTGTGCTGCAAATGCTTGTAAACCAAGACCTAAAAAATTCCTTCAAGTCATAAATGAATTTGACTTTTCAATAAGTGAAATTGCGATAATTGGAGACCAAATATTAACAGATGTATTAGGTGGAAATAATGTAGGAATAACTACTATATTAGTTAATCAAATAAGCCCTAAAGAATTAATATTTACAAAAATAAATAGAATTAGAGAAAAAAAAGTAATAAAAAAACTAGAACAAAGAGAATTATTTATAAGAGGAAAATATTATGAATAAATGTAAAGGTTGTGGTGTTGTACTTCAAAATGAAGATGAAATACAATTAGGATTTACTAAAAATATAGAAAATAATTTATGTGAAAGATGCTTTAGAATAATAAATTATAATGAATATAAAGAAGTAGTAAAAGACAATAAAGAATTTATAAAAATACTTGAAAATATAAACAAAACAAAAGATTTAGTATTATTAGTAGTAGACTTATTTAATATAAATAAAATAGAAAATATTTTAAAATATATTTCAAATGATATTATATTAGTATTAACAAAAAGAGATTTACTTCCAAAATCAGTTAAAGATAGTAAATTAATAGAATATGTAAATAAATGTTCAAAAAATGTAAAAGAAACTTTAGTAATAAGTAGTACTAAAAATTATAATTTTGACTTGTTATTTAACTTAGTAAATAAATATAAACTAAGTAAAAATGTTTATGTAGTAGGATATACAAATTCAGGTAAATCAACAATGATAAATAAAATGATTTATAATTATTCATTAAATGAATCACAAATAACAACAAGTTTACTTCCAAATACAACAGTAGATTTGATAAAAGTAAATATAAATGATGATTTAACACTTATAGATACACCAGGTATATTAGATAGTGGAAATATAATAAATTATATAGATAAAAAAAATATAAAAAAATTGCTTCCTAAAAAAGAGATAAAACCAATAACATATCAATTAAAAAAAGAAACAACTTTAGTTATAGAAGATATAGTAAGAATAGATAGTATAACAGATTCTAATATAACGATTTTTATATCAAATTTATTTAAAATAAATAGGTATTATAAGACAGATAAATTAAATAATTTAAGTTTTGTAAAACTTGATATATTAAAAGGAGAAGACGTAGTAATAAATGGACTTTGCTTTATAAAAGTAACAACTAATTGTACTTTAAAAATATATATTACAAAAGACGTAGAAATTTATAAAAGGAAAAGTTTAATTTAAGTCTTTTTTTTTATATAAAAAAATTGTATAATTTATAATAGGTGATAATATGTTGGGTAATATAATAGGTACTGATGGTAATAAAGTAATTGTAAAACTAAAGGTAGAATTAGAAAAAATACATAATTTAATTAATTTATATGTAATTATGGAAGATGAAGAAAAAAAGTTTGTAGGAGAAATAATAGATATTAAAGATGGTAATGCAATAATATCTTTACTCGGAGAATTTATGAATGAAAAATTTGTATTTGGTATTATGTCAAAACCATCATTTTCTGCTACAGTAAAATTAATTTCAAAAGAAAAAGCACCGCTTGTAATAGGTATTGATGACTATAAAGAAAACGTTCATTTATATATAGGAGAAAGTCCCACATATGAAGGTGTTAAAATAGGAATGAATGTTAATGACTTTTTTAGTAATCATTTTGCTATATTTGGTTCAACAGGAAGTGGTAAATCTTGTAGTGTAGCAAGAATATTACAAAATTTATTTTCTAAAGAAAAACAAATACCTTATAGAGCAAGTATATTTATATTTGATGCATATGGTGAATATCATAACGCATTTAAAGATTTACATAATAAAGTACCACAAATAAATTTTAAAACATATACAACAAATACAAAATCAGATTCAGAACTTATAAGAATACCTATTTGGTTACTTGATACAGATGATTTAGCTATATTACTTGGTGTAGAAAAAAGTAGTCAAATACCTATAATAGAAAAAGCATTAAAATTAGTTACTATTTTTGGTAGAGAAGAAAAACTTGTTTTAAAACATAAAAATGATATAATTGCAAGGGCATTACTTGATATATTATCAAGTGGTAAACAATCAACACAAATAAGGGACCAAATATTTTCTGTTTTATCACATTATCATACATCAGAATTAAATCTAGAAACAGAAGTATTTCAACCTGGATATATAAGAACTTTAAAACAATGCTTATTAATAGATGCATCTGGTAAAATGAGAGAAATGGAATTATTAGTTAATTTCATTGAAAAATATGTAGATGATACATTAGAATTAACAATGCCAGATAAATCTTTTAGATATACATTAAATGATTTGAGAGAAGCATTTGATTTTGCTTTGATTTCAGAAGGTATATTAAAAAGTGATAAAGTATTTGATGAAGTTAATACTTTAAAAGTTAGGTTACATTCACTTATAAATAGTGACTATGCCAAATTTTTCGAATATGATAATTTTATAACAGAGGAAGAATATATTAAAGATTTATTGTCAGCGCCTAATAATAGAAAAGCTCAAATTATAAATTTTAATATTAATTATGTAGATGATAGATTTGCTAAAGCATTAACTAAAATATATTCAAAAATGTTATTTAATTATTCAAAAGATAGTAATCAAAAAACAACATTACCTTTTCATATAATACTAGAAGAAGCACACAGATATGTACAAAATGATAATGATGTTTCTATATTAGGTTATAATATATTTGATAGAATAACTAAAGAAGGTAGAAAATATGGAGTTTTACTTGGACTTATTTCACAAAGACCATCTGAATTATCTTCAACTTCTCTATCACAATGTAGTAATTTCTTAATATTTAAAATGTTACATCCAACTGATATAAAATATATACAAGAAATGGTACCAAATATAACAACTGAAACAGTAGAAAAACTAAGAACGCTTCAGCCTGGAACATGTATTGCTTTTGGTAATGCATTTAAGGTTCCGGTTTTAGTAAAACTTGAACTTCCAAATCCAACACCTTCAAGTGAAAGTTGTGATATAACTAATACATGGTTTTTAGAAAAAGAGTAGCTTAATAGTTACTCTTTTCTCCTTGATAAATATTTCTTTTTTTCATTTCTTTATCTATATCATTTAATACACAAAATTTTTTTATTAACCAAGTAGGCTCTATTAAATCTTCTTTTTTAGGGTCCCCTGTTATTCTATTTATTACAATTTCAGGTCTTAAATGAGTTAATTGCTCACATACTATATCTATGTATTCTTCTTTAGTTAAAACATGAAATTTTTCTTTTTTATACATAGTTTCTAGTTGTGTATTTTTAAGTATATGTAACATATGTATTTTGATACCTTGAATATCTAATTTATTTAAGTATTTTACTGTTTCAATCATCATTTCTTTTGTTTCATAAGGCAAACCATTTATTATATGAACAACTACATTTATGTTTCTTTCTCTAAGTTTTTTTACCATTTCATAAAAGTTTTCTAAACTATGACATCTATTTATTAAAATACTTGTTTTTTCATGAATAGTTTGTAATCCAAGTTCTACAGTTAAGTATGTTTTTTTACTTAATTCTTCTAAATAATCTAAACATTCGTTAGTTATTGAATCAGAACGCGTTGCGATATTAAGACCAACAACATTGTCAAGTTTTAATATACTTTCGTATTTTTCTTTTAAAACATTAAGCGGAGCATATGTATTTGTATGAGCTTGAAAATATCCTATATATTTACTATTAGGCCATTTTTTTAGTAGCATATTTTTAATTGTATCAAATTGTTTAACTAAGTCTAAATTTTTATCTCCAGCAAATTCGCCACTACCTTTGTTGGAACAATAAATACAACCTTTAGTTCCAACTTTCCCATCAATATTTGGACAAGTAAATCCAGCATCTAAACTTACTTTAAATACTTTACAACCAAATTTATTTCTATAAAAATAGTCTAATGTATGATATCTTTTATTATTATCTGAATACTTAAACATCTAATCACCAAATATAATTATACACTAATTATTAGTTTTTTTAATTTAAATAACATGAAAAATGAGTGAAAATACTTTATTTTTAAATGAAATGTGCTATAATTAACAGTGGAGGTAGATAAAATGAAAGAAAATAAAAAAAGTTTAGATATTTTAATAGCTATTGGAATTGCATTTTTAATATTTATTGTTTTAAGTTATATAATTCCAGTTGGTTATTATAGTTCTACAACTTATACAGGAGGAGAAACTGAACCTGTTGGACTTGTTGGAATATTTATGAATCCATTATACAGTATTGCTATATTTGTTCAGTATGTAGTAGTATTTCTTGCAATAGGCGGATTATACGCTATTATGAATAAGACAGGAGTTTATAGTAGAATAATTGGTGGAGTAGCAAAAAAATTCGAAAATAAGAAAAAAGTATTTTTAATTATAAGTATAATTTCATTTGCATTACTTTCATCATTAAGTGGGTTGCCAGTTGTACTATTTACATTAGTGCCATTTGCAACAGCAGTAATTTTACTTCTTGGATATGATAAAGTAACTGCGCTTGCTTCAACTGTTGGAGCTATAATTATTGGTTTAATGGGATCAACTTATGGTAATGGTCTAGTATTTAGAAGTTTTTTTGGTTTAGATGCAAACAATGGAATACTTTATAAATTTGTTTTATTAATTGTTTTAGTATTCTTACTTATAATGTTTGTTACACTTAAAAGTAGAAGTATAGAAAATACTGAAAAAATTGAACAAAAAGAAAAAACAACAAAATCAAAGAAAACTAAAAAGGAAGAAAAAGTAGAAGAAGTTAAAAAAATCGAAATACCTTATTACGATGAAAAAAATACAAATAAAAAAAGTTGTGTACCATTGATTATTATAATTTGTTTATTAATTGTAATATCTTTAGTTGGCATGTTTAATTGGTATTATACATTTGATATAGATTTATTTAATAAATTAAGCACATCAATAACTTCATTTAAAGTTGGTGGAGTAGCAATATTTTCTAAAATTCTAGGTACATTTACTGAAATAGGACAATGGGGTAATTATGAGTTTGCAGCGTTACTATTATTTGCTACTTTATTAATTGCATGGGTTTATAGTATTAAACCAAGTGATGCTGTTGAAACTTACTTCGATGGAATTAAGTCAATGCTTAAAACTGCTATTTATGTTGCATTAGCTTGCATTGTATTTGCTGTTATGGTAAACAGTGAAAATGGAACAATAAGTGCTACTATAACAAACTTTATACTTGGTTTATCAAAATCATTTAATGTACTTTTGGTAAGTTTAACAGGTATGGTAGGAGGATTCTTCTATAATGATTTCCCTTATTTAGTAAGTGGAATGTATGGAGCATTAGGAACTTATGAACAAACTGTTTTACCAGTTATTAGTGTTATATTACAATCAGCATATGGATTTGTAATGCTTGTATTACCAGTTAGTGTAATTTTAGTTGCAGGTTTAAAATTCTTAGATGTTTCATATAGAGAATGGATAAAATATATATGGAAACTTTTACTTCAATTATTTGTAGTAGTTATACTATTTGGACTTATTTTATCAATGATTATTTAGATTTAAATTTTAAGTAATAGAAGTTCTAATTATATTAATTAGAACTTTTTAATTGCATAAATTTTTATTTAATATAATTTTTGAATAAAAAAATATGATAATTTTGTGTAATTGATAGAAAAAAAATATATTTAATGCTATAATTATTATGGTGATGATATGGAGATTTATGAATTGACGAATATTTACAGTGATTTATTAAATAGAGTAAATGACTTATGGAGGTTACTTTGACACTGATTCAAAGAATGAAAAAATAAAACAATTAGAATCAAAAATGTTATTACCAAATTTTTGGGATTCAAAAAAAGAAAGTGAAAAAATAATAAATGAGTTAAATGAATTAAAAAATAAAATTGAAAAAACCACTAATTTAAAAAATAAAATACAAAATAATGTCGATATATTAGAATCTATAAAAAATAATATGGATTTAGAAATAAAAGAATTATTAGAAAATGAAATAGATGATTTAAAAGAAGAATTAAGTTTACTTGAAATAGAAACATTACTTTCTAAACCATATGATTCATGTAATGCAATACTTGAAATACATTCAGGAGCAGGAGGAACAGAAGCATGTGACTGGGCAGAAATGCTTTATAGAATGTATCAAAGATGGTGTGAAAAAAAAGGATATAAAATGGAAGTCACAGATATTCAAAATGGTGATGAAGCAGGTATAAAAAGTTTAACTGCAATAGTAAAGGGAACTAATGCTTATGGATATTTAAAAAATGAAAAAGGAATACATAGGTTAGTAAGGATTTCACCATTTGATTCAAATTCAAGAAGACATACTTCATTTGCAGGTATTGATGTAACGCCACTTTTTGAAAATGATAAAATTGATATTGAAATAAAACCATCAGATATAAGGATTGATGTATATAGAAGTAGTGGATGTGGTGGACAAGGTGTCAATACAACAGATTCAGCAGTTCGTATAACTCATATACCTACGAAAATTGTTGTTACTTGTCAAAATGAAAGAAGTCAGATTCAAAACAAAGAAAAAGCAATGGAAGTTTTATTAAGTAAATTATATAAATTAGAAATAGAAAAAAGAAATGATGAATTAAAAAATATAAAAGGTAATTTAGATGACATAAATTTTGGTTCACAAATAAGAAGTTACATAATGTGTCCTTATACATTGGTTAAAGATCATAGAACAAATGTAGAAGTAACGAACGTAGAAGATGTTTTAAATGGTAATATAGATGTATTTATAAATAGTGTTTTAAAGGAAGGTTAGTATGTTTTTTAAGAAGAAAAATGATGAAAAATTTATTTTACAAGAAATTTATTCGAAAACTAGATTAATTAGATATGCACAGTTTTTAGTAGGGCTTTTACTTGTTTCTGTTGCATTTAATATATTTGTTTTACCATATGGAGTAGTGTATGGTGTAAGTGGACTTGGTGTAATATTAAATAAAACATTAGGTATAAATCCATCTTTTGTTATTTTAGTTAGTTCAGTTTTATTATTGATTTTAAGTTTTTTAGTTTTAGGTAAAGATAAAACAAGAAATTCAATAGTTGGTTCACTTTTATATCCATTATTTGTTGAATCAACAAGTTGGATTATACAATATGTAGATTTAGGTTCTACAGAAATAATAGTAATAATTGTTTTTGGCTCACTTATAAGTGGACTTGGACATGGATTAATATTTAAATCAGGATTTACAACAGGAGGAACTGACATTTTAAATCAAATAGTAGCAACTAAATCTAAGACATCAATAGGGAAAGCAATGTTATTTACAGATGGAGTAATAATACTTAGTTCATTGTTTATATTTGGATGGCAAAATTTTATTTATTCAATTATAAATATGTATATAATAAGTGTTATAACAGATAAAGTAATACTTGGAATTTCAAGTTCTAAAACGTTTTATATAATAACAGAACATGAAGATAAAGTAAAAGAATTTATTTTGCAATATTTAAGTCATGGTGTAACAATTTTAGAAGCCAGAGGAGGTTACACGAATACAAAACAAAAAGTTATAATGTGTACCGTTCCTACTAAAGAATATTTCAAAGCAAAAGAAGGAATACATACTATTGATAAAGATGCGTTTTTTCTAGTTACGGATGCATATGAAGTTTATGGAGGAGAATAAAAATGGATTTAATTAGATTTCAAAAAGTTACTAAAAAATATAAAAATGGTGTAACAGCTGTAAATGATATAAGTCTTTCAATTGAAAAGGGAGATTTTGTATTTGTAATAGGATCTACTGGATGTGGAAAATCTACATTGATAAAGATGTTATATCGTGAAGAAAGACCAACTAGTGGAAAAATAATTGTTGGTGGAATTGATGTTGCAAAATTAAAAAATTGGAGAGTATTTAAAATAAGAAGAAAAATAGGAGTAGTGTTTCAAGATTTTAAATTGTTATCAAAACTAACAGTGTATGAAAATGTCGCATTTGCTCTTGAAATTTTTGGATTACCAAAATCTCAAATATATAATAGAGTTATGAAAGTATTAGATTTGGTTGGTTTAAAATCAAAAGCAAAACAATATCCAACACAATTATCAGGTGGAGAACAACAAAGAGTTGCAATAGCCCGTGCAATTGTAAATGAACCTAAATTGTTAATATGTGATGAACCAACAGGTAATTTGGATGAGGATACTAGTATGGAAATTATGAATGTATTAGATGAGATTAATAAGTTAGGAACAACTATTATAATGGTTACGCATGATACAGAAATAGTGGAAAAAATGAAGAAAAGAGTAATTTTACTTGATTCAGGTAGAATTTTAAAAGATTATGAGAAAGGAACTTATGTACATGAAAGCAATTAGAATTTTTGGAAGAAATATAAGAGATGCATTTAAAAGTGTTTTTAGAAATTTTTCACTTTCATTTGCTTCAATATCATGTATAACTATAACTCTTTTAGTTGTTTCAATAGCTGTTATTCTTTCTTATAATGTTAATAATTTTACTAAACTTGTTGAAAAAGATGTAACAATAGTTACATTCTTAGATACAAAAACAACAGATGAAGTTGCTAACGAATATTTAGAAAAAATTAAATTTATAGATGGAGTAGAATCAGTAGAATATAAATCTAAAATAGAAATTGCAGAAGAGATGATGGAATCATCAGAAGAGTATAATAATATTATGAGTGAATGGAAGAAAGATGGAGAGTGGATAAGAGATGAAATACCACTACAACCAACTTTACAAGTTAAAGCAGCCTCACTTACTAAAATAGATGGAATCGCCGATCAGATACGAAAATTAGATGAAGAAAAAGAAACTATAAAAGTTGTACAATATGGTGAAGATATGGTTAAACAATTAATTTCTTTATTTGATATTGTTAGAAAAATAAGCATAGGTATGGTAGTAGCATTGATATTGGTTACAGCATTTCTAATTTCTAATACAATTAAAATAACAATTTTTTCAAGAAAAAAAGAGATTGAAATAATGAGATTGGTTGGTGCCTCAAACTTGAATATTAAAATACCATTTATATTCGAAGGTTTATTTTTAGGTATATTAGGATCAATTATTCCAATAATAATAACTACTTATGGTTATGTTGCAATATTTAAAAACTTTGATGGTCAGTTATTTTCACCATTTATACGTTTGATAGCGCCAGAACCATTTATATATTTAGTTTCAGGAATATTATTATTAATAGGAATGGTAGTAGGTATGTTTGGTAGTTTGGTAGCTGTAAGGAAACATTTAAAAATATAATAAAAAAAGTTCTATTTGAAAAAATAGAACTTTATTTTTTAATTACATTTTCATTTTTTTGTTTCGGTGTCATAAAATATCCTACTATAGAAACAACAGAATAAATAATCATTATCAATCCAATAGAAGAAAATACTAAATTAGATCTAAGTATTACATATAATCCTATTACAAGAAGTAAAATAGAAATAACTAACATTTTAATCCAATCATTAGATTTATCTTTTAAATTAATTGCGATTATTAACTTATTGATTCCACCAATTAATATCCAAGCACCTATAAAAAATCTGAATACAATTTCAATTATAGGACCACAGAACATTAAAATAATTCCAATAGCAATACAAATTATACCAACAGTAAGTTTTGCATTATAGTTATCATTTTTGTTTTTATTAGCGTTAAAAATTTTGAATCCACCAATTATAATTACAACAATTCCAAGTAAATAAGATATAAATGATACTATTCCATTAGGATTTGCAAATAAAATAATTCCTATTAATAAAAATAATACAGAATTGATAATACTAGATGGATCTTTACTTAATAATTTATTCATATATTCACCTCATAGTTAATTTTACACCTTATTTAATTAAAATACAACTTATTAATTTTCTATACTACATGAATATCCTTTCTCAGTAAGATTTTTCTTTAAATAGTCTATGCTTGAATTTTTTTTTATGTTAATTTTTTCTAATGAATTATCAGAATAATTTATATCTATATTAATTATAGCAGTTATCGTGTCATTATCTTTTTTGACTTCTGTATTTGAACCTTTTACATTTTCTTTTATTATATTGCTTTCTATTTCATAGTACTTAAATATGTTATCAATATACTTTATCATATCATTATCAAATAATATTTCTTTAGAATTTATATAATTAAAAAGTTTATTATTTTTAAAGTAATATTTTTCTATAATTATTTCTTTACCATAAATGGTAGAGTAATTATATTTAGAACAGTTAAGTGTATATTTTGAACATCCTGTTAAAAAAATTAATATAATAAATAATATTTTTTTCATTATTATCACTACTTTAATTTATGTGATATAATTGGTATAGGTGAATGACATGGAAAAAATAATTTTAGTTGATGGAAATAATTTGCTATTTAGAAGTTATTATGCAACTGCATATAATGGAAACTATATGAGAAATAGTAAGGGATTTCCTACTAATGCTTTATTTGGGTTTGCTAATATGATTAATAAAATAGTATTAGAAGAAAAACCATCATATATTTTAGTTGCCTTTGATAAAGGAAAAACATTTAGACATGAAAAATATAAAGATTATAAAGCAGGTAGAATAGAAATGCCTGATGAATTAAAACAACAATTCCCAGTTGCAAAACAAATGCTTACATTAATGGGAATAAAGTATTACGAAATAGAAAATTATGAGGCAGATGATATAATAGGAACATTTGCTAAATTTTGTGATAATACAAACTATATTGGAACAATAATAAGCAGTGATAAAGACTTACTTCAATTAATATCGGATAGTGTGGATATTAAACTACTAAAGATGAAAGATTATATTAGATATAATAAATCTAGTTTTTATGATGAATACAAAATTAATCCAATAAATATAATAGATTTAAAAGCATTAATGGGAGATACTTCAGATAATATAAAGGGAGTTAAAGGTATAGGGGAAAAGACAGCTTTAAAATTATTACAAGAATATAAAACAATAGATGGAATATATGAAAATATAGATAAAATAAATGGTAAAATAAAGGATAAATTAATAGAAGGTAAAAACGATGCATATGAAAGTTATGATTTGGCAACAATTGTAACAAATGTACCTATAGAAATAAGTATAGATGATATTATATATAAAGGAAATCAAAATGGTCTTAATGATTTGTATGAAGAACTTGAATTTTATTCATTTTTAAAAAATGAAAAAATAGATAAAGAAATACAAAAACCATTTGAAGTTAAAATAATTAAAAACATTGATGAAATAAATATTGACAGTAAATGTTCAATATATTTAGAAATATTTGGAACAAATTATCATAATTCCAAAATACTTGGTATGGGTGTATATAATGAAAAAAATAGTATATTTATACCATTTGAAATATTAAAACAAAATCCTAAATTTTTAACTTCAGTAGAAAAATATACATATGATATAAAAAAAGTTTATGTTTCACTTAAATGGAATAATATAGAAATTAAAAATGTTGATTATGATACTATGTTAGCAGGATATTTACTTGATTATAACATAAAAGATGATATTGCATATATAGCTAATCAATTTGACTATGATGTACCATTTTATGATAGTATTTATGGTAAGAAAAACAAACTTATTGAACCTAATATAGATGTGATTGCTTATACTTGTGCACTTAAAGCAAAGTTTATTTATGAAACACATGATATTTTTATAGATAAATTAAAAAAAGAAAATTTAATAGATTTATTTAATGATGTCGAAATACCTTTATCCTATACATTAGGTGATATGGAATATAATGGTGTAATTGTAGATAAAGATATTTTAAATGAAATGGGAATAGAATTTAAGAAAAAAATAGATGAAGTTGAAAAAGAAATATATAAGTGTGCAGGTCATGAATTTAAAATTGCTTCATCTCAACAACTTGGTACTGTATTATTTGATGAATTAAATTTACCTCATGGTAAAAAAAGTAAAAATGGCTATTCAACAGCTATAGATGTTCTTAATAAATTAATTGATAAACATCCAATAATAAACATGATAATAGAATATAGAATGCTTACTAAATTATATAGTACATATGTAGAAGGTCTGATATCTGCAATTCATTCTGATGGTAGAGTACACACTATTTTTACACAAGCATTAACTCGTACAGGAAGATTGTCATCAATAGAACCAAATTTACAAAATATTCCTATAAGATATGAATATGGAAAACTTATAAGAAAAGCATTTTTGCCTTCTTCAAATTCGATTATTTTAAGTTCAGACTATTCACAAATAGAACTTAGAATTTTAGCGCATGTTTCACAAGTTGAGGCATTAAAAGATGCTTTTAAGAAAGATATAGATATTCATACTAAAACAGCGAGTGATATATTCAAGGTAGATATAAGTGATGTTACAAAAGATATGAGAAGAGTTGCTAAAGCGGTTAATTTTGGAATAATATATGGAATAAGTGGTTATGGACTTTCTGAAAATTTAGGAATTACTACTAAAGAAGCAACAAAGTTTATAGATGAATATTTAAATGCATATCCTGGTATAAAAAAATATATGGAAGAAACTATAAAAAATGCGCATGAAACTAAATGTGTAAGAACACTATTTAATAGAAAACGAAATATTCCAGAACTTGATAATAAAAATTATTTAATAAGAAATAGTGGTGAACGTATTGCGCTTAATACTCCAATACAAGGAACAAGTGCAGATATAATTAAAATAGCTATGATAAATGCAGATAAAGAAATGAAAAAAAGAAATTTGAAATCTAAAATGATATTACAAGTACATGATGAACTTATATTTGATGTACTAGAAAGTGAATTACAAGAAGTTAAAGATATAGTAAAAAATACTATGGAAAATGTATGTGATTTAACAGTACCATTAAAAGTTGATATAGAAACAGGTAGTGATTGGTATGAAGCTAAATAAATATTTACAAACTAATAAATATAATGTATAATTTTACTAGAATTGAGGTATATTATGAAAAAAATTATATTAAAAATTCCTATAGTTATACTATCAATGTTTTGTTTTGTCAATGTTGTAAATGCTTCTATTGAGTGTAGTTATGAATTTGAAAGTTCTACCGTGAAAAGTTCGTTTCCAGAAAAAGGAAATAAAACAATTTTAAAAAAAGATGATGATGGAAATATTTCTTTAACCAATAATGGTAATCCACAGAAAAAAGCAGAAAAGTTTAATATGGATAATTCTTGCCCAGAAAAATTATATTTTACTTATGGTGGTATGGCATGTGATTCTACTATGAATGCATGGACTACAGAAAAAGGTGTTAAGTGTTCAACTCAAGCAACTTTTAAATTAGTTTCAAACATATCAAGTGATAATAATTCAACTACAAATTCAGATAATAACTCAAATACAAATTCAAGTAATAATTCAAACGATGTAAAACTATATGATATAGTAACATGTGGTAATAATTTAGAATTACCAGAAGATTTAGTAAAACTTATTTCAATTGTAATTACGGCTATGCAAGTTGCAGTACCAATTATATTAATTGTAATGGGGATGCTTGACTTTGCTAAGGCTGCTTCAGCTTCAAAAGAAGAGGATATGAAAAAAGCTCAACAGTCATTTGTAAGAAGATTAATAGCTGGTGCATGTGTATTTTTAGTAATATGTGTTGTAAAAATTGCAGTTGGCATCGTAAATACAGATGATAGTAATGACATGTTAAAATGTGTTGATAAACTTTTGAATGGTGAGACAAGTACTGAAAAGAAATCAAATTGATAAAGTAAATAGAAGTTGATATTATAAAAATATCATAAATAGAAATATTATAATTAAGTCAATGATGGAGAATAGTAATAAATATATTATTTTATAGAAAGTCAGTGGTTGATGAAAACTGATAATAAATGTTTATGAATCTACTCTTGAGAGAAATGAAAACATTTCCGGTAATACCGTTATAAAAATTAAGAGACTGTGTAGGATGGTACCGCATGTATTTGCTCCTACAATATGTCTCTTTTTGTTAAAAAAAGAAAGGAATATAATATGATAGATATAAAATTAATAAGAGAAAATAAAGATATTGTAAAGGAAAATATAAAAAAGAAATTTCAAGATAACAAATTAATTTTGGTAGATGAAGTAGAAAAACTAGATAAAGATTTAAGAGAGTTAAAAATACAAGGAGATAATTTAAGAAAAGAAAGAAATACTATTAGTAGTGAAATTGGAAGCTTAATGCGTGATAAAAAAATAGAAGATGCTAATAACAAAAAAGAAAAAGTAGTAGAAATAAATAATAAATTAGTTGATATTGAACAAAAAGAAAATGAATTAAAAGAAGAAATTAAAAATAGAATGATGTTAATTCCAAATATAATAGACGAAAGTGTTCCAATTGGAAAAGATGATACTGAAAATGTTGAAATTGAAAAGTTTGGAGAACCTGTAGTTCCTAGTTATGAAATACCATATCATGCAGATATAATGGAAAAGATGTCAGGTCTTGATAAAGAATCTGCTGGAAGAACAAGTGGTAACGGATTTTATTATTTAATAGGTGATATTGCAAGACTTCATGAAGCAACGATTGCTTATGCAAGAGATTTTATGATTAATAAAGGCTTTACATATTGTATACCTCCTTTTATGATAAGAGGAGATGTCGTTAATGGAGTAATGTCTTTTGCAGAAATGGATTCTATGATGTATAAAATAGAAAATGAAGATTTATATTTAATAGGTACGAGTGAACATTCTATGATTGGAAAATTCAAAGGACAGTTAATTGATGAAAAAGAGTTACCTATAGCAATGACTTCATATTCACCATGTTTTAGAAAAGAAGTAGGATCTCATGGATTAGAAGAAAGAGGACTTTATAGAGTACATCAATTTGAAAAACAAGAAATGGTTGTTTTATGTAAACCTGAAGATTCTATGAATTGGTATAATAAAATGTGGAATTTTACTGTAGAATTTTTTAGAAGTTTAGATGTACCTGTTAGAACTTTAGAATGTTGTAGTGGGGATTTGGCTGATTTAAAAGTAAAATCTTGTGATGTTGAAGCATGGAGTCCAAGACAACAGAAATATTTTGAGGTTGGATCTTGTTCAACACTTGGAGATGCACAAGCAAGAAGATTAGGTATTAGAATGAAAACAGAAAATGGCAACGAATATTTAGCAACTTTAAATAATACCGTAGTAGCATCACCAAGAGCTTTGATAGCGATAATTGAAAATAATTATCAAGAAGATGGAAGTATACTAATTCCAAAAGTATTACAACCATATATGGGTGGAAAAGAAAAAATTGGAATTTAAAATTTTTAAATTCCTTTTTGGTATAAAAAATAAAATCTTTCTATAATTAGATTAGGAGGTTATTAATAATGAGGAATACAGAAATTTTAATACCATTTGAATTAGTAAAGAAAAATAGAGATAAAATTGTATCAAAAATTAGCGAAGGATGTAAAGAATTAGAAAGATTATTAAATGATTGTATTGATTTAGATATTCAAACTATTGCCTGTTGTGCGGGACATGGATTACAATATAAACCATATATTTATATTAGCTATGATACTAATACTAGAAAAAAAATTAATGCGTTTTTAAATAAATTAAAAGACATAAAAGGAATAGAAATTACATTTTCAACAACTGGATATACCAATAATCCGTTTTCTATTGCAATATACACAAAAATGAACAATAGAGATAAAGTATTTTCAGTTATTGCGCAATCTTTAGAAGAAAATAATGAATCTGACTATCTTGATGAAAATATTTCAGTTGCATTACGTTTAGCAATCAATATGGATTATTGTTTTTTAGGAACAGCAATGGTCACATTATATAATAGGTCATTTCAAAAAAAATACATGATTGATATGTTTAATTTTCATAAAAATCCAGTTGAAAATATTATGGATAAGTATAGTGATAAAGAAAAACAAAAATATGAAGTTAAATATTATTTATGTAAAACTAAAGAAAAGTTAGAAATAATTTCTGATAAAATAGAAGAATTATTTCCAAATTTCTATTTAAAGAATGGTTTTAAAATTTCTTCTCATATATCATTTTCAGAAAAAGTTGATATGATTAGTGAATATAAAAATGAAAATAATATTCATTCAATTTAATAATATAAATAGTATTAATTAAAACTATGGAAAAAAATAATTATAAATGATATAATTTTATTGGATATCTTAGGAAGAGGTGATTTCATTGCCATTTTTAATAGGAGTTATAATACTTATTATAGCGGTATTAGTTGGATATTTTATAATAAAGAAAAAAATAAGGGATTTTTCAACACAATTTTTTGGAACATCAAATATAAAATCTGCAATACAAAAACTAGAAGTAGAAGCAGAAGAAACACCAAAATCTTTATCTGGTATGGAGTCTTTAGCTTTACCAATATTGCAAGAAGATTTTCCAGATCTTAATATAAACGAAATGAAATCTTTATGTGAAAATAAAATATTAGAGTGTTTTAAAAAAGTAAATGATGCAAATAATGATGAACATTTTGAATCACAAAAAATAGAAAATTGGGTTAAAGATAAAATTTCAAAATCAACTAAATACGATTCTATAAAAATACATAATACAATATTGAATAAATATAATAAAATAGATAATATTGCTACATTATATTTCAGAACAGCTTTACAATATGTTTACAGTGATGATAACATTAAAAATAAAAAAGTTCAAACTAGGTTTGAGACTGAATTTATATATATAATTGATTCATCAAAGTTATCTGAAAATCAAAAAGGATTGTCACTTAATTGTCCAAATTGTGGTGCTCCAATAAAAAATTTAAAACAAAAGTATTGTGTTTACTGTAATTGTGGTATAATAGATATAGTTAAAAAGGTATGGACTTTTAACAATATAAAAGAGTTTTAGGAGGAAAAGAAATGGGATTAATAAAAGCCTTAACAAGTTCAGTATCTTCAGGACTTGGAGATCAATTTAAGGAATATGTTGAATGTCCTCAAATTGCAAATGATGTAATTATTCAAAGAGGAATGGTTAAACATGGAGAAGGAAACAAAAATTATTCAGAAGGTATAATTTCAAATGGAAGTACAATTGCAGTTCCAGAAGGAATGGCTATGATGATTGTAGATAATGGTAGAATTGCTGAATTTTCTGCTGAACCGGGCACATATACTTGGGATACAAGTAGTGAACCTAGTGTATTTACAGGTGGTTTCTTTAAAGGAGTTGGAGAAACTATAAAAAATATAGGTAACCGTTTTACATATGGTGGCCAAACTGCAAAAGATCAGAGAGTGTATTTTGTAAATACTAAAATTATACCAAGTAATACTTTTGGTTCAACACAACCAGAAACAGTGTTTGATCCAGTGTATGGAAGTGTAGAAATAACTTACAATGGAGAATATTCAATAAGAATTGCAGATCCTGTAATTTTAGTAAGTAATGTAATTGGTGCAAATCCAAAAGATACATTAACATTTGATGACATATTTGTTTCAACAGGACAAAATATATTAAAATCAAAATTTGCTCAAAAGGTAAGTGAAGCAATTTCTAATATTATGACAATGCATAATGTATCATTCAATAGAATTCAAAATTATAAATCAGATATTACTGATCAAATGAATGAAATTCTAGATAGTGAATGGATGCAAAAATATGGAATTAGAGTAGAAGATGTTGCGTTAAGAATAAATGCAACAGATGAAGCTAGAAAAATTATTCAAGAAATGGATTCAGAAATTGCTAAAACAACTCGTATGGGTCAAGTTTATAGTAATAACATGGCTGGAACAATGGCAGCAGCAAGTGCGGAAGCTATGAAAAATGCTGCAGCAAATCCAAATGGATCAATGATGGGATTCATGGGAATGGGATTTGCTCAACAACAAGGTGCTAACATGATGGGGGCAGTTGCAGGAATGCCTCAAGGACAATCTGAAAATCCAAGTACAAATAATGCAAATAATATGAATAGTGATATGCCACAACCAGGAACAATTTTTGGAACACCTAAACAAGCAGAGAATCAAGAACAACCAACATCAGAGCAAGCAGCACCAGCTCAAGAAATTGCAGCGCAAGCATCAGAACAAGAACAATCTGCTCAGGAAACTGCAACACAAACTTCAGAACAAACACAACCTACACAATCAGCTAAAAAGTTCTGTACAAATTGTGGTGCTGAAGCAACAGGAGCTTATTGTGGAAATTGTGGTCAAAAGATACAATAAATAAATTTATAAATGTTTAAAAAGAATGAGTTATTCATTCTTTTTTGTGTTACAATATTTATATACAAAAGGTGGTAATATGAAGCAATATATAAATACAGGTCTTACTGATAAAGAAATAAAAGAAAGAATTGATAAAAATTTAGTAAATTACGATACTTCTTTACCGACTAAATCAGTAAAGAAAATAATATTTGATAATGTTTTTACACTATTTAATATAATAAATTTAGTATTGGGATTATTAATATTTATAACAGGTTCTTATAAAAATATGTTATTTTTAGGTGTAATATTATGTAATACATTAATAAGTACAATACAAGAAATTCGTTCAAAAAAAACAATAGATAAATTATCTTTACTTGTGGAAACAAAAGCAAAAGTTATTAGAAATAGTAAAGAAATTGAAATAGATATAAATGATATTGTAAAAGATGATTTAATATTATTAAAAATAGGAAATCAAATAATGGTTGATTCTACTATATTAGACGGAAGTGTAGAAGTTAATGAGTCGTGTATAACGGGTGAATCAGAACTTGTATATAAACAAAAGGGAGATATGTTATTATCAGGTAGTTTTATAGTAAGTGGTAAATGTAAAGCTAAAGTAGAACATGTTGGAGTTGAAAATTATTCATCAAAAATATCTGCAGGTGCAAAATATGTAAAAAAAGTAAATTCTGAAATAATGAATTCACTTGAAAAAATAATAAAAATTATATCAATATTAATAATTCCAATAGCAGTATTATTATTTATAAATCAATATTATTTGATAAATAATAATTTAAATGATTCCATAATAAATACCGTTGCTGCACTTATTTCAATGATACCAGAGGGTCTTGTATTATTAACAAGTACAGTACTTGCAGTAAGCGTTGTAAGATTATCAAAATATAATGTTTTAGTTCAAGAACTTTATTGTATTGAAACACTTGCTAGAGTAGATGTTATATGCTTTGATAAAACAGGTACATTAACAGAAGGGAAAATGGAAGTATCACAATATATAAATTTATCTAAAATAGATGAAAAAAAATACATAAAAGAATTTTGTAATGTTTTAAATGATAATATAACTATGAATGCTATAACAGAAAAATATGGTACTTCTAATAATTTTATAGTAGAAGAAATAGTTCCTTTTTCATCTGAGAAAAAATGGTCTGGTGTAACATTTAAAAATGAAGGAACTTATATAATAGGTGCTCCAGAATTTATATTAAAAGATACATCAAAAATAGATGATTATTTAAATAAATATGCTAAAGAAAATAGAGTTTTATTATTTGCTCATTCTAAAAATAAATTTATAAATAAGAATTTACCAAATAATATAGAAATACTTGGATTAATATTACTTAATGATAAAATCAGAAAAGAATCATTAAATACTATAAATTATTTTAAAAAACAAGGTGTAGAAGTTAAAATAATATCTGGTGATAATCCTGATACAGTAAGTAATGTTGCAAAAAAATTAGGGATAGATTTTAAATCATCTGTAGACATGAGTAAAATAAAAGACGATGAAATTAAAAATTATATAGATACATCAATATTTGGTAGAGTAACACCTAGCCAAAAACAAGAAATTATAAAACAATTAAAAACAAAATATACAGTTGCATATGTAGGTGATGGTGTTAATGATGTCTTAGCGCTTAAGGAATCAGATTGTAGTATATCACCGATAAATGGAAGTGATGCTGCAAGAACTGTTTCACAATTAGTTTTAATGGATTCTAATTTTGATTCAATGCCTATAATAGTTGATGAAGGTAGAAAGACAATAAACAATATAGAAAGATCAGCAAGTTTATTTATTGTTAAAACAGTATATGCTACATTACTTGCAATAATATTTATATTTGTTAAATTAAAATATCCATTTGTACCAATTCAACTAACACTTACAAGTGCACTTACAATAGGCATACCTTCTTTTGTTTTAGCGCTCGAACCTAATTATGAAAAAATAAAAGGTAATTTCTTCATAAATATTTTCAGTGCTGCTATACCAACCGCACTTACAATAGTAATAAATATATTGATTGCTGTGATACTTGGTAGTATATTAAAACTAACAGATGAACAAGTTTCAACAATTTCAGTCATACTTACAGGTTTTGTAGGATTTATGCATATTTATAGGATATGTAAGCCACTTAATACATTAAGGTCTTTATTATTAAGTGTACTCATAATTATATTTGTTGTAGGTATAGTTGGTCTAAGAACACTTTTCTCACTTGCTTTTATTACTCCAAAAATATTAATACTTACACTTATATTAATGTTAAATACTCTTTTAATATTTGTTTTTATGACAAATCTATTTTATAAATATATATATAAATTTATTAAGAGGATAAGTGAAAAATAATGAAATTTGAACTCGATGGTAAAGAATATGAAGTAATAATACAAAAGAAAAACAACAAAAATACATATATAAGAGTTAAAGATGACTTAAAAATATATGTTACAACTTCATATTTTGTAAGTAAGCAATATATATTTAGATTATTAGATGAAAATAAAGATTATTTAAGAAAAGTAATTTCTAAAAAAGAAGAAAAAAATGAAAACACATTATATAATTATTTAGGTAATAGTTATCAAGTTATAACTTGTAATTTATTTGATAAAATAGAATTTGATAATGATAAAATATATATACCAAATGAAAAAGAATTAGAAAAATTTATAAAAAATAAAATTAATACATTATTTAAAGAAAGATTAGATTATAATTATAATTTATTTATAGAAAATATACCTTACCCAAAATTAAAAATAAGAAGTATGAAAACAAGGTGGGGTGTTTGTAATATAAAAGATAATTCTGTTACACTAAATTCAAAATTAATAGAATATGACATAGAAGCATTAGATTATGTAATAGTACATGAATTATCGCATTTTATACATTTTAATCACTCAAAAGAATTTTGGCTTTTAGTGAGTAAATATAAACCTAATTATAAACAAATAAGAAAATATTTAAGAGATTAGTAGGTGTAGTATGAATCATTTAATTTCAATAATTGTTCCAATTTATAATACTGAAAAATATTTAAAAAAATGTATTGAAAGTATATTACATCAAACATATAAAAATATAGAATTAATATTAGTTGATAATAATTCAAATGATAATAGTTTACGAATATGTAATAGTTACTTAAAAGATAAAAGAGTGAATGTTTTTATAAATAAAAAAAGAGGAGTATCAAATACAAGAAATTATGGTTTAAAACAAGCTAAAGGAGATTTTATAACGTTTGTAGATTCAGATGATTATATAGATAAAGATTATATAAAAATTTTATATAATAATATCTTATATAGTAATTCTGATGTAAGTATTTGTAATTATAATAATATTTATAAAAGTAAAGTAGAAAAATTTTGTAAAAAAAATGTAACATTTGAAAATGAAGGCAATTGTTTAAATTTATTATTAGAACATAAATATTTTAAAGGACAAGTATGGGGTAAATTATATAAAAAAAGTATAATAAAAAATATAAAATTTTCATCTGATTTAGATTATTATGAAGATTTACTATTTAATTTTGAAGTTTTTAAAGAAGTTAATAAAGTAATTTATGATTCGACTCCACTTTATAATTATTTATATAAAGAAAATAGTTATAATTATAATAAATTATTATTTATGGATGTTTGTAATAAATTTGAAAAATATTATATAGAAAATAATTACAATGTAAATATTGTATATAGTTTGATAGATTACTTTTATATATGTAATGTAAATTCAATGTCAATTAATTTTAATAATAATGATTTTGATAAATATAAGTTACTAGTAAAACATATTAAAGATAATATATTAAGAATAATATTTAAAGATAAGATGAATTTTAAATATAAATTTGCATCAATTATAATATTTATAAATAAAAATTTATATATAAAATTGTCAAAGTATATAAATAAAGATAAGGTGTAATATGGAAAAATTAAAGGAAAAACTAAAAAAAGTAGACTATAAATTTTTAATAATTAATTTATTAATAATAGTGTCATATGTATTAATTTTAAGTGCTTTTGGTTTACATGGACATGATGATGAATTTGCTTATACTTATTATTCCAATCCAACTATGTCATTTATAGAAAAAATAAAACAGATTATAGGTAGAGGAATACATTGGAATTTTAGAATAGGGGAATTATTATATTTTGCATTTGGAGCTTTTCCACTTTGGGTTTCATATATAATGCATTCTATTATCATGATAACTTTTTTGAATTTAGTTGTTTACTATGCATTAGGATATGATAAATATAAAAAAAGTAATATTAAAAATATTTTACTTGTAGTAGCTTTTTTAATATTTATGTTAGTTAATCCAATAATATCTGAAGTGTTTTTTTGGACAGGTGGGATATTTAATCATTTATTTTCTGTTGTTATAATATTACTTGTTGGTATCCCTTTTAGAAATTTAATGGATAATTATGATAATCTAAATTGCTTTAATAAAAAATATTTTTTATATTTGATATTTTGTTTTTTAGCCAGTTTTAATGTCGAATCTACGGTAGCAACTTTAATAGTTGGTTTATTTGTTATTAATTTAGTTTTGTTAATTAAAAATAAAAAAATTGATATTTTAAAACTACTTCCATTAGTTGTGTTGTGTATTGGTTTTTTTGCATTTTTATTATTGTCTAAATATCGTGTTGTTGCTCAATCTATGGAGAGCTATAGTGCTTATAGTAAGGAAAATATGTTTTCATTATTTATGGCTAATAGATTACTAGAAATAATTATGCTTATAGCTATGACTTTGTTGTATTTTATAGTGTTTAGATTAAGTGATGCAAATCAATATAAGAAAAGACTTTACATTTTACTTGTATCTTTCTCATCATTTATAGCTATGATGATTTCTCCATATTATGTTGATAGGGGTGTTTTAATATTAGATGTATGTATTGTTATATATGTAATATATATTTTATATAAAATTATTGGTAAAATAAAAAATAAATTGGTATTTATACCTATATATATTTTACTAGGTATATTAGTAATATTTATAACTTACAATTATAGACAATTGTTTATAGATTATAATGAGTTTGATAAAATAAGAGATTCATATATAAGAGAGCAAATAGAAGATGGAAAAGAGTTTATATATTATACTTATGACAATAAGTATAATATTAAATTTATATATAAATTTAATGAGAGATTAACTAATATTATTGACGGTAATGAGTCTACTAAGGAAACAATTGAATTTAAATATGGATATAAAGGTAATTATTATACAGAGTGGAATAAAAATAATATACCTTTAAGAAAATGAGTTGATGTTTTTTAATAAATATGTTAATATGATTTTTAGAATAGGAGTGTTATATGAAGAGTTTAAAGAAAGTATTTGTATTATTTTTAACAACTATGTTTATTTGTGGTTGTAGTATGAAATCGGAATTTTCAATGAATATAAAAAGTGACAAGTCAATGGATTTTTCGGTTTTAATGGCTGTTGATGATAAGTTGATGAATGCTATGATGTCTATGCAAAATAGTTCAGAAGATGAACAATCAAAGGAATATACTGAAGAAGAAAAATGGAAATTTTTAGAGTCTAGTATTTCTGAACAATATTCTTCAGAAGGTTTTGAAAAAGAAAGATATGAACAAGATGAATATAAAGGTATTAAATTAAGTAAAAAAATTTCTAATATAGATGATATAACAGGTGATACAATCAACTTTAGTTTTGAAAATTATGCTAATATTGATAAATCAATAGTGTTTGTAAAAAATGGCGATAAATATAAAGCTACGCTAACTTCAGAAGGGCTTGTTAATGTAGGTTCAGAAAACTCAGGTGACAATTCTTACGATATGTCTGATATTGATTATGATGTAAAATTTATCGTTACTTTACCAAATAAACCAATATCTCATAATGCTACTAGTGTATCTAGCGATGGAAAAACATTAACTTGGGATTTGTCAAATGCAAATGAAATAAGTAATATGGAATTTGAATTTTCATTTCAAAATAATAACTTTATTATATATTTAGTAATAGGTGTTGTAGGAGCTATAGTAATAGCAGGAGTAATATTTATTATATTAAAACGCAAAAAAAACAATTCAAATATAAATAATTCAGGTAATCAAAATTTTGGAGAACCAATAAATCAAGTAAATTTGGCATCAACAGTAGAGCAACCAATAAATCAAATAAATCAGGCATCAACAGTAGATCAACCAATAAATCAAATAAATCAGGCACCAATAGTAGAACAACCAGTAAATCAAGTAAATCAGGCACCAATAGTAGAGCAACCAATAAATCAAATAAATCAGGCACCAATAGTAGAGCAACCAGTAAATCAAATAAATCCGACGCTAATAGTGGAGCAACCAATAAATCAAGTAAATCAGGCACCAATAGTAGAACAACCAGTAAATCAAGTAAATCAGACACCAATAGTGGAACAATCAAGTACTATAGATATAAATTCAATGATAGAACAGTCAATTGATGTAAGCAATGTACAAAATTCTCAGTTACAAAATAATACTACTGGAAATAATGATGATACAAATATAAAATAAAATATATTAAAATAAATCAAGTTTACTTGGTTTATTTTTTTCATATTTTAATTTATTTTTAATATAATTAATTGGGTGATTTTATGGATTTTGAAATAGGAGATTTGGTAACAAGAAATTCCCATAATAATGATTTAATATTTATTATTACGGATGTAATTGATGATATATATTATTTAAAAGGAGTAAATATAAGATTAATTGCTGATGCTGAAAAGGAAGATTTGAAACTATATGAGGATGGAGATATTGAGGAAGAACAAGAATTTTTAGATAGAATAAAACCAACAAATGATTTAGATAGAAGTGATTACTTTTATCTTCCAGGTAAAATACTTCATATAGATGGTGACAAAGAATATTTAGATAGGTGTTTAAAGTATTATGAAGAAGCTAATATTTGGGCAATGGGAATAAATGAAACAGAAGAAAATATTCCTTTTAAAATAAGAGAGTTATTGGAAGAGTATAGACCAAATATAGTAATAATAACAGGGCATGATGCTTACTATAAAAATAGAAATGGAGAATATAAAAATAGTGATAACTTTGTTAATGCAGTAAAAGAAGCAAGAAAATATGAAAAAGAACATGATAAATTAATAATAATAGCTGGTGCTTGTCAATCAAATTATGAGGAATTAATAAGAGCAGGCGCTAATTTTGCATCTAGTCCTAAAAGAATAAATATACATGCTTTAGATCCTGCAATAATTGCTACTAAAATAAGTCTAACAGATGTAAATAAAGAAATAGATGTAAAAGCAATATTAAAAGAAACAAAATATGGGGAATCTGGAATAGGTGGAATAATTACGAAAGGGACCATGTATGTTGGTTATCCTAGATAGGAGATAAAATGAAATTAGAAGAGATAAAGACTAAACTTAATGAATATGTTGGTAAAAAAGTTACAATAAAATATAATTTAGGTAGAAATAAATTTGAAGAATATGATGTAAGAATAAAAGAATTATATAATAATGTTTTTTTAGTTGAACTTGATAATAACGAAAATAAAGAAATAAAATCTTTCTCATATACAGATATAATTACAAAAACAATAAAAATAAATTATTAGTGCAAAATAATGTAAAATAATGGAAAAATGTATTGATTTTTAATGTTTCATATTATATAATCAAATTGTAACATATGAACAATGTAAATTTTGCATTGACTGAAGGGAGAGATTTGCTTGAAAATTACATCTGTAAATGTTCGTAAAGTTGAAAAAGAAGATTCAAGAATGAAAGGAATAGCATCTGTTTTAATAGATGATTGCTTTGCAGTTCATGATATTAGAATCATTGAAGGAGATAATGGGTTATTTATTGCAATGCCTAGTCGTAAAACTGCAACAGGTGGTTATAGAGATATAGCACATCCAATAAATCAAGAAATAAGAACTCTATTTGAACAAGAAATTTTAAAAGCATATAATGAAGCTGAATAAACTCTTATAGAGTTTTTTTCATATATATTTTTTTAGTACATATAATTTTATAGGAGGAAATTATATGGACAAGGATAACATATCATTAAATCATAGTATTGTAATTAATGAAAGAAAAAATATAAATTTAACAGGGGTAAAAAAAATTGATAATTTTGATAATGAAGAATTTTTAATGGAAACAAATATGGGATATATTATAATAAAAGGTGAAGATTTAGAAATAGTAAAATTGGATACTTATCAAGGAAATGTAATGATAAAAGGGAAGGTAAATAGTTTAGCGTATGTAGATGGAAATAATAAAAAAAATAAGGAAGATGGGATTTTTAGTAAACTATTTAAATGATGAATATTAATATACAATTTGTTACAATAGGTATTTCATTTTTATTTGGAATATTATTTTCATTACAATTATCTTTAACATATAAATTTATTTATTCAAATAAAAAATTTTATAAAATAATTTTTACCTTTTTACTCGTCTTTGTTAATACATTATTATATTTTATATTATTAAAAAAATTTAATAATGGAATTTTACATCCATATGGAATTATTTTTATAATAATAGGTTTTATTGTAGAAATATTTGTTAAAACATTAGTTGTAAAAAGATTTCATAGATGATATAATTTATCATAAGGTAGGTGTGTTAAATGGTAAAAAGAAAGGTTACAAAAAAATCAAAAAGAAGATTAGCCATTTTTGGCACACTTTCCATAGTTATGATTGTGTATGCAATATTTACTACTATATATTATGGTGCAAATTTGTTTAAAGTAAAAAATGAAAAAAAATCGTTAGAAACTCAATTAAAAGATTTACAAAATGATGAAGAAAATTTAAGGATTGAAATTCAAAAATTAAAAGATCCAGAATATGTTGCAAGGTATGCTCGTGAAAACTATTTATACTCAAAAGATGGAGAATATATTATTAAACTGGACTCAAATGAAGAAACAAAAGAGCCAGAAAAAGTAGAAGATAATAATTATATATATTATGCAATAGTTGGAGTTTGCGTCATAGTTATATTAGTAATAATAATTCCTAAAAAAAGAAAGCCTGCAAAGTAAATTGCAGGTTTTATAATCTAAAATCATTTATAATTTCATCATCCATATTTTTTCCATCATAATATGTTTTTTTCTTGTATCTAAATATTAAAGCAACTAAAACTGATGGAAAAGAATGAGCATATTTGTTATAATCAGTTATTATGTCATTATAATATTTTCTTAAAGCAGACATTTCAACTTCAGATTCACGTATTTCTAAATCTATTTTCATAAATTCTTCATTTTCTTTTAAATTACTATGTCTTTCTTTAATAACATTAAATTCATTAATGCATTCATATAACTTTCTATCTAATTCAAAATTACTTAATTTTTTACTTCTTAAATTAGCTATATTTTCAAGTACATCAGTTTCTTTTGTATTTTCTTTTATTATACCAATTGATTTATTTAAAAGGTCATATCTTTTTCTTAAAGTAGTATCAATATTTTCCTCAGCAGCATTAGATCTTATAATTAATTCTTGAAACTTGTTATAACAACTAGTTCCCCATAGGATAACTAAACATCCAATTATAAGAGTAATTAAAGTAATTGTAAATATAAACATACTATCACCTTAATTAATTATAGCAAACTAGAACTTAAAAATCAATTATTTGGTATAAATTCTTGACTATAGTTTATTTGTTCATCAAATGTAATAAAATCAACATATATCATTAGCAATAAATACCAGTTACCTGTTGTTGGATCACTTAATATTATATGGTCCCTTCCAGATTGTTCTATAACACCTCTAAATTCTCTATCCCTAAATTCATTTGAATCTGGAAATGTCATGTGTACAGTAACCTTTTTACCTTTATTTAACCTCAAAATATTTTCAATATAAGATTGTTCCATAGGTAATTCAGTATTATTTACAATTGATTGATTTGGAGTTGGTATATTTCCTGTATATAATGGATTACCTGGAAATATATTTTTGTAAGCATTATTCACAATATCATTCCTTTCATTTAAATATATTATTAATACATTATTTTATGATATTAATATTAAAAATATGGTATAATTTTTATGGAGAGTGGAGTATATGGAAATAAAAGTAGGTGTATCAAATAGACATATACATTTATGTAAAAATGATTTAGAAATATTGTTTGGAAAAGATTATAAACTTACAAAATTAAAAGATTTAACACAACCAGGTCAATTTGCTTGTAACGAAATTGTTACAATAAAAACAGAGAAAAACGAAATATCAAAAGTTAGAATAATTGGTCCTATTAGAAATTATACTCAAGTAGAAATTTCAAAAACTGATTCATATGTATTAGGAATAGATCCACCAATTAGAGATTCTGGAAATTTAAAAGGTAGTAGCGCCATTACGGTAATAGGACCAAAAGGAAGTATCGATTTGAAAGAAGGATGTATTATATCTAATAGACATATACATGCAACAAAAAAAGATATAAAAAAATATAATTTAGACGGATCTAAATTATATGATGTAATAATAAAAGGTGAAAAAGGTGGAGTAATAAGTGGAGTTAAAATTAAAGTAGATGATAATTATTCATTTGAGTTACATATAGATACTGATGATGCAAATGCACATCTTGTTAAAAGTGGAGATATATTAGAACTTAAAAATTAATTATTGTACTTTTATAGTAGGAATAGAATCATCAAGTGAAACTTGTTTGCTAGTTGGTTCTGTTCCTTTTATATAATATAGTATTTTTTTATTTTTTGTTTTTTCTGTTGCAAGTTCACCACTTATTGGATCAACTAGAACACCAACAACATTAGATGGTATTTCATACCAATTATCATCTTTATCTTTTAAACAATTTTCAATTGTTTCAATCCATATATTTTGTGAGATTTTTCTATCTTCTGTAGGTGTTTGTTTATTATCATCGTATCCAGTCCAAACACCAACAACTAAATCTTTATTATATCCAAATATTAATCTATCATAGTCTGTAGTACCAGTTTTTATTGCATATTTTTTAGTCATTTTGTCTTTATAATTTATCATAGTAGGGTAACTATAATCATTAAAACTAGGAGAGTAAGTGTTAGTTAGAAGTTCATTTAATATAAATACTAAACTTTTATTTAAAACATTAGTTTTATCTTCTTCATGTTGATATAAAATATTTCCTTCTAAATCTGTTACTTTTTCTATTAAATATCCATCAACTTTATATCCTTCATTTGCAAATGTAGAATATGCCTCAGTCATATCTACTAAATTTATTTCTTGTGAACCTAATGCAAGAGATGGTACCGGATTTAATTTTTCATTTATTCCTATTCTATTTCCTAAATTTACTAAAGTTTCCTCACCTAAAAATAAATGAGTTTTAACTGCATATATATTATCAGAATAAGCAATCGCTGTTGCCATTGTTATAGGTTTTTCTGCATATATGTTTCCATAATTTTGTGGACTATATGTTTTATCATTAGCAAATGTAAAAGTTGTTTGTTCGCTTGTAAAAGTGGTACTTGAAGTAAATCCATTTTCAAGTGCGGCATAATATAAAAAAGGTTTCATTGTAGAGCCAACTTGTCTTTTAGAATTAGTGGCTCTATTATATTGACTTTTAGAATAATTTTTCCCACCTACGAGCGCTAAAATCTTGCCAGTATTTGGATCCATTACAACACTTGCAACTTCTATTTCTTCATTCTCATTTGTATTTTTTTTAACACTTTCTTCTAATATTTTTTGATAGTCCAAATTTATATTTGTATATATTTTTAAACCACCTGTTTCTAAAAATGAAGTCGGAATTGTTTTAATACTTTTTAGTTCTTCAATAACTGCATCTTGATAATACATTACGGATGATATATCACTTAAAGGATTTTTTCCATAAAATACTAATTGTTCATTTAATGCTTCATTTTCTTCTTCTTGTGTTATATATTTATTTTCTACCATAGAATCTAAAATAGTTTTTTGTCTTGCCTTTGCGTTTCCTATATTAGATATTGGATTATAATACACGGGTGATTTAGGTATTCCTGCAAGTATTGTTGCTTCAGCTAAAGTTAAATCTTTACTACTTTTATTAAAATAATATAGTGATGCATTTTCTATACCAAAAACTCCACCATAGTTAATAGTATTTAAATATCCTTCAAGTATTTCATTTTTAGAATAGTGAGATTCTAGTCTAATAGTAAGCCAAGCTTCTTCTATTTTTCTTTCCCAAGTTTTATCAAAAGTTAAAAATAAATTTTTTGCGTATTGTTGTGTAATAGTAGAAGCACCTTGTATATTTTTTCCACTTTTAAAATTTATATATAAAGATTTTAGTATTCTTAAATAATCAAAACCTATATGTTCATAAAAGTGTTTATCTTCAATAGATATAGTTGCGTTTATTAAATTTTGTGAAATATCACCTAAACTAACCCAGTTGTCATTGTTTCCATTGTATAAATTTTCGTTTACATCGTAAAAATAATAATTATTAGCTGAATTTATAGAAAGTTTAGGAGTGAGTCTTGCATATACATATAATCCTATATAAAATAAAAGTAAAATACCAATTATAATTAAAAAAGTAATAAATATTTTTTTTAAAACTTTCATTTTATCACGCACCGTTCTATTGTTATTATTAATAAAATCAACAATTTTATAATAAAAATTAAAACTAATATAAAAAAATTTAAAATATTAGTTGCAAATATCTAGATGTATGCTATAATTAATGCGGGAAAAAGTAGGTGATGTATGCCAAAAATAAAAATAAAAGTTTCACTTACTTGTAATGAAAGTATAATATATAATGACCATAAGTTTATAGGAATAAAAACATCAAATGAAATAAAATACAAAGAAAATGATGTAATGGTTACTATTAAAATAAATGGAAATCAAATTGAAATGCAAAGATTAAATGACGAATATAAATTAGATTTAATTTTCATAGAAAATAAAGAAACAATTTGTTTATATGAACTTAATAAATATGGTACTATAAAGTTAAAATTATTTACAAAAAAAATAATTTGTGATAATCATATTAGTATAGAATATTATATAAATAAACAAGATGAACTTTATAAATTTGATTTATACTATGAGGTGATATAGTGGACATAAAAGAACAATTAAAAAATGATGTATACGAAGTATTAAAAGATTATGTAAAAAAAGAAGATATAATTATAGAAAAACCTAAAATGAGGCAAATGGGAGATTATGCTTTACCTTGTTTTACATATTCAAAAATACTTAAAAAATCTCCAAATGATATAGCTAATTTAATAAAAGAAAATTTAAAAAATTATGAAATTAATGTAATAAATGGATATGCTAATGTATTTATAAATAAAAAAGATTTTTCTAAAAACATATTAAATAAAATATTACTTGATAAAGAAAATTATGGTAGTTCAAATATAGGTAATAATAAAAAAATAGTAATTGAATATTCATCCCCTAATGTAGCAAAACCATTTGGAGTAGGGCATTTAAGAAGTACTGCAATAGGTGAGGCTTTAAAAAATATATGCTTAAAAACAGGATATAAAGTTTATACAATAAATTACTTAGGTGATTATGGAACACAATTTGGAAAACTTATATATGCTTATAAAAAATGGGGAAATGAAGAAGAAGTTAAAAAAAATCCAATTGTTGAACTTAAAAAACTTTATGTTAAGTTTCATGAGGAAGCAATTACTAATCCATCTCTTGAAGATGAAGGAAGAAAATGGTTTAAAAAGTTAGCTGAAAATGATAGTGAGGCTTTAGAACTTTGGAATTGGTTTAAAGAAGAATCAATAAAAGAATATGAAAAAACTTATAACTTGTTAGGAATAAATAAATTTGATTCATATATAGGAGAATCATATTATAAAGATGCTTGTAATGAAGTTGTAAAAGAAATAGAACAAAAAGGTCTTTCTAAAATAAGTGAAGGCGCAACTATAGTAGATTTAGGAGAAGATAAAGTACCTGCTATTATTAAAAAAAGCGATGGAACTACTCTTTATATAACTAGAGATATTGCTGCTCTATTAGATAGAAAAAAAACATATGATTTTGATGAGATGTTATATGTAGTAGGAACTGAACAAAAGTTGCATTTTGAACAATTAAAAGAAGTATTAAATAAAATGGGATATGATTATAATATTACTCATATTGGATTTGGAATGGTTTTACAAGATGGTAAGAAAATGTCTACTAGAGGAGGTAAAACTGCTTCATTAGAAAGTTTATTAAATGATTCTATTGATTTAGCTCGAAAAATAATAGATGAAAAAAACCCTAATTTAAAAAATAAAGAAGAAGTTATAAAACAAGTAGGTGTAGGCGCTGTAATATTTAATGATTTAAAAAATTATAGAATCAATGACATAGAATTTAAATTAGAGGATATATTAAAATTTGAAGGTGAAACAGGTCCTTATGTTCAATATACACATGCAAGGATAAATTCACTTATAAAAAATATGAATAATATTAACATAAATTATGATTTAATAAATATTAATGAATATGAATGGAATGTATTATTTAGTCTAGGGGAATTTAAAGATGTTATTGTTAAATCAAAACTTAATTATGACCCTAGTTTGATTGCTAAATATATAATTGATTTAGCCCAAGATTTTAATAAGTTATATGCTAATTATAAATTTATAATTGAAGATGAAAATTTAATGGAATTTAGATTACAAATAGCTTACTGTACTAAAATAATTCTTAAAGAAGGAATGCGTTTACTTGGAATAAATGCACCAGATGAAATGTAGGAGGAAAAATATGAAATTAAAAAACATGACTAAGGAAGAAATTGAGGCTCTTTCTTACACTGATTTAACTTTTATTTTATTAACTGAAAACAGGAAACCAATGACAACAGCAGAAATTTTTAAAAAAATATGTGAACTTTTAGATTTTACTGATGAAGAATACTCAGAAAAAATAGGAGACTTTTATACATCACTTACTATAGATAAAAGATTTGTTTTACTTGATGATGCTAAATGGGATTTAAGACAAAACCATGCAATAGAAATAACTGTTGATGAAGATGATGAGGATATAGAGGAAGAAGAACAAGAAGAAGATATTGAAGATGATGAAACAGAAGAAGATGATAGTATAGAAGAATCTATAGATGATGAAGATATAGATGTAGATGATGATTTAGATGACTTATCAGTATTACCAGATGAAGAATTAGAAGAAGAAAACTAATTCTTTTTTTTTTATAAAATTATTAATTAATAATTTTTATAAATCTGTAAAGTAGATATTAAAAACAATTATTTTTTAAATATTATTTTTATATGATACTTGACAAAAGTTATAAAGTTCATATATTATATACTTAGAATAGGAGAGTTGTAAATGAGAAAAGGATTTACATTAGTAGAATTATTAGCAGTAATAGTAATACTTGCAATAATAGCGTTAATAACAGTACCATTAATAATAAATATAGTGGAATCATCAAGAAAAGGAGCAGCAAGATCATCAGCATATGGATATATGGAAGGAGTAAATATATTTTATTCAAAAGAATTATTAAAAGGAAGCAATTTTACATTAAATGGTACACTTAATGTAGATGAAAATGGATATTTAGAAGATAATAAAATAGAAGTAGAAGGAACAATGGCAAAAGGAGGACATTTAACATATAATAATGGAAAAGTAAGTGAAGGATGTCTAACAATAAATGAGTATAAAGTAAGTATAGAAAATGATGAAGTAACAAATGTAGAAAAAGGTAGTTGTGATGGAACAAGTACAGAACCTGTTGAACCTGTTATCGAAGAAAGTCCAACAGAATGGTTTATATTTGAAGATAATAGTGATGGAACAGCAACATTAAAAAGTCTTTCTACTAAATGGGAAGAATTAGAAGATGAAAATAAATATAATATAGGAATTCCGTCAAAAACAGAAGAAGGAAAAGATGTAACAATTATTGCTTCTAATGCTTTTGGACATTTAAATATAGAAAGTAAACATAATTTTTCTGTGTCAATTCCTGATACGGCTTTGAATATAGGTGAAAGGGCGTTCGCGGGTTCTGGAATTAAGAATGTAAAATTTGGAAACAATGTTCAAGAAATAGGACCAAGTGCATTTGCATCAACACACATTGATGGTGAAGATAGATATAATTATTTAACTTCTATAAAAATCCCAAATAGTGTAATAACAATAGGAGAGGGTGCATTTGCTGAAAATAATATTACTAATTTAGATTTAGGAACAGGTGTACAAGTAATAGGGTATTCTGCATTTTATGAAAATAATCTTATTAGCGTGACAATTCCAGATAGTGTTACAACAATAAGCGGGAATCCAAATGGTTATGAAGCATCTTATGCTCCTCGTACTGGTGCATTTGAAGCAAACAATCTTACAGATATAACAATTCCAAGTAGAGTTACATCAATAGGACAAAATGCATTTAAAAATAATATTATAAAAAATGTAATAATTCCAAATAGTGTAACAGAAATAGGGAATTCTGCATTTAATAATAATTTATTACCTGATGATCAAGCATTTATTTATGAAAGAAATGATGATGGAACAGAGGATAAGAGTATATTAATTAGTTATGGAGGTGCAAAAAAGGATATAATAATCCCAGATAATGTTAAATCAATAAAATATTCTGCATTTGAAAATAACAGTCTTACAAGTGTAACAATACCAAGAAGTGTAACAAAAATAGAAAATGGTGCATTTAATAATAATTTATTACCTGATGATCAAGCATTCATTTATAAAAGAAATGATGATGGAACAGAGGATAGGAGTACGGTAATTAGTTATGGAGGTGCAAAAAAGGATGTAATAATCCCAGATAATGTAATAACAATAGGAGAAAGTGCATTTTATGAAAATAATCTTACAAGTGTAACAATTTCAAATAATGTCATAACAATAGAAGATGGTGCATTTGCTGAAAATAATATTACTAATTTAGATCTAGGAACAAGTGTACAAGTAATAGGGGCTTTTGCATTCGATAATAATAATCTTACAGGAGAGTTAATAATTCCAAATTGCGTCACAGAAATAAAATATTATGCATTTATGGGTAATAATCTCACAAGTGTAGATATAGGAACTGGGGTCCAAATAATAGGGGGAAGTTCATTTGATAAGTATAAAGGTTCCGGTTCTGCATCAAATCCAAATTTAACAAAGATAATAAATAGAACAGGTAGAGCATTTGATTGGGGTAGTATAATTGGTGGTAGTAATGTACTTGGTGGTTTTGATCCTTTCGTAACAGGAGAAATCGAAACCGATGCTGGAAATGTTAGAATAACAAATGGTGAGGAATAATATGAAGAAATATATATTAATAACATTAATAACTGCGCTTATACTAACAGGATGTGGAAATAAAGAAAATAAAGTAATAGAAGAAGCAATAAATAATACAACAATAAGTAATAATAAAATAACAAGTTATAGAGCAAAAGTAAAAATAAAAGGAAAAGATATAAATGAAAATTATATTGTAGAAAATAAAAACAATGAAGAATATGAAATAACTATAAATGATGAAGAAGAAAAAGTAATAACAATAAAAGATGGAAAATCAAGTGAAGAAACAAAATATGACTATACAAAAACAGATTTATTTATAGAACAATTAAAAGAAATAGAAAAAACAAATGAAAGAAAAGAAACAATAGGAAATGAAGAATATACAATATATGAATTTAAAATAAAAAAAGATGACATAAATAAAATATTAAATATATTTAATAAAACAACAGAAGAAGAAGGAACAGGATATGTATATTTAGATAGTAAAAATAATGTATATATAGTAAACTACGATATAGATGGAATAAATATAAATGTAAGTTATACTAGATTAAAATAAGTTTCATGTTTAACATGATTCTTTTTTTTAAATGTAAAATTATAATTATTGTAAAATAACATATATTATGGTATCATGTATAATGAATTTTAATTAATAATAAATTTTATTAACTTATTGAGGAGAAAAAGTATGATAGAGAGATTAGATGCTATAGAAAAAAGATATAATGAATTATCAGAAGAAATGGTTAAACCAGAAGTTATTTCAGATATAAAAAAAACACTTGAATTAACTAAAGAACAATCTTCACTTAAAGATGCATATGAAATATATCAAACATATAAAACAGTTTTATCAGATATTTCAACTGCAAAAGAAATGGTAAAAGATCCTGAAATGAGTGAATTTGCTAAAGAAGAATTAAATAAATTAGAAGAACAAAAATCAAAATTAGAAAATGAAATAGAAATACTTTTATTACCAAAAGATCCTAATGATAACAAAAATGTTATAGTTGAAATAAGAGGAGCAGCAGGTGGAGATGAAGGAAATATATTTGCTGGAGACTTATTTGATATGTATAAAAAATATTGTGAAAATAATGGTTGGAAAATAGAAGTATTAGAAGAAGAAAAATCAGAAGCAGGTGGATATTCATTAATAAGTTTTTCAGTAAAAGGAGATAATGTTTATTCTAAACTTAAATATGAAAGTGGTGCTCATAGAGTACAAAGAGTACCTGTAACAGAAACACAAGGAAGAGTACATACTTCAACTGCAACTGTTCTTGTAATGCCCGAGGCAGAAGAAGTTGATTTTGAACTAGATATGAATGAAGTTAGAATCGATATTACAAGAAGTAGTGGATGTGGAGGACAAGGAGTTAATACAACAGATTCAGCAGTAAGACTTACACATATACCAACAGGAATTGTTGTTTATTCGCAAACTGAAAGAAGTCAAATAAAAAACAAAGAAAAAGCAATTAAAATTTTACAAACTAGATTATATGACTTAAAAATGCAAGAAAGAGAAAAAGAATTAGGAGAAGAAAGAAAAAGCAAAATAGGTACAGGTGATCGTTCAGAAAAAATAAGAACATATAATTATCCGCAAAATAGAGTAACAGATCATAGAATTGGATTTACATTAAACACTCTTGATAGAGTAATGAATGGAGAAATAGGTAAAGTAATAGATGCACTTATAATTGAAGATCAAAATAGAAAGTTAAGAGGAGAATAAAAAGTATTATATAATTAATACTTTTTTTATAAAAATAAATTTTATTATTGAAATTTGCAATTAAATTTGTTTTAATATATATAGTAAGGTAGGTAAGTATAATGGAATTATTGTTTTACTTTTTTGCTATTATAATTTTATTAATATATATAGCTAAATCAATATTTAGTTCAATTGATAGAAAAAAATCAATAAAAAATACTTTTGGTTCAGATGAAAAAATAAGAATTCAACTTTCAAAAGATATTACTACTTCAGAAAGAACCTTTAAAGATAAATATTTTCCAATTATAGTTTTAATTTGTTCATTTGTACTAGGAACTATTATTACAATTATTTTAACAAACAACAAACTAAATAATTTAGCACTCATTTTAGATATTGTTATATTTGTATGTGCTTTTATTGTTATATCAATTTTTAGATTAACAGAAACTTATTTTATAATTAGAGAAATAAAAAAATATGCAATAAAAAAGTTTAATGATGATATTCATTTTGAAAAAAAACCTAATATAGAATTGATTAAATCAGCAACTAGTTATAAAAACCAGGAAAGAAAAAGGTATTTATTAAGTTTCTATGTTTCAAAATATGACTGTTATATAAAGAATTATTATATAGAAGTATTAGTCAATATAAATAATACTAATCAAATGGATTTTGTAGAACAAAAAAATTTATTTGAATACAGTTATGATTTAAGTAAATATAATATAGATAATTTAAATAATTTATTAGAAAATGAAAATATAAAAAAAGAAATTGAAATTTTAAAAAATGAAAAATTTATTGATATATCATTAGATGACAATTTTTTCAAAATAACAAAAGAGACAGTATTTCATGGTTATTCAAAAAAAGATGCTTATAATGATATAAATGATATAGATAGATTTTATGAAGAATTAGTGAAGAGAATATTAGAAATAAAAAATATATAAATATATAGGTGGTGTAGATATGGGAGTTAATGAAGCGGTTTTAGATAATAAATGCCCAAATTGTGGTGCGGTATTAAAATTCAATCCGCAATTAGGGAAATGGAGTTGTGATTATTGTGATAGTGTTTTTACATTAGAAGAATTACAAAAACATAATAATGCAAGTTCAGTTAAAAATAATATAAAAGAAAATACAGAAGAAGTAGATATTTCTAAAAATTCATATCATTGTAATAACTGTGGTGCAGAAATAATTGCAGATGAACAAACAGCTGCAACATTTTGTGTTTATTGTGGAAATACTGCTATACTTAAAAGTAAATTGTCTTATCAATTTGCTCCAAGTAGAATAATTCCATTTAAAACAGAAAAAAAGCAAGCAGTAGAAGCCTTTAAAAAATTATCTAAAGGAAAACCTCTAGTTCCAAGAGATTTTGTAAGTGAAAAAAATATAGAAAAAATAAGAGGTATTTATATTCCATTTTGGTTATATGATGTAAAAGTAGAAGGAAGTTTAGATTGTGATGCACAAAAAGTAGATTCTTGGACTGTAGGAGATACTCACTATACAAAAACAAGTACATATAAACTATATAGAACAGGTTCTATGGAATTTTATGGTGTTCCAGTAGATGGATCTACAAGATTTGCAAACGATATTATGAATACACTAGAACCATTTAAATATGAGGATTTAACAGAGTATAATCATGCTTATTTATCAGGATTTTATGCAGAAAAATATGATGTAGATTCAGATACAGCATTTGAAGATGCAAAAAAAAGAAGTTTAGAATCTGCTAAAGAAACGATGATGAATGATAGTATAGGGTACACATCTAAAGTTATAACTCAAAATACACTAGCACCATCTATAATAAAAAAAGAATATATATTACTCCCTGTTTGGATGGTTAATATAAAATATAAAAATGAGATGTATCTTTTTGCAATGAATGGTCAAACAGGAGAATTTATAGGTAATATTCCACTTGATAAAACAAAAGCAGTAGTGTATGGAGTAATAATTTTCGTAGTATCTGCTTTAATTTGCGTATTAGTTAGTTATGTAATGTTTATGTATGGAGTGATTTAATATGAAAAAAATAAAGAAAATTTTATGTTTGTTTATAGTATTTTTTATGTTTATTACAGTATCTAATGCTTCAGTACAAACTTTTGATAGACAAGAACTTGAAAATTATGGTGTAAACAAAAAATGGAATATAAATTCTAGTAACTTATCAAACGTTTTAAATACATATAAAGTAAATGCAAGTGAAAAAATATATGATTATTCTGATATACTAACAGATGAAGAAGAAAAAGAAATATATAAAGAAATAGATGAATTTATTAAAAAAACAAATATAGATATGGTATTTGTTTCGGTAGATTTACCATATCAAAGTGATAAAACAAATGAAGATTTTGCTGCTGATTTTTATGACTATAATGATTTCGGAATTGATTTTAAAAATTATAGTGGTATTTTGTTATTAAGAAATACATATGAAGAAGATCCTTATTTTAATATATATACATTTGGTGATGCACAATTATATTTTTCTTTTAATAGATTAGAAAATACATTAGATTCAATATATGATGATTTTCATAGTGGTAGATATTATGATGGTATTGATATATTTATAAAAAAAATGACTTCATATTACAATTCAGGAATAGCAAATGAAATGAAAGAATATGAAGTAAATGAAGATGGATATTTGTATAAAGCATATAGAATACCATATATACCGGTTATATTAATATCTGGAGCGCTTACATTCATAGTTATGTTTATTTTAGTTAAGAAAAATAAAATGGTTTCAACAGCTACAAAGGCAACAGAATATTTAGATAAAAGTAGTATTAATTATACGAATAAACAAGATAATTTTATAACATCACATACAAGTAGTTATGTAATGTCTTCATCAAGTGGCGGAGGCGGAGGCGGGGGAAGTTTTCATTCTTCTGGCGGAAGCAGTGGTGGAGGCCATAGTTCTGGTGGAGGACGACACGGATAGAATAAAAATGTAAATAAGTGTAAAAAATAATATATATAGTATAATATTTTTGCTATTTTAAATATTGTTTGGTATTATATATATAGAAATATCATTAGATTTTATATAGATTTAATGAGTAAGTAACAGGAGGTGTATAATGGATAATTCATTTGAACACATTTATGATAATATGACAAATAACCGTGGTTATCTAGATTCAATGATTTCATCAGTATACGATGATTTTAAGGGTAACCCAACTGATGAATATTTAAAACAAATATTAGAAGGACTTGTTAATGTTTATAAAGGTATGCTTTCTACTCAAGCAGAATTTACTTCTAGTTATGCTGATCCTTCAATTAAAGAAAATATGGTTTCAAGTTTACAAGATAAATTAAATGATTTGGAAAAATTTTCGAATCAAATATCATCTAGAACAAAGTAAGTTTATAAAAAATTGTTATTAGATTTAAATATTGATTATTTCAATATTTTTTTCTATAAATAGATAGGTGTTTATATGACTGATATTGAATATTTAAAAAAATATTTACCTAATGATAAATTAGAGTATGGATTAGAACAGTTAAAAAAAGGAATTCCTGTTCAATATATAATTGGTAATGTTGATTTCTATGGCTATAAAATAAACGTTAATAAAAATGTTTTAATTCCAAGGTTTGAAACTGAACAATTAGTTTTTAAAACAATCGATTATATAAATAAAATGTTTGATAAAAAATTAAATATTTTGGATATAGGAACAGGTAGCGGTTGCATTTCCATTACTTTAAAAAAAGAACTTGATAATGTGAATATAACTGCAGTAGATATATCAGATGAAGCATTAGAAGTAGCTATTAACAATGCAAAAGAAAATGATTGTGAAATAAATTTTATAAAGAGTGATTTATTTAGTAATATTAATGATAAGTATGATGTTATAATAAGCAATCCACCATATATAAGTTATAATGAAGAAATAATGGATATTGTTAAAAATAATGAACCTAATATTGCTCTTTATGCTGAAGATAATGGATTATATTTTTATAAACAAATACTAAGTAAATGCAATGATTATTTATTTGAGAAAAGTATAATTGCGTTTGAAATAGGATACACTCAAGCATCAGCAATAAGTAAGTTAGCTAAAATATATTTTCCAACATCAAAGATAGTAGTAGAAAAAGATTTACAAGGAAAAGATAGATTCTTATTTATAATAAATAAAGGAGATTAGTATGAAAAATGAAATTAATATAACTATAGATGATAAAGATGATTTTTATAATAAATTTGATAATACAAAGATATCTGATGATTTAGGAAGTTATATACATTCTCAAAGTTTAGGAATGCCACTTAAAAATAATTTTGCGATAAATATTAAAACTAGTTTTGAATTAAGCCCTAAAGAAATAAATGATATAACTGATATGATTAGACAATATTTTGGTTTACAAGTGCAAGAAACACTTATATATAATAAATTTGACAATTTAAAAAGAATTTTTTTATCTATTTTAGGAATAATACTTATTTTTATTTCACATTTTGTACAAATAAAAAATGAGTTTCTAATTTCTGAAGTATTTTTAATAGTAGGTTGGGGTGCAATATGGGAAGTGTTTGATAATGTACTTCTTAGTAATAATAAACAAAAATATAATTTAAAATTGTTAAAAAAATTAGTAAAAAGTAAAATTTCATTTATGTAATATAGTTTATACAAAATCTAATATAAAGTTAAATTACCCTTAATATTGACAAATATTAAGGGAGTATAATATAATCGTAATGAATAAGGAGTGAATAAAATGAATGAAGAAAATAACAATTTAAGTAATGGCATAAACAACAGTGGAAATACAGTAAAGGTAGTATTAATAACACTATTAGTTGTAGTAGTAATAGGTTTGATAGGATTTATAGTATATGATAAAGTAATTAAAAAAGATAATGTAGGTAACAATCAAACAAATACTGGAGAAAATAGTAATCAATCGAATTCAGGAATAAATAATGAAAATCAAGAAAATAATAATAATGGAGAAAATAATAATAATTTTACTGAATCAAAAAATAAGTATTCTTTAGTAAGTGTTTCTTCTGAAGAACAAAATGAAATAGATAGATATAGTGAGCCATTTGGTAGTGAAGTTCTTTCGGATGGAAAGTCTATTACAGCTGGTACTGGATGGGAATACGGAATAGAAAATGCAAATACTGTAATATTTTATAGTGATGGTATTGAAACTAAAATAAAATTAGACGAAAATGTAAAATATTGGGTACCGATTTTTAGTTTTGATGATGAAAAAAATTATGATTCGGCATATTTTTTAACTGAATCTGGAAAACTATATGTTTGTGATGATAGTTGTTTAAAAACTGGTAAGGACATGAGTGATTTAGAATATATTTTAACAAATACTAAAATTGAAGGATTGGGTAGTTTTGCTTTAGATTCAACCGGTAATGATACTTTGTGTGTAAAGACATCCGATGATGGAATAAAAAAATTAGTTATTAATGAATAAAACTTATAAAAAGCATTTACTAAAATGCTTTTTTTTTGATATACTTATTAAGGTGATAAATATGCATGATAAGTTAAAACTTTTATTAGAACAAATAAATTTACCAATAGAAAACTATGAATATTTTAAAGATGGCAATCTAGTAAAAATAATTTCTAATAAAAATAAAGAATCATATGTTTTTATAATACAAATACAAAACATATTACCTGTTAATATATATGATTTATTTATAAATTTACTAAAAGAAAGATATAAAACAGTAGAAAATGTAGATGTAAAATTTGAAGTTTTAAATAAGGATTTAAACTTAATAAAAGATTATTACAAATACATAATAACAAATAAAAAAGAAGAAAATCCATTATTAGAAACATTTATAGACTATAATGCATATTTAGAAGATGAAAAAATATATATAGAGTGTGCGAATATAGCAGAACAAATGAAATTAGAAACAATTACAAAAGATTTAGAAAATTTATTTTCTTCTGTAGGATATGGCAATATAAAAACTAATATAAAAATAAATCCTTCATTAAATGAGGATTTACTTGAAGAAGTAAAACAAAGTTTAGTTGTAGAAATACCTAAAGAAGAAATAAAAAAAGAAACAGTTGAAGAAAAACCAAAACAAAAATACAGTGGAATGCATAGAAGAGTAAAAACAGAAGATAGTCCTAATGTTGTTTTAGGAAGAACAATAGATTCTATTGCAACTGACATAAGAAACATAAAAACAGAAATAGATGATGTAACAGTTAATGCAAATGTATTTGGAATAGATTATTTCGAATCAAGCAAATCAAATTTTAAAATAATAACACTTAAAATAACAGATTTAACTGACAGTATATATTGTAAAATATTTTCAAAAGATGATGAAGAATATAATACATTAAAAAGTAAATTAAAAGAAGGAAAATACTATAAAATAAGAGGATATACAAAAAATGATATATATTCAAAAGAATTAGTATTAAATGCAAGAGATATAAATATATTAGATAAAGTAATAGAACCAAGAAAAGATGAAGAAGAAATAAAAAGAGTTGAATTACATGCTCATACTATGATGAGCCAAATGGATGGATTAACTAAAGTAGATTTAGGAAAACATACATGTGAACTTGTTAGTAGAGCAATCGATATGGGGTATAGAGGAGTTGCAATAACAGATCATAATGGTTGTCAAGCATTTCCAATTGCATATGGAATAATAAATTCTTATAATAAAAAAATAGAAGATAAAGATAAACATTTTAAAGGTTTATATGGAACAGAATTAACACTCGTAGATGATACAGTTAATGTTGTAGTAAGACCTACTGATTTGCCACTTAAAGAAACTACATATGTCGTATTTGATACAGAAACAACAGGATTTAATGCAGCAGGAGAAGATCAAATGATAGAAATAGGTGCAGTTAAAATATGCAATGGAGAAATAATTGATAGATTTGATGAATTAATAGACCCGGGTAGACATATACCAGATAAAATAACAGAACTTACTTGTATAACTGATGAAATGGTAAAAGGTAAAGACAATGAAGAAACTGTAACACGCAAATTTTTAGAGTGGGCAAGTGATTTACCAATGGTTGCTCATAATGCTAAATTTGATATTTCATTTATAGAAATGGCAATGAAAAAATATAATATTGGACAATTTAAAAATACTGTAATTGATACATTAGAATTATCAAGAACATTAGACCAAGGATTTGCTCGTCATAGTTTATCAGCTTTAGTAAAAAGATATGATGTTGAATGGGACGAAGATGCACATCATAGAGCAGATTATGATGCACAAGGTACTGCATATGTATTCCACAAAATGTTACAAAAATTAACTGCTCAAAATTTTAAAAAAATAAGTGATTTAGATAAACTAATATCAAAAGATGAAATACATAAATTTGGTAGAACTTTTCATTTTAATGCGATAGCAGTTAATAAAAAAGGACTTAAAAACTTGTTTAAAATAATTTCTCTTGCAAATACAGTTTATTTATATAAAACACCTAGAATACTTAGAAGTAAATTAGAAGAATTAAGAGAAGGCTTACTTATAGGTAGTGGTTGTTATGAATCAGAAGTATTTATAGAAGCAAGAAGTAAAGAAGGACAAGAATTAACAAACATAATAAACTTTTATGATTATGTAGAAGTTCAACCTCCAGAAGTATATGGTCATTTAATTCAAACAGGAGACTTTAATAATGAAATAGAACTACAAAACCATATTAAAAAAATAATAGAAGAAACAAAAAATGCAGGAAAAATAATAGTCGCAACAGGAGATGTACATCATTTTGATAGAGAAGATAAAATATATAGAGAAATAATTATAAATCAAAAAGTTCCAGGTGGAGGAAGGCACCCACTTTGTAAAAAAAGTATAACAGAAATACCTTCTCAACATTTTAGAACGACAGAAGAAATGTTACAAGATTTCAGTTTTCTAGATAAAAAACTTGCTTATGAAATAGTTGTTGAAAATACAAATAAAGTACTAGACATGGTAGAAGAAATAGAAGTAATAATAGATACAGGCGGAATACCTTTTTCACCAAGGGTAAAAAGTGATGATGGTAAGTCTTATCTTGATTGCCCAAGTGTAGTAACAGAACTTGTTTATTCAAAAGCTAAATCATGGTATGGAGATAATTTACCATATAATATAGAAGAAAGAATAGCTAAAGAATTATATGGTGATATTGTATATAAATGTTGGAATGAAAAAGTAAAACTTGAAAATCCAAATATGACAGAAGAAGAAATAGAAAAAAATACATTTTTAAACTTACATGAAAACATATTAAAAGGATTTGATTCAGTAAAAGAAACAATAAGAAATTACTTAAAAGAAAATTGGGATGAAGAAGAATTTAGTGATGAACTACTAGAAAAGAAAGTAAAAAAAGAACTAGGTGGAATAATAGGTGGTGGATTTGACCCTATATATTTAATTGCTCAAAGGCTTGTAAAACACTCCAATGATGAAGGATATCTAGTAGGTTCCCGTGGTTCAGTTGGTTCGTCCTTTGTTGCGACTATGATGGGAATAACAGAAGTAAATCCACTTCCCGCACACTATAGATGTTTAAAATGTAGAACAAGTATATTTGAAGATGAATCTGGGAATGCATTAGGTGCAACATATTCATCAGGATTCGATTTGCCAGATAAAATTTGTCCAAATTGTGGTGAAAAGATGTATAAAGATGGTCAAGATATGCCATTTGCTACATTCTTAGGTTTTAATGCAGATAAAGTACCTGATATAGACCTTAACTTTTCAGATTTAAATCAAGCTTCTGCTCATGATTATACTAAAGTATTATTTGGTGTTGATAATGTTTATAGGGCAGGTACAATTGGTACTGTTGCAGATAAAACAGCATTTGGATTTGTAAAAGGATATTGTGAAGAAAAAGGAATATCTTTGCGTATTGCTGAAGTAGAAAGACTTGCTTTAGGTTGTACAGGAGTTAAAAGAACAACAGGACAACACCCCGGGGGAATAGTAGTTGTACCAGATTATATGGATGTTTCAGATTTCACACCTTTTCAATTTCCAGCAGACGATGCAACTTCTCCTTGGAGAACAACACACTTTGATTACCATGCAATCGATCAAGATTTATTAAAACTTGATATATTAGGTCATTCAGACCCAACTCAACTTCGTATGATACAAGATTTAACTAAAACAGATATCCTAAAAGTACCTTTAGATGATAAAGATACTATGAGTATATTTACTTCTACTGCAGCGTTAGGAGTTACAAATGAACAAATTATGTGTCCAACAGGTACATTAGGTATACCAGAATTTGGTACACCATTTACAATAAGTATGGTTGAAGAAACAAAACCAACTACATTTGCTGAATTAGTAAAAATTTCAGGTTTGTCACATGGTACTGATGTTTGGCTTGGTAATGCACAGGAATTAATAAAAAATAATATTGTTCCATTTAAAGAAGTAATAGGTTGTCGTGATGATATTATGGTTTATTTAATGTATAAAGGTGTTGAACCAATAAAAGCATTTAAAATAATGGAATTTGTTCGTAAAGGAAGAGCAAGTAAAGATCCAGATACATGGGCTTTACATAGAAAGACGATGGAAGAAGCTGGAATCGAAGAATGGTTTATTGATTCATGTCAAAAAATAAAATACATGTTCCCAAAAGCACATGCTGCAGCATATGTCATTAGTGCATTTAGAATAGCTTGGTATAAAGTACATATGCCGGTATATTTCTATGCATCATGGCTTACTTCTAAAGCAACAGATGTAGATGTAGAAACAATGATAAAAGGATATGATGATATAAAAAATAAAATAATTGAAATAGAAAATAAAGGTTATGATGCTACAAATAAAGAAAATGGTCAATTAGAAAGTTTAAAGGTAAGTTTAGAAGCAACAGCACGAAATATTAAATTTTTACCAGTAGACTTAAATAAGAGTTTAGCGACCACTTGGGATGTAGCAGATGAAACATCAATTTATCCTCCTTTTTCATCTATAGATGGGCTTGGTGATACGGTTGCTCAAAACATAGTTGAAGAAAGAGAAAAGAAAGAATTTTTAAGTATAGAAGATTTACAAAGAAGAGCTAAAATATCTACAACATTAATAGAAAAAATGAAATCTATGGGTATTTTAGATGGAATGGAGGAATCTAGCCAATTAACTTTATTTTAGTTTGTTGTATGTAGTACTATAATTTTTTACAAAAGGAGAAACATATGAGAAAAGAAAATGAAGAATTATTTAATGTGATGTATGATTCAATTGATATATTTGTACAATTAAAAAATAAAGGAGTTTTATTTCATAAATTTGAAAGAAATACTGATAAAGTTATAATTTCCTTGTATTTAGCACTAGTGCATAATAATCATTTTATAAAAAGAATAATGCATATTAATAATTATAAATATGATATAAAACTTAAAAAAAATAAAAATGATTTAACAATAGATGAGTATTATGCATATTTCGTAAAATATTTTTATAAATTTCTAGATTTGAATAATGTAACAATATATACAACACCTAGTGAACTTATGGAAATACTTTTAAATACAGGTATAGTTGAAGATTTAAATATTAAATATAATTACGATAATGAAAGTTTAAAGAAACAATTTAAAAAAAGAAATAAATTAAACAAGGTTTTGAGTAAAACATTTAATCAATCAAAAATCGTCAGTAATCTTAAATAACAATATGAAATTGAATATACTTTTTCAATAAATTTGAGATAAATCTACAATAAAATGTAGATTTATTTTTTAAGTTATGTTAAAATTGATATTAGGTGATATTATGTTAGAAGATATAAGAAAATCTTTAGATAACAATTTAAATTTAACAAGAGAAGTTAAAGCAAGATTGTTTGAATTAGTAGTAATATTTAATAACAAATTTCCAAAAATTGATTTAAAAAACTTAGATAATCGCCTTAAAACATTAAAAATACAAAAAAGTGATAAATTTTTAAATAATGATATATCGATGTATGATTTTAAAAATAACATATTACATGTAAATACAAAAGAAATGGAAAAAGCATATGATGTAAGACATGTATTGATGTTTGAACTTATAAACATGATAGCCTCTACAAACTATTATATGGGTTTTGATACAGATGGAAGATTAGAAGCTTTGAATATAGGATATACAGAAATTTTAGCAAATTATTTAGTTGGAAACAATGGTGAAATACAAGTTTATCCAGAGGAAGCTATAATGGCTAATATGGTATCAACAATAGTTGGATCTGATAATATGTTTAATTCTTATATGAATAATGATTCGAGAATTTTACTTAATAAATTAGTAGAAGCGGGGGTAGAATTATAATGGGATTTTATAGGGCAAATGCATTAGCAAATAAAAGATTAAATGAAAAAAGAAGAGGAAATAATGTAACAATTTCTTATACAGATGTTACAACTGAGTTACTTTCAACTTTCCCAGATTTATATTTTAGAATGGTTGAACACTATGTTCCAACTAACGGTAAAGTAATCGATATAAATGAAAATTTAGATGGATTAAAAGAATATGTAGAAAATAGAACAAATAAAAAAGTAAGACATAGATGACCAAACGGTCATTTTTTGTATAACAAAATATAATAAAATCATAATAATAATGGTGATTTTATGTATTATGCAAAATACTTCTTTATAACATCGGTACTTGGTTTTATAATAGAATCATTTGTATATGGTAACTTTGGTGGCAAAAGTGGTATATTATATGGACCTTGGACAGTAGTATACGGTTTTGGAACGATAATAATACTTTTAATAGATAAAATTTTATCTAAAAAAATAGAAAATAAAATATTAAAGTTTTTTCTAATTTTTATAATATCTTCGTTTATTCTTACAATATTAGAATTAATAGGTGGAGTATTAATTGAAAAACTATTTAATGTTGTTTATTGGGATTATTCAGATTGTAAATTTAATATAGGAAAATATATTTGTTTAGAAATGTCTTTACTTTGGGGATTAGCATCTTTAGCAGTAATATATTTATTTAAACCAATATGTGATAAAATATTAAAATATATTCCAACATTTTTAATTTATATATTGATTGTACTCATAATATGTGATTTTATATTAACTATTTTAAATAAAATAGTTATAAAATAAAATATTATTAATAAATTAGTAATAAAATTATTAAGTAATTACATTATTTAATTGATTTTTATTACTTTTTTCTTTATAATATCTTAAGAGGTGAGGGGAATGTTGAAACGAGAATATAAAAATATATTAATATTATTTATAATTTTACTTTTAATTATAGTAATACCAACAGGTTTTAACTTATTTGGCTCAGATACAGATTGGTTAAATCAACATACAATATTCCCAGAATACTTTAGACAACTTTTTTATGATACAGGTAATTTAATACCTAATTTTTCATTAAACTATGGTGCAGGGCAAAATATGTTTAATTTTGCATACTATGGTTTATTAAATCCTATAATATTAATTTCATACTTTTTCCCATTTATAAAAATGAATTATTATATTATAGGTGTAAATATAATAATATTATTTGTAACAACTTTATTATTTTATGTATGGCTTAGAAATAATAAATTTGAAAAAAAATTATCTTTAATTACTTCTATAATATTTATAACTGCGGGTCCAATTATATTTCAAATGCATAGACACATAATGTTTGTAAATTATATGCCATTTTTGATGCTTGCTTTGATTGGTACAGATTCATATATAAATAAGAATAAAAAGATATTACTTATTATAAGTGTATTTTTAATGATAATGACTAGTTTTTATTATAGTGTAGGTGGTATACTTGTACTTATTTGTTACTTCATGTTTAAAAAAATAAAAGTAAGAAAAAAATTAAATATAAAAATATTTATAAAAGAAACTTTATTTTATATTTTAAATATATTATTATCAGTACTTATGAGTTCAGTACTTTTGTTACCTGTTTTTCATACTATTTTACAAGTTAGAAATGAAAATAGTTATAATTTAATTAATTTACTACTTATAGATGTAGAACCAACTAAAATATTATATGGTGCATATTCCTTAGGATTAACTTGTATTGCTTTTATATCTATATTATGGTTTATATATGTAAAGAAGAAAAATTATAGATTTTTAGGAATTACTTTGTTTTTATTATTTTTTATTCCAATTTTCACATGTTTACTAAATGGTGGTCTTTATTTTAGAGCAAAAGTATTTATTCCTTTTATACCACTTGTTTGTATGATGGTAGGTATATTTTTAAAAAACTTAACTGAAAATAAAATTAAAATAGAAAATTTTATATTATTTTTATTCATAGTAAATATATTTGTACTTGCAGGAAAGACTTATTCTGTTTTATATTATGTTGATTTTTTTGCATTAATAATAGTGTTTATCTTATTTAAAAAATTTCATAATAATAAAATAGTTTATATACCAGTTGTTTTATTAAGTTTATTTTCTGGATTTTATATGAATTTTACAGAAGATTATGTAAGTTTTAAACAATATGATGATATATTTAATATAGATTCAGAAAAGTTATTAAAAGATATTGATACAAATTATAGAGTTAATAATTTAATAAATTCAAATTATACAGTAAATAAAATATATAATTCAAATTACTATACTACAAATATTTATTCATCTACTTATAATAATTATTATTACAAGTTTGTAAGAGACGAATTTAATGTAAGTAATCCATATTATAATAGTTTTCTTTTAGGATCAACAAATAATGTTTTATTTGATGTTTATATGGCAAATAAATATGTAATAAGCGATAAAAATCCTGGAATTGGTTATGAGCTTGTAAATGAAGATAATGGTATACAATTATATCAAAATAAAGATGTTTTTCCAATTGGATTTGTAAATTCAAATTTAATGAGTGAACAATATTATGAAACATTAACTTACCCATATAATGTAGAAGCATTATTAAATAATACTATAGTATCAAAAGATGTTAAAAACGAGTATAAAACTAGTATTGAAAAAGTAAATTTGAGATATACGAGTAAAAAACAAGGAATACAAATGCGTAAATCTACTAATAGATATACTATAACAGTAAAAGAAAGTGGAACTATAGATATTGAATTAAATAAACCATTAAAAAATAAAATTTTAATAATAGATTTCGATGGTATAAAGCCAAATAGTTGTACACAAAAAGAAATATATATTACAGTAAATGGAATTAAAAATAGTATGACTTGTGATACATGGATATATCCAAATAATAATAGTAAATTTCATTATGTAATATCTGAGGAAAATTTACAAAATTTGACTGTAGAATTTAGTAAAGGAAATTTTGTTATAGAAAATCTAAATGTTTATACATTAGATTATGATAAAATAATAAAAAATTATGATAAATTTAATATAACTAAAATTAAGGATAATACAATAGATGGAACAATAAATGTAACAAAAGATGGATATTTTAATTTAACAATTCCTTATGATGAAGGTTTTACAATATATGTTGATGATAAAAAAACAGAATATGAATTAGTAAATAAAGCATTTATTGGATTTCCAATAAATGAAGGAGAACATAAAATCAAAATAGTTTATAATACACCATTATTAAGGGAAGGAAAAATATTAACACTTATAGGTATAGTTATATTTTTTGGTATAATAGGAAAAGAAGTAGAATTTAAGAATCTATTTAAGAAATTTAACAATCCTTTTAAGAAAGTGAAGTGATAATGTGGCAAAGTATTGTTCTGATTGTACATATTTTAATCCAAATGATAAAAAAGCACCGGGATATTGTAAATGCTCCAAAATAGGTAAAAATGTTTTTGGAAATCAATCAAGATGTGAAAAATTTTCAGAAGCTTATGCAAGAGGATGGTATGAAAAAGAAAAACTATATGATGATGCAATAGAAACTCAAAAAAAGGGAAGTGACTCTAACATACCGTTTATTTTTGGAATACTATTATTTGTTTTTGCTCTCATTATTTTCTTTTTCTTTACTTAAACCTTGAAATAAAACTAGTTTATGATATAATACTTAATAGTTAAAAGTTATGACGAAAAAGTAGTAATAAAATAAGTTATTTAAAGAGAGCTAGTGTAGGTGTAAATCTAGTAATAACATTTTATGAATTCATTTTCTGAACTTTATAATGCAAAGTTATAACGGTAACGCGTTTTAGTTAATGAGGTAGTATAATCTACGAATTAAGGTGGTACCACGTAATCACGTCCTTATAATAGGATGTGATTTTTTTAATAGGAGGATATTATGAATAATGAAGAAATATTAAAAGAATTAGAAGAAAAAATTAAGAAAGTTACAAATCTAAATGAATTAAATGATGTAAAAATAGAGTATTTGAGTAAGAAAGGTATTATTAGTTCTCTAACTAGTAAATTATCTTCTTTGCCTGTTGAAGAAAAGAAAAGTTTTGGTGCGAAATTAAATGAATTAAAAGATAAAGCATCAACTATGATAGAAGAAAAAAGAAGTGAAATAGAAACAAAATTATTAAATGAAAAATTAAATAACGAAAGTATTGATATAACACTCCCATCAACAAAAATAGCTTCAGGTGTTCCTAATATACTAGAAAAAATAGTAGAAGAAGTAGAAGATTTATTAATGTCTATGGGATATGATGTAGTAGATGGACCTGAGATAGAAGAAGATAAGTTTAACTTTGAACTTTTGAATATACCAAAAGGGCACCCAGCTCGCGATGCACAAGATACATTTTACATAAAAGATGAGGAAATATTACTTCGTAGTCAAACTTCACCTGTACAAGCTCGTACTATGCTTGAAGGAAAAGGAGAAGTTCCAATAAGAATGATTTGCCCTGGAAAAACATATAGAAGAGATGATGATGACGCAACACATTCACATCAATTCATGCAAATAGAAGGACTACTTGTAGATAAAAATGTAAGTTTATCAGATTTAAAAGGAACTTTTGATTTAATAGCTAAAAGATTATTTGGTGATGATTGTAAAACAAGATTTAGACCAAGTTATTATCAATTTACAGAGCCATCAGTAGAAACAGACATAAGTTGCTTTAATTGTCATGGACAAGGTTGTAATATTTGTAAAAACACAGGTTGGATTACAGTTGCAGGAGCAGGTATAGTTCACCCTAATGTATTAAGAAATTGTGGATATGACCCTAATGTTTGGACAGGTTTTGCTTTTGGTTTTGGCGCTGAAAGACTTGCAATGTTGAAATATGGAATAAATGATATAAGAACATTTTATTCAACAGATTTAAGAGAAGTAAAAACATTTGATAGGAAGGACATGTAATATGATTAGTTTAGATTGGGTTAAAGATTATATAGATTTAGAAAATGAAGATTTAAAAGAATTAGCTGTAAAAGTAACACAAGCAGGAGTTAATGTAGAAAAAGTAATAACTAATCATATAGATAATTTAGTTATAGGAAAAGTTATTGAATGTTATGCTCATCCTGATAGTGACCATCTTCATATATGTAAAGTAGATGTTGGAAATGAAACTTTACAAATTGTTTGCGGTGCTCCTAATGTTAGAGAAGGTATAAAGGTTATAGTTGCGCTTCCGGGTGCAGTTTTACCGGGAGATTTTGAAATTAAAAAAGGAAAAATTCGCGGTGAAGAATCTAATGGAATGATATGTGCTTTATTTGAACTTGGTTTAGAAGAAAAAACAGAAGAAAATTATAACAAAGGTATACACGAATTAGGAAATGATGCAATAGTTGGCTCTAATCCTTTTGAATATTTAGGTTTAGAAGATACTTTATATGAATTAGATGTGCATAAACATCGTAACAATGATTGTTATTATCATATTGGTTTTGCTTATGAAATTGCTTCCATATTAAATAAAAAAGTAACACTTCCTTCTACATCATCAAATAGTATTGGTGATGACATTAAAAATCATTTTGAGTTATCAGTAGAAACAAATAAATGTCCATACTATTTAGCTAAAATGGTTACAGATGTTAAAGTAAAAGAATCTCCAGAATTTATTAAAAGAAGATTATCTTCTGCAGGTATGCGTTCTATTAATAATGTAGTAGATATATCAAATTATGTAATGTTAGAATTTGGCCAACCTTTACATTTTTTTGACAAAGACAAATTAGGTAATAAGATAGTTGTAAGAGATGCTAAAGAAAATGAAGAAATTGTAACTTTAGATGGAAAAAATAGAATTTTAAAATCAAGTGATATTGTTATTACTGATGGAGTAAAACCTGTTTGTATAGCTGGTGTTATGGGTGGAGAAAATACAGAAGTAGACGAAAATACAAAAACAATTTTAATAGAAAGTGCGATATTTGACGCTACTAGTATAAGGTATACTGCAAATAATTTAAATTTAAAAAGCGAAGCTTCAATTCGTTATGGTAAAGGTTTAAATTATGAATATACAGATCTAGCTATTAATAGAGCTTGTCATTTGTTAGAAAAATATGCAGATGCTAAAGTACTTTCAGGTATTGTAAAACATGATAAAGTTGATAAAACTCCTAAAAAGGTTTCATTTACAAATAAAGATATAAATTCTATATTAGGTATTGAAATAAGTTTAGAAGATGTAAAAAAAGAACTTGAAAGATTAGATTTTGATTATAAAGTAAATAATGGTGTTTTTGAGGTTACTATACCTAATAGAAGACTTGACATTGACCCTAATGTAAATGATATTGCAGAGGAAATAGGTAGATTATATGGATATCATAATTTAGTATCTACTTTACCTATTGCAAGTATTAAAAAGGGTGAATATAAAGGTGATGTAAAATATAGGAAAATGATTTCTAGAAGGCTTAGAAGTTTAGGTATAAACGAATCTAAAACTTATACTTTAGTATCACCTGAGATGTCTAAGTTATTTAAATATGATAATAAAGGTAATGTAGTTTTACCAAATCCAATGAGTGTAGATAAATCTATTGTAAGAACTACTATATTACCATCTTTATTAAATGTTTATGAGTATAACAAAGCAAGAAAAGTAAAAGATGTTTTAATATATGAAATAAGTAAAACTTATGATTCTACATTTACCGAAGAAACTAAAATAGCTATTTTAATGAAAGGAAATTATATAACTAATAGTTGGCAAAATAATAGTGTTAAAGTTGATTTTTATTTAGTCAAAGGCATAGTTGAAAATATACTTGATTATCTTGGACTTAAAAATAGATATACATTTGAAAAAGATACTATACCTGATTTACATCCAGGTATTTGCGCAAATATTATTCTTGATAAAGAAAAAGTAGGAATAATTGGTAGAGTTCACCCATCTTTAAAAAAAGATGAAATTTATGTATGTGAGTTATCACTTACTAAACTTATTAAAACTGTAAAACCAATTAAGTATAAACAAGCATCAAGATATCCAGAAATTGTTAAAGATTTAGCTTTTATAGTAGATGAAAATGTAACTTCACAACAATTAGTTAATCAAATTAAAAAATCTGGTGGAAGGCTTTTAACAGATATTGATGTTTTTGATGTATATGTTGGTGAAAATATAGAAAAAGGTAAAAAATCTATTGCTTATTCTTTGACTTTTAGTGATTCATCTCGTACACTTAATGATTTAGAAGTAACAGAAATATTTAATAAAATAATAGATGAAGTACAAGAAAAATGCAATGCAAAAATAAGAGATAATTAATTTTATTTCTTTTTTTGTTACTTTTTTTATATTATGCCCACTCCCCACTTGACAAAAGTCATGGGGGGGGGGGCATAATATAAGTAAACAATAGAAAGAAGGAAGTAAATGAAAAAAGGATTTACACTAGTTGAATTATTAGCGGTAATAGTAATACTAGCAGTACTAGCGTTAATAACAACACCAATATTATTAAATGTAATAGAATCATCAAGAAAAAGTACAGCATTAAATAGTGCAGAAGGATATGTAAGAGCAGTATCAAATTATTTAATAATGAATGAATTAAGTGATGGATTATATAGTGTACTAGATAATAACATAAAAGCAGAATATACAGGAACAGGACCAAGTAATGGAAGTATAACAATAAAAAAAGGTAATGTAGAAAGTGCAAATTTATGTATAAATAAATATTCAATAGATTATGTAGATGGAGTATCAAGTATATCAGAAAATGATTATTGTAAAGATACAAATAATAAAACATTAGTGTTAAATAAAAATGGTAAACAACTAAAAAGTATATACGTTGGAGGGAACACAAACATATCAATTAATCCAAATGATATAGATATGAATGATGTAAGAAATATGTCATGTAATAATGGAGTAGGATTAACAGAAGAAAATGGTAATATATTAATAAATAATATATTAGGAAACGCTAATTGTTATTTAAATAATACATTAAAGGATGCAATTTATAATGCAGATACAACAGAAAATAATATATTATTATTAGAAGATGAAGAAAATGTTGCAGTAGGCATAGAAAATAATAAAAAAATAACATTAAATATGAATGGTAAAAAATTAATTGGATCAGTTAATTTAATATTCATAAGAGAAACAGGAGATTTAACAATAAATGGAGACGGTCTTATTTATTCTAATAGTAAATCTGATTCATATAATGGAGCAATAAAAATGCATGGAAGCGGTAATGCAAAATTAACAATAAATGGAAATGAATGTAATTCGATGAATCCAGAAGAATATCAAAGCGGATTATTAATATATGCAGATGCTAATTCTTCAATTGCAAGTTATGGTGTTAAATCACAACCAGATATACAAGCAGAATTAAATATAAACGGTGGATGTTATTCTGGTGAAAATAGAGTAATTGCAGTATTTGGCAATACAAAAGCAAATATAAGTAATGCAAAAGTTTTTGCCAATTCAAACGGAATAGTAGTTACTGATACAAGTAGTATAACATCTACAAATAATGATGTAACTTCATTAAATGATTATGCATTTATAATAAATGGTACATCAACTGCAAATATCGAAGGTGGAAAATATGTTTCAAAGGCAGGTGGTAATGCTACAGTACAAGCTCAGGGTGATTCAATACTAAATATAAAAGATGCAATTATAAGGCAAGAGTCTACTAGTGAATATAATTGGGCACAAATAGGTATTAGAAATGAAGGAACAAATAAGATAAATATAGAAAACGTTGATGTAAAAAGTAAAGGCCCTGCAGTTTATAATAATAGAAGTGGAATAATAAACATAAAAAGTGGAACGTTTGAGTCAATTAATTTGGCTGTTAATTCTGGTATTGTAACTAATAACGCCGTAGAAGGAGCAACAATAAATATATGTGGTGGAACATTTAAAACAGAAGTGAAAAATGCTTATGATTTATTTTTAACTGTCAATGAGTCAATGGATTCAATAGGTTTTTATACAAAATATAGATCAACTGGAATAAATTGGATAAATGGAAATGAACCTACAAAATATGGATTAGAAAATCATTTTATAGTTGATGATAATCTTACTTGTGAATAGGAAAAAGAAAATTAATTTTTCTTTTTTTTTATAATTAATATTTGTGGTATAATATAAAAGAGGAGAATAGTTATGAAAATATTAATAATACCTAGTTGGTATCCTAATAAAGCAAATCCTATATGGGGAAATTATTTTATAAAGCAAGCAGAAGCTTTAAATAATTATGCTGAAGTTTCATTTTTAAATATAAACAGAGTAGGATTAAAAGAATTAAATAATTTTTTTAAATCAAAAAAAGATGATGGTTATAGTTCTAAAAAATATCCATTTCATTTTTATCAAAAATCAATATTGAATGTTAAAGGAATAAATTTAGATTGGTCATATAAAAGGTACCAGAAGGCTGCATATAAAGCATATAAAAAATTAGAAAAAAAGATAGGGAAAGTAGATATAATATTAGTTGAATCTGTATTACCTGCTGGACTTGGTGCATTATATATATCTAAGAAAGAAAATATACCATATATAATACATCATCATAGTTATGATGTTTTAACAAATCCATCATATAAAAAATATAATGAACTTGTAATAAAAAATTCTAAATATTGTATGGCAGTACATGATGTAATAAAAAAAATTGTTGAAAAAATGGGTAATAAATGTTCTATCATGCCAAATTACATTAATACAAGTAAATTTAAAGTTAAAGATAGTAAAAATAAAGTATTTACTTTGATTAACATTTGTAATTTTTATAAAGTAAAAGCATTAGAAATATTATTACAAGCATTAAATAAAGTAGTATACGAAGATAATATAAAAGATATAAAATTAAATATAGTTGGAAAAGGCGATTATGAATTATATTATAAAAACATTTGTAATGAATTAAAATTAGATAAGTATGTTAATTTTTTAGGATTTATTCCTAATGATCAACTTCCAGATATAATATCAAAAAGTGATTGTTTATGTGTTTCAAGTAGAAAAGAAACCTTTTGTATTCCAATATTAGAAGCTTATGCAAGTGGAAAACCAGTAATAGCTACTACATGTGGTGGACCAGATAAGTTAGTAAATGAAAAAAGAGGTATATTGGTTCCTGTTGATGATGTTGAAAAATATAGAGAAGCTATAAAAGAAATGAAGAAAAATTATAAAAAATATGATTCAGAACAATTAAGAAAATATGTTTATGATAACTATGATAAAGAAGTTGTATGTAAAAAAATAATAGATATATGTAAAAAGGTTATTCAAAATTATGAATAACCTTTTATTCTTTCGACATACATTTAATATAATTATTATATGCTTTTTCTTCTAGTGAAAAATCAAATTTTTTAAATTTAAAATTTTTATCTTTTTCTATAATCAATTTTGTAATTATGTATTTAAGCAAATCAGTATTTCTAATTAATATTGGACCTAATAAATAGGTAGCATAGAAGTTTTTGTAGTGAATTCCTTCTTTTATATTATTTTTATCTTTAAACATAGGATTATATTTATTGCTATCTATAATACAATCATGATTTTCAAAACCTATTATATATGTTTTTATGAAGTCACATTTTAATGTACATTCTTTTACGATCCTTTTTTCTTGTTTAATACTTTCATAATTAAAAATATTTAAACAATTAATTTTATCATTGTCTATTATTTGTTTTCCAAATAACTCAATACTATTTCCTGTTACAAATAAAAATTTATTATTTTCAATATATTTTGTAATTTCATCTTTATATTTCATTAAATGAGATAAAGCAAGTTTTTGATTATTTTCAGTACCAGAACCTATATAAACAAAATCATATTTTTCAAAATCTAATTCATCATTTATTGATAAATTTAAAACATTAACTTTAATATTTTGATTTTCAAGATTTTTTACTAAAGCTTTTATATTACCACTATCACCATAGAGATTAAGTAAATCATAATAAAGATTAGCTATAGTTATTTTCATTATTTATCACGTCCATTCATTAAACTAGTAAATGGTATTACATAATCAAAATTTAGTATTGCATATATATTTCCATTGGTATTTTTCTTTATATAATCAGTTGCTTCATCTAAAGTTTGTATAATTTTTATTTTCTTATTATCTATATCTGCATATTTTATTCTTGTTGCTATATCATATCTATTTGGACCAACACATATGATTTTATCTATATCATGTTTTTTTAGTAATTCAAATTCTATATCATATAACCAAGATAAATCATCAAAATTATATCTTCTACTAATTTCTTTCCAACCAATTATTATAGTTTTTTTATCTTTTTTTTCATCTAAAAATAATAAAGATTGATTAAATGAAGCAGAGTTTTCATTTTTATTATTAAGTATAAAACATTTTCTATTATTAAATTCATAAAATCCATATGTTGTTTTTTTATTTGAAGATAAATACTTACATATTTTATTTTCATCTATTCCAATAAGAGATAATGTAGTATATGCAGCAAGTGTATTATATGCTGAATAAAGTATATCACTACAATTATTAATTGTATATTTATCGTTTATAATTAGCTCGTTTTTATCATAATTTAATTTAGTAGCAAGAAAATCTATTTTAGGTGTCTTAAAATCACAATTACTACAATAATAATTACCTAAATATTCAAAATTATAAAAATTATAATTTAATTTTGAACTGCATCTAGGGCAATAATTTATATTTAAATTGGAAAATTTATTTTTAGTGTATGAGTATTTATTTTTATCTATTCCATAATATGTAATTTTGAAATTTTTTTCAAGGTTAAATTTTTGTAAATAAGGGTCATCACCATTTAATATTAGATGCATATCATTAGTTAATGCTTTTTTTATTTCTCTATATACTAAATCAAAATGTCCTTGTCTTGGTGGTTGGTCCCTAGTTATATTTGTTATAACTACAAAGTTTGGTTTAATATTTTTAAATACAATTTTTGTATATCTTTCATCTATTTCAAAAACTAAAATATCTTTTTTGATTTTTCCTGTTAATGTTGCATTTTCTATTAATAGTGTGGCAATTCCATATTCTAAATTTGAACCTTTTTCATTATGAACAACGCTTTTACCACTTTTCTTTATTGCATCTGCAATCATTTTAGAAGTGCTTCCTTTACCTGATGAACCTGTTACTGCAATAATGGTTTTAGGAAGTGTAAATTTGCTCATTAGATTTTTATCGATTTTTAATGCAATAGCGCCTGGAGTTGAACTACCTTTATGAAGTAATTTACCAATTATTATAGTTATTTTTGAAATAAAAATTGCTAAAAAAAGTTTCATTATAATCACCAATTTTATTATATCACTTTTTAATATAAATACTTAATAATTATCGTATTTTTCATTAATTAATATTTGTTAGAATATATTTATATAGGTGATACCATGGGAATAATAAGTGGCATTAGAGATTATATATTAGATGATGATTTTGAAGTTCATATTTTTAATAATAAAGTAAATGTTGTAAATTATAAAGAAATAGGTCATTTTGATTCTGATAAAGTAATAATAAATTATTCTAATGGATCTGTAGTTATAAAAGGAAATAATCTAGTTGTATCTAAATTAATGAACTCAGAAATTTTAATTTGTGGCAATATTAAAAGTGTAGAATTGAGGTAGATATGAAAAACAGTTTATTTTATAAAATAAAAAGCAAAATAGTAGTATGTGTTAAAGGGAACAATTTAGAAAGATTTATTCATAGATTAGTAAATAATAAAATAGAACTTTTAAATATAAAATATGTGAAATATAATGAAGTACATATAACAATATATAAAAAAGATTATGATAATTTAATTAAATTAAAAACAATTTATGATATATCAATTGTCGATGAGAAAGGATTAATTAAACTTAAAAATTTAATTATAAAAAATATTTATTTTATTATGTCAGTTGTTATTTGTTATGTTATTTTAAAAGTACTTACAAGTATGGTTTTTGATATAAAAATTGTACATAATGATAAAGAAATAAGAGAAATAATATCAAATGAATTACAATTTCATGGAATAAAAAAATATAGTTTTATAAAAAATTATGATGAAATTCAAACTATAAAACAAGATATATTAAATAAATATAAAGATAAAATAGAGTGGCTTGAGATAGAGAATGTTGGAGTTAAATATATTGTTAGAGTTCAAGAAAGAAGCATTATAAAAAATGATAAATATGAACGGAAAAGAAATGTTGTTTCTAAAAAGTCTGCAATAATAAAAAGTGTAAAGGCATCAAGTGGTGTAATTATTAAAAATATTAATGATTATGTTTCACCTGGTGATGTAATAATATCTGGTGAAATTAAACTAAATGAGGAACTTAAAAATATAGTTGATGCAACAGGAAAAGTATATGGAGAAGTATGGTATTCGACAACTGTTGAGTATCCATTTACATATAAAGAAGTAAAAGAAACAGGTAATGCAAAAACAGTTTATTCAATTAAATTTTTAAATAATTATATAAATTTATTTGATTTTAATAAGTATAAAAGTAGTATAAAAGATGAAAAAATATTGTTTTCTAATAGTATTTTACCTATACATTTTGTAAGATTAAAGGAAAGAGAAACAGAAGTAATTGATGAAGTCTTGACTGAGGAATTGGCTATAGATAGAGCATATGAATTATCTATTAATAAAATAAAACAAAATTTAAATGAAGATGAATATATAATAAAAAGTAGTATTTTAAAAACTACTATAAAAGAAGATAAAGTTATTTTGGAAATGTTTTTTTCTGTATATGAGGACATAACAGATTATAAAGAGATAGAAATAAACAGTGAGATTACAGAGTAATGTAATCTTTTTATTGTGTTTTTAATTATATTATATTATAATTAAGTTATGCCGAAATAGCTCAGTTGGTAGAGCAACTGTCTCGTAATCAGTAGGTCGGGAGTTCGAATCTCTTTTTCGGCACCAGATTGATACCAAGCTCGGACTATAAAGTTCGAGTTTTAAAATGTTTTAAAATTTGATACAATATTTATAGATAAAATATATTGTATAAATTATGAGTTGAAAATATGATATGAAAAATGTGAATCTAATATAGAAAAAGATTGTAAATATTGTCCAAAATGTAAAACAAATTTAAAAAAATAAGATATGGAAACCAATTGATACTAAATTTTAAAATAAAAATAGTTAATTAATATATTTTATTGACTATTTAAAATTTATTAATTAATATTTTAACTAAATGCAACCTCTATATCTAAGTCTGTATCAACAATAGAAATATATAAAAATATTAATCCACTTATTAAAATTAAAACAGTACCTAACAAACTTAATTCACTTAAGTTTTTCTTTTTTAACGAATCAGTTGGTTTTAACTCTTTAAAATCTTTGTAATTATCTATAAAAAAATAAAAATAGATTAAAACAGCTACTATAAAAATAAATATAGTTAAATTTCTATATTTATTTTTTGCTTTAATATCATTTGTACAAAAAAACTTTTTTTCATAATAATTTGCATATAAACATAATCCTATTATGAAAAAATAAATAATCCATACAATATTTTCATTATTGATTTGTTTAAGTCTTCTACTAACATCATTCATACTAAAATATATTCTATTTATTTAATAAAAATTAATTTTCTTTTTTTTCAAATCTAATTAAAGAAATAACTCCAGATATTATTTCCATACCATTACCAATAATTGAAACATATGCTTTAACTTTATAATTATAGTATATCCAAATAAAAGCACAGACTAAAAATACAATTCTACACCATTTTGTGTCTTTCATCCAAGAAGATAATGTATAAAAAAGAGTTATGATAATTGGAATTATAGATATTACATTATCAAATGTTATAATACCAAGAAATAATGTTAATAACAAAAAAAATATAAGCCATAATTTAGGAATCTCTTCATTATTTTTTCTTTTATTATAAAATAATAAACATCTAAGAGATGATGATAAATTCATTGCAACAGCAGGAAAAGCATTAAGTAAAAAGTATTCTACTCCATACATAAGATTAGCTAAAAATTGAAAAAATAATATTTTATTTTGACTTTTGTGTTGTACACTGTATGTCCATATAATTATTGCACAAAATCCAATTATTTGAGCAAGAAAAACCATATGCATCCTCCTATACTATAATTTATAATATCATATATTTATAAAAAATAAAATTTTTTTATTTATAGATGATATAATTTAATTATAGTAGTAGAATATAAAATGTAGAAATAATTATAGTAAAAAGTAATTTTTTGACTTAAATTTAAATTTAATGAATATAATTTAACAGGTGATGTTATGAATAAAAAATTTATGGTTTCTTGCAGCATATTTTTTATAGCTATTTTAATAGGTGTAATATCTATATTATCATTTAAATCTAAAGAAAATATTGAAACGAATATATTAGAAGGAACTGTTTTATCAATAAGCAATGACAAAATTACAGTCCAAGATGAAAATGATGTTATTTATAGTTTTTATATGCAAAATCCAGAATTAAATATTGGGGATAGACTTGTAATAGAATATACAGGTTTGTTAGATAAAAGTAAAAGTGTACAAAATAATAATATAATTAATTATAAAACTGTTGATCCAGAAAAAGATGAAAATGGAATTCCAAAAGATTTTCTAGATGATGGTATATTTAAAGATTATTATGTTTTAGCTTATCGTGATTTACAAAAACTTTCTTTAGAAGAAAAAATAGGTCAAGTATTATTAGTTAGATATCCAGAAGATAATGCAGTAGACAAATTACAAAAAAATAAATTTGGAGGATATATATTTTTTGAAAAAGACTTTAAAAATTTAACTAAAAATCAAGTTCAAGATAGAATGAAAACACTTCAGAAAAATGCTAATATACCATTACTTACTGCAGTTGATGAAGAGGGTGGAAGTGTAGTAAGAGTTAGTAGTAATCCTAACCTTGTAGATGAAAAATTTAAATCACCTAGTGAGTTATATAAAGAAGGTGGGTTTGAAGCTATAAAAAATGACACTATTAAAAAAAGTGAAGTTCTACAAAATTTAGGACTTAATGTTAATTTAGCGCCTGTTGTAGATGTATCGACAGACCCAGAAGATTATATGTATAAAAGAGCATTAGGAGAAGATACTGCATTAACTTCAACTTATGCAAGTACTGTTATAAATGCAAGTAAAAAAACAGATGTATCATATGTTCTAAAACATTTTCCAGGGTATGGAAATAATAAAGATACACATACAGAAACTGTTACTGATATAAGAAGTTATGAAGATATACAAAAAAATGATTTGCCTCCATTTGAAGCGGGAATTCAAGCAGGAGCAGAAGCAGTATTAGTAAGTCATAATATTGTAAAAAATATTGATCCAGATAATCCTGCTTCACTTTCATCAAATATTCATAATATACTTAGAAATGAACTTGAGTTTACAGGAGTAATTATAACGGATGATTTAAATATGGGTGCAGTTGAAAACATAGATAATGCTACTGTAAAGGCACTACTTGCAGGAAATGATTTAATTATTACTTCTGATTATGAAAAGAGTATAGATGAAATTAAAGAAGCACTTAAAAATAAAACAATTAATGAAAGTGTATTAGATAAAAAAGTATTTAAAATACTTGCTTGGAAGCATTATAAAGGATTAATGTTAGATAAATACAAATAGAATCTATATTTTAGATTCTTTTTATTGTAAAAAAAATGCATAAATGTTATTATAATTAAAACGATATTTATGGAAAGTGATATTTGTGAAAAATAATATAAATAATTTCTTATTAGAACAGTTAAAAAAACAATATAGTACCAGTGATATAAATAAAATATTAGATGGTTATTCTAAAAAAAAATTTATGACATTTAGAGTTAATACATTAAAATCAACTAAAGAAGAAGTTTTAAAAGTATTAAAAGAAAAAGACTATAATATAAAAGAAGTGAGTTGGAATTTGAACGCTTTTGTTGTTTTAAATAAAACAGAAGAAGATATTAGAAAATTAGATATATATGATAAAGGTTATATTTATTTGCAAAGCCTTTCTTCTATGTTGCCTGTAATGATTTTAAACCCAAAAGAAAAAGAACACATTTTAGATATGACTGCTTCCCCAGGCTCTAAAACAACGCAAATAGCTATGCAAACAAAAAATAAAGCATGTATAACTGCAATAGAAAAAAATAAAATAAGAAGCGATAGACTTAAATATAATTTAGAAAAACAAGGTGTTACTTGTTGTACTGTTATGAATATAGATTCAAGAAACTTGGATACTTTATTTTCATTTGATAAAATTTTATTAGATGCACCATGTAGTGGTAGTGGAACTTTATCTATAAATAATTTAAAACAAAATGAAATGTTTACAAAAGATAGAATTGAAAAAATAAAATCTGTTCAAATTTCTTTGTTAAAAAAAGCATTGTCAATTTTAAAACCAAATCAAAAAATGGTGTATTCTACTTGTTCTATTTTATCTTTTGAAAATGAAGAAGTAATAAATGAAGTGATGAAAGAATTTTCTATTAAAATTATTCCTATAAAGATAGATAGTACTATTCCATTATTGCCAACAAAAATAAATGGTACAGTTTGTGTTTGTCCTAATGAATTTTTTGAAGGATTTTTTATATCTTTAATAGAAAAGGTAAGGTAATATTTTAAAAAATCTTATCTTTTTTAATGTTGTAAAACTAAGAGATTTATATTATAATTAAAAAGAGATGATTAGATGAGAAATATAGGCATTTTTAATGAAACAAATCAAAAAATAGAAAATTTAAATATTTTAGAGCCTTTACTTATTTATGCATTAGATTTTGAAAATGTTGATAATCTAGAATTTAATGTAATAATAGTAGATAATGAAAAAATACATGAAATAAATAAAACATATAGAGGTGTAGATAGACCAACTGATGTTATTTCATTTGCATTAGAAGATTTTAAAGATATAACATATGAAAATAATTATAGAGTTTTAGGTGATATATATATATCAATTGATAAAGTAAAAGAACAAGCAAAAGAATATGGTCATAGTGAAAAAAGAGAACTTGCTTTTTTAGCAGTGCATGGTCTTTTACATTTGTTAGGTTATGATCATATGGAAAAAGAAGATGAGAAAATAATGTTTGAAAAACAGGAGAAAATATTAAATGGATATGGAATTAAGAAAGAAGACTAAAAAAAGAGGCTTAAAAAGGTTTATAAATAGTTTTAAATATTCTATAGAAGGTATTATTTACGCTTTTAAAAAAGAACAAAATATGACAGTACATGTAATTGTATGTATTACTGTAATAGCATTAGGTATTTTACTTAAAATAAGTTATTTTGAATGGTTGATTTGTTTTATATTATTTGGACTTGTCATTGCAACAGAATTAATAAACACATCTATTGAAGCATTGGTAGATTTAGTTAGCCCTAAATATCATCCACTAGCTAAAATAGCAAAAGATACAGCAGCAGGTGCAGTATTGGTTTTCGCACTTGTTGCGTTAATTTCAGGAATAATGATATTTTTACCTAAAATATTAAATTTTTTATAGGAGGATAAAATGAAAGAAAAATTATTAAAATTATTAAATAATTCATATAGTCCATATTCTAATTTTAAAGTTTCATCTATTGTAGTAATGAAAGATGGAAAAGAATTTACAGGAGTTAATGTAGAAAACTCATCATATGGCGCTGCTATATGTGCAGAAAGAAATGCAATAACAACTGCTATTTCAAATGGATACAAAAAAAATGATTTTGAAAAATTATATGTAATGTGTGATAGTGAAAAGGTAAGTACTTGTTGTTTTTTATGTAGGCAATTTATAGTAGAATTGTTTGAAAAAGATAAGAAAATAGTATGTATGAGCAATAATGGAGATGTAAAAGAGTTTACAGTAGAAGAGTTATGTCCATATCCATTTACTGAGGAAGATTTAAAATGAAAAGTGGTTTTGTAGCGCTCATTGGAAGACCAAATGTAGGCAAATCGACACTTATAAATAGTATTATAGGTAAAAAAGTTGCAATTACATCAAATAAACCTCAAACTACTAGAAATATAATACAAGGAATATATAATGATTCAGAGTCACAAATAGTGTTTGTTGATACACCAGGAATACATAAACCAACACATAAACTAGGAAGAGTTCTTAACAAGCAAGCATATTATAGTATAAGTGATGTTGATGTAATTCTTTTTTTAGTTGATGGCAGCCAATCTTTAGGTAGTGGGGATAAGTATATAATAGAAAAATTTAAAGAAGAAAATAAACCAGTTATATTAGTTATTAATAAAATAGATAAATTGACTAAAGAACAAATTTTATTAAAAATAACTGAATATAAAGATTTATATGATTTCAGTGAAATCATACCACTTTCTGCATTAAAAAAAGATAACTTAAAAACATTAATAGAAGTATTGAAAAAATATTTAAAAGATAATATTAAATATTTTGAGGATGATATGATTTCAAATAAACCACTATCTTTTATGATAGCAGAAATAGTAAGAGAAAAAATTTTTAATTTAACTGAACAAGAAGTACCACATTCAATTACTTGTATAACAGAAAGCATTAAGTCAAGTAAAGAAAGTTCAAATATTAATGTTGCAATTATAGTAGATAGAGATTCTCTTAAAAAAATAATAATAGGTAAGCAAGGAAGCAAAATAAAAGAAATAGGTATGTCTTCAAGAAAAGAAATAGAACAATTAATAGGTAAAAGAGTTTATTTAGAATTATTTGTAAAAACTATTAAAAAATGGAGAGATAGAGAAAAGTATTTAAGTGAATTTGGTTATAATGATTTTGAAGAATGAATAATTTTGTAAATTAATAACCACTATATATTAGAAAGGTGGTTATTATGAATAAACAATTATTATGGGATTTATTTAAAAAAACTGGAAAAATTGAATATTATATAAAATATAAAAAAATGGAAAGTGATAATAATGAAACAAGGAGACAAATATAGACATTTTAAAGGAAAAATTGTAGAAATTATTTGTGTTGCTCATGATAGTGAAACTTTAGAAGATATGGTAGTTTATAAAGAAAATGATGGTAAATGTTGGGTTAGACCATATAAAATGTTTACATCGCTTGTAGACAAAGAAAAATATCCTGAAGTAAAACAAAAATATCGTTTTGAGAAGGTGTAAATATGATAGAGAAAGTAGAAGGAATTGTATTAAATGAAAAAGCTTATGGTGAAACTAGTAAAATAATAAATATAATAACAAAAGAACATGGAATTATAGGAGTTATTGCTAAAGGAGCTAGGACATTAAAAAGTGAATTTAGAACTACAACAACCAAACTCTGTTATGGATATTTTAATATAGTATATAAAGAGTCAAAACTTTCTACTTTAATGAATGTTGATATAATTAATCCTTTTAAAAATATAGTAAAAGATATTGAAAAAATAAGTTATGCAAGTTTTATATTAGAACTTACAGAACAAGTAATAAAACAAACTAATAAAAATGTATTTGATATAATGATATCAAGTATAAATAAAATTAATGACGGATATGATCCACTTGTAATTTTAAATATAGTTGAACTTAAGTATTTAGATTATTTAGGAGTTATGCCTATATTGGATAGATGTAGTGTTTGTGGAAGTACTAATAATATAATAACATTATCAAGTAATAAAGGTGGATACATTTGCAAAAATTGTCATACAAATGAAAAAATAATAAGTGAAAAGTCTATAAAATTAATTAGAATGTTTTATTATGTAGATATTTCTAAAATAACAAAATTAGAAATAAGTGATCTAACTAAAAACGAAATAAATGAATTTTTAGATATATATTATGATATGTATACAGGGTTGTATTTAAAAAGTAAATTGTTTTTAAAAAATTTAGAAAAAGTGTAGGTGCAAGTATGTTTAACAATTATAAATTAGTTTTAGTGCCAATATTAACTTTAATGTTGTGTCAATTATTAAAATTTATTATAGAATCAATAAAGACCAAAAAATTAAGATGGGGAAGATTATTTAATGGTAGTGGTGGAATGCCAAGTAGTCATACATCATTTGCTACATCTCTTACAACGATAATGGGATTACAATATGGATTTGATTCACCTTTTTTTGCTATTCCACTTGTATTTACTTTGATAGTTGCTTATGATTCTATGGGACTTAGAATGGAAAGTGGAAGGCAAGCATCTGCTATTAATTTAATAATAGATGGATTATTTGAAAATAATATAAAATTAAATTTGAAAAAATTAAAAGAGGAATTAGGCCATCATCCACTTGAAGTTGTATGTGGTTTTATCTTTGGTATTATAAGTGCAATTATTTTAAATATTATATTTTAAATGTGGCAAATAACATATTCAATTATAAATTACCCTCATATTATAAACTAGATAAGGGGGATAAAATTATGTTATTTAATAAAAACTGTGGATGCAATCGTCAAGGTGGATTTGGTATGAATATGAATAATGGATGTTGCCAACCACAAATGGAAGGACCTGTAATGGAACCAACTATAACAAAATGTGTAGAAAAAGAATTCTATCACGAAGTTCCACATTGCTGTCCTATACATACTCATGTAATAAATAAACACATCTATACTCATACTTATACACCACAATATACTTGTAGTGAAGAAGATGTAGTAATTAACAATGATTGTGGTAGCTGCAATAAATTTTAAAAAATATTTATAAATATCTATGACTATTGACAAATATTTGTTGATGGTCTTTTTTATAATTAAAATTAAAAATGAATTATTTATTCATAATCAATTGACATATGTTTAAACATTGTATATACTATAAATGAATGGAGCTGATAATATGGAAGCTAGACTTCAGAAATGGGGAAATTCAGATGGAATAAGAATTCCTAGTAGCATTTTAAAATCTTTAAATATTAAGACTAATGACATATTAAATATAGAAAAAGTGGATGATAAAATAGTTATTAGTATACCTAAAAAAAAGAAAATATCATTAGAGGATAGATTTAAAAAATATAATGGAGAAAATTTAGCTAAAGATTTTTCTTGGGATGAAAGTGTAGGAAAAGAAATATGGTAAAAAAATATATACCAGAACAAGGTGATATTGTTTTTTTAAATCTTAATCCTATAAAAGGGCATGAACAATCAGGAATTAGACCAGCAGTTGTAATTAGTAATAATACTTTTAATAAAAATACAAAAATGGTTATTGTGTGTCCAATTACATCTAATGATAAAGATTTTCCAACACATTATAAATTAGAAGATACTAAAAATATACATGGTTCAGTTTTATGTGAACATATTAGAAGTATAGATTATGAAATAAGAAAATTAAAATTTGTGGAAAAATTAAGTGATAACGATTTAATAAGTATAGTTACATTATTAAATGCTTGTATTGAGTGATAAATTTCAAATAATATTTAAATAAATGAAATTAATAATAGTAATATGCTAGTTGAACAAAATAAATTTTAAAAAATGTTTATGACTATTGACAAATATTTGTTGATGGTCTTTTTTTATAATATTTAAGTATATTTATATTATTAGTAAAAGCAATAAAGTGTATTAAGGTATTTTTTTATTTTAATCTAACTATAATATTGTGGTATAATTATTTTAGATAAAATAAAAGAAAAGGTGATATTTATGAAAATACAAACAATAGACGGTAATGAAGCTACTAGTACATCTGCTTATATGTTTACAGAACTTGCAGGAGTATATCCAATAACTCCATCAAGTCCAATGGCAGAACATATTGATGAATGGAAAAAAGTAAGAAAAAATATTTTTGATGAAAATGTAAAAGTAATAGAAATGCAAAGTGAAGCAGGAGTTTCAGGATTTATACATGGCTCACTTCAAGCAGGATGTTTAACAACGACATTTACATCAAGTCAAGGACTTCTTTTAATGATACCAAATATGTATAAAATGGCAGGTGAAATGTTACCTTGTGTTATACATGTTGCAGCTCGTAGTTTATCTACACATGCCCTTAGTATATTTGGTGATCATCAAGATATATATGCAACAAGGACAACAGGTTTTTCGATGTTAATGTCTTCATCAGTACAAGATTGTGCTTTACTTTCCGTAGTTGCGCATTTATCAAGTATCGAATCAAGTATGCCTTTTCTACATGCTTTTGATGGTTTTAGAACTAGTCATGAAATAGATAAAATAAAAGTATTAGAATTAGAAGATGTAAAGAAAATAGTAAATTATAATAAAATTGATGAATTTAGAAAAAAATCATTAAATCCATTAAAACCAATAGTAAGAGGAACAACTCAAAATGATGATATATATTTTCAAGTAGCAGAAGCAAAAAATAAAACATATGAAAATATTCCAAATATAGTTTACGAATATATGAAAAAAATAAATTCAATTGCGAATACAGATTATAAACCATTTAATTATTATGGAAGTAAAACGGCTAAAAATATTATAATTGCGATGGGTTCAGTTTGTGAAACAATAAAGGAATTTATTGATGAAAATAATGAGTATGGATTAATAGAGGTACATTTATATAGACCATTTAGTTCATCTTACTTAATTAAAGAAATACCACAAACAGTAAAAAATATAGCTGTACTTGATAGAACAAAAGAATCTGGTAGTATAGGTGAACCACTTTATTTAGATGTAGTTTGTGCATTAAAAGATATGAATTTTAATATAGTGGGTGGAAGATATGGACTTTCAAGTAAAAATACAACACCTGCACAAATAAAAGCAGTATATGAAATGCTTGATGATCCTAAAAATAATTTCACAATAGGAATAGAAGATGATGTAACTAACTTAAGTTTACCTATAGATAAAAATTATAAAATTTCTTTATCAGATGAAATGCTTATATATGGTTATGGTAGCGATGGAATGGTTAGTGCTTCTAAATCTATAATTAAAATAATTGGAAATAATACAAATAAATATGTACAAGGATATTTTCAATATGATTCTAAAAAATCAGGTGGAGTAACACTTGGACATTTAAGGTTTAGTGATAAACAAATAAAATCAACTTATTATGTTGAAAATCCAAAAATATTAGTTGTAACAAAAGATACATATTTAAATGATTTTGATGTTATAAGTAAAATAAAAGAAAATGGTATATTTTTATTAAATACATCAAAAACAAGTGAAGAAATAAATGAATTTATAAGCGACAATATAAAAGAAACACTTATAAATAAAAATATAAAATTGTATATTATAAATGCTTATTCTTTAGCGATTAAAAGTGGACTTGGAAATAAAATAAGTACAATAATGGAAACTGCGATATTAGAATTAAGTGATATAGTAGATTTTGATATAGAACAAAAAATAATAGAGGATATAAAAAATAAATTTTCAAGTAAAGGTGAAGATATAGTACAAAAAAATATAGAAGCTATAAGTAATGTAAAATCTTATATAAAAGAAGTAAAATATGATAATAATTATAAAACTAAAAAAACAGAAAATTTAAGTTTATTTGAAAAAATCCAAAAAAGAAAAGGTAATGAAATTCCTGTATCAGAAGTTATAGATATAATGAATGGTAATTTTGAATGTGGAACAAGTAAATTAGAAAAAAGAAAAATAAGTGAATTTGTACCATCATGGATAAATTCTAATTGTATAGAATGTAATCAATGTTCATTTGTTTGTCCACATGGAGTAATAAGACCTTTTATATTAAATGAAGAAGAATATATAAATAGTCCTGAATTTGTAAAAGAAAAATGTAAAAAACTTATAGGAAAAGAAAATTTATATTTTATACTTGGAATATCTATTAAAGATTGTACCGGTTGTGGTCTTTGTATAAAAACATGTCCAAGTAAAGAAAAAGCTTTAATATCAAAAAATATTGATATAGAACTAAACAATAATGTACAAAAAATATATGATTATTTAGAAGAAAATGTAAAATATAAACCTTTATTTAATATAGATACAGTTAAAGGTTCACAATTTATAAAACCTAAATTTATGTTTTCTGGTGCATGTGCAGGTTGTGGAGAAACTGCTTATATAAAAATATTAACTCAACTATTTGGAGATAATTTAATAATTGCTAACGCAACAGGATGTTCTTCTATATATGGTGGAAGCATACCTAGTATTCCATATACATTACCATGGATAAACTCATTATTTGAAGATAATGCAGAATTTGGATATGGGATATTAAATGCTAACAATTATAATAGAAATAGAATAAAAAATATAATGGAAAATAATTTAGATAATAAAAATAAAGAATTATTTAAAGAATGGCTAGATAATTATGACAATTATGAGATAACTAAAAAGGTGTATGATTCAATAGATTATAATGAAGTTCCAAAAGAATTATTAGATTTAAAAGATTATATTCCAAGTAGAGTAATATTTTCCATAGGTGGAGATGGTTGGGCATATGATATTGGATATGGTGGAATAGATCATGTACTTGCTAGTAATCAAAATGTAAATATTTTGGTTCTTGATACAGAGGTATATTCAAATACAGGTGGTCAGTCATCAAAATCAAGTAGAATAGGAAGTATTGCTTCATTTACATCAGATGGAAAAAAATCAAATAAAAAAGATTTAGCTAGAATCGCACTTTCTTATCCAAATGTATATGTTGCTCAAATATCAATAGGCGCTAATTATAATCAAGTGTTAAAAGTATTTAAAGAAGCGGTTTCATATAATGGGCCTTCAATAATAATTGCTTATTCAACTTGTATTTCACATGGAATAAAAGGTGGAATGACTAATAGTTTAGATATGAGTAAAAAAGCAGTAGAATGTGGATTCTTCCCAATTTTCCATTATAATCCAATAGAAAAGAAATTTTACTTAGATTATAAAGAACCTAATTTTGATTTGTATGACGACTTTATAAATGCTCAAACTAGATTTTCAATGTTAAAAGTTATTAATAAAGAAAATGCTTCAGAATTATTAAAACAAAATAAAGAAAATTCAATTGAAAGATTCAATTATTATAAAGAATTAAGTGAAAAATACCAATAATGGTATTTTTTTATATAACTTTGAGTGAGTTGCAAACATTTCATTATAAAATGCTTTAAACTTTTTTCATATTATGCTCACACCCCACTTGACAAAAGTTAAGATAAGTGTGATATTATATATATAAAGTAGAAAGAAGGAAGTAAATGAGAAAAGGATTTACATTAGTAGAATTACTAGCAGTAATAGTAATACTAGCAGTACTAGCGTTAATAACAGTACCACTAATAATAAATGTGGTAGAGTCATCTAAGAAAAGCACTGCAGAATCATCAGCATATGGATATATAGAAGGAATAAATTTAATGTATGCAAATGAATTATTATTAGGAAATAATTTTGAGTTAGATGGGACTTTATTAGTAGATGAAAAAGGTTTATTAGATGGACATAAAGTAGAAGTAGAAGGAACGATAGCAAAAGGAGGATATTTAATATATAAAGATAGTAAAATAAAAGAAGGATGTTTAGAAATAAATGAATATAAAGTAAATATAGAAAATGATAAAGTAAATAAAACAGAAAAAGGAAAATGTGGAGAAGTACCATATGTATTTGGGGGAAAAGTAGTAAATAAAACAGAAAATGATACACATAAAGGGATAGTATATTTAGATCCAACTGATTTAACAAAGAAATGTAATGTAGAATTAGCAAGTAAAAATATAAATGAGTATGGGACACCAACAAGAATAAAAGAGGGTTGTATGAAATGGTATATATATGATGATGAAGGTGATAAATATAAAATGATATTAGATCATAATACAACACCAACAGTTTTTTATAATTCGGTGGGTACTAATGAAGAAATGAAAGAGGTGCAGGAGGCATTAGATACTGACACATCAAATTGGGATAGCAGAATAAAATCATCTGCTCGTTTAATAACAGCAAATGAAATAGCTGAAATAACAGGAAATATTGATTGGAATTCAGAAACTGCAATAGATACTAATTGGTTTTATTTTGAAAGTAACAGTCATTATAATAAATGTGATAAAAATTCAAATGGAAATCCAGTTTGCTCACCAGGAGAAAGTAGCTATGCATGGCTATTCGATTATAGTTATAGTTGTCTAGAGTGGGGTTGTAATATAGAAGATAGTAACATTTATGTTTATAATTCTTCATCAGATGTTGCTAAAATTTGGGGTTATTGGACTTCTAGTGGATTTATATCAAATCCAAAACAGATATGGTATGTTACCCAAAATGGAGTAATAACAGTTAATTGGATTAATAGACCAAATGCATATGGCCTTCGTCCTGTAATTGAAATAGATAAATCCTTATTGTCATAATATAAAAAATCATAGTATTAATTTTACTGTGATTTTTTAATTATAATTTTTAATTTTATTAAAGGAAATTTAGTAAATGGGTGGTATAATTAATATAGAAAAAGAATTAGAGAAAATAATAAATTATACGAAAACCATAAAGGAAAGTAGGTGAAGTATGAAAGTAGAAGTATTATTAGAATTAAAAGTTAAAAATATAGATAAAACTTTTACCTATTCTGTACCTAAAAATATGGAGAAGGACATTAAGATTGGTAAAAGAGTATTAGTGCCTTTTGGAAACAAAAAACTAGAAGGATTTATATTAAATGTAACAAATAAAAACATTGAATATGATATAAAAGATATAATAGATATAATAGATGAAGAAGTAGTTTTAAACGATGAATTATTAGAAATAGGAAAATATATATCTAAAAAAACATTATGCAATCTAATAACTTGTTATCAAACTATGTTACCTAAAGCATTGAAAGCAAAAAATGGAACTATAGTAAATAAAAAATATATAACATATTTAGTTTTAAATGAAGATTATGAAAATATAAAATCAGAAAAACAAAAACAAATAATACAATTATTAAAACCGGGAAAAAAATTAAAAAGCGAATGTGTAAAAATATCAGCATCTTCTGTAAAAACACTTATAGATAAAAACATAATAAAAGAATTAAAAGAAGAAGAATATAGATTAAAAGAAGATGTAAATGCTGAAAAAAATAAAGTTACACTTACAGAAGAACAAAATAAAGTCGTAAATGAAGTTTTAAAAAATAAAAATAAATTTGTTCCATATTTATTACATGGTATTACAGGAAGTGGTAAAACAGAAGTATATATGGAAATAATAGAAAATATTATAAAAACTAAAAATGTTATAGTCTTAGTACCAGAAATAAGTTTAACACCACAATTTATAGAAAAATTTAGAAATAGATTTGGAAATAAAATAGCAGTTTTACATAGCGCACTTAGTGATGGAGAAAGATATGACGAATGGAGAAAAATTAGAAATAACGATGTAAATATAGTAATAGGAGCACGTAGCGCTATATTCGCACCAATAAATAATTTAGGACTAATAATAATAGATGAAGAACATTCACAAACATATAAACAAGAAAATAATCCTAGATATAATGCTATTGATGTAGCGTTATTTAGAGCTAAAAAAAATAATTGTTCGATAATTCTTGGAAGTGCAACACCTAGTATAGAAAGTTATACTAGAGCTAAAATGGGTATATATAAATTACTTGAACTTAAAAATAGAGTTAATGCTACATTACCTAGCGTAAAACTTATAGATATGAAAGATGAAATAAAAAAAGGTTTTAAAATACTTTCTAGTGATTTAATAGAAAAAATAAATGATAGATTAAATAAACAAGAACAAGTAATATTACTTTTAAATAGAAGAGGATATACTACTATTAGTACTTGTAAAAATTGTGGTTATGTTCATACTTGCCCTAAATGTGATATACCTTTAATTTATCATAAATCATCAAATACAATGAGATGCCATTATTGTGGATATGGTGATAAAAAATTGGATAGATGTCCAAATTGTAAAAGTGAAGATATTATGGATTATGGAATGGGTACAGAAAAATTAGAAAAAATAGTAAATGAAACATTTGAAAATGTTAAAACAATTAGAATGGATATAGATACTACAAGTAAAAAAGGTGCTCATAAAAAAATAATAGATGATTTTAAAAATAAAAAATATGATATTTTAATAGGTACACAGATGATATCTAAAGGACTTGATTTTGAAAATGTAACTTTAGTTGGTGTAATAAATGCAGATTCTACATTAAATATTCCTGATTTTAGAAGTGGAGAAAGAACATTTCAACTACTGAATCAAGTATCAGGAAGAGCGGGTAGAGGAAATAAAAATGGAGAAGTTATAATCCAAGGATTTAATATTAATAATTATAGTATTGTTTTTTCAAGTAAGCATGACTATATAGGATTTTATAATGAAGAAATGAAAATTAGAAAAAAATTAAATTATCCACCTTTTTGCAATATAAGCAAAATAGAAGTAAAAAGTAAAGATTATAAAAAAGTATTTGATGAGGCAGAAAAAATAAAAGAATATTTAAAAGAGGTAAAGAAAAAAGATAGGTCAATAATTGTTTTAGGGCCTACCGCATCAGCAATACCTAAAATAAATGAAATATATCAAGTACAAATAATTCTAAAATATAAAGATACCTCTTATATTTTAGATGCATTAAAATTTATTGTAGATAAATATAAACAAAATAAAAATGTAAATGTTAGTTTAGATATAAATTCATTAAGAGTTTGATTATAACATGGATTTTTCAAATTCATGTTTTTATATTATAAAATTTATTAAATTAATTAGTCTATATAGACTTTATTTAAGTAATTTGATAAAATTTAATTGGTGAAAAAAATGAAGTTTGTATCAAATTTGTATAATAAAATAATAGATAATAAAAGAAATAGAGTAATCTTTTTAATAGTTTTGGCCTTGCTTAGTTCAGCATCAATCTTTACAATTACTTTAAAGTATGGTCATGATATATTATTTCACTTATCTAGAATAAAAGGAATAAAAGAAAGTTTTGGTGTTGAATTATTTCCTAGTATTTATTCAAATTATTTAAATGGTTATGGATATGCAAATCCACTTTTTTATCCAGATATATTTTTATATATACCTGCTTTTATACATTATATCGGAATAGACATATATACATCATATAAAATATTTTTATTTCTTATAAATCTATTTTCAATTATAACTATGTATATTAGTGTAAAAGGAATTAGTAAAAATAAATATGCAGCTGTAATATCATCGATAATATATGCATTTGCTTCATATAGACTTGTTGATGTGTTTCCACGAGCAGCAATAGGTGAGGCATTAGCATTTGTTTTTGCGCCTTTAGTAATATATGGTATATATGAAATAATCAATCGTGATTATAAAAAATTTTATATATTAGTAATAGGTATGTCTGGTATGATATTATCACATATTTTAAGTACGATTATAATTTCAGTATTATTATTTATATTTGTAATAATAAATTTTAAAAAATTTATCACTGAAAAACAAAGGATAAAATATTTAATAATATCCGCTTTTATTACATTATTAATAACAGGTTATTTTATATTTCCTATGTTAGAACAAATGATGTCTAATGATTTTGTATTTAATAATGGTTCTGAAATAAGCAACCTTGCAAATAGGACTGTACCTTTCTATGCATTATTTTTAGAAATTATTTTGCCATTAAACCCTTGGATTCCAGCTGGTATAGGAACAGTATTTATATACTTAACTATATTAAAATTAAAAAATAAAGTAAAAGATAAATTTATAAATGAGTGTTTTATTATTGGTATAATTGCGTTATTTTTATCTAGTAATTTATTTCCATGGAAATTTGTTGAAAAATATTTTCTATTAATACAATTTCCTTGGAGATTATATTTCATAACTACAGTTTTATTAACTATATCAGGAAGTATATTAGTTTCAAAATTATTTGAGAAAAAAAGTGATAGGATAAAGCAAATGACAATAATAATTTGTTTATCTTCAATATCATTATTATCTATAACAGCTTCCGCAGTATTAAGAGGTAGAACAAATTTGGATGGTTATTATTTAGGTGCTGGTTCTGAATATTTACCTTTAAAAGTAGATTTGGATTATATAAAAAACAGAGGAAATGTAATAACATCAAATAATAACATTTCATTTACACATAAAACTGTTGGTAATAAAATAGTAGTTGATTTTAAAAATGATTATGATAATACCAACATAGAACTACCTCTTATATACTATAAAGGATATGGCGCAAAAATAGAAGATAAATATCTTAATGTAAAGGAATCTGATAATGGATTAGTATTAGTTGAAATAGGTAGCATTGATGAGGGAACAATTACAGTTGAGTATATAAAAACACCAACAATATATATATCAAGAGGAATAAGTATTATTTCTGTTACTACATTTTTCATATATGTATATATAACAAATAGAAAGGAGAGTAAAAATGAAAAAGAAAAAGATAATTAATTACTTTTTAGCTTTCTTAATACCATGTATAGTTATGATATTACTATATATGATAGTTGGGATATATCCTTTTGGAAGTAAAACAGTATTAACAGTTGATTTACAAGATCAATATGTAGAATTTTTTACTGCATTTAAAAATATAATACAAAATGGTAATAACATTTTTTACTCATTTAGTAAAACATTAGGTGGAAATATGTTTGGACTTGTTTGTTATTATTTACTTAGCCCACTTAATTTAATATTCCTTTTATTTGATAAAACAAATATAGTAGATGCAGTATTTTTAATAAATATACTTAAGATAGGCTTTTGTGGATTAACAAGTTATATATATTTTAGAACGACATTTAAAGACAAAACAAAACTATCTTTAATATTTTCAATTGTATATTCACTAACGGCTTACAATATAGTTTACAGTCAAAATATAATGTGGTTAGATGGAGTTATATGGCTTCCAATAATATTTTTAGGTATAGATAAGTTAATAGAAAAAAAACCAATATTATTTTATATAAGTTTAACAATAAGTATATTTTCAAATTACTATATAGGGTATATGACTTGTATTGCCTCACTTATATATTTTATATATAAGTTATATATAAATAACAATTATAATTTTTCAATAAAACAAAATAAAAAAGAAATTTTATATTTCTTTAAATACACATTACTTTCTGTTGGAACAGTTGCTGTTATAATATTGCCTTCGATATTTGCTTTACTTTCAGGAAAAGTAGATGGAGATTTAACAGAATTAATACCTAAACAAACATATGCATTTTTAGATTTATTACCAAAATTTTATTTAGGTTCATTTAAAAATAGTGACTTATCTGGAGGCACACCAAATGTGTATATATCAGTAATAATGTTAGCTTTAACTTTCTTATATTTCTTTAATAAAAAAATTAATAAAAAAGAAAAAAAGGCAACATTAATAGTATTATCAATATTTTTAATAAGTTTTACATTTTATCCAATAGATATAATTTGGCATACTTTTCAACATCCAGTTGGATTTGCTTATAGATATTCATTTATGTTTGATTTTATATTACTTGTTATTGCATATAAAAGTTATATAAATTTAGATAAAATAGATAAAAATTTACTTATAAAATTTTTAGGGATTTCATTTTTAATAACAATACTTATTGATAAATTTGTATATACAGGTGAATCATATTATAAAATTATAGGAACATTTATATTACTATTTATTTATTGTATGTATTTATATAAAAGAAAAAATAATAATTTAAACATATTTATATTTTTATTAATAATAGTTGAAATGTTTATAAATGGATTACTTGTAGTAACTAATATGAAATATTTTAAAAGAAGTGAATATGTAGAATTTGTAAATTCTTATGGAAAAATAGTTGATAGTATAAAAGAAAAAGATAAAAGTTTTTATAGGATGGATAAAGAAGTATCTTATTCTACAAATGATCCAATGATGTTAGATTATAATGGATTATCACATTTTAGTTCTATATATGAAGGAAAAAATAATGAATTGTTAGGTGATTATTTAGGAATATTTAATAGATTTTATGTTACTAACTATTTAGGATCTACATTAGTTACAAATAGTTTATTCAATGTTAAATATGTTATGGCTGAAAGAAAATTACCTTATTATACTTTAGTTGATACAAATAAAAATGTAAATTTATATGAAAATAATTATTATTTACCATTTATGTTTATGGTTAATAATAAAATAGAAAAATTAGAATTGGTTGAAAGAGATGCTTTTAATAATCAAAATAAAATTTTGAATTACATGACTAATACTGATGATAATGTATTCGTTCCAAATACAGTAGATGTTAAACTTAATAATTTAAAATTAAATGAAGACATAGAAAAATATAAACAATATGATAAAATATTGTCATCAAAAGATTCTTCTATGAATTTTAAAATAAATGTTCAAAATGATGGAATATTATATGCTTATATATCATCAGATTATAATAAAAAAATTGATATTTTATTAAATGGAGAAAGTATAATTGATACTGAAAATCAAAATAGTTATAGATACAATATTTTAGAATTAGGAAATTATTCCAAAGGAGATATTGTAGATTTAGAAATTATTTTACTTGAAGATTCTATTAAAATAGATGATTATAAATTTTATACTTTAAATGAAGAAACGTTTGAACAAAAAATAGACTTATTAAAAAATAAAGATTTTTTAAAAATAGAAAAATTTGATGGAAATTATATAAAAGGTAAAATAAATGTTTCAAAAGATGATGAGATATTATATACATCAATTCCAGTAGATAAAGGATGGCATATTTATATTGATGGAAACGAAGTTTACTATGATACATTACTTAAAACATTTATAGGAGTTACATTAGATGTAGGAGAGCATGAAATTGAATTTGAATATATACCAAGAGGTTTAAATGCAGGATTAATGATAAGTATGATATCATTAGTAATAACAGGGTATTCAATATATAATGATAATAAAAATAAAAATAAAAAAAAGATTAAAAAATAATTTTTAAATTTATTTAACGAAAGGGAATCTAAAAGTGATGTGAACCCTAATTAGTAGACATCATAAAAAAGGAGTATATTAAAAAGAGAAAAGTCAATTTTCTCTTTTTGTA
>CANQID010000003.1 GCA_947623925.1 uncultured Bacilli bacterium
TTGAGGAAGGCCTGGTATTTTTTTAATATTTCATATCTTTCTTTCCAATCTTCTTTTGTTAATTCAGATTCTTTAGGCCTACCGCGTTTTTGACCTCTACCAATATATTTTTCTGGATGAAGAATTTTTTGTTTCCATGTTTCAATCGTTTTTTTTGATATTCCATATAATTCTCCAAGATATCTAGCAGAATAACCTTCAAGATGTTTTTGTAGTATTTCTTCTTTCTCAGCTAGTGTATATTTACGAAATTTTTGACCTTTTGTTGCCATAAGAAAAGCACCTCCTTTCGAGATGCTATTCTATCATATTTTTTTTAACTCCTTTTTTATGATGTCTACTCTAAGGGGTGCATTTCAAATACCTATATTTTTATAATTCGCTAGAAGACTTAGACAATGTCATTTCAACTTCATTTATTTTATTATCTCTATAATATTTTACTTTAACTTTATCACCTATTTTATGTTTATATAGTATATATTTTAAATAAGTTGAATTTTTTACTTCTTCATCATCTATTGATAAAATTACATCTCCTACCTTTAATCCTGATTTTTGTGCTGGTGAGCCATTAACTACATTTACTATAACAGCTCCAAAAGTTACATCGTTTGGAATATATATATCATAATTCGCTAAATAAAACACGTTATTTATATTCGTAGTACTTACACCAGAATACGGTCTTTGTATTTCCTCACCTTTTTCTAAAGAATCTACACATGACATTACTAACTCTATAGGAATAGTAAAGCCCATACCTTCAACTTGATTTTGTACTAATTTTAGTGAAGTAATACCTATTACTTGTCCATTTATATTAGCTAAAGGTCCTCCACTATTACCAGGATTAATTGCAGCATCTGTTTGTAAAACTTCCATAATATAAAAAGAATTATCACTTAATCTTACTGTTACTTCCCTATTTTTTCCAGATAAAACTCCTTTTGTTACAGTACCCATATAATTTGAACCCAAAGGAGAACCTACAGTAAATACAGTATCGCCTATATTAGCTGCCTCACTAGACCCAATTTCAGCAACATCAATAACAGCAGATTCATCAACACTTAAAACTGCAATATCATAATACACATCTGAACCTAATAAAGTTGCATCTACTTTTTTACCATTTGTAAAAGTAACCTGAACTCTATTAGAATTTTCTAAAACATGATAATTAGTTAAAATATAACCTTTTTTATCATCTTTTTTATATACAAATCCAGTACCTGAAGCAACAGCAGTTTGTCCATTATAAGTTTCAATTAAAACAACCGAATCATATATTTTTTCAACACTAGTTTTAATGCTATCTGATTCTGAAATACTTACATATGAATTTGATTTTTCACTATATACTTGTTCTTCTTTTTTGTTAATGACATCATATATAAATAATCCAGAAAAAACTACTAAAATTGTAATTAAACTTGTTAAAACATGTGGTATAATCTTTTTCATTTAATTTATATTTTCCTCCTATTCAATTATTTCTCTCCAATTAGTAGGGAAACCAATCCTATTAAGTATTGATGAAACCTCAAGTACTTTTATCTTTCCCTCTAATAAATCAATCTCATAACCAAGTTCACTATATAAATCTCTAAACTCATCTTCACTTAACATATACTTTAAAATGATTAAAAGGGCAAACAAATCATTTTTACCATACTTATATGAATCTTCAACTTTCTCTATTTGTAATCTAGTATGTATTACATCGTCAGGAATAGCCCTTTGCGTTCTATGATCATAAAGTATATCCTCATGTGCACACAAATTTCTGAAATTAGCTAATATAGATAAATAAATGCCTAAAGTTTCGGTTTTAAGTCCATAGTAATTAGCAACTTCCAATTGATCTTCTATTTTTAATATGTTATATAATTCTGAAACAATACCAAAAGATAATACTTTAACAAGTACCCACATTGGAATATAACCGTAATTAGTTATATAGTGCATTGTTGCAGTATGCTTTTTTCCATTTATTCTTATTTGCCTTTTCATCTTTGAAAGTACATCATTGACTTGTCTAACTTTCATAGAATCTTGATTAAAGTTTTCAAGATTTAAATAATTTTTTTCCTTATAACCATAAGATTTAGATAATCTATAACTTATTATAGATTTTATATTGTTTTCTACAATTAAAATATTTTTAAAAAATATATTTCTAATTTTTCTATCAAAAGTAAATATAGAATATAACTCTTCAAAAGTAGTACCTTCTTTAAAATTTGCATCTTTACAATCCCCTGTAAAAAAATGCCTATATCCATTTATAAAAAAGTAATTTTCTTTAAATAAAACATCTTTTGCTCTTTCGACATCTTCTATAACTAAACCTCTTTGTTTGAGAATGTCTATTTGCTCATCTAATGTTTTGAATATTTTACTTGCCATATATCTTCACCCTATGTTAATTATACCACACTATATATGAAAAAAATATGAAATTTTATTGTATTACATATGAAAATACTCCAAAATTCCACTATATATAGAATTTGCTATTTTATCTTGATAAGTAGGTTTAAGTAATAGGTATCTTTCGTTTGAATTACTTAAAAATCCAGCTTCTACTAAAACTCCCGGTACTTTTATTCTTTTATACATATACATATCTGTCATTTCTTTATATTCTCTTGTTGTTTTTAAATCCTTTTTAAATCTTTTTTGTAAAATTTCAGCTATTTTTTTATTATTAGGATTTATATCGTCATAAAAAACTTGTGCACCTCTCCAAGTAGAAGAAGCTATCGAATTAAGGTGTATAGATATATATAAATCACACTTTGAATCATTAATTATATTTGCCCTTCTTGATAGATCGCTTCTTTTTCTATTTACTGCATTATTAACAGATAGATCATAATCTCCTGTTCTTGTAAGAAGTACAATTGCACCATTTTTTTCTAAAATATCAGCAAGTTTTAAACTTATATTTAAATTTATATCGGCCTCATATATGTCTTTATAGATTGCTCCAGGATCCAAACCTCCATGACCAGCATCAATATATATTACTTTACCTAATAAAGATAATTCATTACTACCTGCCTTAACAAAGCCAAATGCACATATAAAAACAATCAATAAAAAAATAACATATATTTTATATTTAGTCATAAAATCACCTTAATTAAATATATGTTATTTACTTTACTTTATTAAAATAACTCCAAGGAATAGTATTAGGAAATTGTTCATCAAATATCAATCTTTCATTTGTTATTGGATGATTAAACTCTAAATGACCTGCAAATAAAGCAATTTGTTGTCCTATTTTTGAATTAGCATTATATTTTTGGTCACCATACAAAGCTAAATTCCTTGAAGAAAATTGAACTCTAATTTGATGCGATCTCCCTGTTATTAAAGTTATTTTAACTAATGATAAGTTATATTTATCATTATACTGCAATAGTTCATACTTTAATTTTGATAGTTTACCATTGTCATCAATTTTTACAATATTATTTACATTATCTTTTAAAAGTTTATCTACAAAAATATCTTCTTTTTTTTCTATCTTATTACAAGTAACAGCAAAATAAATTTTTGTAAATTTATTAGTTCTTATTTGCTCACTCAATCTAGATGCACATTTACTTGTTTTAGCAAACACCATTATACCACTAACGGGTCTATCTAAACGATGTACAAGTCCTAAATAAACTTTGCCTGGTTTATTATATTTTTCTTTTATATATTTTTTTAAAATAGTAAGTAAATCTTCATCTTTACTATTATCTTCTTGAACAGGAATATTTATTGGTTTTATAACAACTAATAAATGATTATCTTCATATAATATTTTAATCATTGCATTGCCATCTTCCATATATACCACAAGGTAAAACCATATTGTTTTTAGTTATTGGGAGTCCTATTTCTCCAGAATCTACTGTTCCATTATTATAAATTGGTAAAAGTCTTGATTTAAGTATATTTTCTAAAACAGAACTTGATATTCCTGTTGTATATGAGTTTATAAGAAAAAATAATGGTTTATCACTTAATACTTTTATACATAAATCTATCAAGTTACAAATATTTTCCTCAAATTTCCATTTTTCTCCATTAGGACCTCTACCATATGAAGGAGGATCCATTATTATTGCATCATATTTATTTCCTCGCCTTATTTCTCTTTCAACAAATTTAATGCAATCATCTACTATAAATCTTATTTTATTGTTTTCAAGTTTACATAATTTCATATTTTCTTTTGCCCATTCAACCATACCTTTTGCAGCATCGACATGAACAACTTCAACAGCACCCGCAGAAGAACACGCCATAGTTGCACCACCTGTATATGCAAACAAATTTAAAACTTTAATTTTTCTATTACTCTTTTTTATTTTCTCCATAACAAAATCCCAATTAACTGCTTGTTCTGGAAATAAACCTGTATGTTTAAAATTAGTAGGGCTTACTTTAAAGGTAAGGTTCTTATAATTAACATACCAAAATTGTGGTAATTTCCTTTTAAATTCCCAAGAACCCCCTCCACTTGTACTTCTATGATAAAATCCATCTGGATTTTTCCAATTATCACTTATATTTTCTATTGGCCATATAGCTTGTGGATCTGGTCTTCTTAAAATAATTCCATTCCAATTTTCTAGTTTTTCACCATTTCCTGCATCTATTAATTCATATTCTTTCCAATCATGACTTAATCTCATAATACCACCTGTTATTCTATTGACTTAATTGCTTCTTTAATTACATTTATAGATTCTTTCATATGTTCAGTTTCTCTATCATTTAATTTTATGTACATTCTTTCTTTACAACCATCTTTATTTATTATAGTTGCGCCACCTATAAATATGTCATTTGTTTCATCATATGAAGAAACTGTTATTATACTGTTTTCATCACCTAATATTGCATTAGTTATTCTAACTAGACACATACCTATGCCATAGTATGTTGCTCCTTTTCTATCGATTATTTCATAAGCAGCATTTTTTACATCTTCACAAATATTATGTAATTCTTCATCACTTAAAAAATCTTTTATATTTTGTGGTCCTACTTTAGCACTACTCCAAGGTACAAACTCTGAATCACCATGTTCACCTATCACATATGCATGCACATCTTTAGCACTTACACTTAATTTTTCACTTATCATATATCTTAATCTAGCAGTATCTAATATAGTTCCACTTCCTATTATTTTTTTAGCAGGTAAACCTGAATATTTCCAAGTAATATATGTCATTACATCAAGTGGATTTGTTGCTATTAAAAATATTCCTTTAAAGTTATTTTCCATAACTTTTTCTATAATTGATTTAAATATTTTACTATTTTTATTTATTAAATCCATTCTAGTTTCACCAGGATTTTGATTTGCGCCTGCTGCTATCATTACTATTGTTGCATCATTACAATCTTCATATGTACCTTTTTTTATTAACATAGGAGTTGGAGCGAATGGTAAACAATGATTTAAATCCATTACTTCTCCTTCTATTCTCTTTTCATCTAAATCGATAAGTACAAGTTCATTTACTCTAGTTTTTTGATTTAAAAGTGCATATGCATAACTCATACCAACATTTCCACAACCTATAATTACAACTTTATTATTCATAATATCACCTAAAATAATTATACAGTAAAAATAAATATAAATAAAGAAAAAGAACGAATAAATCGTTCTTTTGAAAATTATCTTTTTGAAAATTGTGGCGCTCTACGAGCAGCTTTAAGACCTGGTTTCTTTCTTTCCTTAACGCGAGAATCTCTTGTAATCATTCCAGCTCTTTTTAATATTTTTCTATAGCTTGTTTCACTATTAGGGTCAGTATTTTTATCATATTCTAATAATGCTCTCGTAATTCCTAATCTTATAGCCCCTGTTTGTCCTGTAAATCCACCACCTGAAACTTTAACATCTATATCAAAAGTTTCTTCAGTTTTTGTTAAAACTAGTGGTTGCATTAAATCCATTACATTTGTTTCATAAGGAAAAAACTCTCTAACATCTCTTCCATTAACTGTTATTTTTCCTTTTCCTGGAACCATTTTTACTTGAGCAACAGAAGATTTTCTTCTACCTGTTCCTAAAAATATTCTTTTTTCTGCCATTTAAAACCCTCCTAGTCCTTTAACTCCACAGGCTTTTGTGCCATATGAGGATGTTCACTTTCAGCATAAACAAATAATTTTTTATACATTTGTCTTCCAAGTCTTCCTTTTGGAAGCATTCCTTTTACTGCTCTTTCAATCATTTCAACAGGATAATTTTCTTTCATTTCTTTTGCTGTTCTTTCCCTTAAACCACCTGTATATCCACTATGATTATAATAAATTTTATCGTTAAGTTTATTTCCAGTTAAATTAACTTTAGAAGCATTAACTATTATAACGTTATCTCCACAATCAACATGTGGTGTAAAAGTTGGTTTATGTTTTCCTCTTAATATATGAGCTGCTTTAGTAGCAATACGACCTAGATTTTTACCTTCAGCATCAATCACATACCAATTACGAACAACTTCTTCTTTTTTTTGCATATATGAATTTTTCATATTGTCTTCCTTTCTCCTTTACAAATGATAAGTTGTCCCAAGACTTATCACATGTGGGATTGATTAAATGTACCAAGTTCAATTATATAAAAAAAACTATAAAAAGTCAATCCTAATAACGTTTTTATAGTTAATTTTATTGTAAATATTTTATAAATATTACATAATGTTAATCCTTCTTAGATTTTTGAATATTGTAAGCCATTTTTAATTTCAACTTCATAGGAACAAATCTATTAAATATATATACAAATTTCATAGTAAATCCAGGTATTATTAATAATTTTCTTTTAAACATTTTATTTATAGCATACTTACAAACCTCATCTGGTTGTAATGCTTTTACTCCAAATTTAACACCTGCAACTTTATTAAATTCTGTATCTACAGGTCCTGGACATAAAGCACCTACATACACATTGCTTTTCTCTTTTTTTAATTCTTCATAAATTGCCATTGTTAAATTAAATACATATGATTTAGTTGCATAATAACTTGCCATTAGAGGCCCTGGTAAAAAGGCTGCTGAAGAAGCTACATTTAAAATATAGCCTTTATTTTTCTTTTTAAAATATTTTAAAAATAATTTTGTTAACATATGAACTGCTTTAATGTTAAGGTCTATCATATCTAGTTCTTTTTCTATGTTTGTTTTTGTAAACTCACCAAATACACCAAAACCTGCATTATTTATTAAAATATCTATATCTTCATCTTTAACTTGCTCATATAGTTTCATGCAATTATATGAACTCGATATATCAAGCGTAATTATTTCTACATTTGTTTTTAATTCTTTTTTTAAAGTTTCTAGTTTTTTCTTTCTTCTTGCAACCAATATTAAATCATATCCCATTTCGCTTAATATTATTGAAAAATTTCTACCTAGTCCAGAGCTAGCACCTGTTATTAAAGCTTTCATATCATCACCATTATCATTATAATATAAATTCGTACATTAAATCAAATAAAAATATGATTAAACCAATGTTTTATTTTTGAATACATATTATTTCTAGTTATATTAACTCCATAGATATAGATTTTTTACTATCAATAGACATATTATTGAAATTTAAATATCTTTTCAATTTATTATAATCTATTTACAAAATATTATTTTTTAAGTTATAATATCATAAGAAAGGAGGAATAAATATATGTATAAAAAAATATTTAACTATTTTAAAATATTTACTTGTATAGTTTTATCATTTATTATATTAACAGGTTGTTCAAAAAGTTCTACACCAAATTCCACAGGAACTAATGCAAGCACAAATAGTGATAAAAACGAAAATTATTCAAGTGAGAATTTAGGAAAGAATATAACAAGTAGTGGTTCTGTGACAGAACAAGGCAAATTAGTAGTATTTGCAAAAAATAACAATAATATTGCAGTTGATATGGAAATTGAAGTAGAATTTTATGACGCCAATAATACAATAGTTGGAAGTGATTCTGAAGAACTACTAGGTATTGGTTCAAATGGGGAAATAGCCGTTGAAATGTATGATACTCCGGAAAATTTTGATAATTATAAAATCTATGTTGATGTAGAAAAAACTGATGAAATATCTTATTATGATCAATTAGAAGTTACTCACAATAATAATGGTGAAGAAATTGCTGTACAAGTTAAAAATAATTCACAAGATGTTATTGAATATATAGCAGTTTCAGTTGTTTATTATCAAGGAGATAAAGTTGTTGGCATAGATGATGATATAGAAAGTGATATCAAAAGTGGCAGATCTGCAAACTTTAATTTAGATTTTCCATATGATAAAAAATATGATGATATAAAATTTGATAATTATAAAGTATTTGTTAATGGAGCATATTCTTTTAATTGGTAGTTTAAACCTATTAATTTTACTATAAAATTATGCAGTAATTATACATATTTATTCATAAAAAAACAATATATTTAAATTAATATATTGTTTTTTTATTCAACAACTCCATTTTTATAATTGTATGTTCCACGATAACCTTTAATCGTGCAATTTTCAAGTTCAATTTGTCCATTTAGAGCTAATATTTTTTTCTCACATGTTACATCTTTGTTATAATTTTCTATTATTAACGAATCTAAAGTATTTTGGTCTTCCGCCTTGCCATTTAAAATTGCTAAATAATAAGAATTTTGTATTTCTTTAGCATAGTTAGATACTATTATTCTAGCATTACTAGTATTGTTTCCAAATATTTTAGTGCCTGTTATTAACATTAACCCAAAATATATAATTAAAACAACTGATCCCATGATTATAACAAATGATATAAATATTTTTTCTTTTAAATTAGTTAAACCTATTATCAAAGCAATTACTACAAGTACAATCCCAACTATTTCATTAATAAAAATTGTAGACAATATCGATATTAATATAAACAATAATCCTATAATAGATTTTAAACTATTTCCACTATAACTTCCCATAAAATCTCCTCAATACTTATTTTCATTATAACAGCCATAATATTATGTCAATTAAATAACTACAATAAATTAAATTTCAAGTAAAAAAATGTAAACAAAAAGATGCTTATTTTGCATCTCCTTCTACTAATTCAAGGATAACAACTAAAGCATCGTCTCCTCTTCTTTCATCAAGTTTTAAAATTCTAGTATAACCTCCATTACGATTAGCAAATCTTACTGCTAAGTCATCAAATACTTTTTTAACTGCAGCTGTATCATTTTGTAAGAATGCTAATGCTTTTCTTCTTGCAACTAATGAACCATCTTTACCATATGAAATCATTTTATCAACAAATTTACGAGTTTCTTTTGCTCTTGTTTCTGTTGTTTCTATTCTCTCATTCATAATTAAGTCTTTAGTTAGATTGGCAAGCATACTTCTTCTATGTTTGTTAGTACGTCCTAATTTTCTATAAGCCATTGTATTTCCTCCTAACTATTAATCTTCATCACGGAATCTAAGTCCCATTTCTTTAATTTTATCAATAACTTCTTTTAAAGATTTTTTACCTAGATTACGAATTTTCATCATTTCCAATTCTGTCTTTTCAGTTAAATCACCTAAAGTATTAATATTTGCTCTTTTTAAACAGTTATATGCTCTAACTGAAAAATCTAATTCGTCAATTGGTGTTTCAAGTTTTTTAAGTTTACTATCTTCTTGTTTTGAATTCATAATACCTGTAACATCAGCTATTTCATTTAAATCAGTTATTATATTTAAATGTTCAATAAGTATTTTAGCAGCCAAAGCCATAGCTTCCTCTGGTTTAATTGAACCATTTGTTTGAACATTCATTATTAATTTATCATAACTTGCATCTTGTCCAACACGAGCACTTTCAATTTCATAACTAACACGTTCTACAGGTGAATAAAGGGCATCAATTGGAATAAATCCAATTTTATTCCCTTCAACATATTTTTTATTATCAACTGATGGAACATATCCACGCCCATTTGAAACAATTAGATCCATTTCTAATTTTCCACCCTTAGATAAAGTGGCAATTACTTGATCTTTATTTATAATTTCAACATCTGGATCAGCAGTAATATCTCCTGCTGTTACAATTCCTTCTTCTGAAGCAGATAAATGAAGTTCTTTAGTTTCTCCAGTTAAATTTTTAACAACAACATTTTTTAAATTTAAAACTATTGTTGTAACATCTTCATATATGCCTTCTATAGTTTGAAATTCATGCATAACTCCATCTATTTTTATAGCAACTATTGCACTTCCTGGCATACTTGATAACATGATTCTTCTTAATGCATTACCGATTGTTGTTCCAAAACCTCTTTCCAAAGGTTCAAGTTCGAATTTTCCAAAATTATTATTTTCAATATATTCAGTAATTTTATAAATTGGTTTTTCAAAATTTAACATGCTAAGAGCACTTCCTTTCTTTTATCCACGTGGACGTTTTGGTGGACGACAACCATTATGAGGTATTGGTGTTACGTCTGATATAGTTGTAATTTCAAGTCCTGCTGTTTGTAATGATCTAATTGCAGTTTCACGACCAGAACCTAATCCTTTAACATAAACTTCTACTTTTTTCATTCCCATATCAGCAGCAGCCTTTCCTGCAGCTTCTGCTGCCATACCTGCTGCAAATGGAGTTGATTTTTTACTTCCTTTAAATCCTAATGTTCCAGCTGAAGCCCAACTTATAGCATTACCATTCATATCACTAAGTGTAACAATAGTGTTATTGAAAGTTGAATGTATAAATGCTTTACCTTCTGGAACGTTCTTTTTAACTTTACGTTTTCTTGGTTTATAAGCCATTTAAATAACCTCCTTTAAAGTTTATTTCTTCTTATTAGCAACAACTTTTCCTTTTCCTTTACGAGTTCTTGCATTTCTATTTGTTCTTTGTCCTCTTACAGGTAAACCTTTTTTATGACGAGTTCCTTGATAAGAATTTATTTCCATTTTTGTCTTAATATTCATATTAACTTCACGACGTAAATCTCCTTCAGTTAAATAATTATTAAGTTCATCACGAATAAGTGAAAGTTCATCATTAGTTAAATCTCCTGCTTTTTTATTTTTGTCTATTTTAACCTTATCTAAAACCTTATTTGATAAACTTCTTCCAACACCATAAATATAAGTTAATGCAATTTCAATTCTCTTATTATTAGGTACATCTACACCTTTAATACGTGCCATTATCTACACACCTCCTATTAACCTTGTCTTTGTTTGTGTTTAGGGTTTTCACATATTACATATACTTTTCCCTTACGTCTAATTATTTTACACTTATCACATATTTTTTTTACGGATGCTTTTACTTTCATAATCTACCCTCCTATTATTTTCTATAGGTTATACGCCCACGTGTTAAATCATATGGGGATAATTCCATTGTTACTGTATCACCTGGTAAAATGCGAATATTGTACATACGGATTTTACCAGAAACGCGAGCTATTACAGTATGTTTGTTTTCTAATTCAACTATAAATTCTCCACTTGGTAATGCTTCCATAACTTTACCAGTAACTTCAATAATGTCTTCTTTAGCCATTATAATCACCTCTTTGTTAATATTTCATAACCATCTTTAGTAACTAGAACTGTATGCTCAAAATGTGCAGAAGGTTTATAATCTGCTGTTATAACTGTCCAATCATCATCAAGTAAATAGACATCTGCTGTTCCTAAATTAAGCATAGGTTCAACAGCTATAACCATTCCTTCTTTTAAAACAGGTCCAGTATTAGGTTTACCATAATTTGGTACATCAGGCAATTCATGTAATTTTGAACCTACACCATGACCAACTAATTCTTTAACAACTCCTAAATTGTATTTATCAGCAACACTACTAACAGCATTACCAATATCACCAATTCTAGTTCCTTCTTTTATAACTGATAAACCTGCAAATAAAGATTCTTCTGTTTGCTTTAGTAAATCTTCTTTTTCTTTACTTATTTTGCCAACAGGGTATGTCCAAGCAGAATCCCCATGATATCCTTTATAACATGCACCAATATCAATTGATATTATATCTCCTTCTTTTAATTTAGTTTTACCGGGTATCCCATGCACAACCTCTTCATTTATTGAAGTACATATAGACCCTGGATATCCTTCATATCCTTTAAAAGATGGAGTAGCATTTCTACTGATAATATAATCATAAGCTAGTTTATCTAAATGTTCTGTTGTTATACCTGGTTTAATGTATTTCTGTAAATACTTATGTGTATCTCCGACAATAGAACCAGCTATTCTCATTAACTCCACTTCTCTTGGAGACTTAATAGAAATCATACTTATTCGCCTAATTCCTTTAATATTTTTTCAACAGTTTCTACTGTATTATTTAAAACACTAGAATCAACTTCATATAAAATACCTTTAGATTTATAATAACTAACTAACGGTTCTGTAACTTTATGATAATTTTCAATTCTAGTTTTCATTGCAGTTTCATTATCATCATCTCTTTGATATAAATCTCCACCGCAAGAATTACATTTGCCTTCTACAGTTGGCTTTAATTCATCACTAAATATATTATAAATAGCACCACATTCTTTACACATTCTTCTTCCTATAATGCGTTTATATAACATATCTTCAGGCAAAGTCAAATTTAATACTATTCCAATGTCCTTATTTAATCTTTGTAACATTTTATCATATGCTTCAGCCTGTTCTATATTACGTGGAAAACCATCTAAAATATATCCATTTTCACATTCTTTAGAAGTTATTTTGTCTTCTATTGCTTTAAACAATATATCATTAGGAACAAATATCCCATTATCAATAAAATTCTTAATTTTAATACCAAGTTCATCATCAACAGTTGCTCTTTGTCTAAGAATATCACCTGTAGATATTTGTTCATAACCATATTTTTCTTTTAATATTTTAGCAAGTGATCCTTTTCCTGCACCTTGTATAGCAAGTAATATTATATTTTTCAATGTCTATGCCTTCCTTTCTTATAAGTACGACTTACAAGTTGGCTTTCCAATTGTTTATAAGTTTCAAGAGAAACTCCAACAACAATTAACAATCCTGTTCCACCTATTGTGACAGAACTTGGTAAATTAGTTACCATTCCAAAAACAATTGGTAAAGCTGCAATTATTGAAAGTGCAAAAGCACCAAAAACTGTTAATCTTTTTAAAATAGTTGTTATATAATCAACTGTTTCTTCACCTGGTCTTACACCTGGTATATATCCACCATTTTTTTGTAAATTTTCTGCCATATCTTTAGGTCTAATTTGCATAAACGTATAAAAATATGAGAATGCAAATATAAGAACTATATATAACACAAAGCCTGTTGGTGAAGTCATAGTTAGCCATTTTGTAACAAAGTTTGAAAATGCTTGATTATTTATAAAACTTGCGATTACACCAGGTATAGAAATTAATGCAGATGCAAATATAACTGGTATAACTCCTGCTGAATTTAACTTAAATGGTACATAATTTTGATTACCACCATAAGCACTACTTGCAGTTTTTGTTGAGTATTGAACTGTTATTCTTCTTTCAGCACTTTGTACATAAATAATACCTATAATAATAGCTAAATAAATTATTACATATATTGCAAACATTATAATACCTGCAATACTGCCTGAATTTCCTATAAATCCTGTAAATGCTTTTTCAAACATATTAGGCATGCTTGAAATAATACCAGCCATTATTATTATTGATATTCCATTTCCTAACCCTTTTGCAGTTATTTGATCACCAAGCCATAACACAAAACAAGTTCCTGCAGTAAGCACAAGTGAAAATTGCATATAATCCATAACACTTCCACCACCTAAATAAGTGAATGAAAACATATATCCTTGAATAAATGCTAATATTATACCTGTTACCCTTGTTATTTGATTTAATTTTGCTCTACCTGTTCCACCTTGTTTCCTAAGTTCTGATAAATATGGAACTATATCCATTTCCAATAATTGAATTATAATAGATGCTGTTATATATGGACCAACTCCTAATGCAAATATTGAAAAATTTGATAAGGCTCCTCCACCCATTACATCTAATAATTCAAAAAATCCCATATTTTTAGTTCCTAGTGAAGCTTGATCAATTCCAGGAACTACAATTGCTGTACCTAGTTTAAATATGAACAAAGCAGCAAAAGTGAATAAGATTTTTTTCTGTAAATCTCTATTTTTAGGGTTAAATATTTGCTTAATCGTTGCAAACATTTTAAATCACCTCTGCTTTTCCACCTAGTTTTTCTATTTGTTCTCTAGCAACATTAGAAAATTTATGTGCTTTTACAACTAATTTTTTTTCTAAAGTACCATTTCCTAAAACTTTAATTCCATCTAATTGATTTTTTACTAATCCCATTTCTTTTAATAATTCTGGAGTTACTACAGCATTATCTTCAAATTTATTCAAATCACTTAAATTAATAACAGCATATTTTACTTTAAACATTGCATTGCTAAAACCTCTTTTTGGTAAACGTCTAAATAGTGGTAATTGTCCACCTTCAAATCCTGGTCTTACTCCACCGCCACTACGAGCATTTTGTCCTTTATGACCTTTACCTGCAGTTTTTCCATGTCCGCTTGAAGTACCACGACCAATTCTTTTAGAAACTTTTGTAGCACCTTCAGCTGGTTTAATATTATGTAATTTCATTATAATATCTCCTCAACTTTTTTACCACGTAATTTAGCAATTTGTTCTGCTGTTTTTTGTGATTTTAATGCTTCTAATGTAGCAAATGCCATATTAATTTTAGTGTTTGAACCTAAAGATTTTGAAAGTATGTCTTTAACTCCAGCAAGTTCAAGTACTGATCTAACAGGTCCACCTGCTTTTACTCCAGTACCTTCAGTAGCTGGTTTAAGTAAAACTTTACTTGCTCCTCTAACTCCTATAGCTTCATGTGGGATTGTTCTTTCATCAACTATTGATACTCTTACTACATTTTTTGTTGCAGCTTGAACAGCCTTTTTAATTGCATCAGGCACTTCATTTGCTTTACCTGTTCCAATTCCTACTTGACCCTTTCTATCTCCAACAGCAACTGTAGCAGAGAAACGGAAATGACGACCACCTTTTGTTACTTTTGTAACACGACCAATATTGATTATTTCTTCTTCAAATTGTTTTGGGCGTGGTTCTCTTTTTGTTTTTTCCATTTATTTCCCTCCTCTTAGAATTCTAAACCGTTTTCACGTGCAGCTTCAGCTAATGCTTGAACACGTCCATGATATAGGTATCCACCTCTATCAAATACTACTTTTGTAATTTTTAATTTTTTTGCTCTTTGAGCTAATAATTTACCTACTTCTTTGGCAGCTTCTACATTTCCACCATTTTTAAGGTTCAATTCCTTATCAATAGAAGAGGCACTTACTAGTGTATTACCAGCCTTATCATCAATAATTTGAGCAAAGATATTTCCATTTGATCTAAACACATTTAATCTTGGAATTTCTACAGTTCCGCATAAATTTTTTCTTACACGTTCATGTCTAGCCAAACGAGCTTCATTGCGAGATTCTTTTTTTATCATGAATTTACTCTCCTTTTCTATTATTTAGAAGCTTTTTTACCTTCCTTACGAATAATTCTTTCGTCACTATAACGAATTCCTTTACCTTTATATGGTTCAGGTTGTCTAACTTTTCTTACTTCTGAGGCAAATTGTCCAACTAATTGCTTATCAATTCCTCTTACAAATAATTCTGTGTTACTAGGGCTTTCTAATTTTATACCAGCAGGAATTTGTATATTAACTGGATGTGAATAACCCATATTTAATACTAATTCATTTCCTTTTAAAGAAAAACGATATCCAACACCTACTGCCTCTAGTTTTTTTTCAAAGCCTTCTGAAACACCAATAATCATATTTTTGATATTAGCGTTTGCAGTACCATGAAAGTTTTTAAAGTTATCATTTTCTCTTGTAATCTTAACTTCATTACCTTCTACTGTAACTGTTATATTTTTGTTAATTTCAGTAGAAAGTTCACCTTTTGGTCCTTTTACAGTTACGATATTATCATTAACAGTTAAAGTTACACCAGCAGGTAATGAAAGTATTCTGTTTCCAATACGACTCATATAAATCCTCTCTTTCTACCAAATAAACGCTAATACTTCTCCACCTAATGACTTACTTCTTGCATCTTTATCTGTCATTATGCCTTTTGATGTTGAAATAATAGCAATACCAAGTCCATTTAATACACGTGGTAATTCTTCAGCTTTAGCATAGACACGTAATCCTGGTTTAGATACTCTTCTTAATCCAGTAATAACGCTTTCTTTCTTTTCACCATATTTTAAACTTAGAACAATAATATTTTGATTTTCAGCTTCTTTAACTTTATAATCTACAATATATCCTTCTTCTTTTAATATTCTTGCAATTTCTAATTTAATTTTTGAAGCGGGTACTTCAACTTCTTTATAACGCATTGCTTTTGCATTACGAATTCTTGTAAGCATATCCGCAATTGGATCTGTTACCATATATATCCTCCCTTCCTACCAGCTTGATTTTTTAACTCCTGGTATTTGTCCTTTATAAGCTAGTTCTCTAAAGCAAATACGACAAATTCCGTATTTTCTAAGTACAGCGTGAGGTCTGCCACATCTTTCACAACGTGTGTATTCACGTACTTTGAACTTAGGTTTACGACTAGCTTTTACAATCATGCTTTTTTTAGCCATAATATCCTCCTAATAATTATTTTTTAAATGGCATTCCGAAACCTTTTAATAAATCGTAAGCTTCTTCATTTGTTTTTGCTGTTGTAACGAAAACTATATCCATTCCACGTACTTTAACAACATTATCATATTCTATTTCAGAAAAAATAAGTTGTTCAGTAAGTCCTAATGTATAATTTCCTCTACCATCGAATGATTTTGGAGAAACTCCTCTAAAATCACGAACACGTGGTAATGTAATAGATATTAATTTATCTAAAAAGTTATACATATTTTCACCACGTAAAGTAGCTTTACAACCTATAGCTTGACCTTCTCTAACTTTGAATCCAGCTATTGCTTTTTTAGCTTTTGTAGCAACAGGTTTTTGTCCTGTAATTATTTCTAAATCTGCCATAGCAGCATCTATTAACTTACTATTAGTTGTTGCATCACCAACACCCATATTTACTACTATTTTTTCTAATTTAGGAACTTCCATAACACTTTTATATGAATGTTTTTCCATTAAACTAGGTACGATTTCTTTTAAATATTTTTCTTTTAGGTGGTTCATAAATACCCTCCTTCCAATTAATCAAGGCTTTCATTAGATTTCTTTGAAATTCTAATTTTTTTACCATTTTTATCTATCATGTGACCTATTCTAGTTCTTTTTTTAGTTTTTGGATCAATCATCATTACATTTGAAGCATTAATTGGAGCTTCAACATCAACTATACTACCAGCTGATTGTCCATTTGGTTTAATATGTTTTTTTACAATATTAACACCTTCAACAACTACTTTGTTTTCAGATCTAAGAACTTTAGTAATAGTGCCTTCTTTTCCTTTTGATTTTCCAGAAATAACAACTACTTTATCTCCTGTCTTAAATTCCATATTTTTCCTCCAACCTATAATACTTCTTTAGCAAGTGATACAATTTTCATGTAGTTTTCATCACGTAATTCACGAGCAACTGGTCCAAATATACGAGTTCCAACAGGTGTCTTATCATCTTTAATAATAACGCAAGCATTATCATCAAATTTAATATAAGAACCGTCTTCACGTCTAAGACCAAACTTACTTCTAACAACTACAGCTTTTACAACTTTTCCGCGTGCTACTGTACCGTTAGGAGTTGCTTTTTTTACAGTTCCAACTACTATATCACCAATATTTCCTGTTTTAACTTTGCTTCCACCAAGTACTCTAATAACCATAAGTTCACGAGCACCTGAGTTATCAGCAACTTTTAAACGACTTTGTTGTTGAATCATATATTAATCCTCCTATTCGTTTTACAATTATAATATAATTGCTTTTTCTACTATTTCAACTAAACGGAAATGTTTAGTTTTAGATAAAGGTCTAGTTTCTACAATACGAACTGTATCTCCTACACTAGCCTCATTTTTCTCATCATGAGCAGCATACTTTTTAGAATATTTTACACGTTTTTTGTATAAATTATCTTTTCTATAAGTTTCAACTAAAACTGTAATTGTTTTATCTGCTGAAGCGCTGACAACTTTTCCAACTAATTCTTGAGTTCTTTTTTCCACTTTTTAACCTCCTACTCTGATAGTTCGCGTTCGCGTAAAATTGTTTTCATGCGAGCAACTAACTTTCTTAATTCTCTAATTCTTGAAGGTTTTTCAAGGTTACCAGTGGCTTGACTTAAACGTAAATTAAATAGTTCTTCTTTGTATTCTTCTATTTTTTTAGTAAGATCTTCAGTTGACATATTTCTGATTTCACTATTTTTCATTAGTCTCACCACTTTCTTTCTTTACAAATTTACATTTAATTGGAAGTTTATGCATAGCAAGTCTTAATGCTTCTCTTGCAATTTCCTCACTTACTCCACTTACTTCAAACATAATTTTGCCTTTTTTAACAACTGCAACCCAAACTTCTGGTTGTCCTTTACCTTTACCCATACGAGTTTCCAAAGGTATCTTAGTTAATGATAAGTGAGGGAATATATTTATAAATACCTTTCCTCCACGTTTCATATAACGTGTCATGGCAACACGGGCAGCTTCGATTTGTTGTTGTGTTATCCAAGCACCTTCTTCTGCTCTTAAACCATATTCACCAAAGTGTAATTCTTTATTTCCTTTAGCAATACCGTCATATACTAAACGATGTGGACGACGATATTTAGTTCTTTTTGGAATGACTGCCATCTTCATTACCTCCCTTATTTTTCTTTTCAGGAAGGATTTCTCCTTTATAAATCCATACTTTAACACCTATTTTACCATAAGTAGTATCTGCCTCCTTATGAGCATAATCAATATTAGCTCTTAAAGTATGAAGTGGAACATTTCCTTCAACATATCCTTCAGTTCTAGCCATATCAGCTCCACCTAAACGTCCTGATACTGAAGTTTTAATTCCTTTTGCTCCTGCTTTCATTGCATTTCTAATAGCTCTTTTTTGAGCAATTCTAAATGAAACACGATTTTCAATTTGATGTGCAATATTTTCTGCAACTAGTGCTGCAACTATATCTGGGTTTTTTACTTCCATAATAGAAATTTGTACATCTTCATTTACTAATTTTGATAACTCTTTTTTTAATTTTTCTATTTCATCACCGCCATGGCCAATTACTACACCAGGCTTTGCAGTATTGATAATTATATCAACTTTAGCACTTGTTCTTTCAATAAGAATATTTGCTACTGCAGCATCTTTTAATTTTTTTGATAAAAATCTACGAATTTTGACATCATTATTTAAATATTTTGAGAAATCTTTGTTACCTGCATACCATTTTGATTCCCAAGTTTTATTGATGCCAATTCTAAGTCCTATTGGACTAACTTTTTGACCCACGAGTTTTCCTCCTTTGCTTATTTTTCACTAACAACTATCTTTATATGACTTGTTCTCTTTTTAATAGGATCAACATGTCCACGAGAACCAAATTTCATTCTTTTCATTACTTGTCCTTCGTTTACAATTGCTTCTTTAACATATAATTTAGACTTGTCTAAATTTAAGTTGTTTTCAGCATTTGCAACAGCAGACACTAAAACTTTTCTTGATAGTCTAGCTGCTTCTTTATTAATATTTTTTAATATTTTATCTGCTTCTTCTACGCTTTTCCCACGTATCAAATCTATAACTAAACGAGCTTTACGAGGTGCAATTCTAACTCCTTTTGCAATCGCTAATGCTTCCATTTTAGTCCTCCTTCCTGATACTTAAATTATTTTACTTTATTTTCGCCATGTCCACCAAATTTACGTGTTAATGCAAATTCACCTAATTTATGACCAACCATGTCTTCAGTAACATAAACAGGTATAAATTCTTTACCATTATGAACAGCAAATGTGTGTCCAATAAATTCAGGGTAGATTGTTGAACGGCGAGACCAAGTTTTTATAACTTCTTTTTTTCCTGATTCATTTGATTTTTCGACCTTTTTCATTAGATGTTCTGCTACATAAGGTCCTTTTTTTAAACTTCTAGCCATTTAATTCAATTCCTTTCCCTATTTTTTACGACGACGTACAATTAGTTTGTCGCTTGCTTTTTTCTTATCACGTGTTTTATAACCCAAAGCTGGTTTTCCCCATGGAGTAACTGGTCCTTTACGACCTACAGGTGTACGACCTTCTCCACCACCATGAGGGTGATCATTAGGGTTCATAACAGAACCACGAACTGTTGGTTTAATTCCCATATGTCTTTTGCGTCCTGCTTTACCAATGCTTACTAATTCATGATCAGCATTTCCTACTTCTCCAATTGTAGCTCTACAAGTACTTAATACTTTACGAACTTCTCCACTTGTTAAACGAAGTAGTGTGTATTTTCCTTCACGTCCTAATATTTGAATACTAGACCCAGCAGTACGAGCCATTTGCCCACCTTTTCCTGCTTTTAATTCAACATTATGAACTAAAGTACCTTCAGGTATATTTCCAAGTTCTAGTGAATTACCAATTTTTATATCTGTTGATGCTCCACTTTCTACTTTATCCCCTACTTTTAATCCTTTTGGAGCAATTATATATCTTTTTTCTCCATCAGAATAATTAATTAAAGCAATGTTTGATGTTCTATTTGGGTCGTATTCTATTGAAGAAACTGTACCAATTATATTATCTTTATTTCTTTTAAAATCGATAATACGATATTTTCTCTTTTCTCCACCACCACGATGTCTTAATGTAATTTTTCCTTGGTTATTACGACCACCATTTTTCTTTAATGTTACAACTAGTGATTTTTCTGGTGTATCTTTAGTTATTTCAGTATTAACTAATTTAGACATACCACGAGTACCATTAGTCATAGGTTTAAATGTTTTTATAGCCATGATTACCCTCCTTAGTTAAGTTCTATTGAACTACCTTCACTTAGTTTAACAATTGCTTTTTTTACTTTAACAGTTTTACCTGTGTAACGACCTACTCTTTTTTTCTTAGGTTTTACATTTATTGTATTAACGCTATCTACTTTTACATTAAATACTTTTTCTATTGCTTGTTTAATTTGAGTTTTATTTGCTCTAACATCAACGCTAAATACAATAACATTATTTTTTGCTAAATCAGAACTTTTTTCTGTAACGATTGGTGCTTTTATAATATCTCTATAATTACTCATCATTAGATAAGCACCTCCTCTATTTGTTTAATAGCTTTTTCTGTTGCTATCATTTTATCTGCTGAAATTATATCTAAAACATTTATTTCATCAGCTTGTAATAAAATAACATTTCTTAAATTACGAGTAGCTAAAATCATATTTTCTGATAATCCATCTACAACTATTAATACATTCTTTTCAGCTTTTAAATTTGATAGTAATGTTTTAACTTCTTTAGTTTTATTACTTTCTAATTCGAATTTATCTATAACTATTAATTCTTTGTCTTTTGCTTTGCAAGATAGAGCCGCTTTTAAAGCTAATCTTCTTTCTTTGCGGTTCATTTTTTTGCTGTAATCTCTTGGATGTGGTCCAAAAACTACACCACCATGATACCAATGTGGAGCGCGTGTACTTCCTTGACGAGCACGACCTGTACCTTTTTGTCTCCAAGGCTTTGCTCCTCCTCCACTTACTTCTGAACGTGTTTTTGTATCAGCTGTACCTTGTCTTAATGAATTTCTTGATAAAGTAATTGCATCATACAATACAGCATCATTTTGTACTTCCCAGATTTCTTTTGATAATGTAATATCGCTTACTTTTTCACCTTTAGTATTTAATACAGATAATTTAGACATCTATATTCCTCCTATTCTTCTGTAGCCTCAGAAGTTTCTGATTCTTCAGTAGTTTCTGCTGTTTCTAAAGTTTCTTCAGTTTCAACTGACTCTGTTTGTTCAACAGTTTCAACTGTTTCTTCTATTTCAGGAGTTGCATATGCATATGAGTTTAATTCCTCTACTTCATTAACTTTTCCTGGATTTTTAACAGAAGATTTTATAATTACTAAAGATTTTTTAGGTCCTGGTATATTACCTTTAACTAATATTACATTATTTTCTTTATCAACAGCTACTACTTCAAGATTTTGAATAGTTACTGTTAATACTCCCATATGTCCTGGTAATTTTTTACCTTTAAAAACACGCATTGGTCTCATTGTTCCCATTGAACCTGGTCTTCTATGATAATGTGAACCATGTCCCATAGGTCCTCTACTTTGATTATGTCTTTTTATAACACCTTGGAACCCATGACCTTTTGTAGTTCCAGTTACATCTACTACTTCACCAGGCTCAAAAATATCTACTGTTATTTCTTGTCCTAATGAATAGTTATTAATGTCTACACCTTTAATTTCTTTAAAGAAGCGCTTAGGTGTAGTATTTGCTTTGCTAGTATGTCCAGCAGAAGCCTTTGTCGCTAACTTTTCTCTCTTTGTATCAAAACCAAGTTGAATAGCTTCATAACCATCGTTTTCAATTGTTTTAATTTGAGTAACAATATTTGGTTCAACTTCAACAACAGTTACAGGAACTAATTTACCAGATTTTGTAAATACTTGAGTCATTCCAATTTTACGACCTAAGATTCCTTTTTTCATATTTTTCCTCCTATAATATTATTTTAATATCTACTCCACTTGGAATATCTAAATGAGTTAAAGCCTCTATAGTTTCCTTGCTTGGATTTATGATATCAATTAGTCTTTTGTGTGTTCTTTTTTCAAATTGTTCACGTGAATCTTTATACTTGTGAACTGCTCTTAAAATTGTGATTTTTTCAATTTCAGTTGGAAGTGGGATAGGTCCACTTACTTCTCCACCTGTTCTTTTCACAGTTTCAATTATTGTAGCACAAGCAGCATCAACACTTTTGTGTTCAAATGATCTCAATTTGATACGAACTTTAGTTTTAGACATTTGTATCCTCCTCTCGCCTATATCCAGTATAGACTTGCTCCGTGTAAAAACCTGAATGCCAATTGTTTTATTACAACTTAACCTGGTGTTTCAGCAACCTCACACATCATAGCATGCCACACATTCAAAATTATACACAATTATTATATGAAAATCAATAGATTTTTAGAATTTTTTTAATAATTTTTTAAATTTTGCATAAAAAAATTTTTCTGTACTTTTATCTTTATAATATATTTATCTTTATAATATATTTTTGTTCTATTTTTTGATAATTCTAAACTTTAAACTTACTACTTATTTTAACATTACATTTGTTAGAATAATTTTAATGCATTAAATTAAATATTTAATGTTTTTCATATAATTAAATGGGTGAGCATGCATGAATCTAGTTCCTAATATAAACGCAAAAACATTCACTTTAAGTGCAATCGTGATTGGATATATATTAATTGATAATTCAACCCCGGCAGAGCAAAATTCATTAGGAAACTGGTTTATGCTAATAGGGCAAGTTCTTTGTACAAATTCTGCACAACAACAAGTAATAAACAATCGAACTAATAAATCAAATTCGTCTAATAGGCACATTATAAATGATGACAATATTAACAATTCTTCTGATAATGTTGAAGAACAAATAGAAATGATTAAAAAGGTGATAAATGCGATGAAAACCGAGATTGAAAATTTAAAAAACAAATTATAAAAAGCAACAATTAAATGTTGCTATCATGGTTTAAATTATCAATATTTTCTTTGCTAATATGAGTTTCAAATTCATTATATGATTTGTTTATTTGTTCTTCTTCGTTTATATCTTTTATATTATTTTTCTTATTCATTTTATTATTTATAGGTAAACTAACTATTTTTCTATATATTAAAATTAGAGATACTATTATAAAATTAAGTACGAACATTATTGTACTAGCTTGTATAAGAATTCTAAATGTTTGATTTGAATATATAGACATTTGTGAAAAGAAATCCAAATTATTTTTTACCACTACATCTAATATCATGAAAAAAAACAAATACGTACAACAGAAACAAAATACATTAACTACATTAATGAATAAATTTGATCTTGAACTTAAAAATTTTAATTTACTATATTTATCAAATAAACTTAATACTGTATTAATATTTAGCACTACAAACATTAAAAAATATATCGCTACATTTGGAAAATATATTAAATTAAATATTAAATCAACTAACTTATCAAAAAGATACAATAAAAATTTTCCATAATATCCAAATAGCAATATAATTAGAATTGCATATATTAAAAATAAGACATGCCTTACTTTTTTATTTTTTTTAATCATAAATACAATCATCATAATCAAAGAAAGTGCAAAGAATATAAATAATTCTAAATAAAAAGGTGTTGTAAATATCAAAACTAATATAGAATAAAGATTTTGTAAAAAGTTAGTTTCTTCCATTTTAACACCTTCTATTTAAATTCTTTCAAAAATATATATTGATTGTAAAGTATTTGAGTTTTTTGTACAAGTAATTAAAGTTAATACTGTCTTACTATTATTTCTATAAATTATCAAGTTCCCCGTTTTAGGTTGTGTGTAAACATTAACAAGTTCATATTTATATTCAACGTTATTGTATTTTATATAAGCAACATCTCCAATTTTTAAATCGCTTAATCTCTTAAAATATGCTCTATAACTTGTTCCATTGTGTCCAGCCAACATTACATTTCCTAATTCCTCATCCGGATAACTTGACTTAGATAAAATCATTACATTTTTATCTACTGTATTATTTTTAGAATTTTTATCATAAAATCCTTTTTCTAATTTTATTTTTGGGATTTTTAATACTCCTATATAAGATTCTTTGTTTGAAGTAGATTGACTATTTTTAGAAGGCTTTTCTTCATCATCAATTTGTTCATTATTTTCTTCTACTATTTCAGGCTGATTTTCTATTTGTTCATCTTTTTCTTCTAAATATTCTACTTTAACATCATTACTTGCGTCTAAAAGAGTTAAGGCCATTGTTTCAAAGGCCTTATTCTTTTTTTCATTTTTATATGGTATAAGAATAACTGTCAATCCTAAAACCATTAATATTAAAAATATAAATACAACTATTTTATTCAAAATTGTTCACTTTTACGTTTTCTTATATAGAAATATGTTCCTGCTATTCCTGACACTAATATAACTCCCCCAACTACATAAATCATCATTGAAGTAAAGCTTCCAGTATCTGGAACAGGCACTATAGTTAAACTATCATAGATTGTTACAACTTGTACTTTATCAGTACCTTCTACTGTGAAGGTAATAGGTTCTGCCTTATCATATCCTTCTGGTGCAGTTACCTCTTCCACTGTATATTCTTCCCCTATAATTAAGCGTTCAACTACATATGGCTCAGTAGTACTAATCCATCTTTCGATTACTTCACCATTTTTATTTTTTAAGACTAACTCTGCTCCTGCTATAATTTCAGAAGTATCCTTGTCTTTCTTTGGGAAAGTTACAGTTGTTGGTTTATTTACCATTACAACAGGTTTATCTACTTTACCATCTTTTACGTCAAATACAACTGCAGTAGTTGTTTTTATATAACCTTTTGGTGCAATAGTTTCTGATAAAGAGTATGTTCCGTCCTTTAAGCCTTTAACTATATGAACTTTATCAGTTGAATCCCATTCTTCAATTACTTTTCCAGTAACAACATCTTTTAACACCAAATGAGCACCAGGTAGTTCTTCTCCTGTAGTTGCATCTTGTTTACTTATTTCAATTTCATTTAAAGCATTTTTCATTGTAAATGTATTTGCATCTGCAGAAGAAGTCGAAGATATTTTTCTAGTTACTTTTTCTTTATTTAAAACATATCCATCTGGTGCTTTCAATTCTTCTAATGTACATGTATCTCCAGGACTAATTTTATTACCTTTTGCATCAGTACCATTTATATAAGTATATTCATTAGTTGTAGTAAACTCCTTACTATAACCAGATGTACAGCTAAATCTCATTTTTGCGCCACTTAAATTCTTACCATTTTCATCTTGCTTTACTATTCTAATATTAACTTTGTAATTGATTGCTTTAAATTCTAAAGTTTCACCAGCTTTAAGAGTTTTAGTTTGTTTAATCATAGTAACAAATCCATCTGGCGTTTCTATTTCTTCTAATGTTACTGTTCCGGGAGCTAAATCATATACATCATGAGCATTACCATCAGTTGTCCATGTAAATGTTTTTCCAGTTGAATCTGTTAATTTTAATTTTGCACCACTTACAGGTTTATTATCTTCATCTACTTTTTCAACTTTAACATGAGTTCTTGTAAAAGATACTGTCTTACCTGTCCCTATTGCTTCATCATATTTAATTGGTACTAATAAATTTTGATAATCATAACGATCTAATGGTTTAGTAGCAGATGTTTTGTATAAATATGTTTTATAAGTTGATCTTTTAACACTTGCAGTAACCGTAATGTTACCAGTTAATGAATTAAGTCTACTAACTGGTAAATTCAAAGTTATTGTCTTACCATTTCTACTTAGTACCCCAGATTCATCACCAAATCCACTTTTTGAAGAAATTGTAACATTATATATATTAGATACAGGTTCATCAGTATCAATTGTAATGGTAGATGTAAGTTTTGTTCTATCACTTGAATAGTTCATACTATTACTACCAGTTAAAGCTATAGTTAATGAAGTTTTCTTGGCAGAAAGTGCATTATTAGCTAAATTTTTTATTTTTGAATATAATTTATATTGATCTGTGTAATTTGTTGCTTCTAATGAAGCTTTCTTAAATGTTGCAGGTAAATTGCCTTCTTCACTATCTGAAACCCCATTTGCAAGATCTTGATACCACCATAAAGCAACTTGTGTAACATAATATGCTTGATCTTCAGTAACACCTAATTTTGCTGCTGTACCGTTTTCAATTAAATATAAATATGCATATTTAGTCTGTTCTGAAATTTTATTTAAAGTATATGCATCGTCACCCCATGCACCAACTTGATATGGTGTTCCTTGTTTTTCCATACAATATGCAGCTCTAGATTCTCCATTTACTGTTACATATTGTTTTGGAAGTTTAATGGATTCCTCCCAATTACCATCATTATCTTTAATAAAAGCTAACCAATCTTCACCGTATTCATCAGCCTGTGAAGTTTTTGTTTTATCTATTGTCACCGTACTAGGTGCTGTTTCAGCACTTACAGTATTTACAGCAAAAAAAACTGAAAATATTAATAATAACAAAGACATTTTCTTTAAAAATCCACTATTTTTCATATTTCTACCATCCTATTCTAAGAATTATTATAACACACATTCGACATATTTCAAGTATTTTTGACATTGATATATAAAAAAGTGTAAAGTTATTATTTATAATAAACATTTATATTATGTGTACAATATAAAAAAATATTTAACCTTTTAAAATTTTAAAAATTTTAAAAAAAGAACTAGATTATTTATCTAATTCCTTAATCAATTCTTCCTTATTCATTTTAGAATAACCCTTTATTCCTTTTTCTTTAGCTAAATCTTTTAATTCAGTTAAAGTCAAATCCTCTAATGAAGCTGTCTTAAACTCACTAAAATCTTTTTCATCATCTTCATCAGGTAAACAACCATTTTCAACTAAATAATCAATTTGTTCTTTTGTTATAGTTTCTTTTTCAAGTAAAGTTTCAGCAATTAAATCCAATAATTTTCTATTTTCCTTTATTATTTCAACAGCTTTTTTATAACATTCATCGATTATTTTTCTCATTTCTTGGTCTATTTCATAAGCAACTTGAGATGAGAAATTTCTACTTTTATTATAATCTCTACCTAAGAAAACACTACCTTCATCATTACTTTCTAATTGAAGTGGTCCTAAACTACTCATACCATATTCAGTTACCATAGCACGAGCAATTTTAGTAGCCTGTTGAAAATCGTTATGAGCACCTGTTGTAACTTCACCAAATATTAATTCCTCAGCTACTCTACCACCTAATAAACCTGTAATTCTTTCCAATAATTCCTTTTTAGTAGAAGTAAATCTTTCCTCTTTTGGTTGCATCATAGTATATCCACCTGCATAACCTCTAGGAATTATAGTTATTTTTTGAACATCATTTGCACCATCTAATTTTATACCTAAAACAGCATGGCCTGATTCGTGATATGCAACTAACTTCTTATCATTTTCAGTATATTTTTTAGAAACCTTAGCTGGACCCATTAAAACCCTATCTTGAGCCTCATCTAATTCAGACATAGTTATACACTGTTTACCTCTTCTAACGGCAAGTAAAGCGGCTTCATTTAACAAATTCTCTAAATCAGCTCCACTAAATCCTACAGTTCTTGCAGCTATATAATCCAAGTTTATGTTTTTAGAAAATATTTTATTTTGAGCATGAACTTTTAATATTTCGGCTCTACCTTTAGCATCAGGTAAATTAACTTGAACTTGTCTATCAAAACGGCCTGGTCTAAGTAAAGCAGGATCTAGTACATCTGGTCTATTTGTTGCTGCAATTATAATAATACCTTCATTAGCACCAAATCCATCCATTTCTGTTAATAATTGGTTTAATGTTTGTTCTCTTTCATCATGTCCGCCACCAAGACCTGCGCCTCTTTGTCTACCTACAGCATCAATTTCATCTATAAATATTAAACAAGGTGCATTTTGTTTTGCTTGTTTAAACATGTCTCTAACACGGCTTGCTCCAACACCTACAAATAACTCAACAAACTCAGAACCACTTATATAGAAAAATGGAACATTAGCTTCACCTGCAACAGCACGTGCTAAAAGAGTTTTACCTGTTCCCGGAGGGCCTACAAGTAGTACACCTTTTGGTATTCTTGCCCCCATCTTTTGAAATTTAGCAGGGGATTTTAAGAAATCTATTAATTCCTCTACTTCTTGTTTTTCTTCAGTTAAACCTGCAACTTGTTTAAATGTTACTTTCTTGTTATTTTCACTTAAATGTGCTTTACTTTTTCCAAAGTCCATAGATTTATTTGCTCCACCCATTTGTCTACTTATAAAGAAGAAAGCAAAACCTATTAATATTACCATAGGTAATATATTTATAATGAATAATAATACTGGGCTAGATCCGGGATCGTCAATAGTATCTAACTTAAAATTATATTCCTTTTGGAAGGAAAGTAATTCAGTTATTACTTCTTCAGCAAGTGGCATCTTAAAAGTAAAATACTCATTTTCATTATATCCTTCCATTGTACCTTGAACTTCATACAATCTAGAATTTGAATTAGGTATAATTGTTATTTCTTTTACTTTATTTTCAGAAACTGCTGTTAAAAATTGTTGATAATCTATTACATTAACTTTTTGATTTGCAACATTAAAAAAATATAAAATTCCTAGCATTACTAAAAATAAGAATATATAAGGTAATATACCTTTTTTAACTGCTTTTTTATTCACAAATCTCTTCCTTTCTAATAACACTTAAGTATTATATCACACTTTTCTGTTTTTTTAACATTAAATTTAGATTTTTTAAGGCCCGGTATCCATAAAATTTCACCTGTTGAATCTATTACTATAGGCCAACTATCTCTTTTACTATAATCTACTTTAGAATCTATAAATATGTCTTTTATTTTTTTACTGCCCGACATCCCTTTTACATATATTTTATCCCCATTTTTTCTATTTCTTACATACAAAGGTAATTTTATATCTTTTGAATTAAGTCTACATATATTATTATCATCACATTCAGATTGTTCTATCATTTCAATTGTTTTTCCATTTGGAAGAAAAACTTTTTCTGTTATTTCTATTTCATATGATTTAGAATCTTTTATATTTTGTTCTATACTGATATTATTATATGATTTTATTGCTTTAAGATTATTAGGTAAATACACATATGTATTTGCTTTTTCTGAAGTAATTAATTTATATATTAATTCAACATGTTTATCAGTAATTAACATCAAATCATCTTGATATTTATTTTCTAATAACATATAAATTATTTTTTCTTGTATTACTTTATCTAAATTTAAAAACTTTTCTATATTTAGTGTATTATTTACAATAACTTCATTTTGTATTGATTTTACTTGTTCTTCTATATATCTATTATATTCTAAAATTGTTTTACTAAACTTATAAAATTTATTATGAACGTTTTTATCTTCTTTTTTTAAAACAGGTACTACATATTTCCTATATCTATTTCTAGTATAAACATCTTTAAAATTAGATTTATCTTCTACAAATTGTAGTTTATTTTCTTTTATATACTCATATATATCATCTTTTGTAACAGTTATAAGTGGTCTTAAAATGGTATAATTTGATTTTTTTACTTCTTTTGAAAACCCACTATACCCTTTAAATGTTGTACCTCTAACTATTCTCATCAATATTGTTTCTATTAAATCATCTCCATGATGAGCAGTTAATAAATATTTTGAATTGTATTTTGATATTAAACTTTCAAAAAAATTATATCTTTTTATTCTTGCTTCATTATGGAAATTATCATCTCCATAATTTTCTATTTTCATATATTCAAATATAACATCATTTTCTTTACAAAAATCTTCTACAAAAACTTTTTCTGATTCACTTTCAACTCTTACATTATGATTAACATGAGCACATATAACATTTATATTTGTTTCTTTTTTAACTCTTGCCATTAAATGAAGTAATGTAATAGAATCTGCTCCTCCTGAAACTGCTACAACAATATTTTCACTTTTTAAATTTTTAAATTTTTCAATTAATTCTTCGTAAACTTCTTGCATAACTATCCCCCTAACTACCATTTAATAGGTTCTATGCCATTTTTAACTAAAATTTCATTTGTTCTAGAAAAAGGTCTACTTCCAAAAAATCCTTTATTCGCAGACAAAGGTGATGGATGCGCTGACTCTATAATATAATGTTTTGGATTAGTTATCAACACTTTTTTACTTCTTGCATAACTACCCCATAATATATATACAACAGTAGAATCTTTTTCGTTTATTTTTTTTATTATAGAATCTGTGAATTGTTCCCAACCTATTCCTCTATGTGATAAAGGTGTATCTTTTACTACTGTTAAAACGCTGTTTAAGAGTAACACTCCTTGTTTAGCCCAATCTGTTAATTCATTTCCTTTTCTTACTATTTTTAAGTCATCATATAATTCTTTTAATATATTATTTAAAGATGGTGGTCTTTTAACTGAATTTCTTACTGAAAAACAAAAACCATGTGCTTCATTTTCACCATGATATGGATCTTGACCTAATATTACAACTTTTACATCTTCATAATTAGTGTACAACAAAGAATTAAATATTTCCTCTTTTTTTGGAAAACAAATTTTAGTATTATATTCATTTTTTAAAAAACTTCTTAATTTTTTAAAATATTGTTTATTATATTCATCTTTTAATACTAAATCCCAATTTTTTGAAACCATACAACATTCACCAACTATATTTTAGCACATTTACTAATTTTTATTAACATAATCTAATATTTCTTTTCTTAAAGAAATTATCGAATAAACATTTATAATTATTAAAATCGCTACTATAATATCTACAAATGACCATAAAAAATACGAGGATATTATACATCCTAAAAATATAATTATAACTGTCAATAATTTCAGTATAGTTATTTTTTTTCTATTGATATTACCAAAATATTTTAAACATGACTCACCATAATAATATGCAGTTATAATAGTTGAGAATGAAAACAATATAACTGAAATAGTAAGTATAATATTTCCAAAATTTCCAAAATGATAGATAAATGCATGTTGTGTTATTTCAATACCATTCATATCCATATAATTTACATTTGTATAATCACTAGTTAAAACTATTATAGCAGTTGATAGACATATTAAAAAAGTTGTTATATATATACCAAGCATTTGAATATATCCTTGACTTTTTAAATCAGAAGAATAACTAGTTGAGGAAACTATACTCCCTGTCCCTATTCCTGATTCATTTGAAAATATACCTCTTTGAATTCCTATTAAAAATCCTGATAAAAAACCATTAAAAAAAGATTTAAAATTAAATGCTTCATTTATAATAGCAATGATAATTCCTGGTATTAATTTTATATTAGAAATTAATACAATTAACGCAATAAATATATAAATAATTGTCATTATAGGAACAATTACAGTAGAAATTTTCGTTATTTTTTTTAATCCACCATATATTATTACAAATGTAATCAAAGCTAAAAATATAGCTATAACATACACATTTAAATTAGCATTTAGAAGGCTTTTTGTTATTGTATTAGATTGTATTCCACAAAAAAAACCAATATAACCTACTATTATTAGAATAGAATATAAAGCTCCTAATTTTTGATTATTTAAACCTTTCTTTATATAATAAGATGGTCCTCCTTTATATTGATATCCTTCATCCTGTTCTTTGTATATTCCGCCTAATATAGTTTCACAAAATGTATTTGTTGCGCATAAAAATACAGTTACTATTAACCAAAATATTGAACCTATTCCACCAGTATATATTGCAAGAGAAACACCAGCAATACTTCCAACACCTATTCTTCCACCTAAACTTATCATAAGTGCCTGAAAATTAGATATTCCTTTTGCATTTTTACTAGCCTTTATTGACTTAAACATATTTTTAAAATTAAATTGTACTGCTTTTAATTTAATAGTAAAATATATGCTTGATACTAAAATTAATAAAGTGGCTAAAAACCATAATATTTTTATTATTATATCCATAGTATCACCAAAAAAATTATAAAACTTTTATTTGTCTTATAATGTCTTTTTTTATAAATTATTTGATATTTCGATAAATATTTCTAGCGATAATTGTTCTGCCCTTGCATTTAAATCAAATCCATATTTTTTAAGTATATTTTCTATTGTTTTTAAATTATAATCTTTTAAATTATTTTTTATTGTTTTTCTTTTTTGTTTAAAACTATCTCTAATTAATTTAAAAAATAATTGTTCATCTTTTAATTTTATTAAATTTTCTTTTCTTTTAAATTCTACTACTATACTATCAACATTTGGTTTAGGCATAAATACATTTTTACTAACATCCATTATTTTTTTTATATCATAATAATATTTTAAATAAACAGAAAGTGAACTATAGTTTTTACTACCGGGTTCCGCTTTAAATCTATCTCCTACTTCTTTTTGTACCATTACTACTATTTTATCAACAAATAAATTATCTTCTATTAATTTAATTATTATAGGTGTTGTTATATAATATGGTAAATTAGACACAACATATAATTTATTATATTTGTATTTTTTTATATCTTCTTTAACATTACAAGTTAAAAAATCTTTATATATTATTTCTAAATTATCTGATCTAACATTATTTTCTAATATTGGTTTTAGTTTCTCATCTATTTCATAACATAAAACATTCTTTGCTTTTTTCACTAATTTATTTGTTAATGAACCTGCTCCTGGTCCTATTTCTATTACTAATGTATCTTTATCTATTTGCGATTTTTCTATTATTGAATTAATTATGTTTTCGTCGATTATAAAATTTTGACCAAATTTTTTTTTAAAATTGAAATCATTTAATTCTAAATTTTCAGTCATTTTTTTTGGAGAATATTCCATTTATACCACCATTATCAATTATAAATTATTTACAACAAATTCACAATAATAAATTTAACAAAAAAAGGGGATTTTACCATCCCCATCTTTTTACTTCAAATTTTACTGTATCACTTCTATCTGTTATTTTATATATTTCAGGATCATTTTCCGTTTTAAAAGCAACATCTACAACTACTTTTCCTTCATTTCTCCATTTACTTCTAAGTGAAGAACCAGTATCCAATACTATTGCATTTATTTTTTCACCATTTTTTGATGTTATATCTAAAACTGTACCACATTCAAATAGTGAATTATCTGCTGCTACTATACGCAAATTACCATATTCAGCATCATCATAATATTCACCTTTTTTAGAAATATTATATGAACCATTTTTAGTTTTACAACTTACGGTACCAGAACATCCAGGACAATCCGCACCATATCCAGTTATACTACCAACATAACTCCCTTTAGGTGCTGTCCCTACCTCAATTACTTCTGTAACTGGCTCTCTAAACTTAACTTCTTTGCCATCTATGTTGTATACTATTCCAACTTCACCTTCAGTAATTACATTTTCAGTACCAGATGATATTTTATCATTATATATTTTTTTAGTATCATAATTAATAGCAACCGCTGTAGTACTAATATTTAAATTTTCAATATTATTTGCAACTGTAACTTTATCAATAGAATCATTATTAACAAATAATGAACTTATAGTAACAAATAGAATCCCTATCCATTCTTTTACTAATTCTAAAAGGCATAAACTCATTTGTTCACCTCGCGTATGATTAATTTATCCCCCAATACAAGAATATCACAATATAACATCCAAGTCAAATTGATGAAAAGCATTCAGAGTTGTTTGTTTTAAAACATCTTCTACGGTTATTTGTTTAATTTCAGCTATTTTTTTTGCCACATAAATAATATTATATGGCTCATTTTTTTTACCTCTTAAAGGCTCTGGAGTCAAATATGGACTATCAGTTTCTAAAAGTAGATAATTAAGACTTATATCTTTTACTACATTTTTAAGTTTTTCTGAATTCTTAAAAGTTAAAACTCCTCCTATTCCTAACATACAATTGATTTTAATAAATTTCTTTGCCATCTCCAAACTAGAACTATAACAATGAATGACTTTTTTTACATCTTTGTATTCTTTTAATATTTCATAAGTATCATTTATAGCATCTCTACTATGAATAACTACTGTCTTATTATACTTTTTGGCTAAATCAAGCTGATTTTTAAATAATTTAATTTGTTTTTGTTTATCATAACCTTCATAATGATAGTCAAGGCCTATTTCTCCTATGCCAATCACATATTTATTGCACAAATTTTTTTCTAAATGAAATAACATCTCATTTATCTTTTCATCATCCATACTTGCAAATTCAGGATGAATACCTATAGTACAGTAAACATTATTGTACTCTGTACACAAAGATAAAATTTCTTTGTTACTATTGATGTCTGTCCCACTTGCTATCATCATATTCATATTCATTTTTTTTATTACTTCTTCTAAATTTTCATAGTCATCTTTTGATAAATGACAATGTGTATCTATCATCATAATATCACCAAAAAAAAATTATATCACTTTGTAATATAATTTTCTATTTTTTTCTTATAAATTGATATCTTATTACAAAACAAAATATCACGAAAAGATACCATGCATCAACATAGTTAAAATCTATAATTACATTTCTTATTAATAAAAACAATAAAATTACAGATATTGGTACAACATACTTCTTGTATTCGTATTGTTCCAATTTTGACAGCCCTCTCTATAAACAAAACATTGTAAATATATCATATATGAAAAATTTAAACAATAATGAAATAAAACTTTTATACGACATTTTACAACATTTTACATAACTATTGTCAAAATTAGACAAGGTTTGACAAAAAACAATTAATTCAATTATTAAAAATTTCCAAAAATTAAATCAAAAATTACTAATTTTTAATTTCAATATTTTTTCAATAATCTTACCTATATTCATTATATTGTCAAGATTATCAAAATTCATAAAGCCTAGTATTCCATACACATCACCAGAATTTATAATTGGAATAAGCAAATAATTACAAGTTAGTGGTGAAATATTACTATCATCTGTAATATATAAAGTTGTTTGCTGATTTTCCTTAACTATAGTTCTATTTTTTAAGCACTTTATTAAATATTCACTTATATTCTTACCAATATATTTTTCTTTATTAACTCCTACATATAAATAAACCATGCTACTATCTGTAATAAATATATCACAACCATATAATTTATTTACAATCTTTAATATTTCGGTAAAATAATTTATTGAATCTGAAAAAGTTGAGATTTTTTTAAGAATTATATTATCATTTTGAACTTCTATTTCTAACATATCATTTTCCATAATTCTAAGGGAATTTCTCATTTCTTTAGGTATTACAATTCTACCTAAACTATCTATTCTTCTTACTATCCCTGTTGTTTTCATAAACACATCACCGTTTTTAGTTTGGTATTTATGTCTTTTTTTATTCCATATTTTTAGACTTTATACAATTATTTATTAAATCACAAAGTTCTATTAAATAATATATATAATGTTTATCCAATTTAATAATGTCTAATATTATACTTAATGATCTATTTTTCATGCTAAACCTAAACATTCTACTTATACAATTAGCACCCATAAACAATTTTTCACCATCAATATTTAAAGTAAGTTGAGGTGGTAAAATAAGTTCTACAAAATTTTTAGTTTGATTAATTTTGTTTATTCCTAAATTTCTAGCTTTTTTCTCAAATAATTCTTCATTCATATATATTTCTAATTCATCTGTTATTTTTCCAAATCTATCTTCTATTTGAGATTTTATTTTATCTAGTTTTTCATTAGAATCTATACTATTTATCATTTTATGTATTTCTATTTTAAGTGGGACATCAGATACATATTTATCGTCTATACTTGTAGTTACATCTAAAAGTGGAATTTCATTTGCACTGGATTCTTTATTTTCAACTAATTCTCCTTTTTGTTTTTGTATTTCTTCATTAAGCATGTTTATAAACATTTCAACACCAACAGTATCTACAAATCCAGCTTGTTCACTACCTAATATATCACCAGCACCTCTTATTGATAAATCTCTAACTGCAATTGAAAAGCCACTTCCTAATTCTGTAAACTCTTTAATAACTTTTAATCTTTTTATTGCAATTTCAGATAATATTTTATGTTTATCATACATTAAGTAACAATAAGCAATTTTATTACTTCGTCCCACTCTACCTCTTATTTGATAAAGTTGTGATAATCCAAATTTGTCAGAATCCATTATTATTAGTGTATTTGCATTTTGTATATCTATACCTGTTTCTATTATAGTAGTACATAATAATATATCAAATTCTTTATTTATAAAAGAAAACATTATATTTTCCAATTCCGTTTTACTCATTTTTCCATGAGCACAAACTATTTTTGCTTCTGGAACAAGTCTACTTATTTCCATTTTTTTTCTATCCATGGAAGAAATACTATTATATAATATAAAAACTTGTCCATTCCTTGATAATTCTTTATGTATTGCATCTTTTATTATTTGATTATTTTCTGCAATTACATATGTTTGTACAGGATATCTATCAATTGGTGGGGTTTCTAACAATGACAAACTCCTTATTCCTGACATTGACATTTGCAAAGTTCTCGGTATTGGAGTTGCAGAAAGAGTTAAAACATCAATATTATTTTTAAATTGTTTAATTTTTTCTTTATGTCTTACACCAAATCTTTGTTCTTCATCAACAATCAGTAAACCTAATTTTTTAAAATTAATATCATCACTTAATATTCTATGTGTACCAATCAATAAATCTATTTTACCTTCTTTTAAGTCCTTAATTATAGTTTTTGCTTCTTTTGTTGTCGTAAATCTATTTAATAATTTAATATTCACAGCAAATGAAGAAAATCTATTCAAAGCATTTTGAAAATGTTGATTTGATAATATAGTTGTTGGGCATAGCATAGCTACTTGATATCCAGAAATTATTGCTTTAAAAGCGGCTCTAAAAGCAACTTCTGTTTTACCATAACCAACGTCACCACATAATAATCTATCCATTGGTTTTATACTTTCCATATCTTTTTTTATTTCTTCAGTGACTCTCAATTGATCTTTAGTTTCATCATATGTAAATTGTTTTTCAAATTGTATTTGTTCATCACTATCAGAATCAAACTTAATTCCAACTGAAGATTCCCTTTGAGCATATAATTTTAACAAATCTGAAGCTATCGATTTAATTTTTTCTTGTACTTTCATCTTTGTTTTTTGCCATTCAGAAGTACCCAGTTTATTTATTTTAGGAACAATACCTTCATTAGATGAGTATTTACTTATCAACTCAATTTTCTCAACAGGTATATACAATTTATCTCCATCTTTATATTCAAGTTCTAAATAATCTTTTTTAAACCCGTTTTTACTTAAAGTTTTTATACCTATATATCTTCCTATTCCATGCGAATAATGAACTATATAATCTCCAACATTTAACTTATTTATATCTCTTATTTTTGTTCCTAATTTAAAACTAGTCTTATACTTAAATTGATCTGGTTTCCTATTATATATTTCACTTTCTGAAATAACTATATAATTTTCATAACCAAATCCGGACTTAATGGATTTTATTATTATGTTTATTTTATTATCAATTATGTCATTTTCATTAGTGAAAACTATATTTTTACTATCAAATTCACGAATAAATTTTTCTACTTTATATCTATCTGATAAACAAATTATAACAGTTTTATTTTTAGTTATATATTGATTTAGACGATTATATATATCATTTAAAGTTCCACTAAAATTTTCAATATCATTACTTAAGTATTTTTCAACAGCATTACCTGTGTCATTGTCAAATGAAATAAAATCTTTAAATGATTTTACATTTATATCATAAAAATCATTCATATATTTAAAATCTTGTTCAATATTTTGTTCTACGTTATAATCATATATTTCTTCAATTAAAGATTTATAACTTTCTTTAATACCTTCATAATCATTAAAAAAAACAAATGGTTCATCCATAAATTTATATAAACTAATAGGATTAATATAATTTTTCAAATACTTTTGAGAAAAATTATCTATAACATTTGATTTTTTATCTACTAAAAATTCAGTATTTGGATAAATTACTTTTTCACTTAATTTTTTTACAGTAAGCTGACTATCCACATTAAATTCTTTAATTGTTTCTATTTCATCACCAAAAAACTCTATTCTTATTGGATTTTTCGATGATACAGGAAATACATCAAGAACATATCCTCTGGAAGCAAAAGTTCCTGTTTTATCTACTATAACTTCATGTGAATAACCAATATTACTTAATTTTGTAATTAAATCATCCTTATTGTACTCCATATTAATTTTTAAATTAATTATATTTGATTCATATATATTTTTTGATGGCAAATATCTTAAATATCCCATTAAGTTTGTAACAACTATTTTTTTACAATCTAATAAGTCATTTAATGTTTCCAATCTTGTATCTTTTAGTTCTGGAGAAATAGCTAATGCCTCACTTGTTAAAAAATCATCCATCGGAAAAAGTAATACATCTTCTGTATAAGATAATAATTGTTGATAAAATTTATTAGCTTCAAATAATGTACTTGTTACAATAAGTACTTTACCCTTTGTTTTATTATAATAATTAAATACATAAATTGCTTTTAAACTATCATTTAATCCAGTAATTTGTGAATTTTTATCACTAATTTTAAATATATTATCAAATATAGACATATTACTCCTCCTATCAACATTAAAAGTGATACTTTATTTAAGTACCACACATCAATTATATTTATTCATAAGATTATTGAAATTCATTTTAAAATAATCGTCTAGTATGTATACTGATTTCTCAATAACTTCATTTATTTTTTCTTTTTCAGATGAACTTAATTTTCCTAAAACATAATCTTTAGTATCTATCATTTTATTATTAGATATTCCTATACGAAGTCTTTTATAATTTTGGGTTGCTAAATTAAATTCTATATTTTTTAAACCATTATGTCCTCCACTACTACCCTTATATCTTAATTTATAACTTCCACACTCTATATCAAGATCATCATGTATAACAAATATATCATCTATATCTATTTTAAAATAACTCATAAATTTTTGAATAACTTCACCTGAAAGATTAATATATTTTTGAGGTTTTAAAAAAATAACATTTTCATCATTAATAATAGTTTTAGTATATACTCCATCATATTTATTATAAGAAAATTTTAAATTTTTAGTTTTAATATAATTGTCTAAAACCATAAATCCTATATTATGTCTTGTGTTTTCATATTCATTTCCTGGATTACCTAATCCAACAATTAATTTCATATAAATAACCACCTTTCACAAATAAAACAATTTAGTAATTATTTTTTAATACCATGATATTCATTATAAACTTGATTTTTTGGCAACCCTCTTTTTGCAGCAACTATTTTAATTGCATCTTTAAGATTATTACCTAAAGCAACTATGGAATTTACATGTTCAATAATTGTCAAATTGTCATAATTTTCACCTTGTTTATTACCATCAATTACTATAACAAGTTCACCTTTTATGTCCGTCACTTGTTCAATTACTTCTTCTAATGTACCTCTATAAATTTCTTCAAATTTTTTACTTATTTCCCGGGAAATGCTTATGTTTCTGTTTCCAAAAACTTCTTTTATATCATATAAAGTTTTCGTTATTCTATGAGGTGCTTCATAAAAAATAATAGTATAAGGTAATAATTTTAATTTTTCTAATTCTTTTTTTCTTTTACCTTCTTTATTATTCAAAAAACCATAAAAAAGAAAAGGCATTGGGTCAAGTCCTGATGTTATGAGTGCTGGAATTAAGGCAGTTGGACCTGGTAACCCTACAACATTATATCCTAAATTAATTGCATGTTTTGCAAGTACAAAACCAGGGTCACTTATAATAGGTGTTCCCCTGTCACTTACTAAAGCAACGTTATATCCATCTTTTAAATACTTTTCTAATTTTATTTTGTTTTCTTCTTCATTATAATTATGATTAGATATCAATTTTTTGGATATTTGAAAATGTTTAAGTAATAATGATGTTACTCTAGTATCTTCCGAAAAAATTACTTCTACTGATTTTAAAATATTCAATGACCTAATTGTAATATCTTCCATATTACCTATTGGAGTTGGCACTAAATATAAAGTAGGAGTATTATTATAACTTTTTTGTGACATAAAATCACTCCTTAATTAAAAAAGGTTTTAACCTGATCTGTATATTCCCCATTTTCTTCATGTGTATAAATAGGTGGTAATATTTTTAATCCAGGATTTCCATTTTTTTTGCCTTCTATTAAAAGTATATTAGCTTCTAAATTTTTTTTAGGATAAACAAACTGAATTTTTTTAGGTTCTATATTATTTTTTTTCATTTCTTCTAATATCTCCACTAACCTCTCTGGTCTATGAACAATTGCAATTACACCATTATTTTTTAACAATTTTCTAGATATCTTAAATACTTGTGACAAATTAAGTTTAATTTCATGTCTAGCAATGGTTTTATAAATATCTTTTTTAAAATTTGAATCTTCATTAACCTTAAAAAATGGAGGATTACATGTTATTACATCAAATATTTCTCTATCAAATTTTTTTGCATATTCATTTATATCTTCATTTAATATTTTTATTCTATCTTCTAAATTATTAATCTTAACAGATTGTATAGCTAAATCAAAAACCTCTTTTTGTATTTCAACACCAATTATATTTGCATTAGTCTTTGTTGATAATATAAGTGGTATGGGAGCATTCCCACAACCTATATCTAATATGTTTTTTATGTTTTTATTCAATGTAACAAAATTAGGAAGTAATATAGAATCCAAGGAAAAATTAAACATTTGTGTATTTTGTACAATATTTATATTTTTATCCTTTAATAAATAGTTAATTACATTCATTACACAAATCAACCTCTACTATACCAACATCTTGGACATCAACTTTATATTTTTGTTTTAATATATCAACATATATTACTTTTCCATCACCTTTTTTCGTTTTAATAGTTTGTCCAACAGAAGGTAAATTTTTCTTGCAAATTCTATAATTTTCATCTTCATAAGTAAGGCAACATAAAAGTCTTCCACATAAACCATTTATTTTATTTGGATTTAATGCGACATTTTGATTTTTAGCCATATTTACTGATACAGAATCCATATTATTTAAAAATGAACTACAACAAAGTTTTCTACCACATTGGCCACATCCACCTATTTCTTTAGCTTTATCCCTAGCACCTATTTGTCTTAATTCAATTCTTGTTTTATATTTGTTTGCTAACTCTTTAGCAAGATTCCTAAAATCTACTCTTGAATCAGATAAAAACCTAAATAATAGTTTATCCCTATCAAAAGTATACATAGCATCTATTAAATATATATTCATATTAAGTTTCTCTGCTATTTTTCTTGCCATAGATAAAGCTAAAGAGGCATCTTTTATATTTTTATCATATGTTTTTTTATCCTCTTTATCTGCAATCCTAAGTACAGATTTTAATGGCGATTTTATTTGACTTTCATTTAATTTTATATGAGTTTTTACAACTGCAGCATATTGAAGTCCATGTTCCGTTTCTACTATAACTTGCATTTTTTCCTTTAAATTCAATTTATTAGGTAAAAAATAATATACTTGTCCACTTTCTTTAAATGTTACTCCTATTACATCTAACATTTTAATTCCCCCATATCTACTATAAACTTGTCCATCAACATATTTAAATTTAAATTATATTTTATTTTTTCTTTATAATCTAAAACTAGATCTAATTTTGAACAAAGCAAATTAACTGTATTTTTATTTACTAAATATTGAAGTATATCAGTATCATCGTTAGACATATTTAATTTCATTTCTATTGCCCTTTTATAAATTATGATAAACAATGAAAACGCAAAAATATAATCTTCTTTTTTTACAAAGTTTTTATTAAAATCTTTATTTACATATAATAGACTGTCAATACCTTTTTCTTCTATTAATTTTAAAAATTTAATAGCACTATCTATCTTTGATATGGTGCTTTCATTTTCAATAAAATTACCTTTTTCTGTTTCTTTTACATAAAGTATGTCAGATAATTCATCTGCTATGGTTTTTGATTTGCTGAGATTCTTTTTTAAAGATATAATTTGACATCTAGATAATATAGTACTTAAAAGTAAATTTTTGTTAGATGTAATTAAAATTGCAATTATGTTTTCTTCTGGTTCTTCTAAAAATTTTAATAAAGCAGCCGAAGAAGATTCATTTAATTTTTCTGCTTCTTCTATTATATATACTTTTTTATTAGATTCAATAGATTTCAAATTAAATTCCTCTTGTAAATCACTTATTTGCTCTTTTTTTATTTGTAAAGTATCACTTTTAAGTATCTTTAATTCTGAAAAACAATTATTATCTATTCTATGGCATTGTGTACAATCAACACAATTTTTATTATTGCTTTTATTTAAAGGGCATAATAAAAATTTTGCAAATGATAGAGCAAAATCAAATCCTGAAGAATTGTAATTTGTCTCTATTAAATATGCATGTGAAATTCTATTTTTATAAACTGAGTTAGCCAACATCTTATATGAAATTGGTTGGCTATCTATATATGCATCTAACATACTTCCACCTCATTAAAAAGCAATCAAGAATATGGCAATAAACCCACAAAGTGCTGGAACACCAAACAATGTTATAAACACAAGTGTTATTATATTTATTGGGATAATTACTCCTAAAGGTGCTGCTATTAAATTGTAACCATATAACAAAAAACAAGTTAATACTAGTCTTTTTAAAACTTTAAATATTTTCTTTATCATTTTGTCCACCCAATAAATAATATGTTATGATTATAACTTTATTCTGATATTTTCATTCTATTATCAAATGCAAGTTCTAAAGTTAATGAATCTAAATATTCCATATCCGCTCCTATCGGAACTCCATACGCAATTTTACTTATCACAACATTCAAATCGGATAAAATTTTTGATATATATAATGATGTTGTTTCACCTTCAATACTTGGTTTTACTGCTATTATAACTTCTTTTATATTTTCATTTTTAATTCTTTCAATTAAATTCGATATATTTATATCATTAGGTGTTATTCCATCAAGTGGTGAAATAAGACCACCTAAAACATGATATTTTCCATTAAAAATACCTACCTTTTCAAGTGTTCTTACATCTTTGGGTTCTTCTACTATACACAAAATGCCATTATCTCTTGTTTTATCTGCACATATATCACAAATATCTTCTTCTGATAGATGATTGCAAATAGAACATCTTTTAATTTTATCTTTTACTGAAAGCAAATTTTCAGCAAAAAATTTTAATACATCATCATCTAATTCTAATATTGATAAAGCCATACGTTCCGCTGACTTTTCACCAACACCTGGAAGTTTTTTCAAACATTCAATTAAATTAGTGATGGTTTTTGGATAACCAGTCATATATTAAAATAATCCCGGTAATCCTTGTGTATATTTTCCCATTTTATTTTCTGTTTCATTATCAATTTTTTTCATTGCATCATTTACAGCTAAAACTATCATATCCTGTAACATTTCTATGTCTTCCTCTGATAAATTTTTTTCTCCTATTTTTAATTCTACTAATTGCTTATTTCCTAAAACTTTTACTTCTACAAAAGAAGAAGTGCCAGTAAATACGGTTTCATCTATTTTCTTCTTTTCTTCCATCATTTCTTTTTGTAATTTTTGTGCTTGTTTCATCATTGCTTGTATATTCATTTTTTTCCCTCTTTTCTTAAATATATTCTATACAGTCATTAAAAGTTTGTTGTATTTCATTTTCTGTATTATTTTCTTTTTCATAAATATCTTCTTCTTTAATTAAGTCAAAATCATATTCATATTTTTTTTGTTTACTATTAAATTCTGTTTTGATTATATTCCAATCATCTAAATATGTAGAAATTATTTTTATTTCATCAGCAAATACTTCATTTATTAATTTTTCTACTAAAGGTATATTTTCATTGAAACTTTCTGATGATGATTTTTGCTCAAATACTATTATAACACCATCTTTACTAGCAGCTTTTATTTGTGCGTCTAATAATAACGAAATAAATTTTCCATACGTTGGATCAATTATTCTTTGTTTTAAAGTATCGAAATTTGATTTAAATAAAGGAATTCTGCTTTTTTCTAAATTTGATAATACATTATTAATTCTTTGTTTTTTAAATCTTTCATATTTTTCATATGATTTAAATCTATAACAAATTTCGTCATTTTCAATATCATTGTGTACTTTTGACGCATTATGTTTTTTTTCATATGTTTTATCTTTTTTTTCTTGATTTTTTACATCAATTATACTGTTTTCTTTTAATGTTTTATTTAAATTATCTGCTTTAAAATTTTCAACTATTCGTATTAAAGAAAGCTCTAATAAAATTTTGGGATTTGTGCTATTCGATATTTTATATAATGTTTCATTTAATATTTCAATACAATTTAATAATGGAGTAATTTCAATATCCTTAAATTCAGTAAACTTATCAAACTTGTTTGTTATTGATTCCAAATAAGATGGTGTTTCTTTACTTAAAATTATATTTTCAAAAAATTTAATCAATTGCTCAATAAATTTTTTTATATTTATTCCATTTTCATCGTACAACTTTAATAATGATAAAATTGAATTTAAATCTTTATTTATAATTGTTTTAGTAAATTCGAACATTTTATCAAAATTTAAAGTTCCACTCACATCATGAACATCATTTTCAGTTATAACTTGATTTTTATCAACATAAGATATTATTTGATCAAGTAAACTTATAGAATCTCTCATACCTCCATCACTTAAATTTGCTATCTCATACAAAGCAGATTCTTCTATATCAACATTCTCGTTCTTGCATATGTATTTTAATCTTTCAACTATATCAGAATCAGTTATTTTCCTAAAATCAAACCTTTGACACCTAGACAATATAGTACTTGGTATTTTGTGTGGTTCTGTAGTTGCCAATATAAAAATAACATGTTTAGGAGGTTCCTCTAATGTTTTTAATAAAGCATTAAATGCTCCTGTTGTAAGCATATGAACTTCATCTATTATATATACTTTATACTTGCTATACGTAGGAACAAGCGTAACCTTATTCCTTATTTCTCTTATTTCATCTACACCATTATTTGATGCAGCATCTATTTCTATTATATCAGTATTTTGCTTCATACTTGTTTGTGTACAGCTTACACAAACACCACATGGTTTTGAATCTTTAGGTGCCTCACAATTAATTAATTTAGCAAATGCTTTTGCAATACTTGTTTTACCAGTACCTCTAGGTCCAGTAAATAAATATGCGTGAGTTATTTTATTATTTTTTATAGAATTGATAAGTGTATTTACTATTACTTTTTGTCCTATAACATCTGACAGATTGTCGGGTCGATATTTTCTATATAATGCTTGATACATGTAATCACCTCTATATCTAAATATATTATACCATTAAATTAACATATATTTTACCTTTTTGATTTAAAAAATTTTTTTAATAAATTAGAAGATTCATCGGAGTTCATACCTATTTCAACTTCAATATTTTTAGTATTGATATTTTTTATGTATCCAAAATTTACATTTTCAACAGAATAATATATTTTTTTTATTCTACTTTGAATTATAGCTCCTGTGCACATCATACATGGTTCCATTGTTATATATATTTCACAATCATCCAAGTGCCATGTTTTTAATTTTTTGCTTGCTTTTTCTATAGCAATAATTTCAGCATGACTTGTAACACATTTATTTTTTTCCTTTTGATTATGTGCTTTAGATATAATATTTTTATCTTTAACAATAACCGCACCTATTGGAACTTCACCTTTTTTATAAGCCTTTTTTGCTTCTTTAATAGCTAATTCCATATATTTACTCATAAAAACACCTTATTTCAAAAAAAAGCACACGTAATTAGGGATTCTTAAGGCTGCTGTTTTCCAACTCTGACCTGATTCAAATATAATTACTGTGCATAGATAATATATATTATTTTTATTTCTAATGCAAGTCTTTTATAGTATGATTCGATGTTTCACGTGGAACATATATTTTATTCTAAAACTTTATATTTTTTTATTAATGTTTCACGTGGAACATATACTTATTTAAAAACTTTATATTTTCATCAATGTTTCACGTGGAACATATATTTTATTTGAAAACTTTATATTTTTTTATTAATGTTTCACGTGGAACATATATTTTATTCAAAAGCTTTATATTTTTTATTAATGTTTCACGTGAAACATTAAAATATTTTAATTAAATATATAATTTAAATAAAAAGAAGCAAATGTTATTCTGCTTCTTCTAATTCATCATCGTGATTTTTATCAACAGTAGCAACAGTTGTTACTTTTTGATTATCTTTTAAATTAATCAATTTAACACCTTGTGCTACTCTTCCTGACACAGATACTTGTTCTAGAGGTAATCTAATAATAATTCCATTATCTGTTATTATCATTAAATCTTCATTTCCATCAACACATTTAAATGAAACAATATTTCCATTTTTTTCTGTAATATTTAATGCTTTAACCCCTTTACTTCCTCTGTGTGTTATTCTATATTCTTCAACACTAGTTCTTTTTCCATAACCATTTTCTGTTACTACCAAGACTTGTTGATTCTTATTTGCAATTTCACAACCTACACATATTCCATTTCCTACATCTATTCCTCTAACTCCGGAAGCAGTTCTATCCATAACTCTTATTTCATTTTCATCAAATCTGATCATTCTTCCATTAGATGATCCTATAAGAATTTCTTTTTCACCATCAGTTTTTCTTGCAAATAATAAATTATCATTTTCCTTTAAAGTTATAGCTATCTTTCCGTTTTTTCTTATATTATCAAATTTTGAAATTCTTGTTCTCTTAACTAAACCACTTTGTGTACAAAATACAATATATTCATTTTTATCATCTTTTTCAATACACAACATTGAAGTAACAAGTTCTTCTTTTTCAATTGGTAACAAGTTGATAATAGGTAATCCCTTAGACTGTCTACTGTATTCTGGTATCTCATAACCTTTAATTCTATATACCTTACCTTTATTTGTAAAGAATAATATGTAATCATGAGTTTTCATTGGTATTAAATATTTAGCAAAGTCTTCTTCATTAGTTGCCATACCTTTTATTCCAACTCCACCTCTATTCTGAGTTTTATATGTTTGACTATTTACTCTTTTAATATATCCTTTATCCGTTAATGTTACTATTATATTTTCTTCTGGTATTAATGATTCATCTTCAATATAATCAATAGAAGTCATATCTATACTTGTTTTTCTTTCATCTGAATATTTATTTTTTATTTCTGTTAATTCTGCTTTAATCAAATCTAAAACCTTTTGTTCACTAGATAAAATAGATTTTAATTCTTCTATTAACTTCAACAAATCTGCTAACTCGGATTCTATTTTATCTCTTTCTAATCCCGTTAATCTACGTAACTTTAACTCTAAAATGCTATCTGCTTGAATTTCAGTAAATGAAAATCTAGCAATTAATTTTTCCTTTGCTTCTACATCACTTTTTGCGCCCTTTATTATTTTAATTACTTCATCTATATTATCAAGAGCAATCTTATAACCTTCTAAAATATGTACTCTTTTTTCTGCTTTATCTAAATCAAATTTTGTCCTTCTTATAATTATTTCTCTTTGATAATCAATATATTTAGAAATTATATCTTTTAATGGTAATGTTTTAGGAACACCATTATCAAGCATTAAAAATATAATTCCGTAATTTGTTTGAAAAGCAGTATGCTTATATAAATTATTCAATACAACTTGAGGATTAGCATCTTTTTTAAGAGTTATTGTAATTTTTACGCCATCTTTTAAATCAGTATGATAATCTGATATTCCATCTATTGTTTTTGTATGTACTAATTCTGCTACTTTATTTTTTAATTCCAATGTATTTATGCCATATGGTACTTCATTTATAACAATATAATTTTTTCCATTTTTTTCTTCTATCGTAGCTCTACTACGTATTGTTATTGTTCCTCTTCCTGTTTCGTAAGCTTTTCTAATACCTGAATTACCTAAAATTATGCCACCTGTTGGAAAATCTGGACCTTTTATATACTGCATCAATCCTAATGTATCTATATCAGGGTTATCTATATATGCAATACAACCATCGATTACCTCACCTAAATTATGTGGCGGTATATTAGTTGCCATACCTACAGCAATACCCATTGTACCATTTACCAAAATGTTTGGAAATTTTGATGGTAAAACTGCAGGTTCTTTTTCAGATTCATCAAAATTAGGTGTAAAATCTACTGTATCTTTATTTATATCTCTTAATAATTCAAGTGATATTTTTGATAATCTTGATTCTGTATAACGCATTGCAGCTGCGCCATAACCTTCAATATTACCAAAATTTCCGTGCCCATCTACCAATGTATATCTATAACTAAAATCTTGAGCCATCCTTACCATTGCTTCATATATACTAGAATCTCCATGTGGATGGTATTTTCCCATTACATCTCCAACTATTCTAGCACTTTTTTTATGAGGTTTATCTGGTGTATATCCTGATTCGTACATTGACCATAAAATTCTACGATGAACAGGTTTTAAACCATCTCTTAAGTCTGGTAATGCTCTTGATACAATTACACTCATTGAATATTCTAGAAAAGATGTTTCTATTTCATTTACTATGTTGTTTTCCTGTTTTCTATCTCTACTATGATCCATATTAACCTCCTATATATCCAAATTTTCAGCATATACTGCATTTTGTTCAATAAATTCTCTCCTTGGTTCTACTTCTTCTCCCATTAATTTACTAAATACTGCATCTGCTGCTATTATATCGTCTACTGTTATTTTACGAAGAACTCTTTTTTCTATATCCATTGTAGTTTCATTTAATTCTTCAGCATCCATTTCACCTAAACCTTTCATACGTGTTATTTCATATTTTGTCGTATTTAGTTTAGATAAATATTCATCTCTTTCTTCTTCATTTAATACATATTTTATTGTTTTACCATGTTTTATACAAAACAACGGTGGTTGAGCTGCATAAACATGTCCTGCTTCAACAATTGGTCTGAAAAATCTATAAAATAACGTTAATAAAAGTACCCTAATATGCGAACCATCAACATCGGCATCGGTCATTATTATTATTTTATCATATCTTAATTTACTTAAGTTAAACTCTTGACCAATTCCTGTACCAAATGCTGTTATAATTGTTCTTATTTCTTCATTTGCAAGTGCTCTATCCATTCTTGCTTTTTCTACATTTAATATTTTTCCTCTAAGTGGTAGTATAGCTTGTGTCATACTATTTCTACCTTTTATAGCAGAACCACCTGCTGAATCTCCTTCGACTAAAAATATTTCACAAACTGATGGATCTTTTTCTTTACAATCAACTAATTTTCCACCAAAATTAACAACATCTAAATCATTTTTTCTTCTTGTAAGTTCTCTTGCTTTTTTTGCAGCTACTCTTGCACGAGCAGCTAACATTGATTTTTCTACTATTATTCTTGCTTTTTCAGGATTTTCAAGTAAAAATCTTTCAAATCCTTCTGAAAATACATTATCTGCTAATTTTCTTACTTCTGAATTTCCAAGTCTACCTTTTGTTTGACCTTCAAATTGAGGATTTGGATGTTTACAAGAAACAATCATTGTTAAACCTTCTTTAACATCATCTCCTGATAATGCTTCATCTTTTTCTTTTAACAAATTTGTCTTTCTTGCATAATTATTTATTATTCTTGTTAAAGCCCTTCTTACTCCCTCTTCGTGAGTACCACCGTCATGTGTATTAATATTGTTTACAAATGAATATATCCTATTATTTTCATCATTTGTATATTGCATAGCAACTTCAAAAACTATATTATCTTCTTCACCTTCTAAATGTATTATTTCATCATGAAGTGGAGTTTTTCCTTTATTTATAAATTTTACATATTCAGATATACCACCTTCATATATAAAGGTTTCACCAGTTGTATCTTCCATATCTCTATCATCACGTAAAGTTAATCTTAACCCTCTATTTAAAAATGCTAATTCTCTTGTCCTTGTTTTTAAAGTTGAATAATCGTATATATCTGTGTCAAATATGTCAGGATCTGGTTTAAATGTTACTGTTGTTCCTGTTCTATTTATATCACAATTTCCAACTACTGTTAGTCCTTGTAAAGTTTTTCCACCGTTTTCAAATTTTACTTCATATATTTTACCATCTTTATAAACTGTGACATTTACCCATTTTGATAAGGCATTTACAACACTTGCTCCTACTCCATGTAATCCACCTGATACTTTATAGCCTCCGCCTCCAAATTTGCCTCCTGCATGTAAAACTGTATAAACTGTTTCTACAGTTGATATTTTTGTTTTTGGATGAATTCCTACTGGAATGCCACGACCATCATCTTTTACTGTTACAGAATTATCTTTATTTATAATTATTTCTATATTTTTACAGTAACCTGCTAAAGCCTCATCTATACTATTATCGACAATTTCCCATACTAAATGGTGTAACCCTTTTACATCAGTAGTACCTATATACATACCAGGTCTTTTTCTTACTGCTTCTAATCCTTCTAATACTTGTATATCTGATGCATCATAATGCATATTATTTTCATTCATGTTCTTCCACCTCTTTTATTATATTTCCATCTGAAATTTTAAATCTTTTTGAATTTTTTAGCATTTTTTTATTTATATTTTTTAAATCTGTTGTCGTTATAATTGTTTGCATATTATTATCAATATACTTAAGTAAATGATTTTTCTTTTTATTATCTAACTCACTAAAAACATCATCTAAAAGTAATATAGGATAAGAATTTTTATATTCTTTAAATATTTCAACTTCTGATAATTTCATTGATAAAACAGCCATTCTTTGTTGTCCTTGAGAACCAAATGATTTTAAATTTTTATTTTTTACATAAAATTCAAATTCATCTAAATGTGGTCCAACTATTGATTTTTTTAATCTAAATTCTTCATTTTGTTTTAACTCAAATTGTTTTTTTAATTCTTCAATTATTAAATTTTTATCATTGTTGATTTTTATTATAGGTTTATACTTAATATAAAAGTCACTAATTCCTGTTAAATTAAAAAAAACATCATGTGCATATTCGTTAATTTTATCTATATATTTTTTTCTTAATAAATATATAGATACTGCCTTATTAATTATGTGTTCATTAAGTATTGAATAATATTGTTTATCTTCTTCATAATATAATTGTTTTGTTTTTAAAAATTTATTTTTCATTTTAATTAGTCTATTGTAATCATTTAATATAATCATATAATTAGATTGTAATTGACTTAATTGTGTATTTATATATTTTCTTCTTACTACAGGATTACCCTTGACTAATTCTAAATCTTCCGGATAAAAAAATATAATATTCAAATTTGATATATAATTACTTACTTTAGGCTCTATATTTGAATCAATATTTAATATTTTATTATTTTGTGTAATTTCGACACAAAGTTTAGTTTTAATATTATTTTTAAGTAATATTCCACTTATTTTTGACTTATTAGATCCTATTTTTATCAAACTATTATCAATATATGTTCTATGGGACTTTGTAAGCGCTAAAACATAAATAGATTCTAATATATTAGTTTTTCCTTGGGCATTTTCTCCATATATTATGTTAATACCTTCTGATAGTTTTATTTTAACATTACTATAATTTCTAAAATTAACGAGTTTAATTTCTGTTAAAATCATAACTATGCCTCTTTTCGTTATTAAATCGCCTATTTTTTAAATTTTCTAAATTTAAATACTCCTATACACACTTAATATTATACCATAAATATAGACAAAAAAATAGCAAAAATAATATTTTTTGCTATTTATATAACTACTTTAAGATATTTTTCTCCTTTTTAATATATTTTCTAATCTTAATGCTCTAAATATTTGATTTTCAAATGAAAATATAGATAAATCAAATTCTAAATTTAATCCATTTTTAAAATTTACTAGAACTTTATTATCTTTTTTTGAATAATCATTTATATTTTTTAATGATATCCATGAACAATTATTAAATCTAGGAGAACTTGTTGGAAAAAATATTATTTCATTTGTCTCTTCTATTATTATTGGAAGTTTATAACTAACCCCTAATAGATTTTTAGACCCTTCATATCTACCATTATATGAACTACCAAAATATTTACAACTATAATTTATTATATCAGACACACTTTTATTTATAGTTAAAATATTATTATGTTCATATATTTTAGATAAATTTTCATTTAATGGTATTATTGCAAGTGTAGATTTGTTTATTTCATAATTAGTAATCATACTTTCACCTCCCTAAATCTAATTTTCCACATAAAAATTAGATTTCCTTTTCTTATACCATTTTTTTCTGCAAAAAATGTTGAATTATGTTTAAATTATTTAAATTTTAAAAAAAAATAGTAAAAATCTTATTATTACTATTTTTATATTTGTTATTAACCCATTCTTATAGGAACTATTAATTCTATTAAATCATCACTTTCTGGATTTTTTAATATTATTGGTTTTATTTCTCCATTAAAAAATAATTTTATTTCTTCACAATCAAATGCTTTTAAAGCATCCATCATATATTTTGAACTAAATGCAATAGTTATATTTTCGCTTATTTTTTCTAATAAATCTATTTTTTCTGTAACATTTCCTATTTCTGGAATATTACTAGATAAAATTATATTATCATTTTCACTTTCTAATTTTACTGTATTTTTATCATTTTCACTAGTAAGCAAACTTGCCCTATCAATTGCACTAAAAAATTCTTGTAAATTAACTTTCATTTCTATCAAAAATTTATCAGGAATTAAAGAAGTTGTATCAATAAAAGAACCATTAATTAATCTTGACATCATTACAATATCATTAAATTTAAATATAATTTTATTATTAAATATATGTAATTCTACATCTACACTATCATCTAATAATAAAGATTTTAATTCATTTAAATTTCTTGTAGGAATTATTATATCTATAGATTCTTCTATTTCTTTATCTAATATTATTATCTTTTTAGATAATCTATATGAATCTGTTGCTGTACACTCCATTTTATTTTTATTAATTTTTATATTAACACCTGTTAATATTGGTCTAGATTCTTGAGTAGAAGTTGCAAAAATAGTTTGATTTATTATATTTTTTAATACTTTTGTTGGTAAAATAATAGGATTTTGATGTTCGTCTAAATCTAATTGTGGAAAATCATTTACATCATTACAATTTAATGTGAATGAAGATTTTGATGTTGTGATATATAATTTAAAATCCATTACTTCTTCTATATTAATTATTTCATTTGGTAGTTTTTTTATAATATCATATATATATCTACCTGAAACTACTATTTCACCACATACTTCAATATTCTCTATTTTATTACTAGGTATAAATGTTTTAATAGCTATATCATTATCTGAACTCATTAAATATAATCCTTCGTTAGTAAGTTCAAATTTTATACAATTTAAGATTGGAATTAAATTTTTTGTAGAAATTCCTCTTATTACATAATTTAAATGTTCCATTAATATTGTTTGTTTAATTTTAAATTTCATTTTAACACTCCTTTTATATTTATTTTTAATTATTATTTTTATTATTATTGTGGAAACTGTGTAAAAAGTTATTTTTCTTTTAAAATATTACATAAATGATATATTAAAAATATGTTAAAAAATAATATTTATCCACTATTTTATTTTACTTATTAATTTGTTAATTTCATTTTTAAAATTTTCATCATTAGAGATTTCTTTTTTAATTTTATCTACAGAATGCATAACAGTTGTATGATCTTTTCCTCCAAATTCCATTCCTATTTTAGGAAGTGATTCTTCGAGTGCTATTCTACATATGTACATAGCAACTTGTCTTGGAATAGATATATTAGAGTTTCTTTTTTTACTTTTCATGTCTTCAACCGTAATATTATAATGTTCTGCTACTATTTGTTGTACTTGTTCAACTTTATTTTTCGAAATAATACTTTTAACAAAATAATCTTTTAGAGCTTCTATAGCTAAATCTAATGTTATTTCAGAACCATTCATCATAACAGCATAAGCAGAAACTCTAATAATTGCTCCTTCTAGTTTTCTTACATCAGAAGTACAATTACTTGCAATATATTCTTTAACATCTTCTGGAAAAACTGAAGATATGTTATTTACTTCAATTTTTTTATTAATTATATCCATTCTTAAATCAAAATCTGGGGGTTCTATATCTATAGTTAATCCCCAATTAAATCTTGTTCTAAGGCGTTCTTCTAGTTTATTTAAATCATCGGGTGATCTGTCAGAAGATATTATTATTTGTTTGTTATTACAATGTAATTCATTAAATGTATTAAAAAATTCTTGTTGTGTTTTATTTGCAATTTCTAGATATTGTATATCATCTATCATTAATACATCAATGTCCCTATATTTTTTCTTAAATGAATCAACTTCTTCAAAGTTATTTTCATTTTTATTTTTTCTATATATATTTATAAAATCTTCGACAAATTTTTCACTTGTTACATATAAAACTTTCATATTTGAGTTTTTTGTTATGTAATTTCCTATAGCATGCATAAGATGAGTTTTACCAAGTCCACTTTTTCCAAATATAAACAAAGGATTATACATATATCCTGGTTTTTCTGCAACTGCTAACGAAGTAGCTTTAGCAAATTTATGTTTATTACTTTGTCCTACTACAAAATTATCAAATGTATATTTAGGATCTAGATTAGATTCAAATGGTACTGAAGGAACCCCTATTTCATTAGTATCTATTGTAATATTATTTTTTAATTCTTCTTCTAAAACATATTCAAAATTAAAATTAGTTCCTGTTATTTCAGTAAATAATTCTACTACTAAATCATTATAATTTTCTTTCAAATGTTTTTTGTGAACAGACATAGGAACAAGTACTTTTGCGCAATTTTCATCAAGTGAAATTAATTTCGTATCAGCAAACCATGTATCAAAATGCATTGGATTAATTTGTTCTTTCATTTTTTCTAAAAATAAATTCCATATATTATCTATATCCATAAAGTACACCTCTAATAATTAATTAACTATATTTTACATTAAATTTTATAAAATTTAAACAAATATAACAAAAAAAAAGAAAAAATATTTTTTCCACAAAAAAAATGTAATAAAAAAGATTGTATTTAAATATTAATTAATAGTTTTAAACATAAATGTTAAAAAAAAATTAACACATGTAAAAATATTAATATAACTTTTCAACATAATATGTGGAAAAATAAAAAATATTATGAGATTAATATAAGAAACATGTGGAAAGAAATGTTAAAAAACAATATTATAAAAAATTATTGACAAAAATAGTTTTAATCTATATAATTATTAAAGCAAACGAAAAATTTATGAATTCAGGAGGTGGAATAATGAAAAGAACATTTCAACCAAATAATAGAAAAAGAAGTAAAAAAATGGGTTTTTTAGCACGTATTAATACAAAGATGATTAGTTCAAGAAGAAGAAAAGGTCGTAAAGTACTAGCTCATTAATACAACCACTGATATACAGTGGCTTTTTATTATAAAGAGGTAAATATGAAGAAGATAAATATATTACAAAAGAGTTCAGATTTTGAAAGAATAATTAAAAATAACAAGTCATATAAATATAAAGATTATATAATATATATAGAAAAAAATGATTCTAATATTTATCATTTTGGAATATCAGTAGGTAAAAAAATAGGAAATGCGGTTACTAGAAATAAAGTTAAAAGACAAATAAAAAATATAATTGATAAAAAAAACTATCAAAAAGGATTTAATTGTATTATAATAGTTGGTAAAGGCATTACAGAAAGAACATTTAATGAAATGGAAAATAATTTAATGAATGCTTTCAATAATTTAAATATAATAAAAGGAGAAAATTAGATGAAAAAAAACATAAAAAAGGTACTTGCTGTATTTCTTATATTAATTTCACTAACGGGTTGTTCAACTACTCTAGTAGATGAAAATAAACAAGTAGTAAGAAATCCAGAAACAGGACAAAATTTAACTAAAAACATACTATGCCAACCAGAAAATGATACAGTTAGAAAATTATATGTAGATAATGGGGTAGAACTTGATAGTCTGCCAAAATGTAATGAATATAAAATAACATCAGGTGGATATGAAGGAATATGGACTTCTATATTTGTAAAACCGATTGCATGGGTTATAATAATGCTTGGAAAACTTATTAATAATTATGGTATAGCAATAATATTACTAACTTTAGCAATACGTCTTATATTATACCCATTAACTAAAAAAACAGCATTACAATCTGAACTTATGAAAAAAGCCCAACCAGAATTAAATAAACTAGAAAAAAAATATAAAAATAATCAGTCTCAAGAAGCAATGATGCAAAAATCACAAGAGATGATGCTTATATATAAGAAATATAAGATAAATCCTTTATCTGGATGTATATTTGCTTTTATACAAATTCCTCTTTTCTTCGCTTTTTACGAGGCAATGAATAGAGTTCCTGCAATATTTGAAGGAAATTTAATAGGATTTCAACTTGGTACAAGCCCAATGACTGCTATAACGAATGGTAAATTTTATTATATTATTTTTGTTATTTTAGTCGTTTTAGCAACTTATTTCTCATTTAAATTAAATAAAACTGCTTCGATAGGTGAAGATCAAGAAAAACAAATGAAAATGATGACAAATATATCTACTATATTTATAGGTATTGCATCTTTTACGATGTCTACAGCAATAGAACTTTATTGGATATTCAATAGTGGATTTACAATTTTACAAAATATAATAGTAAAAAGGAGTAAGAAAAATGATAATGTCATATAGTTATGAAGGAAAAACAAAAGAAGAAGCAATCGAAAAATGCATAAATGATTTAAATGTAGAAGAAAATGAATTATACATAAAAGAGAATATTCAAGAAGGTGGTTTATTTAAATCAAAAAAATATCAAATAACTTGCTATAAAAAACAAGATATAATTGATTACATAAAAAAATATATTAAAAATATTTCAGATGGTATGAAAATTGATATTAAAGCTGAAATAAAAACAATAAATGATAGTATAAATATAATTTTAGTTTCAGACAAAAATCCTATTTTAATAGGAAAAGAAGGAAAAACATTAAAATCATTAGAAATTTTATTAAGACAGTCTTTAAAAGTTCAAACTGGTATGAGTATAAAGTTAAATTTAGATATTTCAAATTATAAAGCAAAAAAAGTAAAAAATATGCAATATCAAGTAAAACAAATAGCAAAAGATGTTTTAAAATCACATGTTGAGGCTAAATTAGATCCAATGAATTCTTATGAAAGAAGAATAGTTCATACATTAATTTCAGAATTTGATAATTTATGTACAGAAAGTGTTGGAGAAGAACCAAATAGATGTGTTGTTATAAAATATAAAGAAGATTAGTCTTCTTTTTATTATAAATTGTAATATAAACATGAGTTATATTTACTATAAATTAATTATATGATACAATTTATTTAATTTACAAAAGAGGAAATATTATGAAATTATTATATATAGGAAAACCAAATAAACAAGAATTTTTTGAAATAATAGATGAAATACTAAATTCAGAAGAATATCAAAAAAGAAAAAAATATAAACACCATGGAGAAAAAAGCGTATATAACCATTGTTTATCAGTTTCAATGAAATCATATAAAATTGCTAAAGTAATGGGAATGGATTATAAAAGTGCTGCTATAGGAGGACTTCTTCATGATTTTTATTATAAACCATGGCAAGACAATAAAGAAAAAACACCATTATTAAAAAAACATGGTTTTGTTCATGCAAAAGAAGCATTAATTAATTCAAAAAAAAATTATCCACAGTATATGAATAAAAGAGTTGAAAATATAATAGTTAGACATATGTTTCCACTTAATATAACACCACCAAGGTATATAGAAAGTTGGGTTATAACAATTGTAGATAAATATGTTTCAATGGAAATATTTAAAAAACCATCTAAGTTATTAATGTATGTAGGTATAAAAGTAGGTGAAAAAAATGAATGATACTATTGCAGCAATCTCAACATCAACAGGAGGTGCAATATCAATAATAAGAGTAAGTGGTGAAGATGCTATAAAAATTACAAATAAAATATTTTCAGGTAAAAATTTATTAGAAGTTAATAGTCATACAATTAACTATGGATATATTAAAGAAAACGACAAAATAATAGATGAAGTTTTAGTTAGCGTTATGAAAGAACCAAATACATATACTAAAGAAAATATAATAGAAATTAATTGTCATGGTAGTATTGCATCAGTATCAAAAATATTAGAATTATTATTACAAAACGGATGTAGATTAGCAGAACCGGGAGAATTTACAAAAAGAGCCTTTTTAAATGGAAGATTAGATTTAATAGAGGCTGAAAGTGTAATGGATATAATAAATTCAAAAACAAATGAATCACTTGATTTATCAATAAGACAATTAACAGGTGAAGGAACTAAAATGATATCAAGTTTAAGAGAAAAAATATTATCGTTACTTGCTAATATAGAAGTTAAAATTGATTATCCAGAATATGAAGATATAGAAGATGTAACACATAAACAACTATTAAAAGATATAGATAATATACAATTAGAAATGAATAAAATATTAGAAGAAAGTAAAAATGCAAAAATAATTAAAGATGGCATCACCACATCGATAATAGGAAAAACAAATGTTGGTAAAAGTAGTATTTTAAATATGTTAATAGGAGAAGAAAAAGCAATTGTAACAAATATTGAAGGAACAACAAGAGATATAGTAGAAGGAAGCATAAACATAGATGGAATAATATTAAACTTAATAGATACGGCAGGTATTAGAAAAACAGAAGATGTAGTTGAAAATATAGGCGTAAAAAAAAGTCTAGATGCTATAGAAAAGTCAGAACTTATTTTACTAGTATTAGATAATAATAGAAAATTAGATGAAACAGAATATGAATTACTAGAAAAGTTAAAAAATAAAAATTATATTATAATTATAAATAAAAATGACTTAAAATCAAATATAAATATAGAAAAACTAGATAAAGAAAAAATAGTTTATATAAGTGCTTTAAATAAAGAAGGATTAACAGATTTAAAACAAAAAATAAAAGAAATATTTAATATAAATAAAATAAAGACAACAGATATGACATACTTAACAAGTTCAAGAAGCATTGCTCTTTTAAAAGAAGCAATAAATAAAATACCTCAAATAAAAGAAGCAATAAAAAATAATTTACCAATAGATATGATAGAAATAGATATAAAAGAAATTTGGAATATTTTAGGTAAAATAATAGGAGAAACATATGAAGATGAACTTATAAATAAATTATTTAGTCAATTTTGTTTAGGAAAATAATAATATATTTCTAAATAAAAATTATATTTATATAAGGAATTTTATTTCTTTTTTTTTACTAAAATGGTACAATATAATTATGCAGAAAGTAGGTGTGATATGAAAGGATTTACTTTAGTAGAATTAATGATTGTCATAATATTACTTGGGTTAATTGCTCTAACAACAGTACCTGTTATTATTAGTAATATAAATGATTCAAAAGAAAAACTTTATAATGAACAAGTTATCTTGCTTGAAAACGCAACTAAAAGGTGGACTATTTATCACACAAATGAAGTAGAAAAAACTGAAGATTTTTCAAGATGCGTTACAATAGAAGAATTAGAAAAAGAAAATTATATAGAAGATAAGAAAGTAATAAATCCAAAAACAAATGAATATATGAATGGTTGTGTAGAAATAAAATATGATCAAGAGTATAATCAATTTACATATAAATATAAAGAAGCATAGTAGGGTGATACAAATGGGTAAAATTATAGCTTTAGTAAATCAAAAGGGGGGTGTTGGTAAAACAACATCTAGTATAAATTTAGCTGCATCTTTAGGTGCATTAAAAAGGAGAGTATTATTAGTAGATTTAGACCCACAAGGAAATACAACTACAGGCATAGGAATAGATAAATCAACAATAAAAAAAAGTATATATGACTTATTACTTGACAATGCAGAATTATCAGAGGCCATAATAAAAACAAACTTTAAAAATCTATATGCAATACCTGCTACTATAAATTTAGCAGGTGTAGATATTGAACTAATGGAAAAAAGTAGATTAGAGCCGGGATTTTCAAAAGGAGGACAATTAAAAAAATATTTAAGTGTTGCAAAAAATATGTTTGATTATATAATAATAGATTGTCCACCAAGTTTAGGAATTTTAACTACAAATGCACTTACTGCATCAGATTCAGTTATAATACCTGTACAATGTGAATTTTTTGCACTCGAAGGAATAATGCAACTTATTAATACAATAATGCTTGCCCAAAAAAACTTAAATCCATCATTAGATATTGAAGGAGTTTTACTTACTATGTTAGACAATAGAACTAATTTAGGATTAGAAGTAGTAGAAGATATAAAAAGTTATTTTAAAGAAAGAGTTTATGATACAATAATACCTAGACTTGTTAGATTATCTGAAGCACCAAGCCATGGAAAACCAATAATTGCATATGATCCACATAGCAGAGGAACTGAAGCATATTTAAATTTAGCTAAAGAGGTGATTGAAAGAAATGGAAACTAAAAAAAGAGCACTTGGTAGAGGATTAGAAGAATTATTTAATAACGAAAATTTAGATTTGCAAAGTTTAGAATCTAAAATATATGAAACTGCTAGTAATGAAGAAGTAATCGAAGTTCCTATAGAAGAATTAAGACCAAATCCATATCAACCAAGAAAAGTATTTAATGAAGAAGCATTAAAAGAATTAGCTGATTCTATAAAAGAACATGGTGTAATTCAACCAATAATCGTTAAAAGAAGTATAAAAGGCTATGAAATAATAGCAGGAGAAAGAAGATATAGAGCTTCTAAATTAGCAGGATTACAAAAGATACCTGCACTTATAAGAAATTTTACAGATAATCAAATGATGGAAATTGCACTATTAGAAAATTTACAAAGAGAAAATTTGAATGCAATAGAAGAAGCAATTGCTTATAAAAAAATGATTGAAAAACTTAATTTAACACAAGATGAATTATCAAAAAAAGTTGGAAAAAGTAGAAGTCATATAACAAATATAATTGGTTTATTAAGACTTCCAAAAGAAGTTCAACAAATGTTAGTTGATTCTAAAATAACAATGGGACATGCAAGAGCACTAAGTAAATTAGAATCAGATGAAGAAATAATAAAGCTTGCTAATAAAATTATAAATGAAAAATTACCAGTAAGAAAAACAGAAGAAGATTTAAGTTTGCAAAATTTAGAAAAGAAAATTAAAATAAATAGAGCCGCTTCAAAACTAAATGAATTTAAATATGTAGAAGACTTATTACGTGATAAATTAGATACTAAAGTAAAAATAAAAGATAAAAAAATTGAAATATCATTTACGAATACAGCAGATTTAAATAGAATACTTGAAGTTTTAAATGTTAAGGAGTAATGTATGAAAATTCTTGAATTTGTATTAGTAAAAGAAGTTGTTTATCCTGTTTTAATTATTTTACTTTCAGCATTAATATATATAATTATAAAAAATTTTACGAAAAGATTATTTAGTGTTAAAGTAAAAAAAATAGACATAAAGAAAAAAAATACTGCTTGTAGTGTAATAATAAACCTTGAAAAATCTTTTATAATCATAGTAGCGTTTTTAATGATTTTAAGTGTATATGGAGTAGATACTATGGCTTTAGTAACTTCTTTAGGAATAGTTGGAGTAGTTGCAGGTTTGGCTGTACAAGATACTTTAAAAGATTTTGTTTCTGGAATTTCTATAATCTTTGAAAATAAATTTTGTGTAGGTGACAATATAACAGTAAATGATTTTAGAGGAGATGTTATAGAACTTGGAATGAAAACAACTAAAATAAAATCATATACTGGTGAAGTTTTAATAATACCAAATCATTTAATAGATAAAGTTATTAATCACAGTATTGATAAATCATTAGCTATCGTAGATATTGGAGTTTCATATGAAGAAAATTTAGATAAAGTAGAAAATGTACTAGAGGAATTGTGCAAAAACTTGACAAAAGAGTTAAAATGTCTAAAAGGAGAAGTACAATTGCTTGGTATTAATGATTTAGCGTCATCTTCTATAAAATATAGAATAACTGCTGATACAGTTGCAATGGAAAACTATAAAATAGAAAGAGAAATAAGAAAACAAATAAAAGTTGCTTTTGATAAAAATAAAATAAATATTCCATATGATCAGGTGGTAGTACATAATGAAAAATGATTATAAATTAAATACAATAGTAGAAATGAAAAAACAGCATCCTTGTGGATCAAAAAATTTTGAAATTATAAGATTAGGAGCAGATATAAAAATAAAATGCGTACAATGTGGTAGAATTATAATGCTACCTAGAATAGAGTTTAACAAGAAAATAAAAAAAATTGTTACCTATTAGGAGGTAAATATGAAAAAACACAAAGATAGAAAGAAAAAATATATAGGAACTATATCCATATTATTGATATTGATAATTTTTGTCATGATTCTAAGTTTGATTTTTAATAAATTAGGAATAAATGGTCAAAAAACATCTATAAATAATGGATTATTAGAATCATCTCTAATTACAATAAATAATGCTTTTTCAATAGATGGAATAAAATTTATATTAGGAAATATATTTTCAAATAGTAACATTTTAAAACCATTACTTATTCTTATTTTATCAGTTATGTGTACAAGCATACTAGAATCAAGTGGGATTTTAAATCATATTTTTTCTAGATTTGGAAAATTAAAAACACCAATAATTACATTTTTTACATCACTAATATCAATAGTATTTGTATTTTTTGGAGAATATAGCTATTTATTTCTTTTCCCATTTATAGGTGCTGTATATAAAGTAATGGGTAGGAACTCACTAGTTGGTATAATAACAGTGTTTTTATCAATAACATTTGGTTATGGATTTGGAATATTTATGAATAATGACCAATATTCATTAGGACTTTTAACAGAACAAGCTGCGACACTAGATGTCGATCCATCATATAAATTCAATATTTTTTCAATGAATTATATAATGGTTATTGGTACATTTTTACTTGCTTTTGTTTTAACATTTTTTATTGAAAAAACAATAATGTCAAAATATAAAAAATTAGAAAAAAGTGAATCTGAATATAATTATTCAAAAATTGCATTAATAATATGTGGCATTATATTTATAATAGGAACTTTGTTAGTTATTGTATGTATATTACCAAGTAGTCCTTTATTAGATAATGCAAGTTCAAGTTATATGGCTAAATTATTTGGTGAACAGTCTGTAATCAAGGATGGTTTAATATATATAATTTTATTAATTTTTATTTTAATAGGAAGTATATATGGTAAAATAACTAAAAACTTTTCAAATGATGTAGAGGCAAACCTTGGAATTACTACTGGTTTTCAAGATTTAGGATTTACATTTGCAGTTATATTTTTTGTAACACAATTAATTTCTATATTAGATTATACAAATATAGGTGCTGTTCTTGTAACAGGTTTAACTAATTTAATAAGTGTTGTTGATTTTTCTGGTTTATTTTTAATTATTTCTTTTATATTAATAACAATTATTATGACAATAGTAGTACCTGACTTACTAGATAAATGGACATTAATGTCACCTATTATAGTTCCATTATTTATGAGAGCAAACATTACTCCAGAATTTTGTCAATTTTTGTATGTAATTTCAAATTCATTTGCAAGATGTGTAACTCCGATATTTATGTATCTTTTAATAATGATGGGATTTATGCAAAAATATAATACTGAATGTCATGAAATTACAATATTAGGTACTTTAAAAATTATGATGCCAACTATTTTATGGGTAATTGGAATTATAATAGTATTTGTATTATTATGGTATATTTCAGGATTACCTGTTGGAATAAGCGGATATCCAACTTTATAGATAGGGGGGAATATTATGAGTTTGACAGCAGGAATAGTAGGTTTACCTAATGTAGGTAAATCGACTTTATTTAATGCAATAACAAAAAAAAATATATTAGCTGCAAATTATCCTTTTGCAACTATAGATCCAAATGTTGGAGTAGTAACTGTACCAGATAAAAGATTAGAATTTTTGGAAAATTTATATTTACCACAAAATTTAGTGCCAACTTCATTTGAATTTACCGATATAGCAGGTTTAGTAAAAGGAGCCTCAAAAGGAGAAGGATTAGGTAATAAGTTTTTATCACATATAAGAGAAGTAGATGCAATAGTTGAAGTTGTAAGATGTTTTGATGACAAAAATATAATACATGTAGAATCAAGTGTAGATCCTATAAGAGATATAGAAATAATAAATGTTGAATTATTACTTGCAGATTTAGAAGTAATAGATAATAGAATAAATAAAATAGGTAAAAAAGCAATTCTTTCTAATGATAAATCAGTAAAAAAAGAGGCAGAAATTTTAAATAAAATAAAACAAGCTTTAGAACAAAATATACCTATTAGAAAATTGGAATTTGATGAAGATGAATATAAATTAATAAAAAACTTCAATTTAATAACTGCAAAACCTATAATATATATGGCAAATGTATCAGAAGAAGACATACAAAATGGAAATAATTATGTAGAACAAGTTAAAAGATATGCACAAAATGAAGGTTCAGAAGTAGTAGTAGTATGCGCAAAAATAGAGTCAGAATTAAGCGAACTTAATGATGATGATAAAAAAGAATTTTTAAATGAATTAGGCATATCGGATAGTGGATTAGATAAACTTATAAAAGCAACTTATAATTTATTAGGACTTGCTACATTTTTTACTTCTGGTAGTGATGAAGTGAGAGCTTGGACATTTAAAAAAGGAATGAAAGCACCTGAATGTGCAGGTATAATTCATACAGATTTTCAAAGAGGCTTTATTAAGGCAGAAGTAATGAGTTTTGATGATTTAGAAAAATATGGAAATGAAAAGGCTGTTAAAGAAGCAGGAAAACTTAGGCTAGAAGGCAAAGAATATTTAATGCAAGATGGAGATATTTGTTTATTTAGATTTAATGTTTAAATTATATAAAATTTTTATAAATTTAAGGAATTTTATTTCCTTTTTATTTTAAATTAATTTATATAAAAACATAATATTATGAATTTAAAAAAAAATATTGAATAAATTTAAAATAAGGTTTACAAAATTAAAATCTTTTGTTATAATCTACATCGAGTATTAATTTACTCCTTGCTCATTTTATATGGGCCAATAGACCATAAGGAGGTGGGAAAATGAAAAACTATGAAATTATGTTTATCGTTCGTCCTACACTATCAGAAGATGAAATAAAAAAAGTTGCTTCTTCTTTTGAAAAAGTGTTAAAGGATAATGGTGCAACAGATATAAAAGTTGATTCTATGGGACAAAGAGAATTAGCTTATGAAATTAAAGATTTCAAGAGTGGATATTACTATGTAATGACTTGCTCATCAAGCGATGATAAAGCTATAAAAGAATTTGATCGTTTAGCTTTAATAAGTAATGATATAGTACGTCATTTAATAACTAAACTTGAGAAATAAGAAAGAGGTAAATAAATGAATCGTGTAATGTTGATTGGTAGATTAACTGCAAAACCTGAATTGAGATATACGGGATCAAATTTACCATTTGCTCGTTTTTCAGTAGCAGTAAATAGAACATTTAATAATGCTCAAGGAGAAAGACAAACTGACTTTATAAATGTGATCGTTTGGAGAAAACAAGCAGAGAATGTATGCAATTTTTTAAATAAAGGAAGTTTAGTATCTGTTGAGGGAAGATTACAAACAGGAAGTTATGATGATAAAGATGGAAACAAAAGATATACTATGGATGTAGTTGCTGATTCAGTTCAATTTTTAGAAAGTAAAGCACAATCTCAAAGTAGAATACAGAATCAAGATGTAACACCATATGATTATCAAGAAGCTCCAACAGTTGATGTTGATAGTGATCCATTTGCTGATTTTGGAGATAGTGTTTCTATTGATGAAAACTTCTTAGATTAAAGGAGGAAAATAAAATGGCTGAATTTTATAGAAAAAAGAAAAAAATATGTCAAATGTGTGCTGGAAAAGACGTTGATTATAAAGATGTTGATATAGTAAAAAAATATGTAAGTAACGATAAAGGAAAAATTTTACCAAGACGTATGACAGGCGCATGTGCTAAACATCAAAGACATATAGCAGGTGAAATTAAAAAAGCACGCTTTATGGCTTTATTACCTTTTGTTAAATAATCACATTTTAATGTGATTTTTTTAATGTATATATTAAGTATTTCTATTTTATTTTTTTTTAATATATGTTAGAATATGATACGTAAAAGAAAGCAGTGGTAATATGAATGAGAACTATGAAATAATAGTAGTTGGTGGAGGTCATGCAGGGTGTGAAGCCTCACTTGCCTCATCACGTTTAGGACATAATACTTTATTAATAACTGGAAATAAAAAGAATATAGCAGATATGCCATGTAATCCATCTATAGGTGGTAGTGCAAAGGGAATAGTAGTAAGAGAAATAGATGCACTTGGTGGAGAAATGGGGAGAAATGCAGATAAAGGGTTACTTCAAATAAAAATGTTAAATAGTGCAAAAGGACCTGCTGTACAAGCATTGCGTGCTCAAGCAGATAAAATTACATATCCAAAAGAAATGTTAAAAACACTTGAAAACCAAAAAAATCTTCAAATTTTAGAAGCAATGGTGGAGGATTTAATAATAGAAAATAATAAAGTAAAGGGAGTAGTTTTATCGGATGGTAAAAAAATATATTCAAATTCAGTTATATTAACAACAGGAACATATTTAAAATCTGATATTTTAGTTGGAGATACAAGACATAGAGAAGGTCCTCATGGGGAAAAACCAAGTAATCATTTAAGTGATAATTTAAAAAAATATGGATTTAAAATTATAAGATTAAAAACAGGAACACCACAAAGAATAGATAAAAATACAATAGATTTTAGTAAAACAAAAAGAGAAGATGGAGATAATAAAATATTAACATTTAGTTTTGATAATAAATATTACTATGATGTAAATAATCAACAACCTTGCTACTTAATATATACCACAGAAAAAACACATGAAATAATAAGAAATAATTTAAACAAATCAAGTATGTATGGGGGTTTATCTGATATAAAGGGAATAGGTCCAAGATATTGCCCTTCAATAGAAGACAAAATTGTAAGATTTAGTGATAAAGAAAGACATCAACTATTTTTAGAACCAGAAAGCATTTACTACGATGATATATATATACAAGGATTTTCAACAAGTATGCCACATGATATACAAGAACAAATGGTACATAGTTTACCCGGATTAGAACACGCAAAAATATTAAAATATGCTTATGCAATAGAATATGATGCCATATATCCAACCCAATTAAAACAAACATTAGAAACAAAAATAATAGAAAATTTATATACAGCTGGCCAAATAAATGGAACAAGTGGTTATGAAGAAGCAGCATGTCAAGGTTTAATTGCAGGTATCAATGCATCTTTAAAACTCCAAAATAGAGAACCATTAATATTAAAAAGGAATGAAGCATATATAGGTGTATTAATAGATGATTTAGTTACTAAAGGGGTGAGAGACCCATATAGACTTTTAACTTCAAGAGCAGAATATAGATTATTATTAAGAAGTGATAATGCAGATTTAAGGTTAATGGAAAAAGGTTATAATATTGGTTTAGTACAACAAGAAAAATATGATAAACTATTATTAAAAAAACAAAATATAAAAAAATTAATAGATTTATTAAAAGATACAAAAATAACTCCTAAAAAAGAAATAAATGAATATTTAAAAAAATACACTACACAATTGAAAGATGGAATATCTCTTTATAATTTGCTAAAAAGACCAGAAATAACTATGAATCAGATTAATCATTTTATAGATTTAAAGTTTGATGATGAAGTCATAGAACAAGTAGAAATAAGTATAAAGTATGAGGGATACATAGAAAAATCCAATAAAGAAGCAGAAAAAATGGTAGATTTAGAAAATAAGAGAATACCTGAAAATATTAATTACGATTTAATACATAATTTAGCAAGTGAAGCAAAACAAAAACTAAAAGAAGTAAAACCAACTTCAATAGGTCAAGCATTAAGAATTAGTGGGGTAAATCCTGCTGATATTTCAATATTAATGATTTATTTAAAAAAGGAATATAATTATGGAAATAAATGAATTTATAGAAGAAGTAAGAAAATTACAAATTAGTATAAATGATGATATATTAAATAAATTAGAAAAATACTATAATTTATTAATAAAATACAATGAAGTAATGAATTTAACTGCAATAACAGAAAAAAAGCAAGTTTATTTAAAACATTTTTATGATTCATTATGTATAATTAAAGTAATAGATTTAAATAACGAAGAATCATTGTGTGATATAGGAACGGGAGCTGGATTCCCCGGTATAGTTTTAAAAATATTTTATCCACATTTAAAAGTAACTTTACTGGATTCTTTAAATAAAAGAATAGATTTTTTAAAAATTATAATTAAGGAACTTAATCTAACTAACATAGAAGCAATACATATTAGAGCAGAAGAATATGCTTTAAACAATAGGGAAAAATTTGATGTTGTAACTTCAAGAGCAGTAGCAAATCTAAATACACTACTTGAATTATCTATCCCTATGGTTAAAATAAATAAATATTTTATTCCATTGAAAGCTAATATTGATATTGAATTAGAGCAAAGTAAGAATGCTTTAGAAAAACTAAACTCAAAAATTATATACACTTGCAAATTTCTACTTCCAATAGAAAATAGCAGTAGGACAATTCTAAAAATTGAAAAATATTCAGAAACTAACAAATTATTTCCCAGGAAATATTCTGAAATTAAGAGAAAGCCTTTATAATATAAGGCTTTTTAAATTATTTGAATTTATTTCCCAAAATCTCTTGTTTTATTTCCCAAAATATAGTAAAATATACCATGAAAGAATAAGAAGGGAGTTTTTTGTGTGGAAGTAAATAGGAAAGTAGTAGAACTAGCTTTGGATGACATTTTGCCTAATCGATTTCAACCAAGAATAAAATTTAATGAAGACTCTTTAAACGAACTTGCTGAATCAATAAAAGAGCATGGTGTTATACAACCGATAGTAGTAAGAGCTGTAGGAGATAAATATGAAATAATTGCGGGAGAAAGAAGATATAAAGCTTCAGTATTGGCAAATAAAACTACAATACCTGCCATAGTTACAGATTTGAATGATAAAGATAGTGCAGAAGTAGCTTTAATTGAAAATGTGCAAAGACAAAACTTAACACCTATAGAAGAAGCAATATCTTATAAAAAAATACTTGATATGGGATATTTAAATCAAACGGCATTAGCTGAAAAACTTGGAAAAAACCAATCTACGATTGCAAATAAATTAAGACTTTTAGAGTTAGATGATGAAGTACAAGAAGCCTTATTGAATTCAAAAATATCAGAAAGACATGCAAGGTCTTTATTAAGAATTCAAGATAAAAAAACTCAAGTTGATATGTTAAATAAAATAATTAATGAAAGAATGACTGTTAGAAAAACAGATGAGGAGATTGATAAAGTGTTAAATGGTATGAATAATGATATAAATATTAATAATAATTTACAAGGAAATGTTGCTAACAATGTTTCACCACAAGGGGTTATGCCCGGAGTACAACAACCAGTAGTAGAGCAAAGTGTTCAGGAACCTATGAGTTTTGAAAGTTTATTTTCAAATAATCCTGTAAATCCAACATCACAGGTAAATGATGTTCCAATTCAACAACCTGTGATTAATGAAAATCCTTTTGAAGTATCACAACAACCAGTTGAATCTATTGATTTAGGACAACAGATGAACCCAGGATTTGTAAATGTTGATAAAATTGTTGAACAAGCTCAACCACTTAATCCAAATCCGCAACCAGTTGATATGAGTAATTTTGTATCACAATATAATCCAGCACCAATGAATGTAGAGCAAGCACCATCTATTGAAAATAACAATTTACAAGGTCAAGTTGAAATGACACCAGAACAAGAATTGCAACCTAAAAAGTTTTTTAACATTTTAGGTGAGACTGAACAAGAACAAGCACCAACTACACCTTCACAACCAGATACAACTGCCTTTAATTTTGATAATTTATTTCAAGATGTGCCTCAACAATCTGTAAATGTTCAACAACCAGTAACTCCACAACCAGTTATAGAACAAGCACAAAACATAGTTCAAGAACAAGTGCAACCTACTCCAATGGTTGATCCTTTTCAACAAAATACAACAGTAGCACAAACTCCGGTTAATATGCAACCAGCAGTTGAACCAGTCCAAGAAGTAGTACAAGTACAACCTAGCACAATTCCAAATGCTGTTGATCAGATTAGTGTTCCAAATCCTATGCCAGAGGAACTTTCATCAACTCAAGTATCTCAAAGTTTTAATTTCGATTCAGCTATTCAAGCAATTAATGAATGTGCTGCAAAATTACAACAATTAGGATATAAACAAGAGCATGATAATTTTGATTTAGGTGATATGTACCAAGTAATATTTAGAATTGAAAAATAAATTTAGAAATAACATTTGTTATTTCTTTTTAATATAACTTGAAAAAGTTCAAAAAAACTGTTAAAATTAGAAAGTATTTACAATTAAAAAGAAACGACACATGTAGAGTTTTAAACTCGTAAATCTGATTACGGAACTATAATTGGATTATATGTGTTTTTTTGTTGTAAAAATAGAAAGGAGTATTATAATGCCACAAACAAAAAATCAAAAATTACTTTATGCGTTTTTAACCGTAATAATAACAGTTCCATGTTTTGTATTTTATTGTCTTAGCATAGAAAATGGTGGTATTTTAAATGTAGATTTTAAGTTTGCTTTAATATTAATACCAATAGAATTTGTTTTAGCATATTTATCTGAAATATTTATTGGTAGCCCTTTATCACTTAAATTAGCTTTAAAATCAGTGCCACCAAAGGAATATAAACCTGTTATTTTTGAAACAGCAATTATTTGTTCTACGGTTTTTATAATGTGCACATGGATGAGTTTTTTAGCAACTATACTTTATAAAGGAATATTTCCAGCCTTTGTTTTTCATGAACAAATAACATTAAGTAATTTTTTAATCAATTTTATTCCTAATTATTTACAAACTGTTGTTTTTAATTTTCCGTTTGCACTTTTAAGTCAATTGTTTTTTATTCAACCTTTTGTAAGAAGAATATTTAAAAAAATATGTAAAAGTTATTAATAAAATATATTATTAATGACTTTTTTATATGTAAAGTTATTTACATGTTATCATTGACAAAGTATATAAAAATTGTTATATTTTAAAAGATAGAATAGGTGTAAAGTTTTGTGTTAGGAGTTGAAAGTATGATTAAATCATTTAAAAAAGTTTTGTTTTTAATGTTATTTGCTTGTACGGTTAATACCGTTTCAGCAAAAACTTTTGATGTAGAGTTAATTACAAATGAGAATCAAATTAATAATGGTTCTGGGGATTCTTATATATTTACAATAACTTCGGGTGATAATACATATGCTTGGATAAATGGTGTTAGTTCATCATCCACATCATATCAAATGAAAGATAACTCTGCTATTATTACAATAAATAATGATAAAACAATAACAATAGATGATAAATATTCAAAATCTGCTTTATGGTCATTTTCAATAAGCAAAAATTCTATTGAAAGTAATAAAAATGCTTATGTACTTGTATCTAGATACTATGTAAGTAAAGATAATATAGATAAAATTCAGTTAAACTTTGATTTTGCTAAAAAAGATAAAGAAACACATCCAACAGGTTTTACTTATACAGATAATGCTTACCCTATACATTTAGAATATAAAGATAATAATGTTGTTACAAAAGTGAGTCAATTTGTAAATGATGTACAATATTGGGTTCAATTTAGTTCAACTGATAAAAATTTTTATGTAAGTGAAAAAGAAAATTCTTCTAAATCTTTCAAAATATACAAAGTAATTGAAAATACAAACAAAATACAAAAATATAAAACAGATGAAATAGAAGATATAAATTTTTCAAAAACTCAAACAAAACATGAATCATTTACAAAAACAGGTGTATATAAAGTAGATTTATTATTAAATTCAAAAACAATTATGAAAGATTCAGATATTTTATTTGTTTTAGACTATTCTAATAGTATGGATTTTGAAACGAAAAAGAAACAATTAGATGAGGCAACAACAAAAATTTCAGAAGTTTTACTTAATTTAAATTCTAATAATCGTATAGGAATAGTTAAATTTGCTAAAGATATTATTTATGAAGAAGATTCATTAAAATTAGGGTTATCAAATGATATAAATAAAATAAAAGAGTTGATATCTAAGGATTTGGATTCGGTACCTGGAGGAACTAATTATACCTATGCATTCGAAATGGCTAAACAAATGTTAAATGAAAATTATAAGAAAAACAGGGATCAAATAATAATATTTGTCTCAGATGGAGCACCAACAATTTATAATCAAGCTAAATTTTCTGCTTTTTCAAAAACAGATGATGGTAAACAAGGAGAGTATGCTAATAATTGGTATGAATATTTATCAAAATATGATTTAAAACAAGTAACAGATTTGAAAAAACAAGGTGTTGAAATTATATCAATAGGCGTTGGAACTAATCAGGATATGGCAATGCAAACAGATGGGTCATATGTAGTAAAACCACAATGGGTACAGTCTATTTTAAAAAGAATTTCAAGTAGTGTTGAAGAAGCATATTTTGTTGATGATTCAACAAAGATAGAAGACATATTTGAAGACACTTCATTTTTAAAATTATTTGTTAAGAATGTATATGTAAACGATTCTATAAAAGAAGATTATTATTTAGTAATCGATGATTTTGAAACATATAAACCATATATTGAAATAAAATTATCTAGTGGAAAAGTAATAGAGAAAATTACTTTTGATGAAAATGGTGCAAAAGCTTATAGTACATTAAGCGGAAATAAAAATATAATAACTAACGAAAATGGATCAAAAGTTATAGATGCAAAATATTTTACATATAATTTTGATACTAAAAAGATTACTTGGAAAATTGATAGACTTACAGAAGGAGATATAATATTAACATATTTTATTAAACCAATTAGTGATAATAATGAGTATGTTGAAGATGAGAGTGCAACAAATGGTACTGTAGAATTAACTTATGAAGATTATAATGGAAACAAAAAAGAAACATCATTCACAAAAAAAGTTGAAAATATTGAACAATTGCCAAATGAAGAAAATGATTACGAAGAAGAAATTATTAATCCACCAACAGGGATTTCTATTCCATATGTTTGTATTTTAATTTTATTAATTACGAGTGTCGGTTTAATGTTATATACAAAAAAACATAAATATTTTAGATAAGACTTCTTAAAAGGGAAGTCTTTTTTTTAAAATAAAGCTTTAATTTTTTCTAAATTTGTCATATTTTGGATTTACGAAAATAGTATTTAGTGGTATATTAATACTAGAAAGGAGTATTTGTATTGTGAATAGAGTTGAGTTAAAAGAAAATGCTAAACAATCATTAAAAGGCAAATGGGGACAAGCAATATTGGTTTTAATAATATTTGGTGCTATTACGTTAGCAGTAACATCAATTAGTCTTATAGGGAATGCTTCTATTTTAACTAATCCTGAGGCTTTATCTTCTCTATTTGATAAATCTGGAAATATTAATTTTGGTTTGTCTCAAGCTATTTCTGTACTACTTAATGTTTTTGTAACATCATTCTTAACTTTAGGTTCTGTAAGTTTTTTCTTAAAAGTATCTCGTAATGAAGAAGTTACATTTAAAGAATTATTTAGCAAAACTAAATTATGGTTACTTTACATCGGTGTATCTATTATGACTTCAATATTTATAGGTTTATGGTCATTATTATTAATAATTCCTGGTATTATTGCTACTTATAAATATTCTATGGTTAATTACATAATGATAGATAATCCAGAACTTGGTGTATTTGGTGCTATAAGACGTAGTAAAGAAATAATGTATGGGCATAAATTTGATTATTTTGTTTTACAACTTAGTTTTATAGGTTGGCAATTATTATCTGCTTTAACTTTAGGTATCTTAATGTTATATGTTTCACCATACATGAGCGTTACATGTGCAAACTTTTATAACAGTATAAAAGATAAAAATACAAATAATTAGGAACACTTCAACTGAAGTGTTTTTATTGTATAAGTATTTAAATATTGCAAATACTTATATAAATTATTAAATTAAGATAAAATTATTTTAATTTTTTATTCAAATTAAATGATATATAATATTATTATAAAAAAAGATATAATAGATAGAAATAACATAAAAGCTGCTTCATTGCTTGGAAAGATAATAAAGTATTTGTCTTAATAATATCGGCATTAGTGATTCTTCAACAAAAATAAGAGATCATTTAAATAGAAATAAAATAGTGGAAAAGTTTAACTATCAAACAATAGATAAATCTTTAAATGTAACTTCTTTATAATGACTAAATATATTTGTAAAATTTAAGTTTTTTAAATTACATATATTAAAATTGTGTCAATTGATGTTATAATAATATTAATAATAAAGGGGATGTTTAGATATGTAAATTTTTTAAGTACTATTAGTTGTATTTAGCATATTTATTTTGTTTATTGCAACAACTAACAAATCAATATCAACAATCAATATAATAACTAATGAAACAATTAGATCAAACAAAAAATTAAAATAAACGTAATGTAATTTAAAAGGAGGTTATTTATGAATAATTCTAATAATATGTTTGATAATAATGGAATTACACCACAGCAACCAAGTAATATTCCTAATGAAAATATAGCGACTACATCATTACAAAATGAAACATCTATTAATAAAAATGTTGCACCAACACAACAGCAAAATAATAGTTTTAATCAACCAAATAATGATTATATTTCTAATGATTTTAATGATATAAATTCCACAATTGCAAATCCAACAACTGTTAATAATAAAATAAATCCACAACAGAATCAAAGTTTTGGTAATGTAGGACAAAATTATGCATCTAATACTAATGTAAATTCAACACTTAATAATATAAACAGTATGAATTCAGCAGTTGCAAATCCAACAACTGTTAATAATCAAATAAATCCACAACAGAATCAAAGTTTTAATAATGTAGGACAAAATTATACATCTAATACTAATTTTAATAATGATGAGTTATTAAGAGCATTTATTGGAAACAATTATGAAAAAATTACAACTAGACCATTTAATTTTGCAGGTTTCTTTTTTACAACATTTTATATGTTTTATAGAAAGATGTTCTTATATGGTATTCTTTTATTTATAGTGAATTTGATAATATCAAGTTTTATAATAAAAAATAGCTTTATTGTATCTATTTTGTTAGGAATAGTAGTAGGATTTTTGATTAATAAAGTTTACTTATATTATGCAAAGAAAAAAATTAATAAAATAAAATTGGAAAATCCACAAAAGAGTAATGAAGAATTAAAAAATATTTGTTCTAATAACGGTGGAACAAGCGTTGGAAAAATATTCTTGGGATTTCTTGCACAATTCGGTATTGCATTTGTTGCAATTATAATTATGATGTTTATGGGATTAAATAGTTTTTTTGGGAATTTATTTAATTTTGATAATTGGAATATAATAATTAATGGCAATAAAATTAATAATAGTGATCAAGATACTAATAGTTCTTCTGCATCAATAACAGGAACTTTAGTAGAAAATGTAACTATTAGTGGATATTCTTGTATTGGATCAAAATGTACTATTTCAATTGAAAATTCAGATGGGACAACAACGGATTATACTATGAATTCAACTGATGAATTATTTTTAATTCTTAAAGATTATAAGGAATATATTAAAATCAATATATATTATACTTCTAAAGGAAGCGAAAAGACTATTTCTGGTTATAAAATATATTTGAAATCAAATAACGAAGATATAAGCTCTATTAAAACAGAAAATGAATTGAGAGATAAAATAGGACTATATTCTTTAGGTAGTCATACTGATACATTAACTTTAAAAGAAATTGGTATGACAGGTTTTGAATTTAACGATGATGCCACATATACCTACACAACTTATAAATTTGTTGATAGTAAAAATGTGGAATACGAAATGAAATACATAAATTCAAACGGTGATTTAAATTTAACGGAAGGTAATAAATATACTGTTACTTTTGAAGTCGTTGAGGGAACATTTGATTATGAGTTTAATATTAAGTCAGTAAAATAAAGTTAATATAAATTGGTAATTTTATGAATTAATAAGAGATAGTTATTATATGTATGTTTAACTTTGATTTAAAAGTAATTTTATATATGTATCAACAATTATTACACAAGCTATATATTTTGATAAAAATAAGATAATTATAGATTTTAGTAAAGAACTTAATGAGTATATAAGCTGTATTAGACTATAAAAAGTAATAAAATATACTAATAATTATAGAAAAATTGATTACGAATTTTATAATTAATGAGTTAATTTTATAAATTAAAAAAAAGTAAAGAAATTAGATAAGGTAACTTGAGTAAGTTGCCTTGTTTTGCTTTTAAATAAGTGATAAAATAATGTTACAAAATTATATAAAACTTATAAAGCGGGTGATAAAATGTTTAAATTAGTATCAAAATATAAACCAAGTGGAGATCAACCAGAAGCAATACAAGCATTAGTAGAAGGAATAAAAACAGGGAAAAAACATCAAGTGCTACTAGGTGCAACAGGAACAGGAAAAACATTTACAATCGCAAATGTAATTAAAGAAATTAATAAACCAACACTCGTTCTTGCGCATAATAAAACGCTTGCAGGACAACTTTATTCAGAACTAAAAGAACTATTCCCAGAAAATCATGTTGAATATTTTGTATCATACTATGATTACTATCAACCAGAAGCATATGTTGCAAAAACAGATACTTATATAGATAAAGATGCATCAATAAATGATGAAATAGACGAATTAAGACATTCAGCAACTGCGGCCCTTTTAAATAACAAAGATGTTATAGTAGTTGCTTCAGTTTCATGTATATATGGAATAGGTGAAATAGAAGAATACAAAAATCATTTACTTGTATTATCAACAGGGCAAACCATTGAAAGAGAACAAATATTAGAAAAATTAATAAATATGCTATATGAAAGAAATAATATAGACTTTAAAAGAGGAACATTTAGAGTAAGAGGAGATATAATAGAAATAATTCCAATAAGTTTTCACAACAAAGGAGTAAGAATAGAATTTTTTGGGGACGAAATAGAAAAACTTTGTGAATTTGATACAGTAACAGGAGCAGTTACAAGTGTAAAAAAAAGCATTACAATATTCCCAGCAAGCCATTTCGTAACAAGTGAAGAAAGATTAAAACAAGCAGTTAAAAATATAAATGAAGAATTACAAGAAAGATTAGAATATTTTAAAAAAGAAAACAAATATATAGAACATCAGAGATTAATGGAAAGAACAAATTATGATATGGAATTATTATCAGAAACAGGATTTTGTAGAGGAGTTGAAAATTATTCTCGCCATTTAGCGCTTAAAAAACCAGGAGAAACTCCAACAACACTTATGGATTTCTTTGGAAAAGACTTTTTACTCGTAATAGATGAATCACATGTTACACTACCACAAGTAAGAGGAATGTTTAATGGAGATAGAGCTAGAAAACAAGTACTTGTTGATTATGGGTTTAGATTACCTAGTGCATTAGATAATAGACCATTAAAATTTGATGAATTTGAAAGCAAAATAGATGATGTAATATATGTTTCAGCAACACCAAACGAATATGAAATAGAGAAATCAAATAATAGAATAGTAGAACAAATAATAAGACCAACAGGATTATTAGATCCAACAATCGAAGTAAAACCAACTAAAAATCAAATAGATGATTTAATAGAACAAATATATAAAAGAATAGAAAAGAAAGAAAGAACCTTAGTAACAACTCTTACAATAAAAATGGCAGAAGAATTAACCAATTACTTAAAAAAACTAAATATAAAAGTCGCTTATTTACACAGTGAAGTAAAAACATTAGAAAGATTAAAAATAATTAGAGATTTAAGAATAGGTAAATATGATGTTTTAGTAGGTATAAACTTACTTCGTGAAGGTTTAGATATACCAGAAGTAAGTTTAATAGCGATAATGGATGCAGATAAACAAGGATTCCTTAGAAGTTCAAGGAGTTTAATACAAACAATAGGAAGAGCTGCAAGAAATAGTGAAGGACATGTTATAATGTATGCAGATACTATAAGCGAATCTATGGATATTGCAATAAAAGAAACAGAAAGAAGAAGAACAATACAAAATGAATATAACATAAAAAATAATATTACTCCAAAAACAATAATAAAAGAAATAAGAGATGTAGTATCAAATAATGAAGAAATAAAAACAGAAGAAAAAATGTCTAAAAAAGATAAGCAACAATTAATTATTAAAATAGAAGAGGAAATGAAAAAAGCAGCTTCAGAATTAGATTTTGAAAGAGCAATGGAATTAAGAGACGCTTTATTTGAACTAAAAAGTAGTAATTAGATATAAAATAAATGGTATAATTATATTGGAGATGAACTATGAAAAATATAAAACCAATTACTATTGCTAAATGGATTTTTAAAATATTAGGATATACTTTAATATTGATGACTATATCAATTATATTTAAAAAAAGTATATATATTGATAATGCTAACTACGGAATATGGTGTTTATTAATATCAATAATAATTTTCTTATTAAACAATACAGTAAAACCACTTTTATTTTGGCTAACACTCCCAATAACAGCGATAACTTTAGGTTTATTTTATCCATTTATTAATATATTAATTTTATATTTAGTTTCATTTATAATGGGAAATCATTTCAATATAACGGGAAATATATTTATAGTATTTTTAATAGCTATATTAATTTCACTTATGAATTTTATAATGAATGAAATAATAGATTGGTTATTTAGAAAGGAAAAATAGCATGAATCCAATATTTTTAAGAATAGGAAACATTACGATATATTGGTACTCAATCTTTATTTTACTTGCAATTATAACAGCTTGTTCTATAATATTATTTCAAGCTAAAAAAGAAAATATATCAAAAAAATTTATAGAAGATTTATTTTTTTACACTATAATATTTGGTTTAATAGGTGCAAGAATATACTATGTAATATTTGAATATCAACAATATATTAATAATCCAATTGATATATTTAAAGTATGGGAAGGTGGACTTGCAATACATGGTGGCATAATTGCAGGTTTAATAACAATAATTGTACTTACAAAAAAACATAAAATTTCAACATTAAAAATAACAGATATGGTTGTAATTGGACTTATAATTGGACAAGCAATAGGTAGATGGGGAAATTTCATGAATGGAGAAGCATATGGACCTGACATATCATTATACAATTTACAACAACTTCATATACCACAACATCTTGTAACAGGCCCATTAATATTCATAGAAAATATACTTAATATTAATATTTTTCAAACATTAATAAATGGACCAATATTTATTATTCAAAATATATCAAATTTACATATACCACAATTTATAATAGATGGAATGAATATAAATGGAGTTTACCATCATCCAACATTTTTATATGAATCATTATGGAATGTATTAGGATTTATAATTTTAATTACATTTAAAAGTACAAAATCATTAAAAAATGGACAATTAACAGGTATATACTTTATTTGGTATAGTGTAGGAAGATTTATTATAGAAAGTTTAAGACAAGATAGTCTAATGTTATTTGGAATATTAAAACAAGCACAAATTATATCTATTTTATTAATAATAATAGGAATTGTAATTATAATATATGCAGGCAAGAAAAATAATAATCAACCAAAGAAACAAGAGTAATAAAATATACTAGGAATTATAATTCCTTTTTATTTGTCTAAATTTTAAATATATAGTATAATTAGTGAGGTGATGTTAATGAATAAAAAAGTAGTAATATTAGGTGGAGGTAATGGAATGTCTACCTTACTTAGAGGATTAAAACAATTTCCACTTGATTTAACTGCAATAGTTTCAGTATGTGATGACGGGGGAAGTACAGGAAAACTTAGAAAAGAATTTAATACTCCTGCTGTTGGTGACATTAGAAGGGTTTTAATTTCACTTTCAGAAACAGAGCCATTATTTGAAAAAATGTTTAACTATAGATTTAAGGCAAATGGTTATATAGATGGAGATGTAGTAGGTAATTTTTTACTTCAAGCAATGACTGATATAACAGGTTCAGTCTCAGATGGTATAGAAGCATTAGGAAAAGTTTTAAATTTAAAAGGAAAAGTTTTACCTTTAACAGAAAAAGGAGATTTAACATTAGTTGCTAAAATGACTGATGGAACTGTAGTTGAAGGAGAACATAACATAACAAATGCAAACAAAATAATAGACAAAGTTTATTACAAAGAAAATCCCAAAATAACACCAGAAGCAATAAAAGAAATAAAAGAATCTGATTTAATAATATTGAGTATGGGAAGTTTATATACAAGTATAATACCTAATTTAATTTCACCAGAAGTAAAGCAAGCATTAGAAAATTCAAAAGCAAAAATAATGTATATATGTAATATAGTTACCCAACCCGGAGAAACAGATGATTTTACAGTTAGCGATCATATAAAAGTATTAAATGAATATCTAGGAAATAGGAAAGTAGATGTTGTAGTTGTAAATTCTGGATATATAGATGTTGATATAGCAGAAAAATATCAAACATTAGAACAAAAAGATCCTGTTATTTTCGATAAAAAAGAGGTAGAAAAATTAGATGCAGAAATAATATCTGATAATTTTTTAAAGATAGAAGATGATATGTTAAGACATGATGTCGTTAAAGTGGCTTTAAATATATTTGCATATTTGTTATAGTATGTCATTTACAAGTAATATAAAAAACGAAATAAGTAAATTAGATGTAACAGAAGCCGAAAAAATATCAGAACTATCCGCCATAGTAGCAAATTCATCTCAAATAGCAGATACAATAAAAATAACTACAGAAAATGCAAGTGTAGCGCGTAGAATATATACACTTGAAAGAGAAATATATAAAATCATTCCAAAAGTAACTGTAAGAAAAGGTTACAACTATAATAAGTCATATATATATATAATAGAAGTAAAATACGATGTAAAACTTTTTTTAAACTATTTAGGAATGGATGAAATAGGAGTTCCTTTAGATTATATAATTGCTGATGATAATTTATTAAGATCATACATAAGGGGATTATTTCTTTCATGTGGAAGTATAAATGATCCGAAAAAATCAAGATATCATTTAGAATTTTTAGTTCAAAATGAAGAATATGCAACTTTTATTAAAAGCATTTTAAATAACTATAATTTAAATAGTAAAATTTTAAAAAGAGATAGCAAGTATATGATTTATATAAAGGAAGCTGAAAAAATAGGAGATTTTTTAAGAATTATAAATTCACATCAAGCAGTGTTATATTATGAAGATATAAGGATATATAGAGATCATAAAAATATGACAAATAGACTTAATAACTGTGAACAAGCTAATGTGGATAAAATAATAGAAACTGCTTTAAAACAAGTTAATTATATAAATAAATTGAAAGAAAAAAATTTATATGATTTGCTTTCAGAAAAAGATAAAATAGCGGCTGAATATAGACTAAAATATCCAGAAACATCATTACAGGAATTATCAGAAATTATATCAATCGAAACAAATAATCCAATAACAAAATCAGGATTACATCATAGATTTAATAGAATTAAGGAATTAGCAAACAAAGGAGAATAAAATGAAATGTTTAAAATGTGGTTATGAAAATAAAGATGGGAATTTTTGTATAAAATGTGGTGAAAAGTTAAAAGAAAAAAATTTAAAAACTAGTAAAAAACTAATTAAATTAGTATCATGTATAACATTAATTTTATTAATATTAATAATATTATTTTTTATAATAAAAAATATCTTTTTTACATCAAAAATAAATAGTATTTATAATCCAAATAATCCAATAGTTGTTGAAAAAGATGGTTTATATGGATATATGGATACAAAAGGAAAAACATTATTACAACCAGTATATAAAGAAGCCTCTGCTTTTATTGGAAGTCATACTTTAGTTGCTATAAGAAGTAAAGATACATTAACAGGACTTACATATCAAGTTATAGATAAAAAAGGTAAAGTAAAATATGAAAGTAACTTTTTATCAGATATTAATTATATTTCAGATTATGATGTATGGGTAATAGAAAATTCTTTATATAATGGTGAAATGAAAAAAATAACATCTGAAGATATGTATGTAAAATATAGTGGATATGGATACCTTATGTATGAAACGAAATCTGAATCAGGTATAATAGATTATACAGGAAAAACAATATTTAAATGGGATTATCCTAATATTAGTATGGATATATCAAAAACTGATGAAGGCAATCATTATGCAGAAATAACTAACTTAAATGAAAAAAGTATGATTATATCATTACAAACAGGTAAAATATTATATGAAAATGAAGATACTTCTAAGTACAATATAATGTCACATGATAATAATATATTTGAGGTATACAATAAAACAACATATGAAAAAATAGATTATATATGGTTTAAGGATGATAAAGTAGCATTTAAATTAAATTCATATGCATATAATGTTGAATTAAAAAGTAAAAATATACTAGAAATAGATTATGGATATAATTATAAGGATTATGGAAAATCTCAAAGAAAATATTATTATGATTATAAAAATAATAATCTATTAGAAAACTATGTACCAGAAAAAGATTTAGAGTTTGCTATAGGAGAATATATGGAATATTCTTGTTCTAATAAAAAAGGGTTAATGAAAGATGACAAAGTAATAATTCCTTGTGAATATGATGACATTAAATATTTTAATAATAGTGTGTATGAGTATTTAATTACTAAAAATAAGGATTTAGTTATTTTAAACAAAGATAATGATATTTATTTATATGATATAAATAAAAAACAAAATATTTATAAATTTGAAACAACAAATATTAATGATATTGATGTTTACAATAGTACATTTATAACTTATACTAATGATAATGATGAAAAAATAGTTTATAATATTTTATCAAATAAAAAGATGAATTTTGATGAATATTCTAAAATAAATATTTATTCAAATAATATAACTGTAGAAGAAAATAATAAAATGTCTTATTATAATACAAATTTAGAAAAAATTTTTGAGATTTAAAAGTTAGTCAGATTTGATTAACTTTTTTTGCATTAGTCAAGAAAAAGTAGACAAAAGGAAAAAATGAGAGGGGGGATTAAGGAATTAATCCTCTTTGTTAT
>CANQID010000004.1 GCA_947623925.1 uncultured Bacilli bacterium
TGGGGAGAAAAGCAAAAATAAAGAGATAGTTTATTGGTCTATCTCTTTTTTGCCACTTATATATGCTCGCATAATTTCTACTTGTACTCGATTATGTGCTTGTAAATCTAAAGCAAATTTTCGTTTCAATTTTTTTGAGTGTTTTTCTAAAAGTTTTCTATCTTTAAATGACAATTCGCACTCGTCAAGTATTTGGTTAGTAAATGCAATTTCAATTATTGTGTCTTTCATTTCTTCGGTAATAGTAAATCTTAAGTCTTTTAAATTTTCAAAATCTTTTTCGTTCATTTTTCATACTCCTTTAAAGTGATATTGTATATTAAAGGTGTTTCATTAGTTCTTTTCTACACAATTTCTTTACTTTCACTTTTGAGGGTATGAGTTGGGCCTGTTGGACCTATTTCACCCTGAGGCCCTGCTAGACCCGTTTCACCTTGTGGACCTGTTGGACCCTGTGGTCCTTCTACCCCAGGAGGCCCTTGTATTCCTTGTGGACCCCTTATTCTACCAACATTTATCCATATATCTTCGTTAGGGGACCATACATATAAGTCATCACCAACTAAGTAAGCTTCATTTGAAACACCTGTTGGATGTTCTTTTTCTAATTCATCAAAATTATCATATGAGCCTTGAATAGAAACACTTGTTCCTGCAGCTCCGCTTGGACCTGTTGGACCTATTTCACCCTGAGGTCCTGTTGGGCCCATTTCACCTTGTGGACCTGTTGGACCTGTTATACTATGATTAATTTGATTTATACATGTTAAACAATTTGGTATACATTTTTTATCTTGTTCTATCTTTTTTAAAGCCTTTTCGTATGAATCCATATTAACCTCCTTACAATATTTTATGTATAATTTTATAGTAAATAAACGACAATTGCTTAATATTTATAATGTTAAAAAAAATAATGCAATCTTTAACAATTGCACTATTTTTATATTGTAGCATTATACATTATTAATCAAGTTTTTTTACGATAAGTGAAGCGTTCAAATCATTATCATCTAAAGTTAAAGTTGGTGTTGATTCTGATTGAAATGCTAGATTAATATTATCTCCTTCTTCTAATGTAGCTATTATGCTTCCATTGTAGTCGGTAAGTGTACTGGCTTGTAAATTTTTAGTAATTGGGCTAGGCTGTATATCCTCTGAGTCATTTCTTACTGATAATGTAACATCAGCTTGAGTATTTGATGATACTTCAACGAAATAATCAATTTCATAATCTCCAGCTTCTTCAATTGTTATATTATTTACAGTACCATAAGATACGCCTTCATTTGGCATAGTTGCACCTAGAGCAATTGGAGATGGAGTTGATGCTGTCAATGTTATACTTTGATTACCTGTTGCATATATTCCACCATATGCATTTAATCCATATGCTGGTCCTGTTGGCCCTGTTGCTCCTGTTGCACCTGTTTCACCCGTTGGACCTTGTATTCCGCTTGGCCCTATTGGACCAGTATCTCCTGTTGGACCTGTTGCTCCTATTGGTCCCGTTGGACCTTGAGGTATAGTAAAGTTTAATATTGCATTAGTTGTAGTACCACCATTTGTAACAGTTGCTGTTGTCCCAGGTGCTCCAGTTGTAGTTGTTCCTACACTAATGGTTGCGGGACCTGCTGGGCCTGTTGGACCTGTTGGGCCTACTGCACCAAAACATGATGTAGGTTTACATTTTTGATCCCTTTTTATTTTTTCTAGAGCTTTTTCGTAACCGTTTCCGTTCATAAAATTTCTCCTTTCAACAATATTATATGAACTGGCTTTATCAATGAATATGTAATAGCCTTTTTAAAATTAAATATTATTTGTTATTTTAATAGTTAAAGAAATGTCTATATTACTTTTTTTTTGCATATTTTATATTGTAAATATTTATTAAAGGTGATATTATGAAAAAATTTAAAGTTTGCGTCTACGCAATATCAAAAAATGAGGAAAAATTTGTAGATAGGTGGGTAAAATCAATGAACGAAGCTGATGAAATATATGTCCTTGATACAGGTTCAACCGATAATACATTGAAGTTACTAAAAGACAATAATGTAATTTTCAAACAAGAAAAAATAGACCCTTGGAGATTTGATGTAGCAAGAAATAAATCATTAGAAATGGTTCCATCAAACACAGATATATGTGTATGTACAGATTTAGATGAAGTTTTTGAACCTGGCTGGAGAGATAAACTTGAAAAACTTTGGTCTGATAATATAGATAGAATAAGATATAATTATAATTGGAGACTCGATGATAATAATAAACCTATTGTTAATTTTTATATTGAAAAAATTCACACAAGAAACAATTATAAATGGACACACCCAGTACATGAAGTATTAACATATTTAGGGAAAAATAGAGAAAACAGAATAACAACAGATGAAATAACATTAAATCATTATCCTGATGAAACAAAATCTAGAAGTAGTTATTTACCACTTTTAGAACTATCTGTAAAAGAAGATCCAGAAGATGATAGAAATATGCATTATTTAGGTAGAGAATATATGTATAATAATAGATTTAATGAAGCAATAGATACTCTTATAAGACATATAAATCTTAAATCAGCAACTTGGAAAGATGAAAGGTGTGCCTCTATGCGATTTATAGCTAGGAGTTATAAAGGCCTCAAAAGATTTGATGAAGCGAGACTATGGTATGAAAAATCAATTATAGAGGCACCACATTTACGAGACCCATATATAGAATATGCTCTACTATGTTATGAACTTAATGATTATAAAAAAATATATGAACTTTGTAAAAAAGCAATGCTTATTAAAAAACACGAAAAAAATTATATAAATGAAGTATTTAGCTGGAATGAAACTATTTATGATTTACTATCCATATCATGTTTTAACTTAAAATATATTGATGAAGCTTTATTATATATAAATAAAGCTTTAGAAATAAATCCAAATAATGAAAGATTACAAAAAAATAAAGAAATTATAGAAGATTACAAAAAAGCCAATATCGACTAATGATATTGGTTTTTTATACTAATGTAGCTTTAATTTCTACTACATTTTTTGCTTGTAATCCTTTATCTGTTTGAACTAAATCAAATTCTACATATTGACCTTCTACTAATGTTTTATATCCTTCAGATAAGATTGCAGAATAATGTACGAAAATGTCTTCTCCTTCCTTATATTCAATAAATCCAAACCCCTTTTCATTATTAAACCATTTTACTTTTCCTTTCATTTTTTAAATCTCCCTTCTAGTAAAATTGCTTACAATAATAATATACATTTTATACAGTATAATTTTCAATAAAAACAGGAACCAAAAATTCGACACATTTTTTTAAAAAAGTACTGCTTCAATTTTAAAGTATACGAGTAATAATACTATTTTTTTTGATGTATTTTTCATTTTTATAATCAAATACAGGTATATTCGTTCAAAAAAATATATTTAGTTAGCTATAATTTAATTTTTTAGTCTTTATTCAATTAATTAGCATTTTAACGCAAAAAAGCAATCCATATAAAATTAAAATTGTATACTCATTTAGGAAGTAGGAGAGATTAATGAAAAGTATTATTATGAATTGGTGTTTAAAAAAGGTTCAAGAAGGTAAAAGTTATACCAGAGATGAACTTGAGCAAATAGAATATGGATTAGTTTCTATATACCTAACCATTACAAAATTAATTGTAATATTTGCACTAGCTATAATACTTGGTATTTTTAAAGAAGTAATAATTTTTATGGTTATTTATAATATCATAAGAATTCCGTCCTTTGGATTACACGCTTCTAAAAGCTGGATATGTTTATTAACATCCACTATTATATTCATTGGACTGCCATTTTTAATGTTAAAAATACATTTAAATATTGCAATTAAATGTATGATAGGAATATATGGAATAATATGTATGTATCTATTTAGTCCAGCTGATACGCACAAAAGACCCATAGTAAATAAAAAAAGAAGAGAAATTTATAAATTTTTGTCAGTAATTTTTACTATAATATTTATTATATTTTCAATCATTTTTGAAAACAATTATGTATGTAACTGTCTAATATTTTCTATAATAATTCAAACAATTATTATTTTACCCATCACATATAGAATATTTAACATGCCATATAATAATTATAAAACATATGCTAAAGATTTGGTTTAAAGTAATTTAAACATAGATAAATAGATAAGGAGGGATTATATGTTATCAGCAATATTATCATTCTTAGGATTCAAAGCTGCTTCAGTTGGAAGTCAAGCATGTTTCTTTGCTATATGGGACGAACCTGAATGTCCAAAAAGTTTAATTAAATAATTAAATATTGAATATTAAATAAAAATGTAAGATTATTTGAATTCTTACATTTTTATTTTTAATATTTGTTTAAATATATTATCTTGTATTTCTGTATTAATTGATAGTTTATCATTACCATTTACAATTTCAGTTACTAGTGGTAATCCATATCCATGCCCATTTTCTTTTGTTGTATATCCTGGAATATTAAGTTGATCAAATTTTATTTCTCCCTCATAATTATTCGCAATAGATATGCAGAACATTTTATTTTCTGCATATACTTCTATATTAATAAGTTTTTGTTCTAAATCAGTTACTTCTTCTATTGCATTATCTAAATATACACCTATAATTTTGCATACTTCAACCGACAAATCTTCATCCATATCTGACAAATGTAAATCTTTTATATCTCTATCAACTGATAAATTTGTATCAATTTTATTTTCTTTCATTGTAAGCATCTTTGAATATATTATAGAACTTATCATGCTATTAGTAATTATTGAAGTTTGAAACATTAATTGTTCATCATCTTTTATTTTTGTATCTACAATTTTTTCAATATGTTTTATAAGTTTTTTGTTGTCTTCACCTTTTTTAATCATATTTCTTATAGTTAAAAGTTGATTTTTATTTTCATGATTAGCAATTTTCAATCTAGTTACGTTTTGCTCAAGTTCTTTTAATGTTGTATTAGTCATATTATATTTATTATGCATTTTAATATATTTATTTTTTTGCTCTAGCATATTTATAACTATAAAGGAATATATAGCAATTGTAATTACATTAAATATAAGTATATACTCTGTCTTTATTTTATAATAAGGTACAGCTGCAAAAAAATTTATTATTATCATAATCAATCCTAGTGATACAAATAAAACCCTTATAGATAAATTGTTAGTTATTTTTAACATAAAGTTTGTTATTTTTTTAAACACTGGAAAATTAATCAACAGAATACTAATTGAAGAAATTAATATATTAATAAATAATGTTCCAAAATATTCAGAAGAAACTACATTTAAATCCATTTTCAATACTCCAAAAGCTATTATTCCAATCATAAATTCTGAAAATATAACTATAAATTCATTAATAATGGGAATAATTATATTTAAATGTTTATCTTTTGGAAATAAATAGTAATTTAGTGATATAAACAAAAATATCAAAAGAAAAATTTTAATATAGCTATTAATAAAATAATAATTTAAAACACAAATTATTGTTATTAATATTACACTTATATATATTTTTATATTTTTGAAATTTATTTTTTCATCATGCAATTTATACCACACATATATTCCTGAAATTGCCATAATAAATCCACCTAATATATCAGATATTACCTTATACACACTTCATCAAACCTTTCTTATAATTATCTGATAACAAATCTATTTTAACTCCATTATCAAAATATATTATATTTTTATTCTTATCTATTTTTTCTATTCTTTCTTTATTAACAATACAAGATCTATGAGTTTGTATAAAAACTGGGGATAATTTTTTTAATAGTTCATTTATTGCAGTATAAGTCTTATGTATATTATTATCAGTAACAATAACAGATTTTCTATTAATTGTATCTTTCGTTATATACAAAATATTGCTAATAGTTATATTATATGTCACATTGTGTTCTGTATATGTTAATACCTTTTTTATATGTAACAATTCTAAAGCTTCTTTTATTGCATTTATTAAATTTTCTTCATATTCATCAAATTTTGATATAAATGTCAAAAAATTTGTACAACTTTTTAATACAGAATATCCACATTCTTCATGTCCAGTTAAAAATATTATTGCACTTTCTTTATCTTTTTTCCTTATTTTTCTTGCAATATCAATACCTGATTTACTTGGCGCTTCTATATCTAATATATATACTTTATAACTGTTGTGATTTTCTAATTCCTTCATAAATTTATCATTATAATCTGAAAATAATTTTACTTTATAGGCATGATTGTTTTTCATCATACACTTATTTATTATGTTCCCAACATTTTTTCTTACAATTTCATCATCATCACAAACTATAAAATCCAACATCTAAAATCTCTCCTTAAGTTAGCAAATTGCTACTATATAATTTTACCATATTTTACCAAATAAAACAATACAATCAAAAAGTATAGGTAATACCTATACCCCTCCTATAATTCCTTTTTTTCTTAAAAATATTTTTCTAATCCAATCAACTGGAATAACTGTTATAGCTAAAAGTATCATAATAATAAATTCATTTATATTAAGTGGTACTGTTCTAAATACTGTACCTCCAAAATATATAAGAGAAATCTGGACTATAATTATTAATGTTATTATAACTATAAATACTTTATTTTTATATAAGTGACTAAATAAATTCAATCTATGTGTCCTTGCGTTAAAGCAATTAAATATACCAATAAATATAAATAATCCAAAAAAAGCACTCATTAAATCATTTAAATTATTTCCATATAATTGTTTAAAAAATGGTAATTTTAAAAATAATATACAAAGGAAAAATGAATAAAAACCTGTAAAAACTATTTGATGGATCATGTATTTGTTTATTATTGATTCATTTTTTCTCTTTGGTTTTTCTTCCATATATTCCAAAAGTGGTGGTTCAAATGAAAAAGCAAGACCTGCAAGTGTATCCATTATCATATTTATCCAAAGCATTTGTATTACTGTTACAGGTGTTTCAACACCTATAAATGGTCCAATTATAGATAATCCTACTGCACATATATTTACTGTCAATTGGAATATTATGAATTTCCTTATACTTTTAAATATTGTTCTTCCAAATAATATTGCTTTTGAAATTGACAAAAAATTATCATCTAAAATAACTATATCACTCGCTTCTTTAGCAACTTCTGTTCCACTTCCCATTGAAAATCCTACATCTGCTTTTTTCAAAGCTGGAGCATCATTTACTCCATCACCTGTCATTCCAACAACTAATCCAAGTTCTTGTGATATTCTAACTAGTCTACTTTTATCTTGAGGTAATGCTCTAGCAATTATTTTTACATTTGGTAGCATCATTTTTATTTCTTCATCTGTTTTGTTTTCAAGTTCTTTACTTGTCAATACAATATCTTTGCTATCTTGCAATAATCCTACCTCTTTGCCAATAGATATTGCAGTTTTTTTATTATCACCAGTTATCATTATAGTTTTGATTCCTGCTTTTTTTACTAAATTTAGCCCTTCTATTGCTTCTTTTCTTACCTCATCTTTAATTGACACTAGTCCAACTAATGTCAAACTGTCAAGTTTTTCGGTTCTACCTATTGCAAGCGCTAAAACACGAATTCCGGAAGATGTTTTTTTATCTATTACATTATGTAATTCAGCTTTATTTAAAACTTTTACATTACCATTTTCATCATAATAATGAATACAATTTGGAATGATTTTTTCTGGTGCACCTTTTATTAAAGACATTTGTTTATCCTTATATATTGTAGTTATAGAATATTTATTTTTGCTTTCAAATGGTGTTGATGATATTATTTTATATATTTTTTTCTTATCAGTTTTTATAAAATCTAATAATGCTCTATCTGTTATATTACCACCAATAGACGCATCTTTTTTTTCATCATATGTACTTGCATTATTATATATACTTGATATTTTAATTAATTCATGAAATTTAGGATATTTAATTAAATCTGATTCTTTATAATATTCTTTTAATGAACCTGAAGTTATTCCAACTACTTCTAATTTTCCTTTTGTTAAAGTTCCTGTTTTATCTGTAAAAAGAATGTTTATACTTCCCGCTGTTTCTATACCTACCATTTTTCTTACCATAACATTATTTTTAAGCATTCTTTTCATATTGGATGATAATACAAGTGTTATCATCATTGGTAATCCCTCTGGCACTGCTACTACTATTATTGTAACTGATAATGTAAGTGCATATAAAATATATTTAAACATTAATGAAGCATTTGTAAGTGTATTTAAAATTAAGTCTATATTGAAATTATTATCTATTACTATTTTAGAAAATAAATAAGAAATAGAAACTAATATAGCACCAAAATACCCTATCCTACTTATTATTTTAGCAAGACCTCTTAATTTTATTTTTAATGGGCTTTCAGGTTGTTTCTCCTGCAATTCTTTAGCAAGCACTCCATAATATGTATTATCTCCTACTTTTTCTACTTTCATTAATGCATGGTGTGAATAAACAACAGTACCTCTATATACAAAACTTTCATCTTTTTGATCTAAATTTAAAGATGGTATTTTATGTATTTCCTTTGTTTCCCCATTAAGTGAAGATTCATCAACATATATGTCCCCATCTATTATTATTCCATCAGCCGGTATCTTATCTCCTGCATCTAATAGTACTATATCTCCAACTACTACATCTTCTATAAATATTTCTTCTATTTTGTTGTTTCTTTTTACTCTGCATTTTATTTTCGATGATTCTTCTTGTAATTTTATAAATGCTTTTTCACTTCCATATTCTGATATCGAAGAAATAAATGAAGCTATAAAAATAGCAATCACTATTCCTATTGTTTCATACCAATCAAAATCTTTTATTAAAAATACTATTTTTATTCCTAATGCAATTATAAGTATTTTAATTATTGGATCTCCTAAACTTTCTATTAATAATTTTAAAAAGCCATCTGGTTTTTTTGAAGCTATTGTATTATTGCCATATTTTTTTTTACTTTCTATTACTTCTTTTGTAGTAAGTCCACTAGTATTATCCATAATATGCCTCCTAATAAATATTATTAAGAGGTTCTATTTTTAGTTATTTTTTTAATCGACATAATTATCAAAAAAAAGCACATAAAGTGCTTTAATTTTTATTATTTAAACTTTTTTCATAATTCTTTAAAGTATTATATATACATGAGTAACTTCTTCTATTATAAAATTTACAAAATCTTCTTATACTTACTGTTGATTTTTTATATAAATTTATTATTTTATTTTTTTCTTCTTCTGACAAAGCATTTGCTGGCTTCCTATTTTTATTTCCATGTACTAAACTTATATTATTATTTAATATATCTTTTTTCAATTTTAATATATATTTTGGATGATAGCCTGTTATTTGCGCTATCTCTTTATATGTTAAAAAAGTATCACCTTTTAACTTTTTATTTATTAATTCTATTGCTTCTTGTTTTTTGCTCATCTCAAAGTCACCTTATTAAGTTTATCACATGAGTAATTTTTTTACAAGATAATTTTTTAATTACCATAAATTGTAAAATTATTTATAATATACATTTTTTAAGTACAAACCTTCTGGACGTGCGGTAAAAGGAGCACATTTTCTATCTTGTTTTTTTAGCATTTCTTTTATTTCAACTGGCTTAATTTTTCCTTCTCCTACGCATATTAAAGTACCAATCATATTTCTTACCATATATCTTAAAAATCCTGTCCCTTTAAATGATATTGTAAGTATATTGTTTTTTAATTTAACTTCTGTTTTAATTATAGTTCTTATATAATTTTTTTGTTCATTTGTAGTTTTTGTAAATGTTTTAAAGTTATGAGTCCCTTCTAAATATTTAATAGCTTCTTTGATTAAATTAATATTTAATTTATCATTATATTGGTATACATAGTTTCTTTCTAATGGATTATATTTTCCCATATTTATTTTATATTCATATTCTTTTGCAACAACATCAAATCTAGCATGAAAATCTTTTTTAACTTTTTGTATCCTTTTTATATATATATCATCTGGTAATAAACTATTCATTGCATTTTTTAGTTTTTCTAATTGTATTTTTTTATCAAAATCAAAATGTGCTTTTTGATTTATCGCATGAACTTTACTATCAGTTCTACCTGATGCAGTTATTAACACTTTATAATTATTTATTTTAGTTAAAACTTTTTCTATTTCTTCTTGAATTGTTCTCTTATTTAGTTGTTTTTGATAACCATTAAAATTAGTTCCATCATAAGAAAATGTTATTAAATATCTCATAATTATCAACTCCTTAAATATTTATTTACTACTTTAAAAAAATAGCTAATATTAGCTATTTAGCAAATCTATATATATCTTTCATTAAATCTGTTATTTGATCTCTATACCCAATTTTAATTTCTTTTTTTTCTTTAACTTTTTTTGAAAACTGTATTACATTTGGAATAACGTTTAAATCATAATTGACAAAAACATCATATTTGTCTCCTTGGCATATTACTTCATCTTTAACAACAATTATATTATCAGCTACTTTATGTATAAATTCTACATCATTTGTAATAATTATTATTGTTTTATTTTGTTTTTTTAGTTCTTTTAAAATAATCATTAATTTCTTTATATTATCCTTATCTAAATTACTAGTAATATCATCTAAAATAACTATATCTTTATTAAACAGTAAATTTAAAAACATATATGATAACCTAAGTTCACTAGAACTCATTGTTTTTATATTTTTTTTATAAAAGTTTTCGTCAAATTTAAATAGATCAATTGCATTTTGTATCAATTCTTTGTTTATATATTTTTTATAGTATTTTATTTCTTTTTCCAATGAACTTGTTTTGAAACATTTTGATATGTCTTTTAGCAAAATATATTTCCTATTATTTATAATTATATCTCTTATATTTCCATAATCTATAATACAATTAACACAATTATCTTTTATTTTTAAACAATTTTCATACTTTTTATCATTTATGTAACTATTACTTATTACTTCCATATTGTATCCACCATCTTATCCATGTCTATTATTTGCTCATCTATTAAATCATAAAATTTAAGTTTATTTGAAAGGTCTATCATAAAAGGTAGATCAATTTTATTCTGCTTTAAAAGTTTTTCTTTTTTTAATACACTCATTGTTTTTGAATTAGTTATTATTTTTCCTTCATTTAAAATAATTATATTATCCATATATATGCTATCTTCTATATTATTTGTTATATCTATTAAAGTTATTTTTTTCTTTTTTATAAGTTCTATTATTTCTTTTTTTATGTTAGAATCTATAACACTAAATACATCATCTAATATTAATATTTCTGGTTTTAAATTTATAGCAATAAGAATGTTTAAAATATTTTGTTCTTTAATTGTCCTACATTTTTTTGGTACTATTGATTTTGCAAGTTCTTTTACTTTTGGAATTGTTAATTCAGAAATGCTTAATCTAGTAAGTTTATCTATATATATTACTTGCTGTTTTAGAGTACCTCTATCAACTACTTTATCATCAAAATAAACATTGTTTGTTTTAATTTTTCCACATATTATTTTAGCAAGTGTTGTTTTCCCAGAACAATTAGGTCCTATTAAAGAATTCAAACTTTTACTTTTTATTTCTAAATTTAAATTATTAAATATCATATCATTTTTATAAGAAAAATCTAAATTAACAATTTTTAATTTCTTCATTAAAACCACCCTTAATTAATTATTTTATTATAAATCAAATTCTTTTACAAGGTTTTACTAATAAAAAATAAAAATTTCATGTTTACACATGAAATTATTCACAAGTTATATCTTCTTTAAGGATTATATGTGATGGATTATTTGATGAATCTTGTGTAGTACTATTTTCTAAGACAACATTTGAAGTATAATAAACATTGCCTGTATTATTTATTGATATATCATTTTCTGTACCATTTAATTTTGCTTTACATATATAAATATCTGATTTTGAAAAATTATTCACCGCTACAAAATTTTCACTAAAAACAAAAACTCCATTTATATATATATTTCCCGTTGAAGTACTATCATTTGTGATTCCTCTACCATTTTTATTATACACACATATACCACTTGTATTTTCTTCTTCTCCACACTTATCTGCAATAGAACCTTTTATTTTAATATTTCCAGAGTTAAAATTTACTATATCCCTAGCAAGCCACCAATCTTTAGCAGTAATGCCGTCAGTATAAATATAAACCTTACCACTAGTATCTACTATATTTATATCTTTAGAACTATAATTAGCTATTACATTTCCACTAGATGTATATTTTCCACCATCAATGTTTATAGTACCATTTTCATTATTTCTAATTAATGGTTCATTCGTAGTAGAAATTGTAGAATTTTTAATATTTATAACACCACTTCCTGCATTATATACAGTATTTATACCATTGCTACTAACTTCCACATTTGAAATGTTAAATATTCCTCCTGCGTAATTATTAAAAACTGCTCTATCTTCTACTGAATTAACAATTTTTATATTTTTTATATTAAATGTTCCATTGGACATATTTACAAATTTCTCTGCAGTAGGGCTCTCAAAAGTTCCACCATTTACATTAAAAATAGCATCAGGTGAATAATTATAAACTACATAAGCTTTTTCCGAATAAAATTTACCCCCATTTACTGTCGTTGTTCCGCTATTACCAATTACACCTCCACCACTTTGATCAGATGTTTTTTTTATGAAATTTCCACCATTAATTACTAACTCAGCGGTTTGTAAATCATTACCTAAAAGCCACCTTGTTGTTCCCATTGTACCCGTTCCTATTTTATCATTTATTGTTAATTTACCTTTATTGCTTAAAAGTGTTTCTACTCCAGATGCAGCAGTAACTGTCTTTCCATTTAAATCTATTGCTACATCTTTTCCTTCAGGAATAGCCAAAGTATTTTCTAAATTAATATCACTTAATAATAATATGTTATTTTTTGTACTATCTATATTGTTTATTGTTTCTTCTAGATTATTACTAAAATTACATTCTGAATTTCCTAATATGTTTTCTACTTTTATTTTTCCATCTTCTTCTTTTATTGTTACTCCATTATTACATACTACATTTGTTCCTTCTTCTTTTTCTATACTTGTATTTGTACTAGCTCCTATATATACTTTTTTTACTTGTTCATTATTTTTCTTTATTATTAATGTTTTATTATTTGTATCTTTACAATAATCATTTTCTGATATACTTGACACTCCATCTATATAATCTATTGAATATTTATTTATACATAGATTCGCACTTTCTATATCACCTTTTTTTATTGTTATACTTCCATTACTTGGTCCTGTTCCTGTATATTCTGCTTTTATGTTATTATCTAGTACACTATATAATCCATCACTTACTTCATTCATTATTAAATAATTTGATACTGCTCTTACATATCCTTCTGCACTATTTAATGCTGTACTTTTTCTTGATGATTCTATTACATTTAATAGTATTGGTGTTGTTATTAACGCTATTACTGCAAGTATTACTATTACCGCTAATAATTCAACTAATGTAAATCCTTTTCTCATTTACTTCCTTCTTTCTACTTTATATATATATTATGCCCCCCCCCCCATGACTTTTGTCAAGTGGGGCGTGGGCATAATATAAAAAAAGTACAATTGTGCTGGTAAACTTAAAGTAGACAACTAGAGAGGGTATGTAGACAATTGATTATTTTATTTATAAATATACATGAAATTATTTTAAATAATTATTGAAAATTGGTGGAATATCAGTTTTAAACAGATATTCTTTTTTATTCATTTTAAAACAAATATTATAAGCATGTAACATTAATCTAGGTGCATTTATTTTTGAATTATATTTTTTATCTCCTATTATTTTATGACCTATATCACTTAGATGAACTCTTATTTGATTTTTTTTACCTGTTTTTATATTTACTTCCAATAAAGTATTTTTATTTTTCTTTAAAACTTTATATTCGGTTATTGCAAGATCTCCTTTATTAGACGAAAAAGACTTATGAAATGAGTTTTCCCTTATATATGATTTTATAACACCATTTTCTTTTTCTAACTTTCCTTCAACAACAGCATAGTATTTTCTTGTAACAATTTCATTCCAATTATTTTGTAAAAAATTTTTTATTTTTTCACTTTTAGAAAATAATACTAAGCCAGATGTATCTTTATCTAATCTATGGACAATAAATATTTTATTATTTTTATTTACTGATTTAACATAATTTGAAACATATCTATATAAAGTTTTCTCACTTTCTTTTGAAGTAGATATAGTAAGTAATCCACTAGGTTTATTAACAACAATTAAATCATTATCTTCATATATTATTTCTATATCTTCATTAATTTTTTTTATAATTTCGACACAATCATTTACATTTAAAATAAAATCATATTTAGTAATTATTTTATTATTTACTTTAACCATTTTATTTATAAGCATATTTTTAACACTATTTTTTGATTTATTTATATTTTTATATAAAAACTCTAACAACTTTTCATTTTCTTTAACTATAAATTTCATAATTCCTCCTATAGTAAAAGAAGACTATTTGTCTTCTAATAAATTAGTAATTGCCTTTACAACGCCAAGTTTACCATATTCATATGTTAAAGAACCTTGTTGATATGCAATATATGGGCTTCTTATAGGTCCATCACAAGAAAGTTCAATGGAAGAGCCTTGAGTAAATGAACCTGATGCCATTATTACTTTATCATCATATCCAGGCATATCCCATGCACTTGGAATTGCAAAAGAATCTATTGGTGAACCTGCCTGTATACCTTGACAATATTTTATAAGTTTATTGGCATCATTAAATATTATATTTTGTACTATATCTGCTCTTACATCATTATATTTTGGTTCTACATCAAATCCTAATTTTTCCATTAAATAACTTGTTAATATCGCTACTTTTAAACTAGCCTTTACTACACTTGGTGCCATGAAAAGTCCTTGATATAATGATTTATTTATTCCTAATGTAGGTCCTACTTCCTTTCCTTCACCTGGAGCAGTTAATCTTTCACTTACAAGTTCTATTAAATCCTTTCTCCCACATACATATGCTCCATTAGATGCGATTCCACCACCTAAATTTTTTATAAGTGAACCTACAACTATATCTGCACCTAACTCAATAGGTTCTTTTTTAGATACAAATTCACAATAACAATTATCAATCATTATTATTACATTTTCATCTATTTCTTTAATAAATTTAATTATTTTTTCTAATTTATATATATCAATACTTTTTCTAGTTGAATATCCTTTTGAACGTTGTATTTCTATAAGTTTAATATTATTTTTTTGTAAACATTGCTTAATCTTATCATAATCAAAATCATTATCTATTAAATCAATTTGTTCATATTTTACCCCAAATGATTTTAATGAACTTTTATTTTCTTTTATACCTATAACTTCTTCTAATGTATCATATGGTTTACCTGTAATACTAAGTAAAATATCATTTGGTCTTAAAAGTCCAAATAAAGTAACAGTTAAAGCATGTGTACCAGATATAAATTGAGTTCTAACAAGTGCATCTTCTGATTTAAATATATCACTATAAACGCTTTCTAATGTATCCCTTCCTATATCTGAATATCCATACCCTGTTGTCGATGAAAAATGTGCTTCTGAAACTTTGTTTTTTTGAAATGCATCTAAAACTTTTTTGCTATTATATTCACATATTTCATCTATTTTTTTATACTCATTTATTAAATTATATTCTGCTTCTTGTACTAATTTATTAATATCTATCATCTATATCACTCCATCTAATTATAGAACCTGTTTTAACACTATCGATTATTTCATATATTTTTTGTGCGACTATACTTGGTTCTATCAATTCTTTTTGATTTGTTCTTTTTAATTCTTTTTCTAAATATATAGGATTCATTTCTCTAACTGATTCTGTATTCACCCAAGGTAAAAGAAGTGCGAAAATTTTTACATTTGGAAGCGCTAAAGAAGTAGTTTTTGTAAGTGAATTAAGTGCAGCCTTAGATGCACAATAATCAATATTTATATCACTATATGTATCTTCCGAATCAGTAGATGAAATATTTATAATTGTATCTACATTGTCTTTAAAAATTTTTGTAATTAGAAATGGTCCAACAACATTTGTTTCTAAAACACGCATAAATTCTTCTTTTGATTTTTCTTCTATATAATTATCACATTCTAAAACAGCATTATTTACTAAAACATTTATTTTTTTATATTTTTTAATAACATCATTAAACATATTTTTTATATCTTCCTCATTAGTTATATCTGCTTTAATAATATGTGCATTTATTTTATATTTTTTTTCAATTTCCTCTTTTAATTTTAAAGCAAGATTATAACTATTATTATAGTTAATAATTACATCATAACCCCTTTTAGAAAATTCAGTTATTATAGATTTACCAATACCTTTTGCTCCACCTGTTACTAGTATTACTTTTTTTTCCATAAAACCACCAATTCGATTATACTATAAAGTTTAAAATTATAATATAAATTTTTATTTTTTTTTTTGATTATTTCTTAACTATATGATATTATAAAGAAACATAGAATGTAATATAGGAATGTGATTTTTATGGGTATTGTTACAATTGTTATGATTAAAAGTTTTATAGTAAATTTATTATTGTCTATTTTAAAACTTATAACAGGATTTATTTCTAAATCATATGCTTTAATTGCTGATGGAGTGCATTCATTTAGTGATCTTATAACAGATATTATCGCAATTATTGGTAGTAAATTATCTAATATTCCTGCAGATGAAAAACACCCTTATGGACATGGTAAATTAGAATATGTTACGAGTTTAATAATTGGAGCAATTATATGTATTTTAGGTATAACACTTATAAATAATGCTTTTAATAATAAATATGAAAGTATAGAATATATAGTAATAATTGTAAGTATTTTTACAATTATTATTAAATTTATATTATCTAGATATATACTTAAAAAAGGTATATCATTAAACAATAATATTTTAATAGCAAGTGGTAAAGAAAGTAGTATGGATGTAATTAGTTCAATAGTTGTTGTTATATCGTCTTTTTTAATGTTGTTAGGTAAATATAATAAAATATTTTTATTTTCAGATATGATTGCAGCTATAATAATTGGTTTATTTATAATTAGAACAGGTTTTAAAATTTTAATGGAAAACTTAAGTATTATTTTAGAAGAACAAGAGACTAATAAAGAATATATAGATAACATTAAAAAAGTTATTTTAAAAAATAAATATATTAAAAATATAGATAAGTTAGTTTTATTAAAGTTTGGTTCATATTATAAATTAATATGTGAAGTTTCTATGAATCCAAATATTTCTGTTCTTAAAGCACATAATCAATTAGATGAGATAGAAAATAGACTTTCTGAATTTGATAATAAGATTAAATATAAAACTATACATGTTAATCCTTATAAAAAAGAAAAAAATTTGTAATTATTACAAATTTTATTGACAAATAAATATTTTATTTGTTTTTTTATTTTCTAATTTAATCATACATTAATTCAATTAATGATGCATCTTCTCCTAATTTATTAACATAATCTTTTCCAAGTTTAATTTTTAATTTTTCAAATTGTTTTATAAATTTCTCTGATGGTAATAAAAATAAATCCAATGATGTAATAATTAAGTCTTTTGCATAATATATACCATTTTCTTTTAAATATAAATATATCTTACTTATATTATCTATATCCATGCTATTAATTGTTTCTTCATCAAAATTTTCTTTTAATAATTTTATATCTAAATCATCTAGTAACATTTTTATTTATCTCCTCCATATTATCTTTATAAGGATATTTCTTAATTAGTTCTTTTACATCAATTCCATATCTTGATTTTAATGCACCTGGTTGATACGAAAATACAGGATTTAATTTACCTTCTATTACTAAAGGTAGATTACTCTCTATTAAATAATTTATTAAAGCATAATTTTTACTTGGAGAAAACAGCAAAAATGAGACATTTATATATTCATTTATTCCATATTCTTCAGCCATTTTAAATAATATAGGTATTTTTGAAATCATGACTTTAGCATTAGCAACAATTGATGAAGTTAATAATTTTTCATATCTTTCATCTTTCCAATATGGCATATCAAGCAATTTAGAAATACTTTCTATATTGGCATGCGCTAATGTTTGTGATGTGAATAACTCTGGATGCTCTTTATATTCTTGACTGTGAAGCATTTTTTGAATATCTTCTATATTCGCGTGTGCTAATGTTGTTGATGTAAATAACTCTGGGTGTTCATGATATTCTTTACTTTGAAGTATTTTTTGAATATCTTCTATATTCGCATTTGCTAATGTTTGTGATGTAAATAACTCTGGATGCTCCCTATATTCTTGGCTGTGAAGCATTTTTTGAATGTCTTCTATATTTGTATACGATAATGTTGTTGATGTGAATAACTCTGGGTGTTCTTTATATTCTTGACTGTGAAGCATTTTTTGAATGTCTTCTATCTTCGCACGCGCTAATGTTTGTGATGTAAATAATTCTGGGTGTTCATGATATTCTTTACTTTGAAGTATTTTTTGAATATCTTCTATCTTCGCATGCGCTAATGTTTCTGATGTAAATAACTCTGGATGCTCTTTATATTCTTGACTGTGAAGCATTTTTTGAATATCTTCTATCTTTGTACGTGCTAATGTTGTTGATGTGAATAACTCTGGGTGCTCTTTATATTCTTGGCTGTGAAGCATTTTTTGAATGTCTTCTATCTTCGCATACGCTAATGTTGTTGATGTGAATAACTCAGGATGGTCCTTATATTCTTGACTTTGAAGCATTTTTTGAATATCTTCTATATTCGCATGCGCTAATGTTTCTGATGTAAATAATTCTGGGTGCTCTTTATATTCTTGACTTTGAAGTATTTTTTGGATATCTTCTATCTTCGCATGTGCTAATGTTTGTGATGTAAATAATTCTGGATGATCTTTATATTCTTGACTTTGAAGTATTTTTTGGATATCTTCTATCTTCGCATGTGCTAATGTTTGTGATGTGAATAACTCTGGGTGTTCATGATATTCTTTACTTTGAAGTATTTTCTGAATATCTTCTATCTTTGCATGTGCTAATGTTTGTGATGTGAATAACTCTGGATGTTCATGATATTCTTTACTTTGAAGTATTTTTTGAATATCTTCTATATTCGCATTTGCTAATGTTTGTGATGTAAATAGCTCTGGATACTCCCTATATTCTTGACTGTGAAGCATTTTTTGAATATCTTCTATCTTCGCATGTGCTAATGTTGTTGATGTAAATAATTCCGGGTGTTCATAATATTCTTGACTGTGAAGCATCTTTTGGATGTTTTCAATATTAGTATATCCAAAGTTAATTGAATGGGAAATAGTCAAATTACCAATTTTATCAATATTTAAATTTAATTTTTCCACGTCTTTTATTATATGTTTAGGGCAAGATAATACTGAAGTAATCTTATTTATTGCTTCAACTCCATAATTTTCAACTACATATTTGTATGTACCTATTAAACTTTCATGCTCGGTATTTAAAACATGAAGACATGTTTCAATATTAGTAAAAGATATATGTTCTTTTTTCAAAAATTCAATATTTAAACTAATATTTTCAACATTCATATATAAAATACTAGGACACTTTTCAATATTACTTGGGCTTATATTTAAATCATTTATTAAATAATTAAGTGTTTTATCAATTTCAAAAAATTCTCCTTTATCTAATATATTATTATTTTTATTAACTAATTTATCAACAGATATATTATATTTCTCACATAATATTTTAAGATTATATTCACTTATCATGTAACCCACCTCTACATAAATTATATCAATTTTCTAACTAAATGTCTTTATTAATTTATATATTTCAGTTTCTTTTACCTCAGTTCCTTTTTTTGATTGCATCACATTTTTATATTTAAAAAAAATTTGTAATTATTACAAATTTTATTTTGATTTTATTTCATTAATATACTTATCAATACTTTTGTACCAATTTGGATTGGATGCGTATTTTTTATTTATTTGCTTTGTTGTTACTAAACCTTTTGAAATATAATTATTATATAAATTTGTTATATATCCTTTTATTCCTTCCTCTTGTGTTTCGTATGCTTTATATGAACCACCATTACAACTAGGGCTTCCTTTTTGTCCTCCGTAATTATTACATTTAACAGCCAAATAGCTACAATTCCATTTACATCCAGTTTCATGTAACATGATTGCAACTGCAAGATATGGATCAACACCGACTTCTAATGAATATTCCGCAAAAAGATAACCTTTACCTTTTACTGCTGAATTAAGCGATTTATCCAATTTTTCTGCTAACTGATTCATTGTCATACCATCATAAACAATTTGCTCTACTTCTTCATATTCTGCTTTGTTATCACATAAAACCTTTTTGTTTTCTATTGTCGTCATTGTAGAAGTACTAAGTTTTAAATATGTTATACTAACTGCTAATAAAGCTAATAATACAACTAAAACTATTGTCGCTTTCTTTTCCAATAAATTCACCTCATCTAATGTGACAATATAAATTCTATCATTTAATTCTTAATATGTCAAATTAACTACCTTATTGGATAGCGTTTCCAAAGTGGGGAGATTTATAAAACTAACCATTATAAATAAATAAAAATGGTTAAAACCTTAAAAATGCTTTATAATTGAATTGAACATAAACAATAGAAAGCGTGGTTTTAACCTATGAAAATTATACCATTAATAAATGAATTTACTAATACTTTTAATGAAATTTTTAAAGAAAATTTGAATCCTCTTAATTTAGAATCTAAAATTAGAACTGCTGGAGATACTTTTACATTATTACTATATGAAAAATTTTTAAATTATATTGATGATAAATTTAAAAATTCCAAAGAAAGAAAATCAATTTATAATATCAAAGAAACTAGAGAAAGAACTTTAATTACTTCTGTAGGTTGTATTCATGTTAATTCTACTTCATATTATAACAAAACAACTAAAGAACGTTTTGTATTACTACGAGAAATACTTCATTTAAAACCCTATCAAAGATTAACTAATGAAGCAGAATATCAGTTAATTAAATATGCTATGGATGAAAATATGTCCCAATCTGCTCGTCTTGCTCTAAGAAACACTCAAGTATCTCGTAGTACTGTTTCTAAAAAAATTGCTAAACTTGATGGCTCTATTATTGAAAATATTGCTAAATCTGTTAATCAACCTGATATTTTATATATGGAGATGGATGAGATACATGCTAATCTTCAAAAAGGTGGTAATAAAATATGTCCATCTGCTATTGTTCATGAAGGTTATGAAGAAGATTTTGTTAAAAGAAAAAAACTAAAAAATATTCATTATTTTGCTTCAGCCAAATTGACTTACGAAGAATTATGGGAAGTAATGTTTGACTATGTTAATAAAAAATATAATATTGATAAATTTAAAGTAATATTTGTTTCTGGTGATGGTGCTTCTGGTATTAAGAATTATACTAACTGTTTTCCTAATGCTAAATTTGTTCTTGATCCATTTCATTATATTAGAAAACATTTAAGATATATTTTTAAAAGGAATACTGAATTAAAAAATAAAGCCGATGAATATATTAGAAATGATATGATAGATGACTTTAAAATATTGGTTGATAATCAAATAAAAGAATATCCTGATCAAGAAAAATATATGAAAGAACATAGAGATTACATAATAAATAATTTAGAAGGCATTAAAAATCAAAAGGATAAAGATTATAAAGTTCACTGTTCTATGGAAGGTCATGTTAATCAAGCCTTTGCTAGATATATTACTTCTTCCCCATACGGTTTTTCTGAAAGAGGATTAGAAAATAAACTTAAATTACTTGTTTATCATGCTAATAAAGTAAATTTAACTATCGAAGACTATTATAATTTAAAATATGGTACTAATTCATATGAAGATATAAATGTTAAAATTAAAAAATTGTGTAATATTAAATATGACCAGAAACTAACTTCTACCCATTCATTAGAATATAAAATAAACACAAGTTTACCAATATTTGATTCACCATCAGAAAATAACAAATTAAAAGAATTAACTTCTATTAGACAAGAAATTTATGTAATTTAAAAATAAGGTTAAGCACAATTATGTCCTTAACCCTATACCATTATAAACATTGAATGTTGTCAAGGATCTAGATAAACTCGTTTCACTCGTCCTTGACAACGACACAAATATCTTTTAAAATGAGTTTAATTATAAAACTATTTTTTAGGAGAAAAATCTCCACACTTATTCTACACTAACACCTTATTGGTGGTTTATCACTCTTACTGTGGCTTTTCATGTTATTTCCAATATTAGTTATCACATTATCTATACTGACAGTTTGTAATAATGTGTAATTTTTATATATTCCATCATATATTCCATCTTCATTTTCGCCATCTATAATACCATTTATATTAACATTATATGTTTGCCCCATCTTTATATTTGAAGATGAATAAATAAATAAATTGTATTTTTTAGATGGTTTAAAAGTTATTACTTGGTTATTGTTGCTATCTGTTATATTAATTGGAGAATCACTAAAAGAATCTAATACTACTGCAATTGTATTTATTTTAGAATTTGAACTTGGTGTTTGCATCATTTCAGAAGAACCAGCACCTATTAATGTACCACCAGTTATTACAAATTCATTATCATAATCTAATACTCCATTTCCACTTGATTGAGGTCCATTTACTATAACCGTTCCACCTTTTATATAAATTGATCCATTAGAATCAAGACCATCACCTTCTGAATCTACATATATATATCCATCTTCTATTTCAAGTTTTCCAGAAGATGTGCTCATATGATTTTGACCTTTTCTACCGTTTATACTTGAAGAGTCATTACCACCTGCCACATTAATTCCATCATCAATAGAAATTACATGAATTTTACCATTATAAATATTAATGTTTGAACTTTCCAAACCTTCATAACTTTTAGTTATATTAATATTTCCACCATATATACTTAAGTTAGTATCAGAATGTATACCATCATCACCAGAAGTAATATCAAATTCACCATTTTTTATTTCAACTAAGTTATTGGAATGAATTGAATCATCAGAAGAATCTATATTTATGTTAGCATTTTCTATCAAAATATTAGAACCTGCTTTAATTCCCTTTGAACTAGTTGAATTAATGTTTGAATTTTCTTCGTTAAATCTTCCCCAATTACCCCAATCACTTTTTGTACTTGAATTTATACTGCCTCCACCTGTTGTTATATTAAAATTCCCATTTTTTATCAAAACTAAATTTTCACTATCTATTCCATCTTCTGTACTTACTATTTTAAATGTTCCATTTTCTATCGTTAAATTTCCTAAATTAGTATCTGTATTTGTAGTCTTAATTCCATCATTTTGTGATTTAATATCAAAATTTCCATTTTTAATATATATATAATCTTTTCCTCTTATACCATCACCAACAGAGTTTATTTTTAAATTACCATTTACTATTTTAAGTCCATCTTTTGAGGCTAATGCATCATTATAATATGATTCTATTTCTAAAGTACCATTACCATTAATTGTTAAATCTTCTTTACTAAATAGTGTTGCATTTGGTTCTTCTTCACTATCTAAAGTATAATTTGAAGTATCAGTAAGTTTATTTTTAGAATTATTAGCTAAAGTTATAACCGTTTTTTCTGAATTTTTTATAAATATTGCGCTATTATTTGAAGAAGAAACAGTAAGATTATCAAAAATTAACCTTACAGATTGTTTTGTATCAATTAAAATACTTCCATAAAAATTACCTGTTAAATAATATGTACCACCTTCAGTAATATTAAATACTAAATTATTTAAATTCCCTTTAGTATAATTTGCAGTATTATCATTAAACTCTACTATATAAGAACTATTTTTATCAAATGTTTCTAATAAATCTTCTGTAGTTAAATCAATTTTTAAATTTTCACTATCTATTTGTTCTAATTCTTCATTCTTATTAGAACAACCTGTAAATATTATAAGATTAATTAATAGAAAACTTACAATAAATTTTTTCACTATAACTCACCATTCTCTAAATCTCTTGATAACATTATTTTTAAATTACCATTTTTTATTCTCAATTCATCAATAAATTCTTTTTCATTAATATTTACTACTTCTACTTTATATGTAAGTTCATATAAACTACCCATGTTAGTTGTTTTTATTTTTTCTAAAGTATAACTTTTTGTATATTTTTTTAATGTATCATCAAATACATCTTCGTAGTCCAAATCTTCTGGTATTAAAATTTTTAAAATTCTATCACTCTTATTTGTATCCCCAAAATTAATTTTAAAAAGAATAAAAATAAGTAAACCAATAATTATAGTTGTAATAACTGCAAAAAAGATATAACCTGTTCCTAATATTAATCCAATAGTCATTGCATAAAATATCATTACAATTTCTTTTGAATTACCAGGAATACTTCTAAATTTTACTAAACTAAATGCACCTACAATAGCAATTGATGTCCCTAAATTACCATTTACAAGCATTATTATAACACATACTAATATTGGTAGTATAGTAAGTGTTATGGAAAAATTTTTATTATGTTTACTAGTATTTATATATATTAAAGCTATTATAATACCTAGAACTATACTTGATATAAAACATATTAACATTCCTTCTAAATCTAATGTTCCATTTAAAACTGATTCAAACATAATTTATTACCTCCTAATTTATTTTTATAAACTTCACCATATTTTGAAAATGAAGTTGGATATATCTTTAATTCATTTAAAATTTTCGTAAACCAAACTGGAAGTGAATTTATTGTTTTTACTTCCATTATATATTTGTTAGTAATAATATTACCTCCATCTCCTTTTTCTAAATATAAATTATCAAATCTACTTCGTAAATTTGTATCAAAGGTTATTCTAAAATTATTATCTTTTTTATAAAAATATGCACATCTGTCATAAGCTATAAAGACTTGTGATTTTAAATTATTAAATCTAAATGTATAATCTATTTCTTTCATAATTTGTGTTTTAAATGGTAATTTTTTCGTATAGTAATAAGAATAGAAATCCTTAAGTTTTATTTTTGTTCTTCTTTTATATACTGTTCCTTTATATTTCTTTTTAAGTTCTAAAAATACTACTGATTCTAAATTAGGTATATTATAACTTCTCAATCTTACTTTTTCTTTATATATTGGATGTTCTAATGATTTTCTTATTAAATCAAAATTATCAGTATCAAAATATATATTATAAATTGTATAAAACCCATGTTCATCTATAACCATTTTATTTTTTATTTTTTCTATTAATAATTTATATTGACTTTCATCTATAATATATTTTTTTTCTAATCTTTCAAATATATTTATATCCATTTTTAACACCCATAATAAATATATTTAAAAATAAAGAAAATATAGTGTTAAGAATGTGGAAAAAAAGTGAAAAATAAATTCTAATTTTAAATTTAATTATACATGACTTAATTATTAAAATTTTTTAAATTTCAAATAATAAAAAAGACACTTAATTTATATTAAATAAAATGTCTAACTTAAATCAATCATTGTAAATATTCAACATCACAAAACTGAATATTCTCTTTCTATTTTATTCAATTTTCTTAATGAAATTTTTAATTATTTTCTAAATTCCATGTCAATCCATTATTATTACTTATAAATATTAATTTTTTATTTTCATAACCGTCCCTATTAGAATTTATTTGATATACTGAACATTCTAATTTTAGAACATTTTTATCATAATATGGTAAACCTTCAATACTTATATATTCAACATTATCATTTTTATATTCAAACTTTGCTTCATTAAAAGTCTTTCCGCTGTCATTTGTAACATATATACCCGGCTGCCCATCATCTAAATATATCTTCCCATTTGAAATAGCAAAACCTTGTTTTTCGTTAAGAAAAATAAATTTTGCTTCTAAACTAACTTGAATTGGATCTTTTGTCATTAAATTAAAACTTTTACCATTATCTTTACTTTCCAAAACATTGACTAACATATTTCTAGCAAGGCAATTGTCTAACTTGCTAAATCGTAATATTGTATCTTGGAATTCCTTTTCATATAAAACTTCTTCATCTTCAGGTAATATATAATCATCATTTATATTAAAATTTTCTTCATTAAAATCTTCCTCATAAACATCATCATGTGATGTATTATCTTTGTCTTCACTATTAATAATTTCTTTTTTAGTTGTTACTTTACCATTATTATCATAATAAGTATACTCAACATTATAATTTTTATTAGAATTTTCATATGGATCAAATCCACCTTTGCCAAAGTACCCATGAATTTTTATTTCTGTTCCCATTAGAAATGGTCCATAGTAATTATAATAATCAACATTTACATAAAGAAAAGATTTAACGACAGCAACATATTTCCTATTATCAATAGTTACAACATGTTCAGGTTTATAACTAAATATTAAAAACAAACTAATAATTGGCATAAATAATATAACTAGTATAATTGCTGGTGAAAAATATAATATTCCTAGAAAAAAACTTTTTATCTTATTATTAGTAACTTTATATAAAGATTGAATAATTCCAATAAAAAATCCAATCACACATATTAATATTATAAGTAAAAGAAACCATAATCTAAATTTAATATTACATAAATAAAGTATAAAACTCAAAGAAACATTAAAAATAATAAAGATAACATCACATATAAGAATATTATTTTTCATCCACTTTAAAGTTTTTTTCATATTCATCACCCATTTAAAAATAATATAATTTTTATAATCTTTTAAATGCTTATTATAATAAGTAATCAACCATATCTAATTTAAAAATATTTCAATAGATTTATGCTACATAAAAATATATTATTGTGTAGTTCCTTATGACTTATGATTTTTCTATATAAATTTCTAATCTAACTTCTTTAAATCATCTTTAATAATAGAATATAAATATATATTTACCTTTTTATTAGTTTTTAAAGTTATATAATTTTTATATCCAATCAACTGATTATTATATTTTTCATCATCAATATTTGATAATTTATAATCGATTATATCTATATAATCGTCATATTCTATCATGAGATCAATTACACCTTTATATAATAAATCATCAATCATATATTCAAATTCATATTCTTTATATATTTTAGAATTTTTAATATTTTTAAATATATCATTATTTAAAAATTTTTGTATTCTATTTCTATCTTTAGTTTCCAATAAAGAATAATCAGGATTTTTTAAATCAATCATTTCAAATAATTTATGTACTTTTTTACCATAAGACATATTATCATATTCTTCATTTGTAATTAAATCTTTAACTTGTTTAGAAAAATTATTTTTTTCTAATTTATATGAATCAATTTTAATTGACTTAGTATTTATAACATTATCAAATTCACTTTTCAATGAAATATTTTTTGATTTATAAAATTTATAATCTTTAGTAATTACAATATTATTAAAATCTATTTTTTTAATATATTTATCAAGTTGTATTGAATTAAGCATATCATAAAATGACCTATATTTTAATTTTACATTATCATTTACTTCTAACGAATTATCTAAATCAGGAGAAATTATAATTATCTTTTCTCTTGCTCTTGTAAGCGCAACATAAAATAGTCTAATTTGTTCTGAAATTTCTTCTTTTATATATTCATGTTTAACCATATATTTATATATAGTTTCTCCAATACCATCTTTGTAATAAGGAACAATTATACCATATTTATTATCAAACAAAAATTTTTCGTTTAAATCACTTATATTAAATTTTTTATATATCATAGAATAATAACATATAGGAAATTCTAGTCCTTTAGATTTATGAATAGTCATTATTTTTACACTATTTGTATCATCTATATTAGTTTTATATTTTATATCAAATTTATAATCTTTCAAATTGTTTAAAAAATCTATAAAGTCATATACATTCATTCCTATATTTGATGTAGATTCTGCTAAATCATATATATAGTTTATAATTGCTAAAAAGGAATTAATGTTACCTATTTTTTCCATTTTTTCATAAAATTCGAAATATGTTACAATTTTATCTATTAAAATAGTAGGAGTTATATCATCTATGTCTAATAAATTATTTATTTTATTTAATAAAACACTATCATTAAAATTATTATTTATTTGTTTAAATATATTTTCATCGGTTTCTTCAATTAAAAAACTTCTTGATACACTCATAAATAAATATTTAAATTCATTATCAAATTCTTTATTTTTAACTTTCAATATTAAATTTAATATATTTCTAATAATAGTTATAAGTACATTTTTAGTAACAACCTCATCTTTTATTAATGTAAGTGGTATTCCCATATATTCAAATATTTTTTTATATAGTTCAAAATTAGTTGCTCTATCAATTAAAATTACAAAATCATTATACTGGGCATCTCTTAGTTTAAAATCTGATTTATCTGTTACTTTATAATGATTTTTTATTTTATTTTTTATATCATTCGCTATAAAAAATATTTCTTTTTCTTCTTGTGTGAATTGTTTATCATCTTTATCGTATGTAAATATATCTAAATTAGTATCAACATCTAAACTTAAATATGATTCGTTTCCAAAAGAAAGAGCATGTCCATTATTATAATCTGCGCCACCTATATTATCATTCATTATTTGTTCGAATATTTCATTTATATTATCGAGTACTTGTTTTCTTGAACGAAAGTTTTTGTTAAGATCTATTTTTACCCCATTTATATTTTGTTTATATGAATCATATTTTGATTTAAACAAATAAGGATTTGCATTTCTAAACTTATATATTGATTGTTTAATATCACCTACCATGTACACATTATTATTTGAAATTAAACTAATAAAATTTTCTTGTAAATCATTAGTATCTTGGTATTCATCTATTAATATTTCTTTAAATGAAGATTTTATTTCTTCTCTTACATCATCAAATTCATTTACTATATTACAAGCCATTATTGCGATATCATTAAATTCATATGAAGAAATACTTTTCTTATATTCTTTTATTTGTTCATCTAATAAGGTAATTATTTTTATAATTATTTCTATATTTTCTTTTGTTAAATTTATACTTTCTTTTATACAATTTATATTTTCATATATACATATATCTTTTAATTCTTTTAGTATATTTGAAATATTTTCTTTGCATGTTTTTAAATCTTCACTACTATTTTTTGGTAAACTAGGTAACTTTACATTAATCATTGACACAAGCATATCATAATCTTTACAATTTATTATTGGATTTAACAAATTATATAATTCTTCATAATATTTATTGTAATCCATAAATGAAATATTGTTTAATTCTTCTGATATTAAGGTAAGTTTTTCGTAAATTATATTTAAAAAATTATTTATATCTTCTTCTATTACTTTTTCATTAAATTTATTTAAAATATAATCATTTAAATAACTAATTTTATTTATTTTTAAATTAAGTTTACTATTTATATCAAGTATTGCATCTTTTATTTCTTTATCATCTTTTAAACAAAAATTATTTATTAAATTTATAAAGTTTTTATCTTTTTGTTTATATAAATCATCAAATATTTTATCTATTATTTCATATTCTTTAATTCTTATTATATTAGAATCAACAATTGAAATTTTTTTATCTATATTAAGTAGATAGTGATATTTCTTTACTATTGATAGTGCATAACTATCAAATGTTGTTATGTAACAAGAATCTATTTTTTCTAAATTTTTTTTATCATTTATTTTTATTAATGCTTCTTTTATTTTATCTTTCATTTGTCTTGCTGCCATATTAGTAAAAGTTAAAATAAGTAATTCATCAATACTAGTTTTTTCACTTAACTTTTTTATTACCCTTTGTGTAAGTACAGCAGTTTTCCCACTTCCTGCTCCTGCACTTACAATTATATTTGTTCCACTTGTGTTTATCGCACTCAATTGTTCCTTAGTCCAATTAGGCATAATATCACCTCCTTAATCTTCTTTTAAATAAATATAATCTTCTTCTTTTTTATAACATATATCACTATATATACAATTATCACAAGAACAATATTTATCTATTCTTTTAGGATTTATTTTAAAATTTCCATCTAATATATTATCTATTGCATTATTTATTTTATCATCTACTAAATCAAACATATTTTTTATATTTTCTTCATTTAAAAGTTTAGTATATGCATAAAATCCATTTCTTCCTTTTTTCATTCCTTTTATTAATAAACTATCTTCATAAGTTGAATCTATTTTTTTTATTAAGTCTTCTTTATCTATGGAATAACCTATTAGTTTATAATTACTATTTATATCTTCTTTATCTTTTATGTTTGGCAATTTATGAAGTAATTTTTGATAATATAACCCTATAACTTCTACATTGTTATACTCTTTTTGTATTAAGTATAAATATATAGGTAATTGCATATCAATTCCATATTTAATGTTATTTAAACTTGTATTAGGATTACCTGTTTTATAATCGATTACTACAGCATACATTTTTTCATTTTCTTTTTTATATAATATTTTATCTACAATACCCATAAATGTAATTTTAACTTGTTTTGATTTGTCAATGTATATTTTCTTTTCATATAATTCATCATTTAATGAAGTATATTTTTTTTGATTTTTTATAATTTCTATTATTTCTTTTAAATTAATTGTTAGTTTTTTTAAGAAAAACTTTTCTTTAGGCGAAAATTGTTTATTTAAACTATTTATATATAGATCTACACTTTTTTCAAAATTAAAATTTGGTTTAAACGATACTGAAAGTATATAATGATATAAATTTCCTATTGTTAAATGAAATAAGTCATCGTTTATATTTAATTTTAATAAGTCATTTAAATAATATTTAAAATTACAATTATAGTAATTATTTAAACTTGTATATGATAAAGTTAGATTATTATTTAAAGAGTTTAATAAATCATTTTTATTTATACCTTTAAACTGATTATTATAAGATAAGTATTTTACTTTATATTTATTATTAAGACTTAATAAATTTTTATTTACATGGCCATATTTTGTATATAAATCTAAGTATTTTAATAAATTTAGTTTATTTATTTTATCTGAATATAAAGATATAAAATCATCTATTTTTTTTATTTCTATATTTAGTTCATCTACTATAGATGATTTAAAGTATTCATCTGTAATTGAAGTTAAAGAATAACTTAGCGTTAGATGCTCAGTTGTTTTTAATTCATAAATTGTTTGTATTTTATTTATTTCATTTAGTTCGTATGAAGTATCAAAACCAAGTTGTTTTTTTAAATTATCACTTAAGTAATCATCATCTTTAAGTACTAAAGGGAAATTATTATTAAAACCAATTAAAAAATTATATTCTTTTTTTTCGTTTATTGAAATAGCATTCATATATTTTTCTATGGTTATTTTAGTATTTTTTAATTCATTTTCTATTAATTCATATAAATATTCATCAACACACCATACATATTTATTACAAATATCTACAAATTGATTATATAAACTACTATCATTAATACTAGATAAAGATTCTTTAATATTATTTGTTTCTTTTAATTTGTTTAAAAAGTTTGAACATGTTTTTGTTCCAAATAAATAATTATTACTATATAAATTAATTGGTATATTATACATTTCTGAAACAAATCTTATTGTATTTATATACTCATCATTTACATTTAAAATAGATATTTTGTTTATGTCTATTTCTTTATCAATTAAAAATGATATTTGTTCAAAAACATATATTATTTCATTCAACATACTATCAAATTCGTAACACTTTTTTATATCATAAAAGTCTTGTTTTTTTATTTCTATATTTGTTATTTTTTTTATATCGTTTATAATTTTTGTTTGAAATGAATTAAATTTATCATATCCTAAAATTATAACTTTTTTAGATTTTAAAAATGATTTATATAAATTGTTTTTAATAAGTAATTGTTCTTCTTCTAATTTTCTTTTTATTTCAACAAGTTTATTTAATTTTTCACTATTATATGTTTCATCATTAATAAGATATAAATTATCTAAATATGTTTTTGAAAGATTATAATTTACTTTATAATTTTTCATAATGTAATGTATTGTTTTTTCATCATATGCAAAGTATAGATTATTTTTTACTTCTTCAAATGTTGTTACTTTTGTATTATTTAAACTTTTTTTATTTATTTCTTTAATAGTTTTATTTTTTATATTTTGAGGTACTATTAACAAAACATCTAACAATGAATCCATATTAGTCACTTCCTACATTAATTATATCATCTATTAATACATTAAATAAAATTAAAAATAAATAATTTTTAAAAAAAGAGCAAAAATTATATTTGCATAATAAAATGCACAATATTTTTAGATTATTGTACATTTCTATTTTTTAATATTCTCTTTACATAATTAATCTATTTTGCTTAAAGCATCTTCTACTATATCCATTCTTCCTCTATCACTTAATACTTGTATTAAATCAAATCCGGGTCTTCTATTTCCTTCTATTATAACAGGTCCTTCTTCTGATATTGCAACATCCCAACCTACCAATTTTATTTTATCATTTTCTAAACAAGCCTTTTTAACTAATTCTTTTGCTTCTTCAAAATAAGGTATTTTAAAACCAATAAATTTAAGTCCTGATTTAGGATGTTTTTCAAATTCATTTAAATCTTTATCTATTGCATTACTGTATATTTTTCCTGTTTTTAAATCTATTGAGCATCCCATTCCTCCTGCATGAAAATTATCAACAGGATTTATACCATTTCCTACTCTAAGACCAGCCCATATTATAAGTGGAGTTCCATGGTCATTAAATGTCATTATTCTTATTGTATTTATACTTTCCTTACATAATTTAGACATTGCTTTATGTTGAATAACTAATTGTTCTACAAAGCAATTATTTTGTTTTAGATAATTATAATATTCTTCTATATCTTTAATTGTATTTTTATATACTTTTTTTACTCCGCCTCCACCTAGTCCATTTGCAGGTTTTTCTATAAAGCATTCATTCGAAGATAAAAACTTTTCTAATTTTTTTAAACTATCTTCTTTTGGATAAACAAAATCTCTTTTAGTATATTTTTTAAATTCTTTTAAAAATATAGGTTTTATAGCGTAAGTATTTTTATAAGCGGAAGGGCTTACTTTTTCATAAAATTTATCTTGTAATTTTATACCTACATATCGTTTTCTTTCTTCTTTATTTCTTATATAAAATTTATAATTTAAATAATCACTTAAACCAACACCGTATTTAATTACACTTCTAACTGTATCAAATTTTAAATATGTATAACTTATATTTTCTTCTTGTGAAATTTTTTTTAAATTATTAAAATATCTTTTATAATTTCCATGTAAAGCATAACTTATAAAACTCATAATACCACCAATTTAATTATAGCAAATCGATAATTCCTTTTCAATAAAAGAAGTAAATAATTATTAAATTACTTGTAGTGTTACAATTGATGTGAAACATTTCTATATAAAAAAGTAATTCAAGTTGTATAATTGAATTAAGGAAAACAATAATACGAAAGGACTTGAATTACATGAATAGTATATCACAAAATGTAATATATTTACCACATGATTTAAACACAAAATTTTTTGCTGTTAAAGCATATATAAATGGTAACCTCATATCTTTTGTTTGTAGAAGATATAAATGCTTTAAAGCCTCTCTTATGAGATGGAATAAAAAATTTGATGGAACCAGAGAGTATTTAATTGACAAATCCCATAAACCTTTTTCTCCTCACCTTTTATTTCTTTTATATCTTTATGTAATAAATCATCTATATTTAAATTAAATTTATCACATAAAAGAATAATTTTATCCATCTCTGGATGAGATGCAGATGATTCCCATTTAGAAATTGCTTGTATTGATACACCTAGTTCTTCTGCTAACTATTCTTGTGAAAAATTATTTTCCTTTCTTATTTTTTTTAAATTTTCTGAAAAATTATTATCCATACATTTTCTCCTTTCTAATATCATTTTAAATTTTCTAGTGGTTGCATACTACCACTTTTAAGTTATTTTATGTAAAAAGTTAGTTGCTTTTTATTATAACATAAAAAGTAAACCTTTTTTTAATTTACTTTAAATTACAATTATAAAATAAACTCCACTTAATGTGGAGTTTATCAAGCGTGAATAATTTATATTCACATTATTATGTTTTACAAATTAATTTTTTTTATTCATTAATTTTATTAATTTCTTCTTCCCATTTCCAATTTCTTATTTCTTCCATATCTATTCCATATTCTCTTATATATTCTTTATGTTCAATAAGTTTATTTTTACACCATTCATTTAATACTGCACTTCTATTACCTAAATTTAAGTATTTTAATGCATCCATTACTAAATTATATCTATCAAGTTTATTTAATACTCTCATATCAAAAGGAGTTGTAATTGTTCCTTCTTCTTGATATCCATGAACGTGCAAATTCTGATTCGTTCTTTTATAAGTTAATTGATGTATAAGAGGTGCATAACCATGGAAAGCAAAAATTATAGGTTTATTTTTTGTAAATATTGAGTCATATTCTTCTTCTGATAATCCATGTGGGTGATTTGAATTAGATTCTAGTTTCATTAAATCTACCACATTTACAAATCTTATTTTTAATTCTTTAAAATTTTGTCTTAAAATAGCTGTTGCTGCTAAAGCCTCTAAAGTTGGTGTATCTCCACATGAAGCCATAATTAAATCTGGTTCACTTCCTGCATCATTACTTGCAAAATCCCAAATTCCAATGCCTTTTGTACAATGTTTAATTGCCTCATCCATACTTAACCATTGAGGTCTTGGATGTTTTGAGGCTATAATAACATTTATATAATTTTTAGTTTTAATGCAATGGTCAAAACAAGATAATAAACAGTTTGCATCTGGTGGCAGATACATCCTAACTATGTCTGCTTTTTTAGTAACTAAATGATTTAAAAATCCTGGGTCTTGATGTGTATATCCATTATGGTCTTGTTGCCAAATATGTGAAGATAAAACATAATTTAAAGATGATATTTCTTCTCTCCAAGGTATTTCTTTAGACACTTTTAACCATTTTGCATGTTGATTTACCATGCTATCTACTACTCTTATAAAAGCTTCATAACTATGGAAAAAGCCATGTCTTCCTGTTAATAAATATCCTTCTAGCCAACCTTGACATAAGTTTTCGGATAACATCGAATCCATTACTCTACCATCATTTGACAAAAATTCATCTGTTTTTAATTTTCTATCCATCCATACTCTATTGGTTTTTTCAAACATAGCATTTAATCTATTGGATAATGCTTCGTCTGGTCCAAAAACTCTGAAGTTATTTTTATCTTTGTTAAAATCAATTAAATCCCTTACATATTTACCAAGTTCTATCATATCTTGTGCTTCTACTCTTCCTGGATATGGAACATCTACTTTATAATCTCTAAAGTCTGGATATCTTAATTCTTTTAATAATTTTCCTCCATTTGCATTAGGATTAGAGCCCATTCTTTTATCACCTTTAGGCGCTAAAGAAAGCAAATCTTTAACCAATTTACCACTAGAATCAAATAATTCTTCTGGTTTATAACTTTTCAACCAATTTTCTAATAGTTTAACATCGCCATCGTCTTTTATCATTATAGGTACTTGATGTGATCTAAAACTATTTTCTATCATTTTTCCATCTACAGTTTTAGGGCCTGTCCAACCTTTTGGTGTTTTTAAAACTATCATTGGCCAAATAGGTCTTATTTTACCTTTACTTCTTTGTGCAGTTGCTTTTATTTTATTAATATCATTTATTACTTTATCTAAAGCATTTATCATATTTGCGTGCACTTCATAATTAGTTTTTCCTTCTACAATATATGCTTTCCAACCACAGCCTTTGAAAAAACTATTTATTTCTTCATCTGACATACGAGCAAAAACTGTTGGATTGGCTATTTTATATCCATTTAAGTGTAATATTGGTAATACAACACCATCTGTAAGTGGATTTAAAAACTTATTTGAATGCCAAGAAGTCGCTAAACAAGCGGTTTCTGCTTCTCCATCTCCAACTACACAGGCAGCAATTAATGTTGGATTATCAAAAACTGCTCCAAAGGCATGCGCTAAACTATAACCAAGTTCTCCTCCCTCACTTATAGAGCCTGGTGTTTCAGGCGCTACATGACTAGGTATTCCTCCTGGAAAACTAAATTGTTTAAATAGTTTTTTCATTCCCTCTTCATCTTGTGTTATGTTAGGATATATTTCACTATATGTTCCTTCCAAATATGTATTTGCAACTAAGGCATTTCCTCCATGACCTGGTCCAGCTATGTATATCATGTTTAAATCATATTGTTTAATTATTCTATTTAGATGTGTATAAATAAAATTTTGGCCTGGTACAGTTCCCCAATGTCCAACTACTACCTTTTTTATATCATCTCTTGTTAAAGGTCGTTTTAAAAGTGGATTATCTAAAAGATATAGTTGTCCAACTGATAAATAATTAGCAGCTCTAAAGTATGCATCTAACTTTTCTATCATATTTTTATCATAAGATTTTTTAGTTTTCATATTTCACCTCTTTTCTTATTATATAATAAATTATTTATTTCTTACACAAAAAGAAAAAAAGTATTTTAAAATTGTACACTTTTTTACTTATAACCTATAAAACTTTTCTGTTACATTTTTATTTTGTTTTATTTCTAGTATAAATTCAGACTGCTTTTCATTTGGACATACTATATAAACTTTATTTTTCGTTCTAGTAAGTGCGACATAAAATAGTCTTCTTTCTTCCGGATAAAGTATTTTTTCATCATATGTTTTATCATTAAATACTTTTAATAATGGTTCTGTTTCTTTTTTACTTGGAAATCCATATATTCCATCTAAAGCATTTATAATTATTACTTCATCAAATCCTAATCCTTTAGAAGAATGCGCAGTTAAAAATGTTATATCTGCATTTTTCTGTTCTAAACATACTATTTTACCATGTGATTTAATATCAAAATATTTACTTTCAATTAGTTGTTCTATATCACTATTATATCTACCTATTAATAAAATTTTTGATTTTGGATTTGAATTATATATATTTATAATTATTTCATTTATTACTTCTATTTTTTCAAGTTTATTTTCTTGATTATAATATGCAATTTCTATTGGTTTATCTAAATGTTTATTAGAAAATAATCTTTTTTCAAATTGTGTTTTATTTTTTGTAATAAATTCTCCTGCTATATCTATTAATTCTTGACTATTTCTATATGTATTTGTTATTTTTACAATTTCACCATATCCCATCATATCTGAAAATCTTGTAAATAATGATATATCTGACCCTGAAAAGCCGAATATTGCCTGCCAATCATCTCCAACTGCAACTATTTTTGCATTGAAAACATCAGATAATTTTTTGATAAAATTATATTTTTGTGTTGAAACATCTTGATATTCATCTACTATTATATAATCGTAATCAACTTGTTTACTTATATTTTTATATTCGAACATATCTCTATATGCATAATTTATCATATCTTCAAAATCTATCATATATCTATCATGTATATATTTATCATAGTATTTTATAACTTGTCCCATAAATTTTACTTGTTTTTTTGTATTGTCATCAAGTGCATTTTCACATAACTTTTCTATATCTTTTAAAGTATAATTTTTTTCTTTAAATCTAGTTATAAAATCTATCATTAAATTTATTAAATCATTTAACAAGGCAGTTTTACTTGTTTCCATTAGTCTTAAAAATATTTCTTTATCTGTTCTATCATTAAATATGAAACTTCTTTTTTGTAATTCATTTTTTAATTTGTATAATAATTTTTCATCACTATATATTTCTATTAAATCAGTATTATACATTTTATGAATATTTTTCTTTTTTTCTATTAAGTCATTATAGTAGGCTATATCATCAACTGAAAAGAATCCATCTTTTTTATACTTAGAAAGACCATAATATTCAATATAATATGGTTTAAAATTATTTTGGAGTGTAAAATCAGGGGAATATGATACATTATTTTCTAATTTATGTGGATAAGTTTGTTCATATAAATATGGAATATTCGATTCATATAAAAAATTAGCTATTTTAACTTCTTCCTTTGACTTTAATTTTTCACCATTTATGGAAATTAAATTTTTTAATCTATCATTTATTTTTTGATTATTAAATTCTTTTAAATTATGTTTTACTTCTTTATATTTTTTTCTTGTATAATAATCATAATATTCATCAAATGTTTTATATTTTAAACATTTATTATCAAACGACAAATAATTACAAAATATTTTATTTACTTGTTTTAATAATGGTTTATTTATAAACAAGTTTTCCACAATAAATTGTCTTAATATTTCATATTTTCCACTTTCAGTTACTATTTTTAGTGGATGTTTGAACTTTTTTCTTAAAATATCCATTCCTAATTTATGAAATGTTGTTACATTTGCATTTAATTTAAATTGATTATTTATTCTATCTTGTAATTCTTCTGTTGCCCTTTTTGTAAATGACATTACAACTATTCTTTTTGGGTCAGTATTTAATTTTTCAACTAAATATTTTACTTTAGCAGACATTGTAGTAGTTTTCCCACTTCCTGCTCCTGCTATAACAAGTGAATAATCTTCATCTATAAGAATTGCCCTTCTTTGTTCTTCATCTAATTTTATATTTGAATCAATATCATCAAAAATATGGTCAAAATAATCTTTATATTCAACTAATTTTTTTTCAATAAATTTTTCGTTATGTCTACTTATTATTTCATCAATTTTATTTGTTATATTTTTAACTAAATTAAAAGTATTGTTATTATATTTCATATTTTTAAATAAGTATTCGTATTTATCTAGTATTTCGTCATATTTCCTTTTTGATATATAAATATCTTTGTTAATTAAGTCTTTTATTTCTTTTAAATATGAAAGTCCTAATTGCTCTAAATCTATACATTCTTTAATCAAATAACTTCCTCCTTTAAAAAACTAGCACAAACTTTAAAGTCTGTACTAGCACTTTTTTTAAAAATATATTTTTTTTAATGTTTTTGAAATTTCATTACTTTTATTTATTTTTTCTTTTAAAATTTCTATTCTTTTTTCTCTTATTCCTTCATAATTGTTACAATCAAAATCTGTAAAATAGTCTGAATCTAATTGCGAATATATACCTGATAAAATTTGATCATTTTTATCTATTACAAATATCAATGTATCTTCTAATTTTTTATTATATAAATTAACTTCAGATTCCATATTTTCTAAAATTATTTTATCATATACAAGATATTTAAAATCATCATTATTTTTTTGTTTCAATGGTAAAATATTTGAATATTTTCTAGTTGTAAATTTTGCATTTTCAATATCATATAATCTATTTTCAATAATAGCTATTTTATTATCATATGTAGCCTTAGGTACTATAGTATCACATATATTATCTAAATCTAAATCAGAAAATTGCATAATTGGTATACCTTTTAAAATTTTAATATCTGAATCTTTTTTTGTTGGAAATTGCATAACATTATTAACTTTATCTACATACTTACCATTATGTACATCATACAAATCTCCATTAATTATTGCATTATCATTTGAAGTATGTATAATTAATGGGAAATCTTTATTATTACTTAATAAATTATTATTAATCATTACAGGTGTTTTATTAATTAATCTAACATGATGACAAATCTTATTAGCAGGATCATAATCATCTCTAACTGTTATTATAAAATCATTACTCCCAAATCTAGATATATTTAAATTTCTTGGTAAACACATTAAATCAAGTATTGCTTCAGATTTAGAATCTAACTTATTACTTGTATAAAAAACTTCTTCAAAATTTTCATTAATCAATCCATATGCAATTTCACTAGAGTTTTCATCATCTACAAGTAAAGAAATACAAATTTTTGCTACCGCAATACCATCTATAAACTTTAATTTTTCTGGATTAATAACTTCTATAGAATTTGCAGTATACCTAAATAAATTTTTCCCTTTTAATTTTATACTTCTCATAAAAATTTCCCCTTAAATATTTAGGCATATTTTAACAAGGAAATATATAAATGTCAAGTTTTAACCCATTACTTCTCCGCCATTTACATGCACTACTTGACCTGTCATGTAGGAAGAATCGTCTGATGCAAGAAAAACATAAGTTGGCGCAAGTTGGTAAGGCATTGCACCACTGCACATAGCAGCATCTGAACCAAGTGTCGGTATTTTATTTGCTACCCAACAGTTTGGTTGTAAAGGCGTCCAAAAAAATCCTGGAGCAATAGCATTTACTCTTATATTTCTAGTCGCTAAATTGCGTGCTAAAGAACGTGTAAATCCTACAATAGCGCCTTTTGTTGTAACATAATCTATTAATTGTGGTTCACCTTTAAAGGTAGTAATAGAACTCAAATTTATTATTGAACTTCCTGATTTTAAGTAAGGCAGACATGCTTTTGTTAAATAAAACATTCCATAAATATTAACTTTCATAGTCCAGTCAAATTGTTCATCGGATATTTCTTCTAAAGTATTGCTCTGATACTGAACTCCAGCATTATTAACTAATATATCTATTTTCCCAAAATTTCTTAATGTTTCATCAACTATATACTTACAAAAATCTTTATTACTTATATCTCCCGCTAAAAGAAGACATCTTTGGTTATAACTTTCAATTACTCTTTTTGTTTCATTTGCATCTATATGTTCATTAAAATAAGGAATTACAATATTTGCACCTTCTTTTGCAAAAGCAACAGCAGCGGCCCTACCTAATCCAGAATCTCCACCTGTTATTATAGCAACTTTTCCTTTTAATTTTCCACTTCCTAAATAATTTGGATCATCATATATTGGTCTTGGTTGCATTATATATTCAAGCCCAACTATATTATTTTGTTGTTGTGGTGGTGCAAGTGGAATATAATTAGTCATCTTAACACCACAATTATTATCATATACATATGTATCTCTTCCAAAAGTATATCTATTTTCCATAAAAACCTCCTTATTTATTTTATGAAAAAATAGGCATATAGTGTAAAAAATAAAAGACTTAAAATAAGTCCTTTAAATAAAATTTTAAGCATTATCTATAAGTGAAGTTATTAAATCTGTATAAGAAAAGTTTTTATTTGTAAGTAACATTGGGTACATACTAATTGAAGTAAATCCAGGTATTGTGTTTATTTCATTTAAATAAATTTTATCATTATAGAAAAAATCAATTCTCGCTATTCCTTTACATCCTAAATATTTAAATACTTTTCTTGCTAAAAATTGTATTTGTTTTTTTACATCATCTGGTATATTTGCAGATATTATTGTTTTAGAAGTCTCATCATTATATTTTGCATCATAATCATAAAACTCACAATTAGTTACTATTTCACCTATATCGGATACAACTAATTTTTTATCTTCCCTTATTGCACATTCTAATTCTCTTGCTTCGATAAATTGCTCTATCAATATTTTGTTATCATATTTCAAAGCCTCATTTATTGCATTTTTTAATTGTTTTATATTATTTGCTTTATTTATTCCTATAGATGACCCACATTTTGAAGGTTTTACAATTACAGGAAATTTTAATTTATCTTTTATTTCTTTTATATTATAATCTTTATTTATTGTTATTGAATCAACTTGTGGAATATTATAATGGTTCAATATTATTTTAGTTAAATCTTTATCATAAGATAACAAACTACTAGATTGATTACATCCTACATATTTTATATTAAATAAGTCAAGCATTCCTTGTATCTTGCCATCTTCACAAGTATTTCCATGTATTATTGGAAATACAACATCAAATTTTTTTAAAAATTCAATTATATTATCTATTTTTTCTACTTTTGAATCTAACCATGTAGCATTTTCTAAATAACTGTAATCATCATCAAATATATACCAATCTTTTTTTATTCCAACGCTTGTAACATCAAATCTTTTTCTATCAATATTTTCTAATATATTTTTGGCTGATTTACATGATATATTATGCTCACTTGAATCTCCACCAAATAATATTAACACCTTTTTCACAAAAAAACACCTCAATATATAATATGAGACGCTTTATTTTTTCTGCATAAATTCTTGTTTAAATTTAAGTTCATCATTTTCTACATATGGAATTATATTTATCATGTAATTATATTTGTTTAAAAATGATATTTTAATATCTGTAAAATCATCTTTCCTTATTACTATATTACCAGAATTAACAAAATCTTTTTTATAAATTAAATCTATTTCTTCATAACCATTTTCATTTGGTTTTATTTTATTAATTGAAAAATTATATAAATCATAAATTGTATTTATTATAATATAATTATTATTTTTATCAATTTTTATTATTTCATCTAATTCGTTTTCATTATATTTATCAGTATATGTAATATTATAAAAGTTTTTATCATTATATTTAGATACTAATGTGTTTAAATTTTTATAAATTTCTTTAACTTTAACATCTTTAGTTGAACAATACTTATCATTTTTTTTTAACTCCATATAATAATTATCGGATATATATATTTCATATAAATCATTATTTGTAACTATTTTGAGTAAATTACCTTCAATATCTAATTTATTTGAACAATCAAATTTTATATTCTGAAGTTCTTGTTTTATTTTCTCATAATCTTCTTCTATTAAAGATGTTTCTTTGTATTCTACTGATTTTATATGTTCTAAATTTAGATTAGTATTGCTACAGCCTGTAATTAAAAAAAGTAATACAATTAATAAATATTTCATATTACACCTCATATATATTATGAAAAAAAAAGTAAAAAAAATACTTGGAAAACCAAGCATTTACATTTTCTTTTCTAAATAATAATCTCTTAATTCTTTAAATCTTTGATAGTGAACAATCTCTCTTTCTCTTAAAAATGAAAGTGGCGCAAGAACATCTGGATCATTTGTTAAATCCATTAAATGTTCATAAGTTGCACGTGCTCTTTGTTCTGCTCCCATGTTACTTTCTATATTAGCAATGGGATCACCTGCTAATTTTATATGTGTCATTGTAAATGGATTACCAAATGCATCAGATGGATATAAATCCATTCCAAATTGTGCATAATGTTCACCTAATCCTGCTTCTTTTAATTCTTCTACGCTTGCACCTTCCATTAATTGATATAACATTGATGATATAATTTCTACATGGGCAAGTTCTTCAGTTCCTATATCTGTAAGTAATGATTTTCCTCTATCATCTGGCATAGTATATCTTTGGTCTAAATATTGCCAAGCAGCCGCTAGTTCTCCAGCAGGTCCTCCATACTGTGTAATAATATATTTAGCAAGTTTTAAGTCCTTATTTCTGATGTTTACAGGATATTGAAGTTTTTTTTCATATTTCCACATTTTATTTTCCTCCTATCTATTTTCCCATGGCCATGGTGAGTTATTCCAAGTCCAAGGATATGATGATGTAGCCTCACTACTTACAAAAAGTGGTCCAAATTTACTTTCATATTGTTTAATAGCATTTTCACTTTCTACGCGATATTGATTATATAAATCTATCATTGCTTTATCATCTGGATGTGTATCTAAGTATAAGTTAATGTCATGTGCTCCAAAAGAATATACATCTACATAAGTAAGTAATTGTGCTTGTTCATTCATAGGTTCTACATCAAAAGGTTTTGATATCTTATATTGATTATATAAATCAGGATACATATTACCTCTTATAAAACCATCGTAAGCATTATATAAATCTGTTGGTTTAACTTCCTGTACATAATTACATTTGTTAAAATTATTGTTATTATTAACTCCTTTTGTAGTATTTTTGATATTATTCATGTCATTCATATTTGACATATTATTATACATATTAGTTATAGTATTCAAGTTATTCATATCTTCCATATACATATTAGAGTAATAATTTTGATTATTATATGTATTCATTATTTCACCTCTCGCCCATATTGTATGAAAAATATTAAATCAATTATGGGGAAATGTCTAATTTTTACTATTTTATAATAAAAAAATCTAAAGTACTTGTCAAAATCAAAAATAATTGATACAATATTAATCGTAAATCTTATATGATTTACATGGCGAAATTGGTGAAGTGGTTAACACGGCGGATTGTGGTTCCGTTATGCAAGAGTTCGATCCTCTTATTTCGCCCCATATTTGGGAAATCAAACCTTTAAGGTTTTAAAAAAAGTTTTAATACTTCAACTATTTAATAGTTTTTGAAATATTAAAACTTTTATTTTTTTCTAAATTGTTCATGAATCCATTTTGAAATATATCATAAACATAACCAAATACTTCGATACAATCATCTGAAGAAGAAGTATAAAGTTTATCCCATAATCCATTTTCAGATATTATTTGTGGTGTATCAATAATACTACTATTTTCTTCTTCAATCCATAATATAATATGCCCTTGAATTGTACTTGCAAGTGATAAAATATAATGTATAAAATTATAAATAACTGAATTATAATTGCTTTTTTCTATATAATTACCTAACAATTTTAAAAGTTCAACTGTAGATAATTCATTTAATTTTACTATATCACTATAATCTTTGTTTAATATTTTATACCTAGATATAATATATTTCCTAATTTCAGTATCAATTAAGTTTTTTTGTTCTTCAATATCTTTACCCCAATATCCATTTTTCACAAGATTAGAATTGATGACAGAGTATATATCATTAGTATTAATCATATTATCCCCCTTTTTAATGTTATTTATTACACATCATTTTTATTAAAAAATTATTTTCTTGCATCTAACTTTTTTCTTTGTTCAGTATTAAGTATTTTTTTTCTTAAACGTATATTATTAGGTGTAACCTCAACTAATTCATCTGAATTTATATAATCTAATGCATATTCAAGTGTTATTATCCTTGGTCTTTTCAAAACAACTGTATGATCTTTTCCTGCACTTCTTGTATTAGTTAGATTTTTACCTTTAACTACATTTACAGCTAAGTCATTATCTCTTGTATGTTCGCCAACAATCATTCCTTCATAAACATCAACACCAGGTTCTATAAACATTATGCCTCTATCTTCTAATTGGCCTAAAGCATAAGCAGTAGATTTTCCATTTTCCATTGACACTAAAACGCCAAGTTTTCTTTCACCAACATCTACATTCTGATATGGTCTAAATTCTTTAAATGAGTGGTTTATAATTCCATACCCTTTTGTAAGCGTCATAAAGTCCGTTGTAAAACCTATTAAACCTCTTGATGGAATTGTATAGATTAATCTAACTTGATTACTAATATTTTGCATATCTTCCATATTAGCGCCCCTCATTCCAAGTTGCTCAATAACATTGCCTACACAGTCTTCTGGAACTTCTAGTTGTAATTCTTCATATGGTTCCATTTTAACTCCATCTATTTCTTTAATAATGACAGCAGGTTTTGATACTTCTAGTTCAAATCCCTCACGTCTCATATTTTCAATTAAAATTCCTAAATGTAATTCGCCTCTACCTGAAACTATAAATGTTTCAGAATCTCCTACTTCAACTTTTAAACTTACATCTCTTTCTGTTTCTTTAAACAGTCTTTCTTCTATTTTTCTCGCAGTTAATAATTTTCCATCTTTACCACAGAAAGGACTTGTATTTACTCCAAATGTCATTTGTAAAGTTGGTTCATCTATTTTAAGTATTGGTAATGCTTCTTCTTTTCCAACTTCACAAACAGTTTCTCCAACCGATATATCAGGAAGTCCTGATATTGCAATAATATCGCCTGCTTCTGCTTCTTCTATTTCTACCTTATTTAAACCAAAAAAACCAAATAATTTTGCTATTCTAAACTGTTTAATTGATCCATCTAATCTTACACAAGATACCATTTGATTTACTTTAATTTTTCCTCTTTTAACTAGTCCTATTCCTATTCTACCAACATAGTCATTATAATCTAATAAAGCAGGTTGAAATTGTAAAGACCCTTCTATATCAACTTTTGGATCTGGTATATTTTCAATAACCGTATCTAAAATATAATCCATAGTATGTTCTTGTGTTTCTATTTCAGGTGATAAACTTGATGTTCCATTTAAAGCAGATGCATAAACTATTGGAAAATCTAATTGATCTATATCTGCCCCTAATTCTATAAATAAATCAATTATTTCATCAACTACTTCTTTTGGTCTAGCAGTTGGCTTGTCTATTTTATTTATTACAACTATAGGTGTTACTTTTGAGGCTAACGCTTTTTTTAAAACAAATTTTGTTTGTGGCATTGGTCCTTCATAAGCATCAACTACTAAAAGAACACCATCTACCATGTTCATTATTCTTTCTACTTCACCGCCAAAATCTGCATGTCCTGGTGTATCAAGTATATTTATTCTATAGTCTTTATAATTTATTGCTGTTGTTTTAGCAAGTATTGTTATTCCTCTTTCTCTTTCGATAGCATTTGAATCCATTGAAAGTTCACTTATATTTTCATTTTCTCTAAATGTATGAGACATTTCTAGTAATTTATCTACTAATTTTGTTTTACCATGGTCTACATGGGCAATAATAGCAATATTTTTTATTTTCTTCATAAAATACACTTCTCTTTCGACTGAAACATTATACCATAACTATTAAAAAAATCAAAACATTTATATACTTACATAATTAATTTTTATTAATTAATAATTTCTGTTTAACTTTTGACAATTCTTCTATTTTTTCATATATTAGTTTTTTTATACATTCATATTCTTCATCCATCAAATAGTTTTCTTGAAAATAACAAAATTTTTGAAGTAATTTTAGTAAATCTTCATCTGATATGCTCTCTATTTCATCTCTATAACAAACAGGCCTTTTATATATTGAATCTAAAGATATATATCCTTTTATATAGTGTTTTTCATTAGGATTAAAAACAGGATACTGTGCATATTTAATTATACCTTTTTTTATATTTCTGCTTATTATTTTTAAAAAATAGGTATAATTTTCATCTTCAGCTATTATGATAGCAGGTCTTTTATGTGCATGATCAATTTCATATCTTTTAACTAATTTATTTCTTATTATTTTATTTTTAAAAATAACATTACTAATTAAAATTATACTACCTATTTCGTACATATATATTTCCTTTCTAAAAATATCTGATGATATATTATACATTAAAATATATAAATTTCAAATTAAAATCTAAAATATATAAATGGATTATATTTATTTGCAACTAAATAACTAATAGAAATTAAAAAAATTATTATTAATATAATATTACTAATCATATTATAAATTCTACTATCAATAAATTTTTTGTTTAATTTTTCTATTATATTAGTACTTAAAATAACTGCCAAAATTATATGAGGAAGCGCAAATATTAAATCTGGATTTTCACTAATAAAACTTATAAGTCCAATATTACCTTTATTGATAATTATGTTTTGAACAATTATTAATAAATCCTGTAAACTATTTGCTCTAAATATTAACCAACCTATATTTATTAATATAAAAGTTAATATAAGTTTAATTATATTTGGTATTTTATTTAAAACTTTTTTAAATAAAGTTTTTTCTAATATTAAAATAATACAATAATATAATCCCCATATTATATAATTCCATGCTGAACCATGCCATAATCCTGTCAAAAACCAAACGATAAACATATTTCTAATCCATTTTAATTTAGATACTCTATTTCCTCCTAATGGAATATATAAATACTCTTTAAAAAATTTTGACAAACTTATATGCCATCTTTTCCAAAACTCTGTAATACTTTTAGAAATGTATGGATAATTAAAATTCTCTTCGAATTCAAATCCAAAAACACGTGCAAGGCCTATTGCCATATCACTATATCCTGAAAAGTCAAAATATATTTGGAATGTATATGATAAAATACCAATAATTAATACTAGTGAAGAATAATTACTTAAAGTTTGACTATTAAACACACTGTCTGCTATAATTGCAATATGATTTGAAATAATTACTTTTTTTCCAAGACCAATTATAAATTTTTTCATACCTGACAATATTTTTGATATTGTTTGTTTTCTATTCAACAACTGATTTTCTATTGTTTCATATCTTACTATTGGGCCTGCTATTAATTGTGGAAAAAAGGAAATATAGAGTGCTAAAAGAAAATAATTTTTCTGAACTTTTATCTTACTTTTATATAAATCTATCAAATAAGATAATATTTGAAATGTATAAAAACTTATTCCTATAGGTAGCAAAATTGTCTTCATATTTATTTGAGTAAATTTAAATAAATTAAAAATATCAATTAAAAAGTTAAAATATTTGAAATATATTAATATTCCTAATATGCACGCAATCGAAACTACAAAGGTAATTTTTTTTAATTTATACTTCTTATTCTTATCAAAAAAATCTATTAATAATCCAAATATATAACATAATGTTATTGAAAGCAACATTAGTATTATATATTTAGGTTCTCCCCACATATAAAATATTAATGAAAATATGAGTAAAATTATATTTTTAAATTTATTAGGTAAAATATAATAGAAAAATAAACTTATAGGAAGGAAAAAAAACAAAAATGATAAACTGCTAAATAACATTATATTTCCTCCTCTATATTAAATTCATCTCCATGGTAAAATCCTAAATCTCCAATAAATAATATTTCATCAATTTTCTTTTCATTTATAAACTTTTTAATATTAAACTTTTCTCCAATGTCATTTTCAAAGTTTCTTAAATCAATTACATAAGTTCTGTTATAATTACTTGCTATTAGTTCACTAATATGATTATCATATGAATTACCTATAATTAATAAATTTTTATTTTCAGGTTTATTATAATCAAATTGAACTAAACCATATTGAGATCCATAAAGTTCATCATATGTTATTTGCAAATTTAAATTATTTATAAATTTTTCAGGATTATAATAAGTTTCAATAATTTTATTATTTATCATTGTAGTATGTTTTTCTAAATTAAATGAATATGCACATATTTTTTCATTAACATTAAATATAGTACCTAATAAATATGATTTTGAACCTTTAAACTGGTTTTGAAAACATATTTCTTTAGTAGGTTTTATAATACTTTTTATTTTCATTAAATCAGAAATTTGTAAATAACCTTCATAGGAGCCTTTATAATTCCAATGATGATCTGTTTTATAAAAATAGTTTTTATATTCATCAAAATTTTTTATTTCTAGTTTATTGCTTTTTATTTTAGAATTAATATTATCTTTTATATATTCATAAATGCCTACTTTTTCATTTGTTTCAAAATTTATATCATAATCCCTTTCAATGTAATATAAATACATATCTATTTCTGGAAATTCTTCCTTTATTTTATTAATATTATTAATTCTATTATCTAGTAAAGGTTTTTCATAATCTAAATTTGTATTTTTAAAAACTAAATATTTTTTATATAAATTAACTTCATCATTCAAAGGATTATATTTATTAGTATCATATAATGACACCATTTTATAATAGCCAATATTAAATATTATTTGAAGTGAATTAATATATGATTTCATCGTATTAGATAATGGTATTTGATCTGATAAAGCATTCTCAATGTTATTTTGGTAAGTTTTATTTAAAAAGTCAGAAAATTGAAATTGTGGAATTTGATTAGCTTTTCGATTTTCAAAATAATTGACATCATGTGGTAAAATCAAGGGTTTTAAAGTTCCACCTAACATAATTAAAATTATTATAAAAATAAATATTTTATCTTCAATTTTTACTTTTTTCATAAATAACACCTAATTTCAAAATACTACAAATATTATACAAAAAAGTGTGTAAATATAAAAGTCAAATGATTTATTTTTTTTAATATTTAAATTATAATATATGAAGAGGTAGTATAATGAGAAAAATTTTATTTGGAATTTTCATTTTCATGAGTTTTATTTTAATAGCGAATGCAGAAGAGAAAACAACTGTTTCTTTTTCAGATTGTGTTGATGGGGATACTGCAAAGTTTTTAATGAATAATGAAATAATTAAAGTTAGGTTTCTAGCAATAGATACACCTGAAAGCGTACACCCAACAAAAGAAGTTGAAGCATATGGAAAAGAGGCAAGTGATTATACTTGCAATATAATTAAAAACGCGGAAAAAATACAGTTAGAATTTGATGTTAATAGTGATAAAACCGATAAATATGGAAGATATTTAGCATGGATATGGGTAGATGACAATTTATTACAAGATTTAATAATTTCCGAAGGTTTAGGGGAAGTTGCATATTTATATGATGATTATAAATATACTGATTTACTTAAAGATCATGAAGAAATAGCTAAATCTAAAAAAATAGGCATTTGGAACGAAGAAACGAAAGATTACGAAGAAAAAAGTAGTGAAGAAAAAAATAGTGAAGAAAAAAATAATAATGAAGAAAAAAATAATAATCATGTGTTGTATTTTATAGGATTTATCATATTAGTAATATTATGTATAACTTGTAGTAAAGTTAGGAAAAAAACAGTAAATAAAATTAAAAGAAAAATAAAAAAAGAAATTAAAAAAAATTTATAGTTATGAAACTTTATAAAAAAATATATTTATTTATTGACAATAATACTATTTAAAATATATACTATAAGTAGAAAAAAAGTAGTGGGGAGGAATTGTAGTGGAAAATCAACAAAGTAATTCTAATGCAAATGGGTTAGCTATTGCTGGACTTATATTAGGTATTGTATCTGTAGTGTTTTCTTTCTTGTTTGTATGGATAGGACTTATTACAGGAATAATTGGTATTGTTTTATCTGTTAAAGGACGCTCTTCTATTGAAAAGAAAAATTTTGCTACTGCTGGATTAGTTTTATCAATAGTTGGTACCGCTTTAAGTGGAGTGTTCATAGCTTGTGCTTTATGCATAATAGGTACTGCTTCAAGCATCGTGAATAATTTATATTAAGCATCTATGATGCTTTTTATATTGAAAGAGGTTTTTATGTTTCCATATATTAAAGTTTTTAATAAAATAATTACTAGTTACACAATATTAGTAATAATTGGTATATTAGTTGTAGGTTTTTTATGTATAAAAAGATGTAAAAAATATAATATAGACGATAATAATATGATTGTATTTCTTCTAATTACTTCAATAGGAATGATTATTGGTGGTCATTTATTATATGGTATTGTAAATTACAAATTAATTATAGATTTAATATCCAATATTAATAAAATAACATCATTTAGTATGCTATTAAATGATTTACATATAATTTTTGGAGGTTCAGTATTTTATGGTGGTCTTATTGGTGGATTAATAGCCGGATTTATATATGCAAAAATAAAAAAAATAGATATTAAACTCTATTCATTTGTAATAACACCTTTTATTCCATTATTTCATTTTTTTGGTAGGATTGGATGCTTTTTATATGGTTGTTGCTATGGAATTGAAAGTAAAATAGGATTTACATACACGCATTCTCCAATTGAAATAGCAAACGGTGTAAAAAGATTTCCTGTACAGTTATTAGAAGCGGGATTAAATTTAGGAATATTTATATTTCTTCTAATACTTCAAAAGAAAAACAAGTGTAAAAATAATATACTAATTATATACTTAATGATGTATTCATTTATAAGATTTTTTTTAGAATTTTTTAGAGGTGATTTCTATAGAGGATTCTTGTTTGGACTTTCAACTTCACAAATAATAAGCATAATAATTTTTATAATTAGTATTATATATTTAATATTTAGCAAAAAACAAAGCAATTTAAAAGACTAAAGTTATTTTTTAAATATTTTAGTCTTTTTATATACCCATAACATAATTTTATACAAATTATATTTTGATTTTGATATTATTAAATCAAATTCTCCAATTAATTCAACAACTCGTCCACCAAATCCACGTTTAAATTCATATATACCATACATATCATTGTTTTCTTTTTCAAAATTACCAGTTATTCCATAAAAATTATATAAATAACATCCTCTTTTTATTGCATCTTTTATTGTAGACCATTTAATTAAATATTGTGCATCAAAATGCATAAATTTTTCGTAAGCCCCTCCAAATAAATTCAAGTATTCTTTTCCGCATACAATTGACATAGTTCCAGCAAGTGGTATTTTACTTCCATATTCTTTTTTATACTGTTCATATTCTTTTATCTTATTTTTATATTCTTCTATTTCTTTTAAATGATGTTCTTTTATATCTTGATAATTTTGTATTGTATTTATTTCATTATTAAATTTTTCAATCCCTAAATCTATATCAAGATAACAAATATTAATAATTAAATCTTTTCCTATTTTATCATACATATTTTGATAATATGAATATGGTCTATCTATAAATCCTCTTCTTGAACTAGTATGCTCCATAATATCTTTGTATTCATTCAGTTTATCTTTATTTATTTGTTCAACAATCAAACCTAATTTTTCTGTTTTTCTAATATATTTTCTATAGTGACGAGTAAATTGTGAAAAAATTTCATCTTCTGTTTTATCTTTTAAATCTAAAACAAACATCCATCTTGGTTGTAATTCTTTTGATATATCTTTACTAAATCCATAATGTTTAAATCCATAATCTTTTAATAATTGTACTAGATTTGAATTATCTGTACCTTCTTTCACGATATTTCCATCAATATCTCTTTGTTTATACTCAACATATGGATCAATTTTTAACATAAATCCTTTCTGTTGTCTAACATACTCCTTTATAGCATCAAGAAAACTTTTAACCAATGTTGTGTTTTCAAAATCTATTAAAAAACCTCTAGGTGCATAAAATAATTTTAATCCAAGTGGAAATTTTTTATATAATAAAAGTGTTGCTGCAACTATTTCACCATTTTGTTTAGTTCCTACTAGTTTATAGTTCCAACCATTTGTTTGCTTTAACTTACCCCAATATTCCTTTTGATGAAAAGTAATATATTTATTATTGCTTGCAAATTTATCATATTCCTTGCTATCTATTTCTTCTATATGCATGTTTATCTCCTTTACTTTAAATTAATTATATCATTTGCTATAAAATATGTAAATTAATATTTTTAAAAAGACAATATCAATTGTCTTTCTGATTAAAATAGTATTTTAATATATATTCCATAGTTATTTTAATATCTTGAAATACACTTATATTATTTAATTCATTTAAACTAAACCATCCTACACCTATACTTTCACTACTTACAACTGGTTCACAATCAACAGGATTAATTGGAACTGCAGGATATATAATATCTATATGTATTTCTCCTTCTTTGTTTCTATTTTTTTGTATTCCAAGTGGTCTTATACAATCATCTTCTCTTGGAAATCTTATACCTAGTAATTTTATTTTTATTCCTGTTTCCTCATACACTTCTCTTACTGCTGTTTCTTCTGGTAATTCATCAAATTCTATGTGACCACCGGGTTGTACCCATTTGTTAAATTTTTTATGTTTAACAAGCAATATTTTTTTATCTATAGGATTTATTACAAAAGCTGATGCACAAAATTGTTTCATACTATCACCAGTTTTATTTTAACATATTTTATAACTTAAAATTATTCTAATATATTTTTTGTTTGTTCCTTTACATTTTTTTCGTAAACCATTAACTTTTCATCTAAATCTACAGTAGCAAGTAAAATATTAGATGTATCTTTATATCCTTTTATTTTTAATTCTTTTTTCAACCATTGTTCTGTTTTGTTTATATTTTTCAAATTACCGCTCATTATTCTTGTATCTATTATAACATTTGCGCATAAACCTTGTTTTTGACTAGGTAAATTCATATCTTTTATTGTTATATTCTTATTTTCACCTTTTGGAAGTACACTAACATTTCCATTTACTTCTAATATTGCATATTCTATTTCGTCTATATTAAAATAATTATTCATTCTACATTGTTCTAATAATGTATTTATATCTAATTTGACTTTTAAAAGATTTTTTTCTATTATTTTACCTTTATCTATTAATATGGTAGGTGTACCCATAAAAAATCTTCTTAAACTTACACTTTTTATTGAAAGATATGAAACTAAATATGCAGCTAATCCAAATATTAACATTGCAATAATACCATTTATAAGTTGTGTATCTAAATCTGTTATTATTTCTGCAGCAAAGTTTCCAATTGAAATTCCTATGGTATAATCAAATATTGATAATTGTGAAACTTGTTTTTTACCAAGTAATTTTGTAATTAAAAATAATACTACAAGAGAGGCTATAGAACGAATTATAACATCATCAAATTGTTTTATGTCCATATTATCACCAATATTAGTATTCATTATATTTATAAATTTATACTATTTATCTTAATAGTTTATATTATGTTTACTAATTAAAAAATAAATTACAATAAAAATCCATTGTAATAATTTACATTGGATTTCATTTTTCTATTAAATACAAATTATTTAATAATATTCCAGCACCTTCTGCAACACAAGTAAGTGGGCTTTCTGCTATATAAACCGGCACTTCTAACTCTTTTTGTAGTAATTCATCTAATCCATCTATTAAAGCCCCTCCTCCTGTTAATATTATTCCTTTATCTATTATGTCAGCTGATAATTCTGGAGGTGTTTCTTCTAAAACTTTTTTTGTTGTTTCTACTATTACATTTACACTATCTTTTAATGCTTCTTCAATTTCAGAAGAATTAATTGTTATTGTACTTGGAAGTCCAGTAGTTAAATTTCTTCCTCTTACTTCCATCTTTTTATTCTTATCACCTTTATATACAGTGCCAATAGATAATTTTATATCTTCTGCAGTTCTATCACCTATTAATAATTTGTATTTTTCTTTAATATATTTAATTATATCACTGTCAAAAGTATTACCTGCTATTTTTATTGATGAACTTGTTACAATACTTCCAAGTGAAAGCACTGCTATATCAGTAGTTCCACCACCTATATCAACTACCATACTACCACTTGGTGCGGATATATTTAAACCCGCTCCGGTTGCTGCAACTTTTGGTTCTTCTTCTATATATACTTTTTTTGCGCCTGTTCTTTCTGCCGCCTCTTTTATTGCATTTTTTTCAACTTGAGTTATGTTTGATGGACAACATATAAGTATTCTTGGTTTTGAAAATAAGGATTTACCATTTATTTTTTTTAGAAAATAATCAAGCATTACTTCAGTTATTTCAAAATCGGCTATTACTCCATCTTTCATAGGTCTTATAGCTTGTACACTTCCTGGAGTCCTTCCTAACATTTCTCTTGCTTCTACTCCTACTGCTAATGGTTTTTTAGTTTCTGAATCTATTGCAACTACACTTGGTTCATTCAATACTATACCTTGTCCTTTTACAAATATTAATACATTTGCTGTTCCTAAGTCTATACCTATATCTTTTGCAAACATAAATTCCTCCTTTCTAGTTATATTTCAAATATTTTCTTTTAGTAGATTCTCCACCTCTTATATGTCTTATGTCAGTATGGAATTTTAATATATTTTCTACTTGTTTATACATATTTTTGTCAATTTTTAAAAGTCTTTCATGTAAATCTTTATGTACAGTACTTTTTGAAACTTTAAATATATCTGCAAGTTCTCTTACTGTTTTTCCAGTTGCAACTATATATTCAGCTTCTTCTACTACTCTTTTGTTAATATAATTCACCATAACACCTCTTTAGTAAATTATATTTTTATGTATGTTAATTATTCAAAAAAGAGCATAAGCCCTTTTATATTTCGTTTATTTTTTTGCCAATGTAATTTAATGGGTTTACTGTTTTATTATTAACACTTAACTCAAAATAAAGATGATTTCCTGATTCTTTATCTATATTTGAAGTTCCGCTTTTTGCAATTGTTTGACCTTGAGATACTGCATCATTTTCTTTTACAGTTACATCACTTAAGCTTTGATAAGTACTTACTATATTGTTATCGTGTTTTATTTCGACAACTTTTCCTAAAATTTCATCATCTTTAACAGAAGTAACAGTTCCACTTAATATAGCAACTACATCAAAATTGTCTGGTCCTTTAAATGTTAAGCCTGTACTTGGAATATAAGTATTTTCATAATATATTAATGAATCTTGTTGATCTTTTTCATCAGAGTTATAGTCATAATATTTTTTAGCTACTTGTACATTACCATCTATATATGGATTTATTATTTGTTCTACTACTTGTGTTGCATCACCTACAACTGGTTCTACATTATCAAATATTGTTTTATTTACATATTCAGTGTTATCTGGTTCTTTATATAATGATTTTTGAACTAAAAATATACTTGATATTATTAATATAAATCCTACTGCATAAAGAGCATAAATTACAGGTCTTTTTAATTTTCTATATGTCATTTTCTCACCTCATTTAAGAGTTTGAACACATATATTTTTTTTATACACTTTTTTTATATTTTTTTTATTTCAGTTCCTTGATAATAATGATATAAAATTTGATCATATGTATATCCTGCTTGAGCCATTCCTTCTGCTCCATATTGACTCATTCCAACACCATGTCCATATCCTCTAGCAACTACTTTTACAGTTTTTCCTTCTTGTGTAATTTTATAATAATTTGATTTTAATCCTAATTTGTTGCATACTTGCCAACCTGTAAATTTTGTTCCATTTATTTTTAAATATACTATTCTTCCTGTATTTGTCTTTGATGTTATTTCTACATTCACTTTATCTTGGTATTTTAAACCTAAAAGTGAATAAAATTTTTCTAATGTGTACACATATTCTTTATCATATAATGGTGAAACTGAATCCCATGTTGAACTAACACTTCTAAGGTATGGAACCTCATTTGCAAAAACATCTTCACTATCTTCAGTAACACCTATACTTGTTGAAAAAAATAATGCATCTATTATTTTCCCATCATATACTAAATATTCATCTTTAGTTTCTAAAACTGCTTGTTTTATTTTATTTGAAAGTTCAGTATATTTATCTTTCCAATTACTTTTTTGTTGATTTTCATCTAAATAGACTTGATTTTGTACTGTATCTACAACATCATAACTGTTTTTTTTATTTGTCGATAATCTTTTCATTACATATGTCCTTGCAGCTACTGCTTGTGCTTTTAAAGCTTCTAATGAAAAACTAGCCGGCATTTCTCCTGCAAGTACTCCCATGACATATTGTTCTAAAGGGACTTCATCTATTTTGCTTGTTGCATTTCTTTTGACTCTAACTGTCATATTAGTTGCATAAGTAAATTTAATTTCATCATCATATATAAATATAGTTACTATTATATATGGTATTATAATTATTAATAGCATTACATACATTATTTTTTTCATATTCATCACTATTATTCATTATATTTTAAAAATATAATCTTTTTTGTCAAAAAAAATCACATAAATGTGATTTTAAATAAATTTTGTATTAATAAAGAAATCATAGAAAAAGTTTACTACTAAATATGATATTCCAATTGAAATTAAAAGGTAAAGCACTCTTGATTGATAATACTTATTTTTTTTAAATATTCCATTTATATTTATGCAATCAAGTGCCCATATAGAAATTGGAACCATTACTAAATAAAGTATTCCTTTTAACATTTTTCCTCATATTCTTTTATTAAATTAACTCTTCTTAAATGTCTTTCTTCATTTGTGAATTCAGTTTCAATAAAAGTATCTATTATTTTTTTTAATTCATCAAATGTTTTTTCATAACTTACTGACATTACATTACAATTATTATCTATTTTGCATAATCTTGCATCTTCTACAGAGTCTACTTTTCCACATCTTACACCTTTTACTTTATTACAGGCTATACTCATACCTATTCCTGTTCTACATATAAGTATTCCTAAATCAATTTCTTTATTAATTACTGCTTCTCCAACTTTAAAAGCATATATTGGATAATCTGTAGACTCTGTTGTTTTACTTCCTAAATCTTTAACATTATAATTTTTTTCTTGTAAATATTCAATCAATTTGTTTTTTAATTCATAACCTCTATGATCATTTCCTATTCCTATTGTCATAAATATCTCCTATCTATATAAAGTCCATGGATTTATTCTTGTTGCGCCTCTACTATATGGAGCACCTCCATACCAAGCAGCAAAATGTAAGTGAGGCCCCGTTGCAGCTCCAGTCATTCCTACATATCCAATTACTTGTCCTCTTTCGACTGTTTGTCCAGCATGTAATCCACTAACATATGAACTCATATGGTTATACTGTGTAAAATATCCATTATTATGATTTATTACAACATGTATACCATTAACACTATCACGTGCAACTTTATATATTGTTCCATTATTTGCAGAATATATTTTTGAACCATATGCAGCAGCAATATCAAGTGCACCATGCAATTCACGTTTACCTGTAAATGGATCTATTCTATAAGCGTAATTAGATGTTATAGAATAACTATCAACAGGCCAAGTCCAGTTTTTAAGACCACCTACAGATGGAACAATCTTAGATCCTTTTACAATTATTTTATCTGTAGCAGGAGTTATAATATCTTTTGAAATTGGCTGAACGTATACTATCGTACCATTTACTATTTTTTCATTTTGTTTAACACGTGAAATACCATTTTTACCTTGTTGTGTTACAGTTTCATATCCAGCTATCATAGTTGAATCAACTTTTTCAACTGTTTTATATATTTCTTCTACATCTTTTGTCATTTCTTGTGATACTGTAACATCTATTTGTGGATCTGTGACACCAATTGTTACTTCATCTCCAACAGCAAGTATACTTGTCTGTGTCTTATACTTTGGATTTGACATTAAAAATTCTTCAACACTAATTTCATATTTGTACGCTACATCTTCAATTGTATCTCCGGCCTCTACAATATGTGTATCTTGTTTAACATTTTCACCAAATAATAAATACCTACTTAAATCAGAACTATCTGTATATATTTTTTCATTTGATGGAATATTCATTTCTTTTATAGTTATGTCATTATCTATATATATATCTGTTATATATGAACCTGTTTCTTTAACTTCTTCTTGTGAATTATTTACATATGCTTCATATTTTTCAGTTCCAATATATGCTTTTATTACGCTTTCTACAGCATCTTTAAAAACTTCTTTATCTAAAACATATATTTTTTGTGATTTTTCTCCTTTATTTATTGTTATTTGATATCCTTCTATTGTAAAATCACTTTTTTGTTTTATTTTTTCATATATTACTTTGATATCGTCAATATCTTTATTGTAACTAAGTTCTTTTTTTATTTCTAATCCATTTGGTATATATACTTCATCTATAGAATAAGTATCTTTAATTTCTTTTTGTTCTTTATTTATATAATCTTCTAATTCTTTTCTTGAAGTAATTTTACCAATTAATTCGCCATCTAAATATACTTTATAATAAGTATTTGGTTCTATATTTTTTGTATATGATAAATTAAGAATTGCAGTAGAAACAATTACCAATATAATTAAAATTGTCATAGAGATTTTTTTCATTTTAATTCCTCCATAGTACTATTTTACCAGTTATTTTTAATATAATCAAACTTTTATAATAAACGAGTAATTTAATTACTCGTTTAATTTTAATATTTAATTGTTCTACTTGTAAATCTACTACCCCTTGGTGGGAAATTTACTAGTGTTCTTGGATTAACCATTTTTGAAACAAATGTATTCCAAGATGTATAATCACTTAAATAAAGTCCATAGGCAATTGAGAAATGTAAATGCCTTCCTGTTGAACATTTATCAAAAGTTTCTACCCTAGGATCTCCACCCATTACAGCTATTTTAGTATCTTTTGTAACTACATCACCCACATTGACTAAAATAGATCTTAGATGTGCATATCCACTTGTATATGTTACACCATTTATTTTATGATGAATATATATTCTATTACCACCACAACTTGTTTGTCTCATAATACTAGCAACTACTCCATTAGCGGTTGCATAAACATCTGTCGTACCCGGTGTTAAATCTAGTCCACTATGAAAATCTGATGTAAGTTTTCCATTTAAGTAATAAGTTCTATAACCAAATTCACTACTAAATCCACCCGCAACTAATGGTCTCCAAAATCTAGTATCAGGAGGTAAACTTCCTTTTGTACATTCATTTATGTCATCATCATCTTTACATCCATATTGCTTTTCATACATTTCAATTGCTTCTCTTCTTGATTTTATTTCATCTTCTATATCAACTGTTAAGTCCATTATTTCATCTAGTTTATTTCCTAAACTATCTAAGTTTGCAGATAATTCTTGTTGTTTTTTTTCTAACTGTTCTATTTTGTTTGAAAGTTCAACTTGTTTTTCTTTATTTGAAACTATCATATTACTATATTCATCAACTAAATTATCATTATAAGCAACTAATTGTTCGTTTATTGCCATTCTATATATAAAATCAGTAAATGTTTTTGCTCCCATAGCATAATCTAAATATGCAGTTGAACTACCAGACAATTGATAAAATACCATTATATCTTTTATTTGTTGTTTTTTTTCTTCTATATCTTTATTAAGCTGTTCTATTTCCTGTGTAAGACTTGCAATTTCATTTTGACTACTTTCGATTTCTTTTGTAGCATTACTTATACTAGCTTTGGTAGAATCTATTTGACTTTGAGTTAAATTTTTATCATTTTGTGCTTGATTGTATTCGTTTATATTATTTTCTAATTCCCTTTTTAAATCTCCTAATGTTTTGGCATAACTAACATCTGGAATTATTAAATTAGCCATGATAAGTATAAATATCAAATTAATATTAAAAATTTTTTTAAACAAACTTTTTATTTTCCTCATAAATACCTCTACCTTTACTAATAGATTATATCATAATGTTATTATTTTTTGCAACTAATAGAATATTCATATTTAAAGTTTCACATATATTACACAAAAAAACTCAATAATGAGTTTTTATTTTAGATATAATACTTTTCGCAAAGTAATCAAATAATTTATCCATATTTTTTTTATTTGGAATGAATGTTAAAAATAAAGTTGGATCTACTAATTCTATTTCCATGACTTCATAATTTTCATTTCTTTTTACAACATCTATTCTAATATATAGTGAATCTTTATATTCATGTATAGAAACAATTTTTTTTGCAAGTAAAACTAATTTAGAATCTATATTTTTAAGTTCAATGTTTTTTGCTGAATTATTATTAGAAAAAATATTACAGTACCTTACAACTGCATTAGTAAGTTCTCCATTTATATAAGTTAATGACAATTCTCCATTATTAATCTCTTCTATGAATGGTTGAATCATCAATTTATTTTTTATATTTTTAAATTTATCTTGAATTTCATCTATATTAATATTATTTTTAATTGATAAATCATTTATTATATAAGTGTTTTTTCCACTTTCAGATATCGATGGTTTTATAACTATTTTGTTATATTTTTTCAACATTTTTTCTATTTCAGTTGTATCATCTTTATTTATAAATATAGTTTCAATATGGTTAATATTATATTTATCTAAAATAGAAAATTGTTTTTCTTTATCAAAATTATTTCTTATAATTTCTATACTATTAAATATTTTTATATTATTTTTTTCTATATAATTTAACCATTTATTAAATTCATCTAAATTATTATCATATCCCCATATGGATTTAATAATCAAAGCATCATATTTTTTAAAATCAATACTTTTATCCTCCCATGAAACTATTTCTGCATTGACATTCATTTTGTTTAAACTGTGCTTTAAATATAAATCTTCTTTCACTTTATTTTTAAACTTATTACAAGATATTATCGCAATATTATTTGTAAAATTTCTTTTATTAAGTAAAACTGTAACTTTATTTTTTATTTTAAATAATCTAAATTTTGTTGATTTAATCTTATTTGATATCATTTTAACTCCTTAATTGCTTTGTTTATTAAGAAAAGACAATGAATTAAATTTTTTTTATCAATAGCAAAGTTAAATCTTGTAACAATTTCATCTTTTATAGGCCATGAAAAATTTAATCCAATTAAACAATTAATTTTAGTTGTTTTGTATAGAAATTTTACAAAATCAACATCATTTTTTATTACTATTTCATCATCTTTTTTACCTATTAAACTTGTAAAATCAACTAAAGCAAAGAAACCTGATACAGGATATGTTTTATCGCTTATTTTTACACCCGGTATGCCTTCAAATATTAGTTTTAATTTATCTTCATCTTTTGTATATTTTTTTATATCCCTTATTATTTTATTTTTATTCTTTTTACAATTATCATATTCTATCCCATATATTAATGCTTCTAATAAATTTAATCTATATTTATATTCTTTTATAGATTTTCCAAAGTATTTTTTAGCTACTCTATATCTTTTATTTGTTGAATTAAATGCACCTGCAAGTGCGCTTGATTGTAATACTGAAACTGAATCTAAATTGCTAACTATTTTTTCAGTTATACCTCTACATACAGGAATTGGAGATATTATAGCACCTGCTCTTATTCCCGCTAAACCATAACCTTTAGAAAGACCAATTAATGTAATTGTATTATTAAAATATTTTGGTATGCTGGCAATTGGAAAAGCTAAATTATTTTGATCATATGTCAAATCACGATATATTAAGTCATCTATTATAAAGACACCTTTTTCTAGACAAACATCACCTAATTTAGTTATAATATCCATATTTTTTTTAGATAATACTGTACCAAGTGGATTATGTGGATTTAAATTTAAAAATGCAACTACTCTTGGAATATAATCTAATTTATTTTCAAATTTATTTTTCAATTTTTCATTTATTTCATCTATTTTTTTTGATAACAATTCAGGATTTATTAACCAATCATCTTCTTTTCTAAGATCTATAATTTCAACATGTGCATTACAAATTTCTGTATTTACTGTAAATATTCCATAATTTGGCCCCGTTATTATTACAACATCTTCTGGTCTTGCAATTGTACTTATAACTAAATTATATGCATGAGTTGTAGAATATGAAAACGCAATATTATCTATACCTAACCCATCGTAATTTTTAGCTTTTTCAATTTTAAATCCTTCTCTTCCTAAGTAATTAACTACCATTTGTCTACATTTTCTTTCACCTATATTTGTTGGGTATATATATAGAAATCTACTAAATAAACTTCTAATTATATATTTTTTACAAAGTGGGAAAGGTTTAGTTTGTAATGGATTGCCGTTACGTATTGAAAAATATTCATCTATTTTAGGAACACCATTATCATCATAAATAGATAAATCTTTATATAACAAATTATATCCATATTCTATTTTTTTTACTTCATCGTAAAAATCTTTATTATCATTTCTTCTACCTATTTTTCTAAATGAACTTAATGTATCAGGATTGTTTTCAACAAAGTGTTTAAGTGCATTTGAAAAATTAGATTCATCTATATCACTATGTATAATAGTTGTATCACATTTTAATATTTTTTTTAACTTACTTTTGATACTCACTATAACACCTCCTAAATAGGTAATTAATTATAACTTATATGTCTTGTACATTATATCATAAAAATAAATATTTTTATATAATTCATTTTATTATTACAAAAAAGTAGATTTAATTATCTACTTATTCTTTTATTTTTTTCATCTTTAAATTTGATATTTTTCTTTTTAATTGTTTCATATAATCTTTACCGAATATATCTGAAATTAAATTTATTCTTTTTGCCACTAACATATAAACTAAAGCTCCTACTAATGAATATGGAATAATAATTAATATTGAACTTAATCTAGTAGTAGTATTTAGTGGTAATACAAATGTCATAGCAATTAATACTAATAACATTATTACTAAGCATAATATAGTTTTTAATAAAGATTTAACACTTTCACGATAATTAAATTTAAATTCTTTTTTAAGTTTTATCATTATATATAATGTTGCAGATCCTTGTATCAATACATTTGTAACAATTGTTCCATAATATGCATTTATTCCAATATATTCTAGTAAATACATCATTGGAACATTTAAGAGTACCTTAAAAACAAGATTTGAAAAAATCACACTTAAAGATATTTTAGATTTATTGAGAGTCTGCGCTAAATTAAGTGCTATTGTATGGACACAGAAAAGAATTGCTTGTAAAATATAAAATCTAAATATATTTATACTTAATTCGTCATATCCATAAAATGATACCCATACAGGTTGTGCTAAAAAACTTAATCCAAATGACATTGGTATAGCGATAAATAATATTGACTTATATGATTGATTTATTTTTTCATTTACATCTTTCATATCTTTTTTTGCAAAACTTCCTGAAACATTAGGTATTAAACTAGTTACAAGTCCCAATGCTACTGATGCAACTATCATATTTAATTTAGACGCCCATGTTGCTACTACACCAAGTGTTGTTTCTGCAACATTAACATCATATCCTATATTTACCATTGTCTTTACAACTGTAAATGAATCTACCATTCCAAATAATGATCTTATCAAATCGATAATTACAAATGGCAATGCATAGAAAAATATTTTTTTTAATAAATCTCTTCTTCTTACATTAACTTTTTCTTTTGTATCTTCTACTAAAAATTGTGATCTATTTTTGTGAATTTTAATTTTTAAATATATATATGAACTAAGCGCTGCAATGGTTGCTGAAAATACTGCTATATATACAGCAAAATTAATTGGTAAATTTAAAACTTTAACTGAAATATAACTTCCTGCTACAATAACAACTACTCTTACTGCTTGTTCTAACAAATTTGATATACTAGTAGTAGTAATCATTTTATGTCCTTGCAAATAACCTCTTAAAATACTTTGTTGTGGTACTACTAAAAGTGCTACTGAAACAACTCTTATTGCAATTGTTACATCTTCAATTGTATTCCCACCCTGTATATTTCCAATAAACATATATGCAATATTCTCTGCAAAAATAAATAATAATATAAATGCAGTTAATCCTATTATCATTATTATATTTGATGCCATTTTGTATATTTTTTCTTTTAAACTATACTGTCCTAAAGCATTATATTCACTTACTAATTTTGAAACTGCAACTGGTATTCCAGATGTAGATAAACTTAAAAATATTGCATATATAGAATATGCATAACTATATAATGCTCCTCCCTTATTACCAATCATCCCATAAAAAGGTATAACGTATAATAAGCCAAGTATTTTACATAATAAAATTGAAAAAGTCGCTACAAAAGCACCTTCAAGAAAGGAATTTTTTTTCATATTTCACTTCCAATTCTATAGAAATTATTATAACATAAAAAATAATAATATACAATTTTTAAAATCTTTTATTTTTTAACTTAAAACAAAATATATTTAACATAATTGCTTTTAATATTTATTAAAAACTTTTATAAAATTTATTTTTGTAGTATTATATTATTGACATATAAAGGAATGATAGTATGGTTTTTGCGCAATTAAATGAAGAAGAATACAAATCTTTTCTTGATGACCATAAACTTAAAACATTTTTACACACACCGAATATTTCAAAAATAAGAAAAAGAGATGGTTGGGATAGTGTTTATCTTGGTATTAAAGAAAACAATAAAGTAATAGCTGCAACAATGTTGCTTTCTAGAAAAGAATTTCTAGGTAAAAAAGAATTTTTTGCTATAAGAGGTTTTTTAATTGACTATGAAAATGAAAAATTATTAGATTATTTTACTAAAAAAGTAAGTGAATATGTAAAAAATAAAGATGGCTTTATTCTAAGGATGGATCCATATATTATTAAACAGCAAAGAGACATAGATGGAAATATTGTAAAAAATGGATACAATAACTTTAAAATAATAGAACACCTTAAAAAATTAGGTTTCAAAGAAAGAAATCCAGAACAAGCAAAATGGATGTTTGTTCTAGATATAAAAGATAAAACAATGGAAGAACTTTTAAAAGAAATGAAACCTAACACTAGAAATTGTATAAACAAAACCTTTAAAGAAGGATTAATTGTAAGAGAATTAAAATATGAAGAATTAGATAAATTTTTAAAAATTACAGATGATACAAGCGAAAGAAAAAATTTTGAAAATAAATCTATAAATTATTATAATGATATGTATAAATTATTTGATAAAGATATCAAATTTATAGTTGCTGAAATAAATACAAAAGAATATTTGGAAAATTGTAAAAAGAAACTTGAAAACGAAAATAAAATATTAGATTCATTAAATAAATCTAGTGAAGGAAAAATCAAGGAACAAAAAATAAAAATTAAAGGTATTGAAGAAAGATTAGAAGAGGCAAAACAATTAACAAAAATAGATGAATTTATCATATTATCTGCTGGTATGTTTATAACATATGGAGACGAAATAATCTATTTATCAAGTGGAAATTACAAAGAATATATGCATTTTTATGCACAATATAGAATCCAATATGAAATGATAAAATATGGTGTGGAAAATGGTTATAAATTATATAATTTCTATGGAATAAGTGGAAATTTTGATAAAAATGATTCTAGATATGGAGTTTATAAATTTAAAAAAGGATTTAATGGACATGTTGTAGAATTAATTGGTGAATACGAATTAGTAATAAATAAATTCAATTACTATATATATAAAATAATTAATAAAATTTAAAAAACAATAAAAATAATTAGAAAGATGTGATTAAATGTATACTTTCATTGAAAATATAAAAAAAGACGAATATGAAAACTTTGTATTAAATCATAAAATTAAATCTCATTTTATGCAATCTTATTATTTTGGGGAAATTTCTAAAAGTAAAGGTTTTATACCACATTATGTTGGAATGAAAAAAGATGATAAATTAGTTGCATGTGCTTTATTACTTCAAAAAAAATTATTCAAAAAAACAAGTTATTTTTATTCACCAAGAGGTTTTGTTTTAGATTTTAATGATGAGGAATTACTAACTGAATTTACAAAATATGTAAAAAACTATACTAAAAAATTTAACTCTTTTTTTACTGCTATTGACCCTGATATAAAACTACAAAATTTAGATATAGATGGTAATATTATTGAAGGTGAAAATAATTTCAAATTAGTTGAAACTTTAAAGAAAATTGGTTATAAACATTTAGGATTTAACAAAAACTTTGAAAACCGTGAACCTAGATATACTTTTAGACTTAGTTTAGAGCCAGATATAGATAAAATACATAAAAACATGCATGCTACAACTAGAAAAATTTTAAATAAAGGTAATCAATATAATTTAAATGCTTATATAGGCGATGAAAAAGATTTAAAAGATTTTTATTTTACTATGAAAGAAACTGCTATTAGAGAAGAAATAACTCCTTTCCCTTTTGAATATTATAAAAAATTTTATAATGTTTTCAATAAAAATAATATGAGTGATTTATATGTTGTTAAAGTTAATATAGATAATTTAATAAATATTTATAATAAAAAAATTGATGATATAAATAATGATATTAAAAATGCTCACAATTTAATAAATAAAAATAAATCTAAAAATTTATTAAATGATTATAATAATCAATTAGAAAAATTAAAAAAAGAGTTAGATATTATCAAAAAAATAGAGGAAAAAGAACTTGTTTTATCTTCTATAATAACAGTTAAATATGGTGATAAAGTATGGACTGTTCACGGAGGAAATTCAAATAAATTAAGAGAATTAAATGCTAACTATCTATTATATGATTTAATAATATGTGACGCAAAAAAAGAAGGATTTAAATTAATAGATTTTTTTGGAACAACAGGTAATGATAGTGATAATAATAAAATTCATGGAATTCACTTGTTTAAAAAAAGATTAGGTGGAGAGTATACGGAATTTATCGGTGAATTTCATTTAATTACTAATAAGTTTATGTATTTTATATATACAAAAATTGTTCCTTTATATAGAAAATTAATGAAAAAAATTAAAAATTAATTCAATATAAAATCATGCTTTTAAGCATGATTTATTTTATTCACATGTAAGATTGTCATTTAAAATTATATGTGTTGGATTATTTACATCAGATTTTGTACCATTTTTTAATATATTTTCTGAATTATAGTATATATATCCCTCACCTGCTGTTATACCAAAGTCTTTTTCATACCCAGTAATACTTCCATCACATATATTAAAAGATCCTATTCCACGCATTTCAATTCCAATATATGCAGAGCTTAATATAGTGTTGTCTTTTATTTTTATTATAGATATCCCATCATTCTTTATTCCATAACCATATGCATCTATTGTTGTATTATAAATTTGTAATGTACCAGCACTATTATCCCAAACACAATTATCAGATATACAGTTAAAATTAGAATTTTTAATTGTTGCTTGGCCATTACCATAAATTCCAAATGCTTTTCCAGATGAAGTAACACTAACTTTTTCCAAAGTAGCAATTGAATTTCCTGACACCATTATAGGATAACAATCTTTAACGTCGTTTCTACACTTAAGAACGGAATCATTTATAATTATATTTGAATTATCTTCAGTTATTATTCCATTATAAGTTCCACCATTTAAAATTACATTTGCATTTTTTTGTAAATGAAAGCTTGCCCCTCGTGAAGATACTTCATCATGATTATCAAATGTAACATTAGAATTCTTTCCATTTACTTTTAAATTTCCAATTACTTCCAAAAAATACCCACTTAAATTTTTCTGATTTAAATCTATTACTACATCTTTTCCTTCTTTTATAGTCAAAGTATTTTCTAACTCTATATCACTTAATAATAATATATTATTTTTTGTATTATCTATATTATTTATTGTATCTTCCAAATTACTATTAAAATTACATTCTGAATTTCCTAATATGTTTTCTATTTTTATTTTTCCATCTTCTTCTTTTATTGTTACTCCATTATTACATACTATATTTGTTCCTTCTTCTTTTTCTATACTTGTATTTGTACTATTTCCTATGTATACTTTCTTTACTTGTTCATTATTTTTCTTTATTATTAATGTTTTATTATTTGTATCTTTACAATAATCATTTTCTGATATACTTGACACTCCATCTATATAATCTATTGAATATTTATTTATACATAGATTCGCACTTTCTATATCACCTTTTTTTATTGTTATACTTCCATTACTTGGTCCTGTTCCTGTATATTCTGCTTTTATGTTATTATCTAGTACACTATATAATCCATCACTTAATTCATTCATTATTAAATAGTTTGATACTGCTCTTACATATCCTTCTGCACTATTTAATGCTGTACTTTTTATTGATGATTCTATTACATTTAATAATATTGGTGTTGTTATTAACGCTAGTACTGCAAGTATTACTATTACCGCTAATAATTCAACTAATGTAAATCCTTTTCTCATTTACTTCCTTCTTTCTACCTTACTTATATAATATCACACTTGACTTAACTTTTGTCAAGTAGGCGTTGAAATAATATAAAAATATATAAAAAACAGCTTTAAGCTGTTCTTCCAAATTTACGATTAAATTTCTCTACTGCACCTGTTTTTTTAGTTGTTGTACTTTGTCCACCATTAAAAGCAGGATGACATTTATTACAAACTTCTAAATGTAGTTCTTTTTTATTTGATTTTACTGTAAATGTATTCCCACATGCACAAGTAACTTTAGTATCTACATATTCAGGATGTATACCTTTTTTCATATTTTATCTCCTTCCGCCATGACAAACTTATGTCATAGAAATTTACTTACATAGTATAACAATATTTTAATTAAAAATCAACTGTTTTTTAATCATCTGATTTACCAAATAGAGAAATAAGTCTATAAAATAAGTTTATAAAATCCAAATATAATTGAAATGCTGTAAAAATTGCTAAATTATCTTCATTCGGAACAAAATTAGCTAAATATTTAACTCTTTGAATGTCATAAGCAATATAACCTAAAAATATTATTATTCCTACATAGCATAAAATTAAATCTAATGTTTCTGAACCAATAAATAAATTAACTATAGTTATAATAACTAATGCAAGTAATCCAATTAATAATATAGTACTTATTTTAGACAAGTCAAGTTTAGTTACAGTTCCTATAAAAGCAAATATACCAAATAATACTGCTGTTACCGCAAATACAAGTATTATAGAACTTATTTCATATGCTACAAATATAAGTGACAAACTTAACCCTGTTGTAAAAGAATATACAAAATATAATATTTTGGCTGTTGTAGGATTCATTTTAGTTAATCTTACAGATAAAAATATCGCTATAAATATTTCAATTATAAATATTATTATTGTATAACTTGGTTTTAATATATTAAATACCATATTTGAATTAGTTGATACATAAAAACCTGTTAAAAATGAAACTGCTAAACCTAAAAACAACCATAAATATACCTTTGAATATAATTTATTTTCCATTTTAATACCTCCTTATGTTATTATATCACATATTTTAACTAATATATTCAATATTATGTTTATTACATAATTTTTTTATTTGTGATTCTATATAACTATCTACTTTAGGATCAATTTGTACTTTCAAAAATTGTATATCTTCTTTACTATATTGACGAATAAGAGTAAATAATTCATCTAAATCTAATATTGTTTTATCTATATTTTCATATAAATTTTCATCATCTAATATTGATTTAAAATCATTATAACCTATATTTAAAGTAATATAATCTGCTTTAATTATATAATTAAGTATTGTTTTATTATCTATTTCTTTTTTAAATTTTATGTCATTAACTATATCTGTTATTCTATAATTTTTATCTAAAAAACTTGTGTTGTAACTCATTAAATTATTACTATTTTCTAAATTTTGTTTTTTTTCTATAATATAATCTGAATTATCAGAAATTCCTAAAATTAAATATGATTTTTTATTTACTTTTGTAACTGAATATATAGCTATTATCAAAATAACAATAAAAGATAAAAAAAGGTATTTTTTCATATTTCACCTCAAAAAAAGTAGATAAATCTACTTTAATTATATTTTTATTATATTTTTTTAGTACTCTTCTATAGTTAATTTAGCACCTACATTATTTAATTTACCAACTATATTTTCATATCCTCTCAATATATGTTCTACCTCTTTAACAGTTGTTTTTCCTTCTGCAACAAGACCAGCTAATATTAAACAAGCCCCTGCTCTTAAATCTGTTGCAATTACTTCTTTTCCTACCAATTTTGTTGGACCTTTTATGTATAATTTATTAGAATCTATTTTTATATCTGCTCCCATTTTATTCAAATACTCAACATTTAAAAACCTGTTTTCATATATAGTTTCTTCCACAATAGAATTACCATTTGCTTGAGTAAACAAAGCAGTTATTGGTTGTTGTAAATCTGTTGGAAATCCTGGATAACCAAGTGTTTTTATTGATGAAGAACGTAAATTATTAGATGAAGAAACAATAATATAATCTATGCCTATAGTCATTTTTACATTCATTTCTTTTAATTTTGAAGTTAATGATTCTAAATGACTTGGAATTATATTATCAATTTTAAGCTCTTCTCCAATTAAAGCCCCTGCTAAAATATAAGTACCTGCTTCGATTCTATCAGGAATTACTTCTGTAAATGCACTTCCTAGTACTTCTACTCCTTCAATTGTAATAGAACTAGTTCCTGCACCGCTTATTTTTGCACCCATATTATTTAAAAATGTTGCAATGTTTACAATTTCAGGCTCTTTTGCAGCATTTTCAATAACTGTTGTACCTTTTGCTTTGACAGCAGCAAACATTATATTTATTGTTGCACCAACTGAAGCAATATCTAGATAAATTCTAGTTCCTTTTAATTCTTCTGCTTCTAAAGTAAATTTATTATCCTTTTCTATTATTTTTGCACCTAATGCTTCTAACCCTTTTAAATGTAAATTAATAGGTCTAGGTCCTATTGAACATCCACCGGGAAAATAAAGTTCTGCTTTTTTATATCTACCAAGTAAAGCTCCCATAAAGTAATATGAAGCCCTTAATTTTTTTGCTTTACTTTCTGGTATTTCTTTATTAATTATTGTAGATGAATCAATTTCTATAAGTTCCCCATCTCTTTTTACTTTTGCACCTAAATATTCTAATATTTCACTTAATGCATCTATATCTGATACATTTGGAACGTTATCTATTTTAACTATTCCATCTGATAAAATTGCTGCTGGAAGCAATGCAACTGCACTATTTTTTGCACCACATATTTTTATTGTTCCCTTTAATTTATGCTGTCCCTCCACTATTATTTGTTTCATTTTTATCCTCTCCACTACTATATTAATATGTATTTTCTTAAATATTGTGTTTAAGCCTTTTTTTCATCTATTTCAAACAATTTTAGATATTAATTTATTAATATAATTATAAGTTGTTTTTACTATTTTATCAAGATTTATAATATAACATATACAATTACTTAACAAAAAAACTATATTATTTTAAATAAATATAGTATTCCAAATACAATTATTATAATACCACCAATTATTGTTGATATTTTTCCTATTTTGTCATTTATATATTTTCCTGTTTTTAAGCCAAAATAAGTAAATAAAAAACTTGTTATTGAAAATATTATTGAAGCAATCAAATATTTATTTGTTATTGCATTAAGACCTATCCCCACTGAAAAACTATCTATACTTACTGCAAAACCAAATAAAATCATTTGTGATAATTTTAAAGAAAATGTATTATTTTCTTTTTTAAACGATTCTATAATCATTTGTATACCTATAACTGTAAATATAACAAATATTATTACAGATGGTTCTATTTTTATTAATTTTAAAATTAATATTCCAAATAAATTACCTATTTGAGGCATTATAAAATGATAAATTCCAACTATTAGTGAAAGTAATTTTATATTTTTTTTAGTTAATCCTAATGTACCGTATGCAAGTGATAGTGAAAAAGCATCCATACTTAAAGTAACTGCTATTATAATTAAAAAAATTATTTGCATATAAAAAGCCTCCTATAAAATTATATTTATAACTAAGGCTTTTATACTTAATTAATATTATTACTTATCATAACTTAAAAAATCAAATTTTTTTGTTTAAGCGAAAAAGCTTATAAATATTTGTCAATTACTTCTTTTACTAAAGAAGCATACTCTACATCATCATTTTCGGATACTTCTAATACACAAAGAGGAGGAAATAAGACGCACCACCAATTATTACCTTCTCCTTCTCCTATTGTTACAAGTAAAGATTCATAATACCCTTCTTCATAAGTTACACCTTTATATTCTTTTTTAGGAAAGTAATTTAATCCTAAATTAATTTTATAATTTTTATTATAATTATTTGATAAAAATATATTATTTATTTTATTATCAAATAAATCTATATTTTCTTTTAATTTATTTTTTGCTGTTTTTACATTATCTTCATTAGTTATAATATTACTTATTTCATCTTGAATTGATAAAGCAACTTCTTTTTTTATTTGTTGGTCATAATCACTATTACTATTCGCAACAACTCTTAATCTTATTGATTCTTCTGGTATTTTTACTTTATCTTCAAATATTATTCCTATTAAATAAAATGAAATTAATATTGATATTAATGTTATAAATGTTTTCAAAAAAATCGTCCTTTCTATTAAATAGTGAACGATTATTTTAAATTTTATTCATTTATGATATGTTTCATTGTTAATTATTTTAAATGATCTATATATTTGTTCTAAAAGTATTACTCTAAATAATTGATGTGGAAATGTTAATTTAGAAAAAGATAATTTATAATTTGATAATTTTTTAATATCCTCATGTAAGCCCAATGAACCACCTATTATAAATGTTATATTAGGATTAATAGATAATGTTTTATTTATTTTATCTGATAATTGTTTAGAATCTAAACTATTTCCTTCTATTTCAAGAGTTATTATATAGTCTTTTAAATTTAATACTTTAAGTATATTTTCTTTTTCTTTAACTAATGAATTATTTACTTCATCATTAAGTTCAATTATTTGTAATTTTGTATATTTTGTAATTCTTTTTTCGTATTCATTAATTGCATCTGTAAAAAATTTTTCTTTTATTTTCCCTACACATATTATTTTTATCATACTTCTATTAACTCCGTTTTTTCATTTTGTTTTGCTACTAATATTTCACAATCAGAAATATTTTTATCTTTAAGTGTTTTAATAGCAAGTTCTTCTGTATTGTTTTCTTCACTTAAATGAGCCAAAACAATGTGTTTTGTTTTGTTTCCTGCTAATTTTTTTAAGTATGTCGATGAATCATTATTAGATAAGTGTCCTTTATCTCCTAATATTCTTTGTTTAATATGATATGGATATTTTGGATTTTCCATAAGTAAATTAATGTCATGATTACTTTCAAATACATACAAATCTCTATTTTTTAATAAATCATAATTTTTAACATTTATATATCCTGTATCTGTAACATAAACAATAGATTTATCTTTCGATTCTATTACATATCCGTTTGAATCTGCTACATCATGAGATGTTTTAAAAGGAATAATTTTTAAATTTTCTATATTTATTTCTTTATCTATAAATTCATAATTTGGTAAATTAATATTTAATTCTTTATACATTGGTTTTGTTAAATAAACTTTTGTATTATATTTTTTTGTAAATACTTTTAATGCATTAGTATGATCTACATGTGTATGCGTTAAAATAATTGCTTTTATATTTTTTGGATTTGTATTTAATGATTCTAAATTTTTTTCTATATATGATGATGTAGTTCCTAAATCTATTAAAATTTCTGTATCATTTTCTTTAATAAAACAACTATTTCCTTTAGAACCACTTGATAATACTGATACTTTCAAATTAAACACCTGTTTCTATTCTTCTTTTAACATGTTTACAAATGTTGAAGTATTTCTTTTAAATATTAAATCAATTGTTGTAGTTGGTCCACTACGATGTTTTGCAATTATAAATTCACTTTTACTTGTATTTTCATCTATTGATGCTTCTTTTGTATAATAGTCATCTCTGTAAAGGAATGCAACTATATCTGCATCTTGTTCTATTGAACCTGACTCTCTTAAATCACTAAGCAATGGTCTTTTATCTTCCCTACCTTCAACTGTACGAGAAAGTTGAGCTAAAGCAACAACAGGTATATTTAGTTCCATCGCAAGTGTTTTCAATGATCTTGATATTTCTGATACTTCTTGTTGTCTATTTCCTGCATATCTAGCAGAACCACTTATTAATTGTAAATAATCTATTATTACTATTCCAAGACCTTTTTCTGAAGAAGCTAATCTTCTGCATTTTGCTCTTATTTCTCCTATAGTCATACCTGGTGTATCATCTATATATAACTTTGTATCTGCTAATTTACTTATTGCTTCATTTAATTTTTTCCAATCTTCATTTTTAAAACTTCCGTTTCTAAATTTATAACCTTCTATTTGTCCTAGTGAAGATAACATTCTTGAGGCTAATTGCTCTGCTCCCATTTCCATATTAAAAACTGCTACTGTTTTATCTGAATTCATAGCAATATTTGTTGCAAGATTAAGTGCGAAAGCTGTTTTTCCCATAGCTGGTCTTGCTGCAATAATTATTAATTCGTTTTCATGAAGCCCTGATGTAACTTTATCAAGGTCATAAAACCCTGTTGCAAGTCCCGTTATTTCTCCTTTTGACTGTGCCAATTTTTCTAAATCTGATTGTGTTTTATATAAAACTTCTTGTATGCTTTTAAATTCAGTACCTTTTCTAGATTTTACTACATTTAGTATCTTTTTTTCTGCATTATCCAAAACTTCACTTATGTCATCTTGTGAATTATACCCTTCCGTTGCAATTTCAGTTGAAGTTTCTATAAGTCTTCTAAGTATTGCTTTTTCTTCTACTATTTTTATATATTCGTCTATATTTGCTGCTGTTGGAACTATGTTTATAATATCTGTTATATATTCAACTCCACCAACCTGTGATAATTTTTTCTTTTTATCTAATTCTTCTGTTACAGTAGTTGCATCTACTGGAATACCTTGCTCCGCTAAATTACTAATTGCCTCAAATATATTTCCATTTGCTTCTGAATAAAACAAATCTTTGTTTAGTGTTTCCATTGCTCTTTGTAATGCATATTTTGATAAAAACATAGAACCTAGTACTGATTGTTCTGCTTCTAAATTATTTGGTAGTTTTCTTTCTTGCATAAACTCACTTCCTTGTTAATTCTACTTTTAAAATTGCTGTTACTTTTTTGTGTAGATTTATTTCTATATTATGAAATCCAAGTGTTGATAGTGGACTATCTAAATGTATTTTCTTTTTATCTATGTTTATTTTATTTTTTAGTAATTCTTCATGTATTGTTTTTGTACTTACACTACCAAAAACTCTATCTTGTTCTCCTGTTTTTACAGGAATTTTTATTTTTAAGTTTTCTATTTGTTTTTTTATTTGTTCACAATTTTTTATATTTTCTTCTTCCTGTTTTTGTTCTTCTTTATTTTGTTCTTCTAATATTTTTAAACTTGTCTGTGTCGCCATTACTGCATAACCATTCTTTATTAGAAAATTTTTCCCGTATCCATCTGCAACATTTTTAATTTCACCTTTTTTACCTTGACCTTTTACATCTTTTAAAAATATTACTCTCATTTTTTCACCTCATTTTATAAGTTTTACTAATTTATCTTTTGCTTCTTTTATTGATATATTTTCAAATTGTGCAGCTGCTGAAGTTTCAGAGCCACCTCCACCTAATTTATTCATTATTTTTTGTACATCTATATTTCCAAGTGAGCGAGCACTTATTGAAACTTTATTTTCTTCTATTTTTCCTATTACAAATGAAGCTTCTACATCTTTAAATTGTATTAATTCGTCTGCTACTTCAGCTAAATCTTTTTGATTGTAAATTTCATTATTTAATATACATAAAATCATATCTTCATTCAACATATAACTTCTTTTTATCATATTCGTTTTTCGTATATAATTTTCTCTTGTATCTTTTAATATTTCTGTTTTTAATATATTATCAGCATTCAAATCTAATAAAATAGATGATGCTTTAAATGTATCTGATGTAGTTCTCATTATATAACCATTAGTATCAACTTCTATACCAACAAGTAAAAGTGTTGAAACCAAAACTGTAGGTTTTAATTTTAATTTATCTATGAAAAATGTTACTATTTCTGATGCACTTGATGCTTGTGTATTTATATATTGATATATAGAATTTATTTTATAATTTTCATCTATTATATGATGATCTATTACTATAATATCTAGATTTAATAATTCTTTACATTCAATTAATTCTTTATTACAAAAATCAATAGCTATTAATAATGTTTTTTCATTTATTAAATCAACTGCTTTTTTTGAATCTATTAAATTATATGTTTCTTTTGCATCATATAAAGCTTTAATTCCTTTATTTAAAGATGAATTTACCTTATCAAGTTCTATATAAACATAAACTTCTTTACCATATTTTTTACATATTTCATACATTCCAAGGGATGATGAAAAACTATCAAAATCAGGATTTTTGTGTCCTGTAATGATTATTTTATCATATTTTTTTATCATTTTTATTATTTTTTTTAGTGCTTTATCCATTGTTTCACCTTCATAGATATTATACTATAAACTAACAATTATTTAAAGATTTGTTTTTTACTATTATATTTAATTTTTTATATAAATTAAATATAATATCAATATAATTTAATTTATATATATTAAATAAAATAAAACACTTAAACAAGTGTCTTATTCTGCATATATTTTTACTATAATTTTATTAAAAATTCATAATATTATTATAAGTATTTTTAATAATATTTAAAATAGATGCTTATATAAAATATTATCTTAATACTATCTACTCACAAACTATATCATCCTTAAGGATAGGCTCAGACGTATCAGATCGTAAAATAAATTTTTTGTCCCCACGTTCAAATATTACCTTACTAGTATAATATGTTTCTCCTGGAACAGCATTAATAATATCGTAAGTACCTCCACCTAATTTAGCATTGCATATATTTGCAACACCATTTCCATTGGAAATTATATATATTTCACTACCTACTGCATATACTCCATCTATATACATTTTTCCATTATAATTTTGTCCTTCATTTCCAATAGATCTTCCATATACATTATATACACATATACCACTTGTATTTTCTTCTTCTCCACATTTATCAGCAATATTTCCTTTTATTTTTATAGTTCCATTTGTATTTAAATTATAAACCGCTTTACAATTATATATTGAATTTGAAGAACCGAGTTGTCCAATATATACTTTTGATACTTTATCAGTAATAGTAAGTGTACCATCATTTCTTGAAATATTCGTAACTACTCCAAGACATTCAGTATTACTACTATTTATTCTAGTTATAATTCCTCCATTTATATTTAAATTGGAATTTTTCTCCATGTCTCCAAAATTAACAATTGTTGCAGCATCTGGAGACTCGAAATGTCCATTATTTATCGTTGTAGTTCCAGATCTTACTCCTATTACTGCATATGGTAGTGAAGCACTAGTTAATTCTTTAGTATAATTTCCATTATTAATTATTAAGTCCCCATAATTATCTATTGTTCTATAATTTGTATGCATGCTTCCTGTTCCGATTGCATCATTTATAACTAATGTACCTTTATTTTCTATAGCTATCTTTTCTGCTGTCATTGTAACACTTTTTCCATTTAAATCCATTACTACATCTTTTCCCTCAGAAATAGTCAAAGTATTTCCTAACTCTATATCATTTAATAATAATATGTTATTTTTTGTATTATCTATATTATTTATTGCATCTTCTAAATTATTACTAAAATTACATTCTGAATTTCCTAATATGTTTTCTATTTTTATTTTGTTATTTTCTTCTTTTATTGTTACTCCATTATTACATACTACATTTGTTCCTTCTTCTTTTTCTATACTTGTATTTGTGCTAGCTCCTATATATACTTTCTTTACTTGTTCATTATTTTTCTTTATTATTAATGTTTTATTATTTGTATCTTTACAATAATCATTTTCTGATATACTTGACACTCCATCTATATAATCTATTGAATATTTATTTATACATAGATTCGCACTTTCTATATCACCTTTTTTTATTGTTATACTTCCATTACTTGGTCCTGTTCCTGTATATTCTGCTTTTATGTTATTATCTAGTACACTATATAATCCATCACTTACTTCATTCATTATTAAATAATTTGATACTGCTCTTACATATCCTTCTGCACTATTTAATGCTGTACTTTTTCTTGATGATTCTATTACATTTAATAATATTGGTGTTGTTATTAACGCTAGTACTGCTAGTATTACTATTACTGCTAATAATTCTACTAATGTAAATCCTTTTCTCATTTACTTCCTTCTTTCTACTTTATATATATTATGCCCCCCCCCCCATGACTTTTGTCAAGTGGGGTGTGGGCATAATATTTAGAAATTTGAATGTGCTGGTAAACTTAAAGTAGACAACTAGAGAGGGTATGTAGACAATTGATTATTTTATTTATACAATTATTTTGT
>CANQID010000005.1 GCA_947623925.1 uncultured Bacilli bacterium
ATTAAATACCATTAAAAGAATAAATGCAAGTTGAAAAAAAATAATAATAAAACTTGCTTTTACCTCTTGAAGTAAAATTACTTAAATAAAAATTTGATTTTTTTTATAAATATGTTATAATAGCCACTAATTATTTAGAAAGCAGGGATAATATGACTTTTTATGTAAGAGAAAATAAAAAAGTTAATTTATATTCAATTAATATAGATACATATAAATTACTTAATTTAAAAAAAGAAATAGATTTATGGGATAATAAAGGAATCCTTAGAAATAAAAAAAACATAACTTATGTAGAATTTGAGCCACATTTTTTATCAACATTATGTAATAGATTAATATATTCTAAAACAAGTTTAGAATTTACTAAACTTATAAATGAGCTATCTGTTTATTTAGATAAAAATTTAAATGCAAATGAAATATGTTTTTGTAAAGATTTATTAGAAATATTAAATATAACTAAAATAAATGATGATGCAAATAAATTATTACATGATGATATAGATAAAGAAGTATCTTCTATAAATAATTTTTTCGACAAATTTGATAAAATAATAAATAAAAAGGAACAAAAAAGTATTCATAACAGTATATATAATAGTGTACCTGAATACTCTAATTTATATTTAATAATGGATTAAAAGATGTACTACATCTTTTTTTAATTATTGTAAAAACATTAATTTTTTAGATTTATTTTAATTTAAGTAATAATGTTAATAAAAAACTGATTAAAAATCAGTTTAAAAATTTTAAATATCTTGTTTTTTTATTTTAATTTTATTTAGTTTTCTAACTTTATATTTACTTAATGTAGGATACATTGAAATAATGTTTTTTGTATTGCAAATGGTTACAACTTTTAAAAGCGATGTATTTAAATTATTACAAATTCCAATGTTATAATTCAAATCAATTATATATTCATCATATATTCCTAAATTATTACATTTATAATTTTCTAATTCTTTTAGTGCATATTTGTAAATATCTTCTATATTTATGTTTGAATTAAATGATGCATTATTAATTTTACAATCTTCTTCATCAAAGTTAAAATAAATATGATCTAATGCTAAATCAGTGTTATAATCTGTTAATTGCAAATCAAAATATTTGCTAGTATAATCTTCATTTTTCAACATTCCTAGTTTATATTTTAAATAAAATTGATATTTTCTTAATTTATATTTTTGATATTTTATTTTTGTTAAATAATTTAAATGTTCTAATGCATCATTATATAATTCATATTTAATATCCATCATTAGCATTTCCATCCTAGCCATTGGTTCATCACTTGTTCCTAACAATTGATTAAAATATTTCATGGCTAAATCTACGTTTCCATTATTTGATTCTAATCGTCCTAGTTCTAATAAAGCACACAATCTATCTTTTTGTTTTTCATTTAATAATTGATTGTAATAATATTTTGCTTCATCTAAATTTCCTTGTGAATACTCTAAACGACCTAGTTCTAGTAAAGCATACCCTTTATTTTTAGTATTAAGTAACTCATTGAAATAATATCTAGAAATTTCAAAGTCCCCTATACTTGCATATAGTCTTCCTATTTCTAATTTTGCAAACAAAGAATAATTAATACTTTCAGATTTGATCAATTCATTAAAATAATATAATGCTTTTTTTATATTGCCCTCATTAGCTTCTAATTTACCATATTCTAATTTAATTACATCTTTGTTTTTATATATAATCAATAATTCATCTAAAATACTTCTTGCTTCTTCAATATTACCTGACATTATATATGTTTTTGCTAATTCTAGTTTTGCATATTCTACTTTTTTATTATCGTTTATCAATTCTAATAAAAGTTTTTTTGACTTATCAATATTCCATGATTTTCTTTCTAATTTTGCTAATTCTAGTTTTGCGTTTGTATTTTTTTTAGAAATTAATTCGTTAAAAATATTTCTTGCTTCGTCTATTTTTCCAATTTCTACATCTAACTTACCAAGTTCAAGTTTTGCATTACATATATCCATGAAAAATATATAATTTTTATTTGTTTCATTTTCAAGTGCAATTATTTCTTTATAAATTATACTTGCTTTATCAATATTATTTATTTTTCTTTCTAATCTTGCTAATTCTAATTTAACATGTGTGTTATTTGGTTGTTTTTCTAATATTGAAAGAAAATATTTTTCTGCACTTCCAAAATTACCTAACAATACTTCTAATTTACCAAGTTCAAAAATTGAAAAAACATCATCTTCACTTGATAATTCTATAAACATTTTTCTTGCTAAAGCATAATTTTTATTTTTTATCTTCGTTAATAATTTTGCATATTCAAATTTTATAAATTTGTCATTGCTTTCATTATTATATAAAACTTGTAATTTTTTAAAAGCTAAATCATATTCGCGATTTTTTATTAAATTTTTAATTGCTAAAAATTCATTATAATTTTTCATATACAACCACCACAACTACATTATAATATAAGAACTTTATCTTATATAGTTTTTATTTTTTTTAAATATTTTTCTTCATTTGCTCTTGGTATTTTTTCTGTTTTATCTAACTCTAATCCATTATTTATATGTCTATATAAAAGCATAGCATGTGTATATTCATGAATATTTACTAACATACTTTTTAAATCTTTAATAATAGGAACTAATAAATTAAAATCTATAACAACATTAGAATCTATTGGTTTAATAAAACAGCCAAAAATATCTAAGTTTTTATTTGTATCAACATTTATTTTTTTCGCTCTCAAATTTATAAAAATATATTCTTCTTCTGTTAAAATTCCATCTAACATAAAATTTCTAAATGCTTTTTCATCGAACACATTAAAGAACTCCTTTTAAAAACTGTCCTGTATAACTTTCTTTTACTTTGACTACTTCCTCAGGTGTGCCTTTGGCTATTATTTTTCCACCATCATCTCCACCTTCTGGACCTAAATCTATTATGTAATCTGCTACTTTTATAACATCTAAATTATGTTCAATAACAACTACAGTATCACCATTATCTACAATCCTATTAAGAATAACAAGTAATTTTTTAATATCATGGCTGTGCAAACCTGTTGTAGGTTCATCTAGTATAAATAAACTTTTTCCTGTTGGTTTTTTCTGTAATTCTTTTGCAAGTTTAACACGAGCGGCTTCTCCTCCTGATAAAGTAGGTGCACTTTGACCTAACTTAACATAAGAAAGTCCTACATCCATTAAAATTTTTAATTTATTTTTAACTTTAGGTATATTTTCAAAAAACTCATATGCTTCTTCTACTCTCAACTCTAAAACATCATAAATACTTTTTCCTTTATATTTTATACTTAAAGTTTCTCTATTGTACCTTGTTCCACCACAAACTTCACATGGTACATAAACATCAGGTAAAAAATGCATTTCTATTTTTTTAACACCATCACCCCAACATGCTTCACATCTACCACCTTTTACATTAAATGAAAATCTACTTTTATCATATCCTTTCATTTTTGCTTCTTTTGTTTGTGCGAAAACATCTCTTATATCATCAAATACTCCTGTATATGTTGCAGGATTACTTCTTGGTGTTCTTCCTATAGGTGCTTGAGAAATATCTATAACTTTATCTACATTTTCAAGTCCAACTACTGATTTATAAATACCTGGTTTTTCTTTTACTTTGTATAAATTATTCGCTACTACTTTATATAGTATTTCATTAACTAAACTACTTTTTCCACTTCCACTTACTCCTGTTACACATATAAATTTACCTAGTGGAAATTTAACATTTATATTTTTCAAATTATTTTCTTTTGCACCTTTTATTTCAATAAATTTACCATTGCCTTTTCTTCTTTTTGTAGGAACTTCTATTTTTTCTTTTCCTGTTAAATATTTAGCAGTTATACTATTTTCACATTTCATTACTTCTTGTGGAGTTCCTTTTGCTACTACCTCACCACCATGAAGTCCTGCACCCGGTCCAATATCAACTAGATAATCACTTGCAAGCATAGTATCAGTATCATGTTCAACTACTATTAAAGTATTTCCTAAATCTCTCATTTCTAACATTGAATTTATAAGTCTTTGATTATCTCTTTGATGTAGTCCTATACTCGGTTCATCAAGTACATATAAAACTCCTGTTAATCTTGAACCTATTTGAGTTGCAAGTCTTATTCTTTGTGATTCACCACCAGATAAAGTTCCTGCACTACGAGCAAGTGTCAAATAAGAAAGTCCAACATTTTCTAAGAATGTTAATCTAGAATCAATTTCTTTAATTATCATTTCCGCTATTTGTTTTTGTTCTTTACTTAATTTTAAATTCATAATGAATTTGTGCAAATCAGAAATACTTAATAAAGTTACTTCATATATATTTTTTTTATTTATTAGTACTGATAATACAGAATCATCTAGTCTAGCGCCTTTACATTTTGGACAAGTTGATTCTACCATGTATTGTTCTATCCATTCTCTTATCCATGTACTTTTAGTTTCCATATATCTTCGTTCTAAATTAGTTATAATTCCCTCATAATAATCTTTACTTGTTCTTTTATTTCCGTTTTTAGATGTATAATTAAATTCTAATAAATCTTTAGAACCATATAAAATTATATCTAATTCTTTTCTGGATAAGTCTTTTACTTTTTTATTTAAATCTATATTATAAAATTTAGCAACTGTTGATATTTGTGTACTAATTATACTAGAGTCATCTTCTAAATTTATAGCGACTATTGCTCCTTCGTTTATGCTTAAGTCTTTATTAGGTATTATTAAATCTTCATCGATTGACAATTTAATTCCAAGCCCTTTACATTCTGTACATGCTCCATAAGGTGCATTAAATGAAAACATTCTAGGCTCTAATTCTGGAAGTGAAAAATCACATTCTGGACATGCATAATTTTCACTCATAACTATTTGTTCTTTACCTACTACATCAACTACTACTTTCCCATGTGATAGTTTTGCTGCTGTTTCTATAGAATCATATAGTCTACTTCTTATTCCATCTTTTACTATAAGTCTATCGATTATAACTTCAATATTATGTTTTTTATTTTTATCAAGTTCTTTTACTTCTTCTATATCAAATTCTTCACCATCTATTTTTAATCTAACATATCCATCTTTTTTTAGTTTTTCTATTGTATTTACATGTGTACCTTTCTCACCATATATTATTGGACTTAATATTTTTATTTTTGTATTTTCTTCTAAGTTTAATATTTGGTCAGTCATTTCCTCATAACTTTGACTTGTTATTGGTTTATTATGTACTTTACAATATGGCACACCAATTCTTGCATATAAAAGTCTTAAGAAGTCATATATTTCAGTTACTGTTCCTACTGTACTTCTAGGATTTTTATTCGTTGTTTTTTGGTCTATACTGATTGCAGGACTTAAACCTTCTATAGAGTCTACATTTGGTTTTTCTGTTCCACCTAAAAATTGTCTAGCATAATTACTTAAACTTTCTACATATCTTCTTTGACCTTCTGCATATATAGTATCAAAAGCAAGACTACTTTTTCCACTTCCACTTACTCCTGTCATTACTATTAATTTATTTTTTGGTAATTCTAAGTCTATGTTTTTTAAATTGTTTTCTTTCGCACCTTTTATTATAATTTTATCCATAATCTTCACCTACATTTTACAATACCTATTATATATCACGAACAATTGTTTGTAAATAAATATAAGTTTATTTTAACACATTTTAGTAATATTTTAAATATTATTTTTTTAAAAATGTGATTTATTTATAATTTTTTTATTTTTTGTTGATTTGAATATAAAGATAATGTTATAATTTAAGAGAGCCTATAAAACTCTCTAGAAGTTTGAGGTGTTTTTTTATGACAAAGTACATTTTTGTAACAGGTGGTGTTGTATCTGGTCTTGGTAAAGGTATTACTGCTGCTTCTGTTGCGCTTTTATTAAAATCAAGAGGATATAAAGTATTCATGCAAAAGTTTGACCCTTATATAAATGTCGATCCTGGAACTATGAACCCTATACAACATGGTGAAGTGTATGTTACTTATGATGGGTGTGAGACTGACTTAGATTTAGGTCATTATGAGCGTTTTATAGATGAAGAACTTAATTATACTTCAAATATAACAAGTGGAAAAATATATTCAACTGTAATTGAAAAAGAAAGAAAAGGAGACTATTTAGGTGCTACCGTACAAATGGTTCCTCATGTAACAAATGAAATAAAAAATAAAGTATATGAGGCTGGTATTTCTAGTGGTGCGGAATTTGTTATCACCGAAATAGGTGGTACTGTCGGTGATATTGAATCAAGTACATTTATAGAAGCTTTAAGACAAATTCAATATGAAAAAGGAGAAGAAAATACTTTCTTTATACATACTACATTAATTCCTTATATATTTGGTTCTAATGAACTTAAAACTAAACCTACTCAAAATAGTGTTAAAGACTTAAGAAATATGGGAATAAGACCTAATGCTTTAGTTTGCAGAACTCCTTTTCCTACTAGTGATTCTATAAAAAACAAATTGTCTTTATTTTGTTCAATTCCTGTTGAAAATATAATAGATGCTATAGATGTTAAAAATATATATCAAATTCCAATTAACTTTTATAATCAAAAAATAGATGAAGCAATTTTGAAACAATTTAAAATGCCAATTAAGAAAGCTAATATAAAATATTGGCAAGATTTAATTGATACTGTTGATAATTTAAAAGATGAAGTTGAAATTGCGCTTGTTGGTAAATATGTTGAATTGCATGATGCTTATTTATCTGTTGCAGAATCACTTAAACATGCTGGATATAAATATAAAACTAAAGTAAATATTAATTGGATAGATTCTGAATCTTTAGAAGATTCTAATGTTGATTTAAAGAAAGTATTTAAAAACTCTAAAGGAATATTAGTTCCGGGTGGTTTTGGAAGTAGAGGTATTGAAGGTAAAATAAAAGCTATTAAATTTGCAAGGGAAAATAACATTCCATTTTTAGGAATATGTCTTGGAATGCAACTAGCTGTTATTGAGTTTGCTCGTAATGTTTGTGGAATCAAGGAAGCATCTTCAACAGAATTTAACGAAGTTTGCCCTGAACCTATAATTGATTTAATGGCTGACCAAAAAGCAATTACAAATATGGGTGGTACATTAAGATTAGGTAATTATGAATGTACTATTAAGCCTAATACTTTAGCTTTTGCAGATTACAAACAAAATAAAATATTAGAGCGTCATCGTCATAGATATGAATTTAATAATAAATATAAAGAAATATTAGAAAAAAACGGTATTATATTTTCTGGTATAAATGAACAAAGTAATTTGGTTGAAATTATAGAATATCCTAAGCATAAACATTTTATTGCATGTCAATTTCACCCAGAATTTAAAAGTAGACCTACAAGACCACATCCATTATTTGATTCATTTGTTAAAGCAAGTATAAAAGGAGATTAAATCTCCTTTTTATTTGCAAGTTATATATTCTTTAAAAATTATATGTTATTCATTATTATTATCATATATCTTAATATTAATAAACATAGAATAATTTTACATTTTTTGTAAATTAAAAGATAACAATTAATCTAAATTGTTATCTTTTATATATTCTTCAAACACTAAATTATTTTCATATATATATTTAGCTACATCATATCCTACATATCTATAATGCCATGGTTCATATTTAAAACCTGTTATATTTTCTTTTCCACTTGGATATCTTAATATAAACCCATATTTATAAGAATTTGTGCTCATCCATTCGAATTCATCACTCATTTCGAAATCATCATAACTATTATTTGAACCCATTACATCTACAGCTAAACCTGTTTGATGTTCAGAATGACCCGCTTTAGCGCTACAAGATAAAGCATATTCTTCACCATATTTATCTACATAATAATTAAATAAATTATCTTGATAATCATAATCCCTATACCCAGATACTGCTATTACTTTATACCCTAATTTTAAAGCATCTTCACTTAATTTTTCAAATGCTTCCTTTGCTTCTTTCCTAAGCATTTTACCTTCATTAGAATATTTTATATTTATATTTTCTAAATCCTCTGGAACATAATTTTTAGAAAGTTTATTATTTTTATTAACTAACACTAAAATATCAGTTGGCTTTTCAACTTCTTTTACATTTTTATAAAACATATTTTTTAAATCTACCTCCTTTAAAAAGAAAAATAAAATTAATAAAATAAAAATAATAAAATATAATATTTTAAATAATTTCTTCATATAATCTCCTTTATAAAATATATGAAGAAAAAGAAAGTTTTTATCAACTTTCTATAAACAATATATTACATTTATTTTAAATTATTAATTTGTTTTTGATAATTATTACTACTTGTTATATAACTACCAACTACGTATATATCAGATTTAACTTTAGAAATAGTTGTATCGTTTATTCCACCATCAACTTCAATTAAATAATTATAATTTTTTTTGAGTTCATTTAATTTATCTACTTTAGGTATAACAGATTCAATAAATTTTTGACCTCCCATACCTGGTTCTACAGTCATTACTAAAACTAAATCAATTAAAGGTAAATAAGGGAAAAGTAAACTTACATCTGTATTAGGTTTTATAGAAATTCCTACTTTTATTCCTTGTTTTTTTATATAATTTATTAGATACAAAATATCTTGTTTTACTTCTAAATGAAAAGTTATATAAGTAGGCTTTAATATTTTAAATTTATCTACATATTCTTTTACATCTTCTACCATTAAATGAACATCTTTAGGTTTACTTGTATTAAGAACTAAATCTTTTACATCATCAATATCCCAAGTTTTATTTTGTACAAATTTACCGTCCATTATATCTAAATGGATAAAATCAATATTTGTCTCATCTAATATTTTTATATTTTCTTTTAAATTTTCTTTTATTGATAGTATAGATGCAGATATCATATTTCACCTCTTAATAAATTTTAAATAATCCTCATAACGACTATAAAGTATTTTCTTTGTTTTAACTGCTTCTTTTACTCCACAATTGTCTTCTTTATCATGCATACAATCTCTGTACTTACATAATTGTTTATACTCATCAAACTCAATAAAACTATCTCTTATATCAGTGTTTTCCATACCTATAAAATCTAGGCTAGAAAAACCAGGTGTATCAGCTACCAAGCCACCACATAACTCTATAAGTTCAACATGACGAGTTGTATGTTTTCCCCTACCTAATGCATATGAAATTTCATCTGTTTTTAAATTCAAAGTAGGTTCAAGTTTATTCAACAAAGTAGATTTTCCTGCACCACTTTGACCTGTAAATACAGTAAGTTTATTTTTAAACAAACTTTTAATTTGCTCACAGTCATTGTTTGTTAAAACTTTATAACCTATTTTTTTATAATAATCTATAATCTGTTCAATTTGTTTTTTTTCTATTTCATCAAGTAAATCTAATTTTGTAAAGCATATAATTGGTTCTACATTATTAAATTCTATCGTAACAATCAATTTATCAAGCAAATTTGAACTAAAATCTGGTTCTTTTACACTTGTTACTACAAGTGCTTGATCAACATTTGAAACAGGGGGACGTATAAGTCTATTTTGTCTATCTATCACTTTCATTATGCAATTATTTTCTGAATCAAATTCAACTATATCCCCAACTATTAAAGAAATTTTATCATTTCTAAATTTACCTCTTGCTTTACACACATATTTTTTACCATCTGCAAGTATTGTATAATCATTACTTATTAATTTTACTATTCTGCCTGTCATTATTGACTGACTTCCTCATTTGTTTCTGTATCTGTTTGTTTATCGCTTGGTAATATTTCTTGTGGAGTTTCTGGTATTTCTGGTAATTTTGTTAATGTTATTGTTAATGATGCATATTTTGCAACCACAGTTCCTGCTGTTCTACTTTGAGCAACTACAATGCCCTCCGGTGAATCTGCTGTTTCCTTATATTTTACTGATAATGTTATATTATTATCATCACACCATTGTTTTATCTGATCATAAGACCATTGTTCTTCAACAAAATCAGGGTATTCAACACTTGAATCTGCAACTACAAATTTTATAGTGTCTCCTTTTTTTAATTCTGTTCCTGATAGAACACTTTGCTCAAGTATTACATTGTTTTCAACACTTCCATCAGTTATTTCTTTTAATTCCATTTCTACTTTTATACCGTCTGCTTTTAATTTTCCTTCAACTTGACTATATAATTGACCTACGTAATTTTCAATTTTAATACCAGTTTCACCTGTTGAAACAACAAGTGTAATTTTTGTATACTTAGTTACACTTCTTCCACTTTGTGGTGATGTTCTTATTACTAAATCTTTATCAACAGTAGTACTTGTTTCTTCTTTATATTCAACATTTACTTCAAGTCCTTCTGCTTTTAGTTTAGCCTCAGCATCAACTATACTAAGTCCAGCAACATCAGGTATTTTTATTTCCTTCTCTGTTTTTCCAGCAAATAATAAAGCACATACACTTAAAATTAATAAAAAGCCTCCTATAACACTACCAAGAATTATTAAAATTTTATTTAATTTTTTATTTTTTTTCTTTTCAGTAGAATCTTCCTTTTTATTTTGTTCTGCTTTATTATTATCAACATCTTTTATAGTAGGCAAAACTTTAGTCTCTTCTAAATCTTCATGTTCTGAATATTCATATATTACTCTATGTTCATTTTGTCTTTCCTCATCTAAGGCTGTTTTTATATCATTATGCATTTCTGCAACTGAATCGTACCTGTTTTTTGGATTTTTTGCGCATGCCTTATATATTACATTTTCTATAGATTGTGGAATATTTTCAACAATACTTGAAACTCTAGGTATTTGCTCTTTCATTTGTTTTATTGCAATTTCTACAGCATTTTCACCTTTAAACGGTAATTTACCTGTTAGTAATTCAAACATAAGTATACCAAGAGAATATATATCACTTTTTATTGTTGCTCCATTTCCGTTTGCTTGCTCAGGAGGTAAATAATGAACTGAACCCATAACTGAATTTGTTTGAGTAAGTTCTGTACTATTAAGTGCCATAGCAATACCAAAATCTGTTATTTTTACAGTACCATCTTCTTTAATCAAAACATTTTGTGGTTTTATATCTCTATGTATTATATAACTATCATGTGCACAAGTTACTGCAGAAGTAAGTTGTAACATTATATCTATTACTTCTGGTAATGTTAAAGCACCTCTTTTTTTAATTAAACTTTTAAGCGTTTTTCCTTCAACATATTCCATTACTATATAGTAATTTCCATCATCTTCTCCAACATCATACATTTCAACAATATTAGGGTGTGATAATGAACTTGCGCTTATTGCTTCTCTTTGAAATCTTCTTACAAATTTTTCATCATTAGCTAAATCCCCACGCAATACTTTTACAGCAACTTCCCTATTTAAAATAGTATCATAAGCTAAATAAACATTAGCCATTCCACCTTCACCAATTGTTCTAATTATTTGATAACGATCATTTATTTTTTGACCTTTAGCTATCATTTAACTTCCTCCTTATCCAAAAATGCTACTGAAATATTATCAGTTCCACCTCTATTATTACTTTTTATAATTAATTTATTTAATTTTTCTTCTATGCTTATTTTTTCTGAAAGCACCTTCGCGATTTGATTATTATCCAACATATTTGTAAGACCATCACTACATAAAAATATACCATCAATATTAGTTTCTACATCAAATATATCCATTTCTACTTTTGTTGAAGCACCAAGTGCTCTCATAAGAACATTCTTTCTTGGATGATCTTTTGCTTCTTCAGGAGTTAATTCACCTGATTTTACTAATAAATTAACTAATGTATGATCATTTGTTATTTTATGAATCATCTTATCTTTATAAACATACCCCGATGAATCACCGATATTTCCAAATAATAAAAATTCTTTAGTTAATACTGCAAGAACAAGTGTAGTACCCATTCCAGCACTTTCTGGATTTTCTTCTGTATATTTATATATTAGTCTATTGGATTCACTTACTTCTGCTTTTATCCAACTAATTGCATCTTCTTTTGTACCAATACTGCTAAGTTCTTTAAATCTTTTACCAATATGTGATATAGCGATACTTGATGCAATTTCTCCACCTTTATGTCCACCCATTCCATCTGCAACGGCTAATAAATATTCTCCCATATCATTTTTTACAATTATAACACTATCTTCATTATGTGTTCTAACTTTACCAGGATCTGTTAAATAATAATAATCCATTATAATCCCTCCTCATAATTAGAGCGTAACTGTCCACATGCTGCATTTACTTTTCTACCAAATTCTCTTCTAATTGTAACATTTATTTTATTTTTTTTCAAAATATCATAAAATCTCATTATTTTTTCTTTACTACTCTTTTTATATTCTATATGTGTAGTTTCATTGTACGGTATTAAATTTACGTAACAATTTATTCCTTTTAATAATTTTGATAATTGTAATGCACACTCATATGTATCATTCACATTTTTAAGCATTATATATTCAAATGTTACTCTTCTATTTGTATTATATATATATTCTTTAACTGCCTTAATTAATTTATCTATATTATAAGCTTTATTTACTGGCATTATCTTACTTCTTAATTCATCATTAGGTGCATGAAGACTAATAGCCAAATTAACTTGTTTACCATCTTTTATGAATTGTAATATTTTAGGTACCAATCCACTTGTAGAAACAGTTATATGTCTAGATCCTAACGCAATACCATATGGATCATTTATAATATTTATAAATTTAATTACGTTATCGTAATTATCAAATGGCTCTCCTATTCCCATTAAAACAATGTGTGATATTTTTATATTTAAATTTTGTTCTATTTTTAAAACTTGTAATATCATTTCATTAGCATTTAAATTTCTTACTTTTTTTAATCTTCCACTTTCACAAAATGAACAAGCCATATTACATCCGACTTGTGTAGATATGCACAAACTATTTCCATAATTATGATTCATTAAAACTGCTTCTATTTTATTTTTATCGTTTAATTCAAATAAATATTTTTTAACATCAACATCTTCTTTTTTAGAAATAATTTTTATATCATCAAATTTAAAGTCTTTTTTTAATCTTTCTAATATCTCTTTTTTTATATTCGACATCAATGAAAAATCATTAACTCTTTTTCTATATATCCACTCATAAATTTGAGTTGCTTTAAATTTTTTCTCTCCTAAATTAACAAAATAATTTTCTAAATCTTCTTTTGTCAATGAATATATACTAGTCATATAAACACCCAATATAATTATACCAAATATATAAAAAAAATAATAGATTACTCTATTATTTTTAGATTATAATTAATTTAATAACTATATATTTACATAATATTGTCACTTTGTTTATTACCACAAAAACTGCATATTTGTGATTCTCTTTTTATTATTGCGCCACAATTATTACATTTTTTATATTCTAATATGTTTTCAGGTAAATTATTTGTTTGAAAATCATTGACATTACTTGAATTTTGAGTTTGCTGTAAATGTACAGATTCATTATTTGGGTTTTCCATAACTTGCTGTTGATTATTAACATAATTTCCATCAATAATATTGTTACTATTATTTATATTTGGTTCATTAGTTTGTTGGTTTATGCTTTGATTATTAGATTCACTAATACTTGTATTTTCTGAGTTTATATTATTTTGAAAAATATCAGTTATAGGTATTGGTCTAAATTCATTTGATGCATTACTTAAAGAAGGTTGATTAATTGGCTGTACTTGTTGTTGTGAAACTTCTACATTTACATTTTCATTAATAACATTATTATTTTTTTCTATAACATCAGGTACACTATTTTCAAAATTATCTAAATTATCATTAAATAACTCTTGTATTGGTTCTTGTAAATTTTTCTCATTTTCGTCTAATTTTACATTGTGAACATTTTTATTTAACTTTTTATTTTTTCTATAATCAATAAAACTAAGTATACTTGAAAATATAAGTAGTGCTGCTCCTACTATTATCAAATAAAATCCTATGCCATACTTGGCACTTCCCGCATTTAACTCATTTAGCGCTGTCATACTATCATTTATACCATAATAAAATATAAACAATATTAAGAGTGTTCCTATTGCAGGTATAAATGAAAAAAATCCAACTTTAAATAAATATAATATTGCCCCTATAACTGCACAAGCTAACACAAGTTTTCCATTTTCACTTATAAAAGATTGTGAAACTCCATTTATAGTTACTATCGGAACAATTGTACCAACAATAATTATAATTGAGCTAATATATCCAATTATATCTGATTTATATTTTAATATCTTTTTCAACTAGCCTCACCCTATTATGTATTATACCATGTTTTTTAAAAAAAAGAACTATTTACAATAAAATAGTTCTTAAAAAACATATTTTTATCTATTTACTTGCCAGTTTCCTACAACATCACAGTTACCACTAGATGGTTCTGGATTAGGCATTTCCAATTTAACTATAAGTGGTATTTTAAATGCTGTTCCAAATCCTACACATGTACCTGCTTGTAAGCTTTTTTGTTTTTCAACTATTTCGGCACTTATATTAGGTAACATTTTTTTAATATAATCCAAATCTCTTGGGTGATTCATTTTAAATATTAAAAAGTTTGAAATTTGTGAAATAACAGTTTCAGATAATTCAACAGGTCTTTGTGAAATAAGATTTAAAATCAAACCATATTTTCTACCTTCTTTTGCGATTCTTTCAAATATATTATAACCAATCAATGCAACATCGCCATCATTTTGAACAACTCTATGTGCTTCTTCCAAAAATATATGAAATGGAATTGTTGCTCTATTTGGTAAATTTTTTGAAAAATTAAATAACATTTTACAATATATTTTAGTTGTTACTTTTGCAAACCAGTCTTCTACATCTTCAAAGTTAAAATTTATTATTTGTGCCTTTCTACCATTTGTCATTATAAGTGAAGCAATATACTGTTCCCTAGTTATATATTGTGGATAACTAAAATATTGTCCATATTCACTTATTGCAATAGAATGTAATCTAACTTTTAATGATATTGCAGCATCATATAATTTTTCGTTTCTAAGAAGTCCCTCTGAAATAAGAGTAAATTCTAATGCTTTTTCTAAATCTTCCATTGTGAAAAAGTTTATTTCTTCTTCTTCATATTTATCTAATTCATCTTTAATGAATGAGTTTATGTATTCAGTTATTAAATTACTTTCAGGGAAATTACCATTAGTATCTATTACAAAACAGTCTCTAAAAGATCTAGTATATCCAATACCTTGTACAGGTGCATTTAAATTAAATTTATCTGTTTGGCATGAAGCAATTATTGAAAATATATCATTTCTTTTACTACTAGAAGTTTGATTTGTGTATAAAACTGTCATTATAGCCTTAGCAATAATATGATTTTTATAGTCTTCTGCAGTAGGTTTTTTACTTGAAAAAATTCTTACAAGTTTAAGCATTCTTTCTATTATTGGTAACTGAGAAGGACTAGATGCAGATAAAAGTAACGCAAAATCATCTATATCAAGAAGCCATAATGGTATTCTTATTTTTTCACCATCTGTATCAAATTTATTAGTTGTATAATATTTAAAATTATAATTTGGATTTATTGTATTTATGTTTTTAAAAGCATTATGATATTCACCATATGCATCAAATATAAAGAAATTTGACTTATATGGTAATACATCAGTTTTTCCAAACAAATTTTGTAAAATTCTTGCAACTCCACATGATTTACCACTACCACTATTTCCAAATATAGCTAAATGATTACTACAAAGTGCATTTATATCTATTCTTATAGGATATCCAGAATACAAAGGACTAGTTCCTAATAAAAATGTACCTTTACCTTCTGTTCCTAAAAATAATTTTACTTCATCTTCTCTAACCATTCTAATAGTAGAAGTTAATTTTGGTTTTCTTAATACACCACCAATAAATTTGTTATTTACAAATTCACCTAAAAATCTAATTTTAATAAGTGTTGCGCTTATATCTTCAACTTCACCAAGTATTTTTTTGTCTTCATCTTCAAAAACAACATGCATATTCATTAAATCTGTTGAAAGTGGCCTATCTTGAGGTACCTCAACATGTGCCATATTATCACTTATATATACTATTTTTCCAAACATTTTATCACCCTCATATTAATTCTTTTATTTCTTCTTTTATTCTTTCATCTTTTATTTTTTCTAAAATATCATTTATTTTATTGCTTTTTTCATATAGTTTTAACTTTTTTTCATATTGTATTAATTTTTCCTTTACGTCTTTTATTTGCTTATGTATAGCATTTCTACTTATATTATTATTTAAACTTATTTCAGAAAGAGTCAAGTTATTGAAATAATAATCTTCAAAATACATTTTCTGTTTATCTGTAAGCAAGCACCCATAATAATCAAATAAAATTCCTAAATAAACTCTTTCTTCCAATTAAAACACCTTTATTAATCCATCTATAGCATAAGCAATACATATAATACCACCTATTATATATGGTATAGTAAATAGTTTTCGTTTAAATGTTTTTGTGTTATTATAAGCCATTGTAAAAAGAGCAAAAGCAAGAACAAATTCCAAAACAATAGCAAAACTATTTTCAAATATAGTCATTATTAAAAGCGCAATTACACAAGCCATTAATACTGCTTGAATAAATAAACCTATTTCATTTATTACAACTCTTTTTTTTGCTTCTCTTTTCTCAACTAACTTCATTTTGATCCTCCACATCTTTAAATAATCCATATATATATTTTTCAATATCAAATGTTTTTAAATCCTCTTGTTTTTCACCTAAGCCTATTAACTTAACAGGTATTCCTACATTTTCTTTAATAGCAAGAACAATTCCACCTTTAGCAGTACCATCTAATTTCGTTAATACAATACCAGTAATATTAGTAATTTCCTTAAAACTTTTTGCTTGACTTATTCCATTTTGACCCGTTGTTGCATCAACCACAAGTAAAGTTTCATGTGGAGCATTAGGTATTGCTTTTCCTATTACTTTATTTATCTTTTCAAGTTCTCTCATCAAATTATCTTTATTTTGTAGTCTACCTGCTGTATCTATTAAAACGATATCATAATCATTTGCTTCCATAAGTCCATCATATATAACACTAGATGGATCTGCATTTTCTTTATAAATAACAGGAGCATCTACTTTTTTACCCCATTCTTTTAATTGTTCTATTGCTCCTGCTCTAAATGTGTCGCCTGCAATGAGCAAAACTTTTTTATTTTCATTTTTAAATTTATAAGCAAGTTTTCCTATTGTAGTTGTTTTTCCAACTCCATTTACTCCTACAAATAAAATAACAGTTGGTCCATTTTGATTATAAGAAATTTTACTTGAAATTATATCATTATTTACATATATTATAAACATTTCATCTACTATTATTTCTATTAAATCAGATGAGTTGATTATATTTTCTTTTTTTACTCTTTTTTTAATTCTATCTATAAAATCCATTACAGTATTTACACCAATATCTGCCATTATAAGTATTTCTTCAAGTTCTTCAAAATATTCTTCTGTAATTTTTTTATGTTTTTTATTTAAGTCATCTAGTTTACTAAAAAGTTCTTTTCTAGTTTTTTCTAAACCTTTGTCATAACTTTCAATTTCCTCTTTTTTTTCTTTTGTAAATATGTTCTTGAATTTATCAAAGAGTCCCATATAATCACCCTAATCTATATTTTACACTATATTCAATAAATTTTCCATATTTTTTTAAATTCTTCTATATTTTAAATCACTTTCAATGTTAAAATCAATACCAGAAACATTTTTTATTGCTTCTTTATAAAATTTTGTATATATTACAACTATAGGAATATTCATTTCTTTTGCAACACCAATATCAGACTCTTTTATATTATCGAAGCATACAATATAACTTGGTTTTATTTCTTCATCTTCAATAACTAATATTTCATTATATCCTTTAGTATTGTCGATTAGTTGTTTAGGAGTAAAAATTTCATTTTTATAATAAGTTTTGCCTTCACGTAAGCTAAATGAATCAGAATGATACATACTAATAATTTTATTTTTATTTATTTTATTAAATTCAAAAGCAAGTCTAAAAATATTTGATTGATTTTTTCAATCAAAATTTTTTATCTATATTATCATTGTTAAAATAATTAAAAATACCATTTTCATCCATATTTTGTATTTTATAATCATAATTTTTATATACACATTTATTTAATAATTCATATGCATATATATTATTTTTACTTAAATGTTCTATCATTGTTCTTAACTGATCTATATTTTTTATTTCTAAATATTTATTTTGAAATTCACTATCTAAATATATTTTTTTATCCAAAATAAGTCCATCTATTATTAATTTATCAATAGTATATATATCTAATTTCATAAAATCAATAATATAATCTTCATCATGTATTATTTCATTTAAAGTTTTTATTGGTATATATGTTAAATAATTTTTACAATTATTAACAAGTTTATTTAAATTTTCTCCTTTTAAAATATTATATAACTCATCTTTATTAAAATATAAAAGTATATGATATAAATTTGCATCATTTTCTTTTAAAAGGAAGTTGAAAAAAGTTTCTAAAAATGGATTTTTTGTTTCAGATAGATAATATAATAAATCATCATTTTTACTAATAAATCTAATTATTTTTATTTTATTTAGTACAATATTTTTATATTCATTTTCAATAGTCATAATAGCATTTAATTTATCTAATACTCTTTTAGAAGATAAAATTTCATCTATTACAAAATCATCCAAAAAAGTAACTAAATCATCATCTTTTAATGCTTGAACAAGCCAAACAAACTCATAATGATTTTCATCTTTTAAAAATATTTTTTTTACTTCTATATTATTTAATATTTCCGTTCTTATATCTTTATCATAAGTGTTTAAAATGTAATCTCTCAAATAAGAAGGACTTAAATTACTATAATTACCTAGTACTCTATTCATATTATCACTCTTACTATTCTATACTATATATATTATATCATATATTTTCATTAGACTAGACAAATAGTAAAAAAAAATGTATAATTATATAGTAATTTTTTATTAAAGAGAAAGGAGATAAAATGAAAACAAATAATAGTGGGGATACTTTTGTATTTGCACTAGGAGGTTTAGGTGAAGTCGGAAAAAATATGTATTGCATTATGACGGGTAATGAACTTATTATTACAGATGCAGGTATTACTTTTCCTCAAGGAGAGTTACTTGGTGTTGATTATGTTATTCCAGACTTTACATTTTTGAAGAAAAACGAAAATAAAATTAAAGCTTTATTTATAACTCATGGTCATGAAGACCACATTGGAAGTATTCCATTTTTATTACAAACGGTTAATATTCCAGCTATATATGCTCCAAATCAAGCAGTTGGGCTTATAAAAAGAAAATTGGAAGATAGAAATATCGGATACAATAATTTATATGTTTATACTGAAGAAACAAAAGTCAAATTTAAAACAATGGAAGTGGAATTTTTTAGGACAACACACTCTATTCCAGATTCACATGGAATTGTTGTTCACACTCCTAACGGTACTATTGTAACTACAGGAGACTTTAAATTTGATTTGACTCCGATAGGACCTATGGCAAATCTACATAAAATGGCTGAAATTGGTTCAAAAGGTGTTACCCTACTTTTAAGTGATAGTACAAATGCACTTAATGAAGGATATAGTGCGAGTGAATCAAAAGTCGATGAAGCTTTATCTGATATATTTGATAGACATTATGGAAGAATAATAATCGCTACATTTGCTTCAAATATATATAGACTTAAGCATATTGTAGATACATGTAAAAGACATGATAGAAAGATCGCTATATTCGGTCGCAGTATGGACAATAATATTGAAATTTCTATTGAAGGTGGATATATAAAAAATAAAGAAATATTTATATCACCCGAGGAAGCAAACCATTTAGAGCCAAATAAAGTATGTTTACTTTGTACAGGTACACAAGGTGAACCTCTTTCTGCTCTTTCTAGGATTGCAAATGGAACACATAAACAAATAAAGCTTCAAGCAAATGATTTAGTAGTTTTTTCTTCATCAGCTATTCCTGGCAATGCTTTAAGTATTTCAAGAACAATAAATAAATTATATTTAAAAGGTGTTAAAGTTTATACTAATACATTATTAAGTGATATTCATACATCAGGTCATGGTAGTGAAGAAGAATTAAAACTTATGCTTAGATTAATAAGTCCTAAATATTTTATGCCATTTCATGGTGAATATAGAATGCTCAAAAAGCACGCTGATATTGCTGTTAATTGTGATATTCCAAGAGAAAACACTTTTGTTCTTGGAAATGGTGATGTACTTTGTATAAGAAAAGGCATTATTACTAAAGGTGAACCTGTTCAAGCAGGAGATATTTATGTTGATGGAAACAGAATAGGTGATGTTAGTAATGCTGTTATGAAAGATAGAAAAATAATGGCTAATGATGGTATAGTTGTAGTTATTGCAAATATAGATTCAACAAACAACTTATTACTTGGAAATCCTAATATCACTACAAGAGGTTTTGTACTTGTAAATGATAATTTAGCACTTTTAAAAGAGTTAGAAAATGTTGTTAAAAAATCAATAAGTTCAAAATTAGGAAATCATATAAATTATACTGAAATAAAATCAGAGATAATAAATAATTTATCTATTTATATTGATAATAAGACAGGTAGAAGACCTATAATACTTCCTGTTATAATGGATATTAAAAAAGATGTTAAAGCTATGAATTAACATCTTTTTCTATATATTTCAAAACTTCTAAAACAGTTTTATTAAAATCATTAAAATCAACATCGAACCATTTTATATTCATTTGATTGTTAAACCAAGTATATTGTCTTTTAGCGTAATTCCTACTATTTTTTTTAATTAGTTCTACACACTCTTCTAATGTTTTTTTACCATCAAAATAATCAAATAATTCTTTATATCCGATAGGTGTCATTACCGCCTTTGTTCTTATATTAGAATCATATATTGTTTTAGCTTCTTTTAACAGTCCATTTTTAATCATTAAGTCTACTCTATCATTTATTTTATTATATAAAGTATCTCTATCTGTTGTAAGTCCAATAAATATAGTATTATATAACAATTTATTTGTTTTTTCTTTAGAACTTGGAATATTTCCTGTTTTATCATAATAATTAAGTGCCCTAACTATTCTTTTTCTATTGTTTTTATGGATTTGGGTATTTGGATCGATACTAATTAGTTTTTTAAATAAATCTTCATCTGATATATTTTCATAATAATTTGTTTCTTTTTCATTTTCAAATTTATAATCATATAAACTTGCTTTTATATAAAGTCCAGTTCCACCTACTATTATTGGTGTTTTATTTTTATTAAGTATATCTTTTATAGTTTTTCTACAATCTTTTTGATAATCATAAACTGTATATTCTTGTGTAATATCTTTAATATCAATTAAATGATGAACTATATTTTGTTTTTCTTCTTCTGTTACTTTAGCTGTTGCAATATCCAATGTTTTATATACTTGTGTGCTATCTGCATTTATTATTTCACCATTTAGTTTTAAAGAAAGTTCTATACTTAATTTTGTTTTACCAATTCCTGTTGGTCCAACTATAACAATAACTTTGTCCATATAACCACCTATCTTAAAGTTTTTAACTCCCTTTTATATGACTTAAATATTTTTTTATATGATTCATCTGTTAAATCATCTGTTTCTTCATCTTTAATTTCAAAGCCTAAATATTCAAACATTTCTTCTAATTCAACATTATCAAAATTTTCATTTATATAATTTAATTTATTTAGTGAATTTGAATCATCTAATATTTTTTGATGAATATATGAAGCAAATGATACACCAAGTATATTTCTAGCCTCCATATCTATATTTATCGTATTATTTTTTAAAATTTCATCTATTATATAATCTATATATATTTTATAATGTTTAGTTTTATTTTGTAAATAAGAAGAAATAACACTGTTATTTACTATACCATTATTATAATATTCTTCTAATATAAATCGTTCAAAGTCAATTTCAATAGATTTATAGCTTATAATTGAAAAAATTTGTCTTTTATTTTTGCCTATATCTTCTAAAAATAAACCTTTGTATTTTAAGTAATCTTCAAATAAAAACTCAACTAATATAGTTGGTACTTCACAAAGAAAATGGAATGTATCATTGCCTTCTTCTTTTTCTTTTAAATAAAAATCATGTATAAGTTCATGAACTATTGAAAATGCATCAACTATATTATTATTTTTATGAATTAATATTTTTCTACTATTTGTTTGTTCACAAAATAATGATGTTGCGCTATCAACTTCAATACCTAAAATAGTTTTTTTATTACTAATTATGAATTTACCATCACTCCATATTTTTTCTAAATAATAAGCATATTTATAATCTATACTACTTAAAAATTCATGCGAAATTTTATAACTTTCATCTATATCTATTTTATTTACATAAGTTTGATCTAATTTAGGTTGTTGATAATATTTTAAAATAAAATCATTTATTTTTTTTAATACCATAAATCCATCTATATAAAAATCATCATACTCTATAGATTTATCCAGTATACTATTAAATAATGTCAATTCTTTTTCGTTCATAAAAACCCCCAAAATAATTTATTTTATAAACATTGCATCTCCAAATGAAAAAAATCTATATTCTTTTTTTATTGCTTCACTATATGCTTTCATTATATTTTCTCTACCCGCAAGAGCACTTACAAGCATTACAAGTGTTGATTTTGGAAGATGAAAATTCGTAATTAAATTATCAATTGCTTTAAATTCATATCCTGGATATATAAATATGTCTGTCCAGCCACTACATTCTTTGAATGTAGAATATAAATTCATTATTGTTTCAAGTGTTCTTGTAGATGTAGTTCCAACACTTATTATTTTCTTATTATTTTCTTTTGTTTTATTTAATATATGTGCTGTTTGTTTATCCATTATATAAAATTCACTATGCATTTTATGTTCATATATATTTTCAACATTTACAGGTCTAAATGTTCCTAAACCTACATGTAAAGTTATATACACAATATTTACTTTTTTTTCTTTTATTTTATTTAGTAAATCAATTGTAAAATGAAGCCCTGCTGTTGGAGCAGCTGCACTACCTATATTTTTTGCATATACTGTTTGATATCTATCTTTTTCTTTTAGTTTTTCATGTATATAAGGTGGTAGTGGCATCTCACCTAATTCATCTAATATCTCAAGTAATATTCCATCATATACTAATTTGAATACTCTTATTCCTTCTTCTTTTTCTTCTATACATTTTGCTTTTAATCTATCTGAAAATTTAATATGTTCTCCTACATGTATTCTTTTAGCAGGTTTTACTAAACATTCCCATTCATCTTTTTTTGTTTCTTTTAACATAAGTATTTCTATAACTGCATTTGTTTCTTCTTTTATTCCTGTAAGGCGAGCGGGTATTACTTTTGTATCATTCAAAACTAAAGTATCTCCTTCTTCTAAATAATCTATTATGTCAGTAAAATGTTTATGTTCTATATTGCCTGTTTTTTTATCTAATACTAATAATCTAGATGAGTCTCTTTTTTCTAGTGGTGTTTGAGCAATTAATTTTTCTGGTAATTCAAAATTAAATTCTTCTATATTCATAATATTACTCCCTTTTTATGAAATATATTTTAACATATTAATATATATTTAACAATAAAAAAATAAAAAATACTTGGAATTATAATCCAAATATCTTTTATTTTTAATTTATTAATTTAATATAATTCTTCTTCTATTCTCATCAACTGATTATATTTACAAACTCTATCTGTCCTTGAAAGTGAGCCTGTTTTTATTTGACCTAAGTCAAGACCTACTGCAAGATCTGCTATAGTTGTATCTTCTGTTTCTCCACTTCTATGTGAAATTATAGTTTTATATCCATTTTTACGGGCTAAATCTATAGTTTCTAAAGTTTCTGTTATAGTTCCTATTTGATTTACTTTTAAAAGTATTGCATTTCCTGCATTATTATCTATTCCTTTTTGTAAACATTTTTTATTTGTTACAAATAAGTCATCTCCAACTAATTGTATTTTATCACCTAATTCTTTAGTTATTAAACTAAATCCTTCCCAATCATTTTCATCTACAGGGTCTTCTATAGAAATAATTGGATATTTACTACATAGTTCTTTATAAAATTGTATTAATTCATTTGTTGTTAAAGTTCTATTTTCACCTGCAAGTACATATTTACCATCTTCATAAAATTCACTTGCAGCAACATCTATTGCAAGTTTAACATCAACACCGGGCTCATAACCTGCTTTTTTTATTGCTTCCATTATGAGATCAAAACCTTCTGTGTTACTTTGTAAGTCTGGAGCAAATCCACCTTCATCTCCAACTGATGTAGCAAGTCCTTTTTCATTTAAAACTTTTTTTAAATTATGAAAAACTTCTGAACCTATTCTAACTCTTTCTTTTATAGTTTCTGCTTGAGGTATAATCATAAATTCTTGAAAATCTAATTTATTATCAGCATGAGCACCCCCATTTAATATATTCATCATTGGTACAGGTAATGTTTTTCCATTTCCAATGTATTTATATAAAGGAATTCCTTTTTCGTTAGCACTTGCTTTTAATACAGCCATAGAAACTCCTAGTATAGCGTTTGCTCCTAAATTTGATTTTGTATCTGTTCCATCTAATTCAATCATTTTGTAATCTATTTCTTTTTGATTAGATGATTCCATACCAATTAGTGCATTTTTTATTGTTGTATTAACATTATTTACTGCTTTTAGTACACCTTTACCCATATATCTATTTTTATCATTATCACGAAGTTCTAAAGCCTCTCTTACTCCTGTTGATGCTCCACTTGGTACTGCTGCTCTACCTAATACTCCATTTTCAAGTATTACATCTACTTCTACTGTTGGATTCCCCCTAGAATCTAATATTTCTCTTGCTTTTATATCTTTTATTTTTCCCATTTTATCAATCCTCTCTTATATAAATATTATATCACTTATAAATGGGTTTAAATTAAAATTTATTTTTACTTTACATTTTATAAAAAGTAAACTCCACATAATGTGGAGTTTGTAACGTGAATAATTTATATTCACATTATTATATTTTACAAATTAATTTTTTTTATGCATTTTTTATAAAATTTTAATATAATCAATTAATTTTCTTTGCATGAACAACTAATCTTTGATCAGAATTTATATAACAAGTTGATAATGTAAGTATTTTATCATTTTCATTAACTTGAACTCCAAAGTCATTTATACTTCTATTTTTAATTAAATTTATAAAGTCTAAAAATGAGGTGTCAGAATCGAAATTAACTTTTAAATAATCACTAGTAGTATTTATTGTATAAATTGAAAAGATTTGCCATTTTGTATCTTTCCCTTTTATATTTAAATTTATTATTAAATTTTCTTTATTACTATACCAATCTTTAGAAAGAACATTTTTAAGTGAACCAAACATCAATCCATCTTTACTTATACTATGTCCATATATTATATTATTTTTATCTAAATTATCTAAATTATTTCTATAGTCTGCAAAAATCCAACCTGCAATATTATAATTTTTACTATATGAATGTTGTAAATAATACTCATTATCTTTATATTGAACTACAGGGTAATTAATATTAGTATTATTAACTTTTAATAATCCAACTGTATCAGAATTTTTCTTTTTCAATTCATTATAAACATTACTATATTCCATATAATATGGATTATTTTCTTTTTTATCAACTTCGTCTAAAACTTGTGTTTCATCTATTGTTTCAATAGTTTTATTATTATCGTAATTGGAAACTATTTGTTCTATCTCTTCTAATTCGTTATTTATTTTTTGATTAGATTTAAATTGGGAATACTCTGAAAATATAAAAGTCGAAATAACAAATATTATTCCTACTAAAGCAATTGTTCTAAGTAAAAATATATTTACTTCTTTTAATTTGTTTTTTTCTTTATAATCATCTGAATATTTTATTTTTATTATATTATTATATTTTTTTTGAAGTTTATCAAATTTTCTACTATCTTTTAACAATTGTTTAATTGTTTCTTCACTTTCATATATTTCAATTTTTTTATTGATAATTTTATTTTCTTTTAATAAATTTAATAAATCAACTAACAAATCATAATTATAATTATAAATTTTTATTAATTTTAAATTTTTATTAATTTGAAAAAAATAATTTAATTCTTTAGTATCAATATTTCTAAAATTTCTTTTTATTACAATTTCCTCTTTATTGTATATTTTTGAATATGTATCTATATTATTATCATTCATTACATCACTTATAAACAAATATTCACATCTAGTGTTTACTTTGATATTTTCAAATTTTTGAATCATTATATCTGGTAATGAATAACAATTAATTTCTTTTATATTTTTATTTTCTAATATTGAATATGAAGTTGAATAATTAATTTCTTTTTCATATTCAAAATATATAAAATTTATAGATTTTATATATTTAATTATTTGCAATGATATATCACATATTTGAAAATTTTTAATAATTGCTTTTGTTATTTTTTTATTAGAAATAAGTGAATCAATTTTTTCTTTAAATAAAGTTTCATTTTTTAATAACTCACTATCTAGTTCTAATATTTTTTTATTTTTTACATAATTATCTAAGAATTCAAAATAATGTTCAAATTCATTTTTGCAAAATACAATATCATTATCTTCAATTTTTATAAAAACTTTCATTATATCATCCCTTAAAAGAAAAGACTTCTATTGAAGTCTATTATGCTTGTGGAAATTTACTACGTTTTCTACTTACTAAATATGTTACCCCACCAACTATTCCTAATATTGCTAAAGTCGTATATGCATAATAATTTCCAGTTTCTGGGTTTTCTGTTTCTTCTTCAACTATCTCATCTTCTGAAGCATCTCCATTTAAAGAGACAAAATCAATTTTTAACCCATTTTTTATATCTAATTCAAATGTAACTAATAATTTTATTTCTTTATCACCATCAGCAAATGTGTTTTCTTCATAATAAATTCCGTTTTCATCTAAAGTTAGATTTTTCATTTGCATTAATTCATCAATACTTAAAGAATCATAATCAAGCGTATCAGCATATGTTTTAATAACCATATCAATTACTACATTATCTTCAACTAAAGCATCAAAATCACTATTAAGTACATACTTTACAACACCATTTTCATATGAAAAATTCGTTAAATATGAATTACCTTCATTAATAGTTATAACTTTTAATGTATCTTCAGTACTAAATGTATAAAATTGTATATCTTTAGACTCTTCATTAAAATTATTAAAAGATTCTATAAAGTTTTTCCATTCTTCATCATAAGATGACATATCTTGGTTTAAATCTGAATCTGTTCTAATTACTACAGTATCTTCACTTATTTTTAAATCTGATAATTGTTTATTATTCCTTACATCTACAAGTTTAATTAAATTGTATTGAATGTCTAAACTTTTTAAATTTACATTTTTACTTAAATCTATATTTTGAATTTTATTACCATATAAATTTAAAGTTTCTAATGAAGTAAGTTTTTCTATACCTGTTGTATCTTCTATATCTTTCGCTACACAACTTAACTCCTTAATTGTTGATAATTGGTCTTCTGTCAATCCTGTTTCATATGATATTTCAGTTTCATTATCTTTATTGTATTTATCAACCACACACTTGTTTAAATTTTCATCAACTATAATTGTTTGTTTTGCTTTTACACCATTAATGCACAACAACATTGCAAATGCAGTAACAAATAATGCTATTTTTTTATTCATTCCACTACTCTCCTATCTTATACATTATTAGTATACATTCTTATGACTAGTTTTGTCAAGATTTGTCGGTAAAATTTTACAAAATAGACAGAAATATCTTTAAAACTATTACTTTTCATTTCATATTATAACTACCTAATTTTATAGCTAAATAAAAATCATCAATGCATATCTACTTCTTTTCAGATTAGTAATAAAATACGTCTAATAAATAATTATTCAGTTTTCAAAGAACAAAACCATAAAAAATGATGAAGGAAAATATCACTTCAATGTATATCCTTAAATTTGCTAAGTCAAAATTTTTATTTTTTAAATTATTGAAAATAATTTAAATAAAGAGAAATAGTTTATGAAGAAAGCAATTGAAAATTATTTCAAAAGAATAAATTATATCACAATTTCTATAAAAAATTAGAAAGAGAAGAATAGACTTTTCTATAATAATGCGTTAAAATATAAGCGAGGTGAAATGCTATGAGTGAAAAAAATAATAATAAAAACAACAGAAAAATCAATAAAAATAATATAAATACAAAAAAAACAATAAATAAAACCTCATCTAAAAATAGCAACTATACTTCACAAATAGCAGTTCAAAAAAAGAAAGAAAAAATGATAGAAAATTCTTATAAAACAACAGCAAAATCCACTCCAACAAAACAAGAAAATCCTCATTATAAAGAATTACATACGACTACTCATATAAAAAATGCAGAATATGAACCAAAACACACTATTAAGTCTATTAAAAACGGAAAAATAAATTCTCCTCAAGAAGAAGGAACAGTTTACCATACTAAAAAAAGGAGAAAATTAAAAGTTAAAAACATAATTCTATTACTTATATTTTTAACTAGTTTCACCTTATTAGTTTATTCATGTATCAATATATATAGATGGTATCAAGACTCAAAGCAAACTAAAAAAATAAATGATGAAATACAAAATATCGTCGAAATAAAAGACATAGAAGAAGATAATACTCCAACAAAACAGATAGAAGTCATCGAACAAGAAGAAGAAATTCCAAAAAGCAATCCTTATTGGGATTACATAAAAATGAATCTAATTGATGTTAATTTCAACAATTTAAAAGCAATTAATAATGAAACAGTCGGTTGGATTCAAGTAAACGGGACAAACATCAACTACCCTTTCGTTCAAACAAGCGATAACAAATTCTATCTAACTCATACATTTAATAAAAATTATAACACTGCAGGTTGGGTCTTCATGGATTATCGTAATAACATTCAAAATTTTGATAAAAACACCATTCTTTATGGCCATGGAAGACGAGATAAAACAATGTTTGGTTCATTAAAAAACATTTTACAGAGTAATTGGTACAATAACAAAAACAACTACATTATCAAGCTTTCTACAGAATATCAAAACAGTTTATGGCAGGTCTTTAGTGTTTATCATATAGCTACAACTAGTGACTATATCCAAACAGAATTTAGTAGTGACGAAGAATTTAAAAAATTTGCTGATATGCTTCAAGCAAGAAGTGCTTATACTTTCGATACAACTGTAAGTGGATCAGATAAAATATTAACTCTATCGACTTGCTATAACGATCAAGAAAAAGTAGTAATGCACGCTAAATTAATAAAGTTTACTAATCGTTAAAAAGATACTCAAAAAAAAGTATCTTTTTTAACATACAAATTAATCCACAATAAAAGCCTATCTTAATTGATAGACTTTTAAATTTTAACTATTCATTTACTTTTTTGAAATAAATTGCAGTTCCTAATAAACATACAAGTGATACTGTTCCAATAATAGCATAAGTTACTATGTTGTCTCCAGTAGATGGATTTTCTTCCTCAGGGGCCTTGTCTCCAGTAGATGCATTATTTTCTTCAGGAGTTTTTTCTTCAGTAGATGTATTATCTTCTTCAGGAGTTTTTTCTACAAGAGTAAGCTTAATATAAATTTGATTTGTTTGTCCTAATTCACTATTAAAATCAAATTCTTTAGTCATTTCTTCATCTGTATAATATCCAGCAATAGTAAGACCATTTTCTGCAACTTTTGTTTTTAATGTAGCAAATGTATCTTCTGTAACTTTTGTTCCTTCATCTAAATAAACAATATCTGTATAAACCTTAGAATCTGCATCATTACTATAAGTAGCTGTATAAGTTAATTTAATTTGCTTAGAAGTAGTTAAATAATTTTCTTCAGTCCATACAACAGCATTATCTTTTGCATTAGTATCTTTTAAAGTTATAACAGCTGGGTTGAAAATAATTTTAACAGTTTGATCATATTCGCCATTGCCATCCCAATCCATTCTGTATGTGTAAACAAATTTAGTTTTTAATTCACTGGCTTTAGTTAAAAATTCTGTTTTAATTGCTGCATAGAAATCAAAGTATTGCCCTTCAGGATTAGAAGCATCAAGCTCCTTTGAATCACGCTTATCCCACCAGCTAGCAGCAGGAGTCTCATCAGCATGATCATATTTTGAGTTTTTCAAAACATCGATACCAATTCCTTTAGGTGCATAAACACGAACACCTGCCCAAGCAGCAACACTATTCCTACCAATTGTTCCATCTACTTCAGTCATTTTAAATGTTGCAGCATCGAAAGTAATAACTACATTATCTGTCCCATTACCCTCTACAGTTGGTTCACCTTCTATAAAAGAATCCCTTGGAAGTAAAACTTCTACTTCTGATAAAGAATCGAACTTTGCTTCTTCAGCATATACGGGAACTGTAACAAACATGCCTACTAAAAATGCCGTCATAAACATTATTGCCTTTTTCATAAATTTTCTCTCCTTTCCAATAATATCTATAAGTCTATGATAACATACCACCATAACCATTGTCAATTAGTAACTTTTTCTATGACAAAATTTTACATCTAGAGAAATCAATCATGTGTTACATTTTTTATAAAATTAAAGATGTTTTTATAATTAAGTTATACATAAATATTCCTCTACTATTTTGTTAAGAATCTTAAATCCTAATAATTTTTTTTGCTATATTTATATCTTGAATTATATTTTTTAACTTTTTTAAATCTCCTATCAATAAATTTGTTTATATTTAATTATTAACAAATTCTAACCCATTATTTGTCTATATTGTATTTATTTTTAATTTCATTGTTTTTTCTAATGTTTTTATAAATCTCGTATTTGTTACACCATTTTTTATTGTATATTCACACATTTTCTTTCTAAATTTCATTTCCTCCGTTATAATCTTGAGAGTACTACTCTTTCATATAATTATTATCTTTCAACTCAATTACACAAGATAGTATCTTTTTTTATTTTATGTTTCATATTCAAAATATCAATAAAATTTCACAAAAAAAAGATAAGAATTATCTTACCTTTATATGAACCTCTCTTAATTGTTGTTCAGTAACTTCACTAGGAGAAGACATCATCATATCTTGACCTGAAGCACTCATAGGAAATGCTATAACCTCTCTTATAGATTTTTCATCTTTTAACATCATAAGCATTCTATCAATTCCTATTGCCATACCAGCATGTGGAGGTGCTCCATACTCAAAAGCAGTGTAAAGTGATTTAAATTTTGACTTCAATTCATCTTCACTATATCCAGCAATAGAAAAAGCTTTTTTCATTATTTCAATATCATGATTTCTAACAGCTCCACTTACTAATTCAACACCATTACATACAAAATCAAATTGATAAGCAAGAACTTCATCTGGTTTTTTATTATTTAAACTATCCATACCACCTTGTGGCATACTAAACGGATTGTGAGTAAATATCATTTTACCTTCTTCTTCACTATATTCAAACATAGGAAAATCATTTATAATACAAAATTCAAATTTATTTTCATCAAGTAAATTTAATTTTCTTCCAAGTTCATCTCTAATAGATCCTGCTAGAGTTGCTGCATTATATTTATCAGCAATAAAGAAAAGTACACTTCCTACTTTTAAATCAGCAGTTTTTATTAAACTTTGTCTTTCTTTATCACTTAAAAACTTATCGATAGGTCCTTTAAATGTCATATCATCATTAACAGTAATATAACCAATTCCAGGCATACCTAAAGAAGAAGCATAATCAACAAGTTCATTAAACCAAGAATTAGATTTATCTGCAATGCCATCTACTTTTATACCTCTTACTGTAGTATTAGAAAAAGGTTTAAATGTAGTTTCACTAAATTCATCTGTTAAATCAATTATAACAAGTGGATTTCTTAAATCAGGTTTGTCCGTACCATATTTAAGCATAGCTTCTTTATAAGGTATTCTTACAAACGGTTTAGATGAAACTTCTTTATTACTAAATTTTTTAAAAACATCAGTAAATATTTCTTCACCAAGTTTATAAATATCTTCTTCTTCTGCAAAAGACATTTCCATATCTAATTGATAAAATTCACCATAAACCCTATCTGCTCTTGCATCTTCATCTCTAAAACAAGGTGCGATTTGAAAATATTTATCAAATCCACTGACCATTAATAATTGTTTAAATATTTGAGGTGCTTGAGGTAAAGCATAAAATTTACCATGGAATTTACGAGATGGAACTATAAAATCCCTTGCTCCTTCTGGAGATGATGAAGTAAGTATTGGAGTTTGAATTTCTGTAAATTCTAAACTATTCATTTTCTCTCTTAAATAAGAAATAACTTTTGTTCTAAATAAAATATTATCATGTACTTTTTTATTCCTTAAGTCTAAATATCTATATTTAAGTCTTACTTCTTCGTTTACTTCTGTTGATGTCATAACTTCAAAAGGTAAAACATTTTTACATTTTCCTAAAACTTCTAATGAATCAACTAATACTTCAATAGTACCTGTACTTATTCTTGGGTTATAATCATCTTCATCTCTTTTTCTTACTTTACCTGTTAAGCAAATGGTAGATTCACGAGTAAGTCCATCAAATAATTTGCCATCATTTGTAACTGTTTGAATAGTTCCCTTTTCATCTCTAACATCTACAAATATTACTCCACCATGGTCTCTAATATTTTCTATCCAACCTGATAATTTAACATTTTTCCCAATATCTTCTTCTGTTAAACTACCACAATAATCATTTCTATATTTGTTATTTGGTTTCATATTTACCTCTTTTCTATTTCCTCTTTCATTAAATTTGAAGCTAAACTTGGATTTGCTTTTCCATGTGTTTTTTTCATAACTTGACCTACTAAGAAATCAAGTATTCTATCTCTTCCATTTTTAACATCTTGTACTGCTTGTGGTTGTTCTTCTATTACTTCAAGAACTATTTTTCTTATTTCTCCATCATCTGCAATTTGACTAATTCCAAGTTCATTAACAATATCAGTTGGATCTTTTTCATCACTTAATGATTTATATAAAACTTCTTTACCTTGTTTACTAGATATTTTATTTTCACTTACCATTTTAATTAATTCAGTTAGCATTTTTGGTGTTACATAAATATCATTAATTCCTATTTCTAGTTTATTTAAATGTCCTAATATTATACTTATAATCCAATTTGCAGCAAGTTTTGGGTCACTACCTTCTTTTATACATTTTTCAAAATAATCTGCAATTTCTTTTTCTTTTACAAGTATAGTAGAATCATATCTTGATAAAGAATATTTATCCATATACATATTTATTCTTTCATATTGTAACATTGGTATTTCTGATTTTATTTCATTTATAAATTCATCTGTTACTTTAACAGGTGCGATATTTGGTTCTATAAAATATTTATAATCAACTGCATCTACTTTACTACGCATTGGATAAGTACAATTATCTTCATCACTATATCTTCTTGTTTCTTGGATTACTTTACCACCACTATTAAGTACTTCAGTTTGTCTTTCTATTTCATACATAATAGCCTTTTCAACATTATTAAATGAATTTATGTTTTTCATTTCAACCTTTGTTCCAAGTTCTGTTGCATTCTCGTCCATAAGTGATATATTAACATCACATCTCATTTGTCCTTTATCACTTCTTGCTTCACTTGTGCCACAATATAAAAACATACTTCTTAATGCTTCAAGGAAAGCAATAGCTTCTTTTGCACTATTTAAACATGGTTCCGTAACTGTTTCTAAAAGTGGAATACCTGAACGATTATAATCTATTAATGAATATGTGCCAAAATGGTCTAATGAGGCAGTATCTTCTTCTAAGTGTGTATCATGGATTAATACTTTTTTATCTACACCATCGACATTTATCATTACATATCCATCAACACCTACTGGTTTATGCATTTGTGTTATTTGATAACCTTTTGGTAAATCTGGATAAAAATAATTTTTTCTATCAAATATTATTTCATCAGGAGTTTTACAATTAAGCGCAATAGCCATCTTTAATGCTTTTTTTACTGCTTCTTTATTTACTACAGGAAGTATCCCCGGAAATCCTAAATCAACAGGTGCAATATTTGAATTTGGAATACTTGAATAATCATTTTTTGAACCACTAAAGTTTTTTGAATTTGTTTTTAATTCACAGTGAACTTCTAGTCCTATTACTACTTTATACATCGTATTCCTCCTTTAACAATCCTTTATACCCTAATTTTTCTTCTATTTTATATGCCATATTTAATACTAAATCATCTTCCATAGCTCTACCTGTTAAATTAATACTTATAGGCATTTTATTTACTATTCCACTTGGAAGTGAAATACTTGGGAAACCTCCAAAGTTACCAATAACTAAATGGTTTTCAAGTATTAAATATCTATCTGATAATTGGTCAGTTTTTTCTCCAAATTTAGGTGCGATTCCACCACTTGTAGGCATTATAAGTCCATCATATGTTTTAAATAATTCATTCATTCTATTTACTACAAGTCTTCTTACTCTACCTGCATTTAAAAATAGTTTTTCTTGATTTTCTTTTTGTAATATATAACTACCTAGTATAAATCTTCTTTTTATAAGTTCTGAAAAACCTTTTGTACGAGCATCGAACATTATTTCCTCTATACTATTACCTTCACCTCTTGGGCCAAATTGAATACCTGTCAAATTAGCATTATTACTTGTTGCTTCTGCACATGATATTGTCATGTATGTTGGATATAAAGCATCAAGTAGTTCTTTTCCAAATTCAACCTCTTCTACTATAAAGCCAATTTCTCTTAGTTTATCTATATTTTCGTGAAAAATCTTTAATGTTTCAAGTAATTCAGTATCTTTTGAATCTTTATATAAATTAATATCACATGCTTCTTTTATATAAAATAATTTTTTACCTTTAATATCGTTTTCTAATGTACTTGAATATATTTTATTATCATCTGGAAGTGAAGTCATATCAAATTCATCTTGTCCTTTTATTATATCTGTTACATAAGCAATATCTTTAACACATCTAGCAAAACATCCAACATGGTCTAATGATGATGCAAATCCAAAAAGTCCATATCTACTTATTCTTCCATAAGTTGGCTTAAATCCTACTACTCCACCAAATGCAGCAGGTTTTCTTATAGAATCTCCTGTATCTGAACCTATTGAAAAAGGAACTATATTTAGAGCAACTGAGGCTGCACTACCAGCAGAAGAACCACCTATCATATGAGTTTTATCCCAAGGATTTCTTACAATTCCTGTATGTCCTGTTGTTCCTGTTCCTCCCATAGCAAGTTCATCTAATACGGTTTTTCCAACAAGTACAGCGCCACTTTCTTTTAATTTTTTATATACAGTTGAATCGTAAACAGGTACATAATCTTTTAATATATTTGATGAACCTGTTGTTAAAATACCTTTTGTTGAAAAATTATCTTTTAATCCATATGGTATTCCATCTAGTTTAGAAGTACTGTTTTCATGCATATATTCATCTAATATTGTTACAAAGCAATTATAATCTTCTTGATATTTTTTTGCTTTATTTTTTGCTTCTTCAAATAGTTGTTTACTTGTTACTTCTTTTTTATCTATTTTTTCTCTTAATTCATCTATCATTATTCCACCACCTTTGGTACTCTTATTTGACTTCTGTCATGATGTTTTGCATTTACTAATAAGTCTTCTGTTTCTAAAGTATTTTTTACTTCATCTTCTCTTAGTTTTGCAGTGTATGTTACAAATGGAAAAGTCATCGGTTCAACATCACTTATTCCATCTATTTTTCCTATTAAATCCATTTGTTTTAAAATAACATCAAATTCTTTTTGTAATGTTTCATATTCTTCATCATTCATTTTAAATAAAAGTTTTTCTGCATAAAGTTCAAGTTTTTCTTTTTCAATCATATATATCTTCCTTTCTAAATTAAAAACACAACCAATAGTCCTATTAATCAGGACGAATAGTTGTGTTTATCCGCGGTACCACCCTCATTACCATTAAAATGGTCACTTTTAAGTTCGTTAAAACTTTTGTACATGATAACGGGTACTATACCGACTTAATTTACTATTGTTTCAAATAAGCTACTCCATGGTGTTATTCATATTAGTTTATTTATTAGTTTTCACCAACCACTAACTCTCTTAAAATAAAATCTAATATTACTTCTCCATTTCAAAGTATTTACTAGTAAATTATACCATATTTTTTATATTTTGTTACACTTTTTTTACAATTGATAAAATTTTTAAAGAAAGAATATCAAGATTTTTTATTATGAACGTTTTTCTTGCGGAAAAACAACTGATGTTTTACTTGATACTGGCTTTCCAAATACTGGTATACTACCACTCCAATAAAAACTTTGAATTCTAACTTTCCTATTGCCCCAATTAGAAACATCACTAAGTTTTTCATATGCATGATATATAATCCAATTAGTATTGTTTGGTCCCTTAACAAAACTAGCATGGCCAGGTCCATATACACCGTTTCCAGATTCGAATAGAGGTTTTGATGATTTTTTCCAAGAAGAAGGATTTAAAATGTTTCCATTATCTTTAAAAGATAACATTCCCAAACAATATGTACTTGTTCCCGCACCAGAAGCTGAATATATTATAAGCAATTGCCCGGTAGGTGATATCAAAACTTCAGGGCCTTCATTAATGTAACTTTTATTAGCTGTTTCCCAACTATAAGTTGGTGATGATATTTTTACTCTCTTTCCTGAAATTTTAGTAGGGCTACTCATAGGAGCAATATACAAATGCTGTATATATTCTCCCTTTTTTTCTAATCCAGACCATACAAAATACAATTTACCTTTCCATTGTAATAAAGTTCCATCTATTGCATATTGATCTGTCGAATCAAACACCTTAACTGGTGCTTCATATTCTCCCATAGGATCATTTGTTTTTGATTTTAAAACATACATTCTCCTCTTATAATCACCTGAATCACTTTTTTTATTATCAGGTGCAGCAAAATATATATACCAGTGGTTTTGATAATGATGCAATTCTGGAGCCCACAATGAAGCTTTATCTGATCTCTGATAAATCTTTTTACCACTCTTTTTCAAATTAGATAAAGTGTCAGTTTTATATATTGTTATACTATTACCAGTAGCTAAATAATAATAATAATTTCCATATCTTATTACCCATGGATCTGCTCCCTTTGTAACTGGATTTTTAAAACTTTTAACATTTTTACTTACACTGTTACCCATTAAATTAAATAAATTGCCACCTGTAAATAACACATATGCTCCTCCACCTAAAGCAAGTACTCCTACTAAACATGCTGCTATGATTGCTATTTTTTTATTTCTTCTTTTTTTTAATGTTTCATTCGACGGGCGTCCAACTGAATTAACATTTTTTTTAAATAAACTCATATAACCACTCCTTTACCTTATATTTTTATAATACATACAATTACTATTATTGTCAATTTAAATTTAGAAAGTGATGATTGAAAATTAAGATTTTGTAAATTCATTGTAAACTTATACATTGATTTTTTTTAACAATTACATCATACATTTTATTCTAAACAAATTTATAAATAATATAAATGTATAATCTAAAAATGATAATTATATAATTTTTATTTAAGAAAATTAAAAAAAAAAAGAGTGTACTATATCATACACTCATAAAAATTGAAATTTCAAAATACAAGTACTTACTTCACAATCTCAAAATTTTTTAGCTTTTGCTTACATTCGTTAATACAACATACAACGTCATATTATTTTTTACAGTTATTTTTTCACCTGATTTGTAATCAACAACTGTTGAAGCAGATTTTTTTGAATAACCACGTGCATTTTTACCTTTTGGTGCTTTTAAAATTTTTGGTAATGTTACTGTACAACCTTTGCTTTCTTCTCCTGCTGGAGTACAACTCATTCTAGTCTTAGTTCCCTCTAGTGTTGAACCTAATGCCTGAATAGTTACAGTATATGTAGAATTCTTTTTAACAATTGGATAATATGTAACATCCTTATATATTTTTATTTTATTATTTGTTAAAGCAACGTCTGCTTTTGTTGCACTCATACTTGTTGCAAATCCAACTGTTGAATAATATGTTGGTGTTTTTATAGTTGGTGCTTGAACTTCACAAGTTAAAGCAGTATTGTAAAGAGTACAACTTTTACCACCCGTAAAACTTAATTTTACATTAGTTTTTGTGTTATTATAAAATTTTGCTGTTACGGTTTTTTTAGATATTACATAATAAGTTACATTTCTATTTATAGTTATATCTCCATTATTTACTGGTACTAAAACATTCTTATCAGTTGCATTTTTAATTTCTGAAAGTCCTAATACAGACCATCCATCACCTCTAGATATACTTGGCAATGTTACTTTACAACTTGTACCTACTGTTGTACAAGATAAAGTTGTTTTTCCTACACTTGCTCCATTTCCAACTAATGTTAATGTAAATGTATTTTTCTTATTATTTGTAACTGTAATTTCATTAGACCAACCAGTATATTCTTTTTTAGAGCCATTAACTATATATCCTCTTATTCTAACTTTCTTCGTGTTATTAAAGTCAATACTAAATGCATCTGTAACTGTCTTGCCTTTATTTCCACTTAATGGATTAGGAACAGAAACTCCCCATTTACCATTTGAATAAATTTGATATTCAATACCTATTGTAACATCTGAAGGCAAAGTACCGTGTATAAATGTTGGTAATGAAATATTATAAGAAATTTTTCCATTAGAATCTCTTTTATGTTCACTAACATTTGCTTGATTTAATGCTGGTGTAAAATATTCTACACGCTTTGGTTTTGATGTCTGACCATCTCCTCTTCTACAATAATCTCCCTGAAGTGTAGTATTTGATGGACATATATACATTGAAGTATATTTTGTGACACTGTTACCCATTAAATTAAATAAATTGCCCCCTGTCAATAACACATATGCTCCTCCACCTAAAGCAAGTACACCTACTATGCATGCTGCTACGATTGCTATTTTCTTATTTCTCCTTTTTTTTAATGTTTCATTTGATGGTCTTCCTACTGGATTAACATCTTTCTGCAAAAAACTCATATCTAACTCCTCCTATATTTACTATACCCAGTTTACACCCCCCCCCCATAAAAGTCAAGAAAAAAATTATCTTTTTTTTAGATTTTGTAAATATGTAAAAATATAAAATTAACGTCACTCCTATAACGTGACGTTAATCTTAGTAACTATATCTTTTATTAGTTCTTTTTAATTAATTTAACAAAAAATATAAAACACTTTATTTTGGGCTAAAAGTTAATTTATATTTTATTAATTCCCACATTTTTATTATTATAAATATAAGCATAAATAATATAAAACCTAAAAATATAATTACATTATTTTCGATTGTTGATGATAATATATAATCATATATTCCGTGTAAAACCATTGCTATAAAAAAGCCACAATATTTATTATATAAATACCTTCCCGTATTAAAATCAATTGATTTATAATATTTTGCATATCCATAGTAATATCCCATTATTATTCCAAAACAAGCATGTGCTGGAACAGAAAATATACACCTAGTTATAAGCAAAGATAAATCTGCATCAAGTAAATAAAACCTATTTTCTACAACCGCAAATCCTAATGAAATTAATACACCAAATAAAACACCATCATAAACTTCATTAAATTTTTTATTTTTCCAAGTAAATATATTTAAAACTAAATATTTTGAAAATTCTTCAATAAATGCAATTGCACCAAATGCTATCAACATAACACTAAATTCATCGTAATTATATGTTAATATAAATGGTAAAAATTTTGTAAGTATCATTGTCATAAGCTTCACAACTAAATATGATATACACCCACCTGTAAATATAACAGCTAATGTTTTAGAATTTTCCTTTTCAATTAAATCCAATTTATATATTACAAATACAATTAGTGCAACAGGTATTAAAGATATAAGCCAAAATATTATTCCTTGCATATATACCACCTTATTTTAATTTCTTATTTGAGAATAATATATATTTTTTTATTTGTCAATATTTTTATAATTAATAATAAAATATTTTTTTCAATAACTTATTATATTGTTGTTCTTCTATATTTGTAAATCCTAAATAATACTCTTCTAAATTAATATTTCCAGATCCAAAAATACCTTCTTTAAAATCTGAACTTATCGAATATATTTCTTTTTGCTTATTATTTTCAGTAATTATTTTATTTTTTTTAATTAAATTTTTATCGTCTATTTTTATTATAGTAGATATATCTTTAAAATAATATTTTTTTTTATTTTTAAAGTCCATTTTTCCTTCAAAGATTGTACTCTCTTCTTTTCTAAATAAAAAGTTTCTATTTTTATCATATACAGTCATTTTATCTATACTTTTTATTAAGTCATTTTCTAAATAAATTTTTTCTTTATAATTTGATATATAATTTCTATCATTTTTATATGATTTAAATATTTCTTTTTTATCATCATATTTTATATAACCTTTTAATGTATTTTTATCAAGTATTATTTTTATATATCCTAATTTTTCTTTATAGACAAAATTTCCTACTATTTCTTTTTCATCTATTTTCATAAAACCACGCTTTTCACATAATTCTATTATTTTATTTATATCAACGTAGTCACTAATTATTTTATATAAAAATGAACTTAAAATATCCATATAATCAACTCCTAAATATATTAAATGCCTAAATATTTATTTTGTTAATTTGTATAAATTAGTAATTTCATAATTAAATAAAATATTAATATAATTTTATTAGGAAGTGATGTATGTTTAAAAAATTATTAAAATACTTATTTAAAGATTTTTTTATTTTTACCGCTGCTTATTCAAATAATATTTTTCCAGATCCTCTTTCAAAAGAGGAAGAAGATATTTGTATAGAAAAAGCAAAACTTGGAGATAAGGAAGCAAGAGATAAACTTATACAGCATAATCTTAGATTAGTAGCTCATATAGTTAAAAAATATGAACACAATAAAGATGATACTGATGATTTAATAAGTATAGGTACAATTGGATTAATAAAAGGTATAGATTCTTATTCATATAAACACGGAACGAGAATTACTACATATTGTGCAAGATGTATTGAAAATGAAATATTAATGTATTATAGAAATAATAAAAAAAACAATAAAAACATAAGTATAAATGAACCAATTGGTTTTGATAAAGAAGGAAATGAAATAAGTTTTTTGGATGTTTTAAAAACACCCGATCCTGATTTTGCTATGGATATACATTTACAAAATAATATTAAATTATTAAAAAAATATTTTAATGTTTTAACCGAAAGAGAAAAAGAAATAATAATTAAAAGATATGGCCTAAATGGTCAAGATGAAATAACACAAAAAGAAATAGCAGAATGTTTAGGAATTTCTAGAAGTTATGTATCTAGAATTGAAAAAAGAGCATTAACTAAAATGTTAAGAGAATTCATAAAAAATAATTCAAATTAAAATACTATTGAGAAATCTCAATAGTGTTTTTACTATATCTTTCTAGTTAAATTTTTACCTTCTTTAAATTTACAATCAGATGTACAAATAAAATCTTTAAAACTGCATCTTGCACCATTACAATATTTTTGAATATCAGCAGCAAGTGGATTATTAGATTCTTCTAATGCTTTCTTATATTTTAATAAAGTTTCTTTTGTTTGTAACATAATTTCAAGTTGTGCTTCACTACATAATCTTTCTTTACACTTTAAAATAAAATCATCATATTTTCCTACTTCACTAATCTTAACAAGTTCTCCTTGAGGATTTACTCCTTTTACTATTTGCATATCACAAAGCCATTCATCAACTAGCGCTTTATCATCTAAAATAATTGGAGGTACGAAATATTCTTTTTCATCTTGCATTTCCATTTGATAATCTAATGTTCTATGTCTATGTGCTTGAGCAAGTTCAGCAAATGAACCTTTATATGTAGTAGAATATACATCTCCAAAATGCTCTTCTTTTTTATCTAAATCTTTACCAAATATAGATAATTTTCTATATTTTTCATTTTTCATAAGTCTTTCATCTAATACATTTAATTTATATAATTCATCTATAAATTGCCTCATATAATACGCTAATTTTAATTCAAATAAATCATTAATATTCACTTCATCTATATAGTCATTCATCCAAGAAGCAATATAATTTATTTGTCTTAATGAAGTAGAATAAATCATTTGTGTTGGCATAAATATAGTTACTAAATATCTAGCATTTTCTTGGGCTAATTTTTGAATTTTAGAATCATTGTAAATATATCCATAATTTTCTTTAATTTTAACTTTAAATATATTAATCCACTTATTATAAAGTTTTTCTTCATCTTCTGTAATAATTGATCCTTCTTGTCTTTCTATAGGTGTATATCTTGCTGATTTTTCACTTGTTGTATATTGATGTTCATTATTAAGTACCATAGCTAAAATTTTAGGTATATTTTGTAAATTGAAATTTATTAAAACATGATCATAAACACTATGATGACCATTATTTAATGTCATATCAACTCTACGCATAGTTTTTTCTTCTAGTTCGTTTTCAAGATGCGCGAAACCTTCTTTATCATAACATACCCCTGCTATTTTACCACATAATTTAATTGCCTCGTCTTTATCAAAAGTTCCATCCGGTTTTAAAAATTGATTAGGCAAAATACCAATTTTAATTTTTGTTTTTTTCATTTTTACCTCCTAAATTGATATTTCCCCGTTTTTATTCTACAAACATTATAACAAAATAATAATAATTTTTAAATATATTCTAAAAAAAAGTCATACAAATTGTATGACTTATGCTTTTTCTACTTTTAAATAAACATTTATATCATTTATATCATATGCTTCAGTTAAAGTTTCATCTTTAATTAATGAAAGTGTTAAAGTTTCATTTTTTATAAAGTCTGAATGATTTTGTAATGTTTTTTCTAATTTTTCATTTCCATTATAATAAACATTTATTCTATCAGTAATTACTAAATCCATTTCTTTTCTTATGCTTTGAATTTTTCTTATTAATTCTCTTGCAATACCTTCTATAATTAAATCTTCTGTTAATTCTGTATTTAATATTACAAATGTTTTTCCATTATTTGAAGAACAATATCCTTCTTTAACTTTTACATTTATATCAACCATATTAGGAGTTACTACAAGTTCTTGTCCATCAAAGTTTATAGTTATTTCTTTTTCTCTTAGTGTTGAAATTTGTTCATGTGTTAATGTTTTTAAAGTTTCTGCAAACATATTAACTTTTGGTCCAAATAACTTTCCAACTTCTCTAAAGTTTGGTTTAATTATATATTCCATATATTTATCCATTTCTTTGATAAATACTATTTTTTTAACATTTAACTCTTCTTCAATTATAGTATATAAATTAGATATTATTTTCTCATAAGAAGAATCTAGTATTAATTCACTGATTGGTTGTCTTACTTTTATTTTAACTTCTTCACGAGCAAATCTTCCAAGTGAACAAATATCTCTTATTAAATCCATTTGTTCTTCTACTTTTTCATCTATTAATGTATTATCATATTTAGGGAAATCTTCTAAATGAACTGATTTTTTATCTGTTAAGCATCTATATATTTCTTCTGATATATAAGGTGTTATAGGAGCGGTTAATTTAGTTAATGTAAGTAAGGTTTCATATGTTGTTAAATAAACTGCTTTTTTAGAATCTGTTAATTCACTTTCCCAAAATCTTCTTCTATTACTTCTTATATACCAATTAGATAAATCATCGTTTAAAAATGTTATTATGTACTTAGTTATTTTATTTAAATCATATTCTTCATACGCTAATGTAACATCTTTAATTAATTTATTTAATTTAGAAATTAACCATCTATCTGTTATATCCCTATCTTTAATATCTACGCTATATTCTCTTGGGTCTACATTATCTGCGTTAGCATACATTTCAAAGAAAGAATAAGTATTTTTAAATGTATTTATATATTTTGAATATATTTCTTTTAATCCTTCTTCATCAAATTTAATTGGTGTCCAAACAGGAGATGTATAAGGTAAATAAAATCTTATAGTATCTGCTCCATATTGTTCAATTAAACTAAATGGATTAATTGCATTTCCTTTACTTTTATGCATTTTTTTACCATATTTATCTAATAATAAATCATTTACTAAAACATTTTTATAAGGGCTTGTTCCTTTTACAAATGTAGAAATAACTAATAATACATAAAACCAACCTCTTGTTTGGTCTATACCTTCTGAAATAAAGTCTGCTGGGAATTGGTCTTCAAATAAGTTTTGATTTTCAAATGGATAATGATATTGTGCGAATGGCATTGAACCTGAATCAAACCAACAATCTATTACATCTGTTACTCTTGACATAGAGTTTCCACATTTTTTACATTTTATATGTATTTCATCAACATAAGGCCTATGCAAATCTATAGTTTTTGCATCTATATCTTCTATTGCTTTTTCTTTTAATTCTTCTCTTGAACCAATCATTTCTTCATGACCACAACTACATCTCCATAAAGGAAGTGGTGTTCCCCAATATCTATTTCTAGATATTGCCCAATCATTTAAGTTTTCTAACCAATTTGCGAATCTTTTTTCTCCTATATAAGAAGGATACCAATTGATTTTTTTATTATTTTCTATTATTTTATCTTTTAATTTTGTAACTTCAAGATAAAATGATGGTTTAGAATAATATAAAAGTGGTGTATCACATCTCCAACAATGTGGATAATTATGTACCATTTTAATTTTTTTAAATAATTTATCGTTTTCTTTTAAGTATTTTATAACTTCTATATCAGCATCAAATACTAACATATCTTTCCATGGCCCAACTAAATATTTTCCATCTTCTCCTACTGGATTAACATATGGTAAATTATAGTTTTTACCTACTTTAGCATCATCTTCTCCAAATGCAGGCGCGATATGAACTATACCTGTTCCATCTTCCATTGTTACATACTCATCATTTGTTACAAAAAATGCTTTTCCTTTTACATCTATTTCAGGTATTAATTGTTCGTATTCTACATATTCAAGTTGAGAACCTTTATATGTTTCTAATACTTTATATTCATCCCCTAATACTTTAGAAGCTAATTTGCTCGCTAAAATAAACTTATATCCTTGACTTTCTACTTTTACATATTCTTCATTTGGATTTACACATAAAGCAACATTTGCTATTAAAGTCCATGGTGTTGTTGTCCATACTAAAAAGTAGACATCTTCATCTTTTTTCTTCATTGGAACAATAACAGTATTAACTGTATCTTCTTTATAACCTTGGGCTACCTCATGAGAAGCAAGTCCTGTACCACATCTTGAACAATATGGAAGTATTTTATGTCCTTCATAAAATAATCCTTCGTCAAAGAATTTTTTAAGTATCCACCATTCTGTTTCAATGTAATTATTATCATAAGTAACATAAGGATTTTTAAGGTCTATAAATTGACCCATTTTTTTAGTTAAATCTGAAAATGCACTTTCATTTTTCCATACACTTTCTCTACATTTTTGATTAAATTCTTTTATACCATATTTTTCAATGTCTTTTTTACCTGTAAAACCTAATTCTTTTTCTACTTGTAATTCAACAGGTAAACCATGTGTATCCCAACCTACTTTTCTAAGTACTCTATATCCTTGCATTGTTTTGTATTTGCAAAAAGTATCTTTTAGAAATTTTGCCATCATATGATGTATTCCCGGCATACCATTTGCAGTAGCTGGTCCATCATAAAAAACAAAGTTTTTGCAACCTTTTCTATTTTCTATTGTTTCATCTAGTATATCTTCTTTTTCCCAACCTTGTAATATTTGTTGTTCTACATTGTATATATCCTCTTTACTTAAACTTTTAAATTTTCCCATATAAACCTCCATTATATAATTATTAATAACTATTAAAAATATAACTGTATTAAAAAAACTCAATCCAATTAAGGACGAGTTTTCCCGCGGTACCACCTTATTTTATAAATAAATATACACTTAAAACTATAACGCGTTACCGTTTTTATCTTATCCATAAAAAACATCAAGAGTGATCTATATATTATTTAGTTATTAGTTTACACCTACCACTAACTCTCTTTAAACATCAATAATATATCGTCTCTATCATATGTTTTAAAAATCGACTTTTTCAATATCATTTATAGCATCCATTTGTGTTTGTATAATATCTCTTAGTCTTCGTTTGAATACATTTATATTTTTTCTAAGCATGTTTGCTTCCATCTCTGTTTTTTCAGCTCTAAGTAATGCCTCATTTACTATTCTACTTGCATTTGATTTAGCATCTTCTATTAATGTTTCACTTTCTTTTATAGCAGAAACTTTTATTTGCTCACTTGTTCTTTGAGCCATCATTATTGCTTTATTCAAGGTATTTTCCATTCTTTCATATTGTTCAAGTTTTTCTTTCAAATGAACATTTTCTTGTTCATAATGTTGAAGTTCTTGTATCTTTTTGTCTTTTTCTTTACCTTCAGCAATCATTTTTTCTACTTGAGTAATTACTTGATCTAAAAAAGCATTGACTTCTTCAGGATCGTAACCACGAAGTGCTCGATTAAATTTTTCCATATCTTTCACCTCTTGGTACTACTTGATATTGTAGCACACACAAACTTTTTTTTCAAACATTTTTTACCATTCGATATTTATATCATCATTATCATGGATATCTTTTCCATCCTTTTCATCAGAAATTGTACCTTGTATATCTACATTGTTCGGTGTACACAAAAATATTCCTCCACCAATTTTTTGTATATCTCCACCTATAGCATATATTGTTCCACTCAAAAAATCAACTATTCTCTTTGCTTGATCAGATGTAACTCTTTTTAAATTAACTACAACAGTATTTCTATTTTTTAAATGATCAACAATTTGTTGTGATTCAGAGTAAGCTCTAGGTTCTAGTAAAATCATTTTACTTCCACCATTATTTTCTTTTAATGCTTCTTCTGGTTTTAGTGAATAATAAGTATCTTCAACTCCCTCAACACCAAAAACATCATTGTCTTCATCTTTAAACCATTTTTTTAAATTTAGTCCCATTTTAATTCCTCCTAATATCTGACTCTACTATACATAATTATAACATAAAAAAATAAAAAGAAAACACTTTTTTATTTTCTTTTTATTTTTTCTCGCTCTATTTCTATTTTTTCTCTATTTTCCATTCTTTTTATTAATAATTGTCTTTTTACCTCATTGCTACATATTAATTTATTTATATCAAAATTATCTGGTAACTCTAAGCCTTCTGCACTTGTCAAACTTCTTAAACTTAAATATCCACCTATATGGCTTGGTAATTTCAAACCTTTCGCATTTGTCAAACTATATAAATCTAAATCCCCACCTATATAGTTTGGTAATTCTAATCCTTTGGCACTTGTCAAACTTTTTAAACTTAACCTTCCACCTATATATCTTGGTAAATTCAAGCCTTTCGCACTTGTTAATCTTTCTAAATTTAAACTTCCATCTATACGGTTTGGTAAATTCAAGCCTTTCGCACTTGTTAAACTGAATAAAAATAAACCTTCACCTATATGGCTTGGTAATTTCAAGCCTTTCGCACTTGTTAAACTGCCTAAAAATAAATTTCCACCTATATAGCTTGGCAAGTTCAAACCTTTTGCACTTGTTAAACTTCCTAAATTTAAATCTCCACCTATATATCTTGGTAATTTCAAGCCTTTCGCACTTGTTAAACTGCTTAAATTTAAATCTCCATAATGATATTTTATATTTCCACTTAATACTTCTTCTTTTGTAAACGATATTTCTTCTTCTTTACAATCAAATGCAATTGCTAAATCTTTTCTTATATTTCTATTATCTTTTATCTCCTGTATTCTTGGATCCTCTTCATATCCAAATCCTATTATTTTATCATCTATCTCATATAAAAATCTTAAATCTTCTTTTGTTAATTCTACTTTATTTTCAAATTTTGTATACACATATGTAAGCATTTCCATATCTTTTACTTTTTTTAAATATTCTTCTTTATCTGGAAATTCATTTAGTTTTTCTTTTACTATTTTTTCCATATTGGATTCTATATTTTGATTTTTTGCTACCCCTCTTATTTCACCTATTCTATTACCTTCCATTCTTATAGCTATTCTTGGTATTGTGAATTTTCTTTCTTTATCTTTTGTATAATATACATAGAAATCTCCTCCAATTATATGTGTTCTTGCCGTTTCTATTCCTCCTGCTGTACACCAACCTGTTCCTTTCCCATGTATATCATTAAATAATATTTCTGGATTACTTCCTTGATTATATTTTTTCCATATGCCTTCTTCTGAATTTGCTGTTTCTTTATTTACTCTATCTAATTTCTTTGTTATATATGAATATATTTTTGTAAAACTTCCATTATTTAATAATTTTTCTAATTCTTCATCTAATATTTCTTCTTTATTTAATACTTTTACAAGTTCTGAATATAACATAGCAATTGCTTCTCTATTTATTTCTATAAATGGTTTTGTCGTACTTGGCGTCCTTTTTGTATATTCACTTTTTTCTTTATCATATACTCCTAATTTTAACATTCCTTGAAATGTATAATATTTAAACCATGTTGGATAATAAGATGTTTCTTCACTTGTAAAATATTCTAACCATCTATCTATTGAATCTTCTTGCTCTTTTATTATTGTTTCTATTGCTTCTTTCTTTAATTGTTCATTATATTTTATATGACCATATCCTCTTTCTAAGGCTATTCTTTCTTCTAATCTAAAATATGAATCTGGTACATTTTCTTTTTTTATTACATATTTATCATAATAGTATTTTTTTAATAGACTTAATTTATTTTTCTCTACTGCTCTTTTTGTTACTTTTTCTATTCTATCCATATATCTTTCTACTTTTTTATTTTTATCATCACTTGGTTTTGATGTATGCATTACTTCTTCTTTTAAATGCAAATCTTTATATATTTTATTTAAAAACTCTATCCCACTATTTTTCATAAAATCACCAACACTTTTTTAGCGTTTATTATAACTAGTTTTTATAAATAAATCAATAAAAAAATGTGCTTAACACATTTTTAAAATTTAATATTATTTGATATATAATTAACAAGTTCATCTATTTTTAATGTTACTTGCTCCATTGTATCCCTATCTCTAATAGTTACTGTATTATTATTTAATGTATCATCATCTATAGTTATACAATATGGAGTTCCAATAACATCTTGTCTTCTATATCTTTTACCTATATTTCCACTTTCATCATATGTTACCATAAAGTTTTTACAAAGCATATTATATACTTCTAAAGCTTTTTCACTATGAATTTTTTTAACAAGTGGTAAAACACAAGCCTTATAAGGCGCTAAAGCAGGATGAAAATGCATTATTTCTCTTGTATCTCCACTTTCTAAAGTTTGACATTCGTATGCATCACATAATATAGCAAGTGTAAGCCTATCACATCCTACTGATGATTCTACTACATATGGTATATATTTCTCATTTGTTTCAGGGTCTAAATATTCCATTGATTTTTTAGAATATTCTTGATGTCTTGATAAATCATAATTAGTTCTATTATGTGTACCCCAAAGTTCACCAAAACCAAAAGGAAATAAATATTCTATATCACATGCTTCTTTAGCATAATGCGCTAATTTATCATGATCTTTAAATCTTAAATTTTCTTTTTTTATTCCTAAATCATATAAAAAATTCATTGCTTTTTCTTTATATTGTTTATAAAATTCACTGTCAGTTCCTTCTTTACAAAATAATTGATGTTCCATTTGTTCAAATTCAATTGTTCTAAATGTAAAATTACCGGGAGTTATTTCATTTCTAAAAGATTTTCCTATTTGACCTATTCCAAAAGGTATTTTTGCTCTAGCAGTTCTATACACATTTAAAAAATTTACAAATTCACCTTGTGCAGTTTCAGGTCTTAAATATACAAGACTACTTGAATCTTTAACAACTCCTCTATTAGTTTCAAACATTAAATTAAATTCCCTAATATCAGTATAATTACTTTTGCCACATTTTGGACAAGGTATTTTATTATCTCTTATATATTTAATCATTTCTTCATCTGTCAAAGTATCAGGGTTTATTTTATCTGTAAAACCTGAAATTAAATTATCTGCTCTATGCCTAGTTTTACATTCCTTACAATCTACTAATGGATCTGTAAAACTTCCAACATGTCCACTTGCTTCCCAAACACGAGGATTCATAAAAATTGCCGCATCTACTCCATAACTGTTCATGCTTTCTTGAACAAACCTTTTCCACCATAATTTTTTTACATTGTTTTTAAGTTCAACTCCAACAGGACCATAATCCCATGTATTTGCAAGTCCATCATATATTTCACTTCCTTGAAATATAAATCCATATTGTTTACATAAATTAACTATTTTTTCCATTTTTTCCTCCTAAAAAATAAAATCTCCTAGAATTATAAGGACGAGTTTACCCGCGGTTCCACCTTACTTATTCTAGAAGAATCTCTCATAACATATTACTGGTAGGTTTCCAAGCCCGTCATCGTATTTACAAATAGATTATATCATTAGATTACAAATTTGTAAATAATAAAATTATTTTATTATAATTTTATACAATACATAGTGACCCCAGGTTATTATGTATTTTTTGATGATAGGAGTATAATAACAGGTCAGAAGG
>CANQID010000006.1 GCA_947623925.1 uncultured Bacilli bacterium
TTAAATACCATTAAAAGAATAAATGCAAGTTGAAAAAAAATAATAATAAAACTTGCTTTTACCTCTTGAAGTAAAAAATATATCCAAATAATTTGACTAAACGTATAAAATATATTATAATACGATTACTATTTTAACTCGAGCAGTATTAGAATTAAAGTAAGAAATTTATAATATTGGGGGTAAGTATAATGGAAAAAAACAAACTTCAGGCTTTAAAAAGGTTATTACCAACACTTTCAGAAGATGAAGCTAAATTGGTAACAGATTTATTTTATTCCTGTCAAAAAACGGGTTACGCTACAGTTGATAGGCCTTGGGATATTTTTTATGAAAATATTAATAAAAAAAATTTATTTTTAAATACAACTCCTTATCAGGGACTAGTAAATAGTAATATAAGGCATTTATCTGAAATAGCATTAGAATATTTTGGTTCAAAAATTACTTTTGGTAAATTATTAAAAAGTATAGATTCTGTTGCAAAATCATTGGAGGAATATGGTGTTAAAAAAGGTGATTTTGTTACTATATGTTCAACCACAACACCAGAAGTTGTTTATATATTCTATGCAATTAGTAAAATTGGAGCAATTGCAAATATTATTTCACCATTTTATACAGCAGATGAATTAACTTCTAGGATTAATGAGTGTGAAAGTAAATTAATTATAATGGTTGATAAATTTTTTCCAAAGTTTAAAAATGATTTAAATAAATTGACTAAAAAACAAATAGTAGTATTACCAATGATGAGCTCATCATTAATAAGATTTATAACACCAAAATATAAAGTTGATCGAAAATCTAATGAAACAGATTGGGAAACATTTATAAAAGATGGAAATTATCATCCAGAAGCAACTATTGATTTGTATGAAAAAAATAAACCTCAAGCTATGGTATACTCTAGTGGTACTACAGGTGCATCAAAGGGAATATTATTATCTGTAGATAGTTTTCAGAAACTTGTCAATGCATATGGAAATTCAGGATTTGATACTTCCAGATTACAATCTGTATATCAAAATATTCCTCCTTGGCATTCTACTGGATTGAGTTTGGGAATAAATTTTCCTTTATCTTTTGGAGTTAAAGTATGTACTGATCCTAGATTTGATCATGATGTTTTTATAAAAAATGTTTTGAAATTCAAACCTGAATATATATTGACAAATACTTCAATGTATCAAGGGTTTACTTTTGATAAGAGTTTAAAAAGAATGAAAAAAAAGTCTTTATCATTTTTAAAGTATCCTGTTGAGGGTGGAGAACCATTAACAGAAAAAGATATAAATAGTATTGAGGAAGTTTTTAAGATTCATGGTTCTTCTGCTAGATTATTGAATGGTTATGGTGAATGTGAATGTGGTGCAACAATTACAACTGATATCACAGGACATAAATTTTCAAATGAAGCTTCAGGCATTCCACTCCCAGAAATAATAACAATTGGAATATTTGATGATAATTTCAAAGAGTTAAAATATGGTGCAAGAGGAAATATAATGGCTAAAACTGAAATTGGTATGTTAGAATATTTTAAAAATCCAAAAGCAACCGAAAAATTTTTTCACACAGATATTAATGGGGAATGTTGGAGTCAAACAGGAGATATTGGATATATTAATGAAGATGGCAGTCTAGTCGTATTAGGAAGAAAAAGTGATTATTCAATAATAGATGGACAAAAAATATTTAACTTTGATGTAGAGAGAGTAATTCTAATGTCAAATAAAGTCAAATTATGTGAGATACAAACACATCCAGATGATGATAATAAATTAGTTGCTCATATAGTATGGGAAAATGAGGTATCTGAATTATTAAAACAACAACCTGAAAAAATAATTGAGTATTTAAAAGAAATACAAGACATAGTGTCAAAAACTATGAATATTAAAGAGGCTATCCCTAATTGCTTTTGCATTAGAGAAAAATTTCCAAGTGCTCAATCAGGGAAAAGGGATATAAATTACATAAAAAATGATATTGAAGATTTAATTGAATTAGAAAAAGTTAAAATTAAAAAATTGCAAAAATAATACTAAAACTTAAAAATATGATATAATTACAATAGGTGATGATGATGAAATTTTCTTTGTTGTTTTGTTCATACATTTTAAGTTTTTTTTATATATTATTTTTAATTGTATTATATTTTTCAAAACAAAGATTAGATAATAATGAAAATAAAATTTATAAAAGATTATTAATTTGTAATTCAGTTGGTATCATAATACAATTAGCTTGTGAAATTTTCTCAATTTACCAGATAGAATATTTAACATGTATTATTACAAAACTATTATTAATTTATTTTATTGTGTGGATTAGTTTATTTTTAACATATGTCTTAGAAATATCAAACATTAAGAACAAAATAATAAGATATATTAATGTATTTATAACTATTACGTCTTCTATTATTGCATTAATACTTCCATATGAAATGTACGTTAATTTTAATGACGGTATATATTATACTTTAGGGTTAGATACAAAATTCACTTATTTTATTTCTATAATATATACAACATGTATTTCCTTTTTGGCACTTATTAAACATAAGGAAATTTCAAATAAAAAAGCATTACCAATATATATATTAGTAATATGTTTTATTATTTCAGGTATGATACAATACTTTTTTCCACAAATAACAATTATTGTACAAATTGAAGTATTTATTTGCTTAATTATGTATTTCACTATAGAAAATCCTGATGTTAAAATGTTAAATCAAGTTATGTTAGCTAAAAACCAAGCAGAAAAAGCAAATAGAGCAAAATCAGACTTTTTATCAAGTATGAGTCATGAAATAAGAACACCTTTAAATGCAATAGTAGGTCTTTCAGAAGATATAACAACATATCAAGAGCAAGTACCAAAAGAAGTAATAGAAGATATTAAGGATATACAAAATGCTTCACAAACTTTACTTGAGATAGTTGGAAATATTCTTGATATAAATAAAATAGAATCAGAAAAAATGGAAATCATAGAAAATACTTATAAATTTAAAGAAGAAATTACAAAATTATGTAAAGTAACATCTACTCGTATAGGGGATAAACCTATAAAGTTTAATCTAAATATAGCTGATGATATTCCATATGAATTAATAGGAGATAAGGGGAAAGTAAAAGAAATAGTAAATAATTTACTTACTAATGCAATTAAATATACAGAACAAGGAGAAGTTAATTTAACTATAAAATGTATAAACGATATAAATAAAAATATTTCGAATTTAATTATAACTTGTCAGGATACAGGAAGAGGGATAAAAGCAGAAAATATAAGTAAATTATTTACAAAATTTGATAGATTAGATGTAGATAGAAACACAACAACAGAAGGAACAGGACTTGGTCTTGCTATTACGAAAAGTTTAGTTGAAATGATGGGTGGAAAAATAAATGTTCAAAGTCAATTTGGAAAAGGTTCAATATTTGTTGTTCAAATTCCACAAAAAATTAGTAAATTAGTTACAACAGAAGAAATTATAGAAGAAAATAAAATAGATGATAATTATGGTCATAAAAAAATATTAGTTGTTGATGATAATGTACTTAATATAAAAGTCGCTAAAAGAGCACTTTCAAATTTTGATTTTGAAATAGATGAAGCAATAAGTGGAGAAGAATGTATAAATAAAGTAAATAATAATAATTATGACTTAATTTTAATGGATATAATGATGCCATATATGAATGGAGAACAAACATTACAAAAGTTAAAAGAAAATCCAAATTTTACAACACCTGTAATTGCGCTAACTGCTGATGCATTGACAGGCTCTAAAGAAAAGTATATTGAAAAAGGATTTAATGACTATATTTCTAAACCATTTAGTAGAGAACAAATAAAAGAAAAACTAAATTTAATTTTTAGTAAAAAATTAGATTCTAATAAAGAAGATATATGGGCAGATGCTCCAAAATATGTTGTAGCTGGTAAAGATAATGATTTTTAAGCAAATTCGTATTTGCTTTTTTCTTGTTTAAAAATAAAATATATAGTACAATTATAAAAGGTGATTATATGGAATTAGATATAAAAGTAGATTCAAGAAAAGTAAAAAAAGGCGATACCTTTATAGCGCTTAGAGGAGTTAGTTCAGATGGACATGACTATATTGATAAGGCAATAGAAAATGGAGCAACTAAATTAATCGTTGAAGAAGATAAAAATTACAAAATACCATATGAAGTTGTAAAAGATACTAGAAAATATTTAATAGATTATTTAAAACAAAACTATACTTCATACTTAAATGAAATGAAAATAATTGGTATAACAGGAACAAATGGAAAAACAACAAGTGCTTTTTTACTTCATAATGCACTAAATAGTGTTGGTATAAAAGCATCTTATATAGGAACAATAGGATTTTATATAAATACAAAAGTAGAATCTTTATCAAATACAACACCTGATGTATTAGATTTATTTAATTTATTTTTAAAATCATATGAAGAAGGTTGTAAATATATATGTATGGAAGTAAGTAGTCAAGGACTTTCTTATAAAAGAGTAGAAGGATTTTTATTTGACTATGTAGTATTTACAAATTTAACTCAAGATCATTTAGATTTTCATAAAACAATGGAAAATTATGTGCTTGCTAAACAAGAATTATTTAAAAAATTAAAACCAAATGGTATAGCTTTAGTAAATTATGATGATAAATATAAAGATTATTTTCTACTTAAAGAAAACAAAAACATAACTTATGGATTTAATGGTGGAGACTTTAAAATTGAACAATGTGAGATGAATAATTTAGGTACTAAATTAGTATATAGTTACAATAATGAAAAATACTCTTTAACATCAAGATTAATAGGAAAATATAATATTTATAATTTGCTTATTACAATATCAATTCTTAATTTAATAGGAATAGATAAAGAAAAAATACAAAATATAATTTATAATTTAAAAACACCAAGTGGAAGAATGGAAACAATAATATATAAAAACAATAGTATTGTAATAGATTATGCACATACACCAGATGCAGTTGAAAAAATAATATCAACAATGAAAGAAATAACTAAAGGTAATATATATACAGTATTTGGATGTACAGGAGATAGGGATAGAACAAAAAGACCAATAATGACAAAAATAGTTTGTAATTTAAGTAAAAAGGCAATTATTACAAATGATGACCCACATTATGAAGACCCAAAACAAATAGTTAAAGATATGACCGATGGAATAGAAAATAAAAACTATGAAATCATTTTAGATAGAAAAGAAGCAATAAAAAAAGGAATTAGTTATTTAAAAGAATTTGATACATTATTAATATTAGGAAAAGGTCATGAAGAATATATATTATTTCAAGATAAAAAAATACCTTTTAATGATTGCAAAGCAGTACAAGAAATAATAAACGAAAATAAAGAATTGGTGAAATAATGAATGGTGTATTAGTTGTAGATAAACCAAAGAATTGTACAAGTAGGGATGTTGTAAACGAAGTAAGTAAAATACTTAATATTAAAAAAATAGGACATACAGGTACATTAGACCCTTTAGCAACAGGTGTTTTAGTGCTTACTATAGGAAACGCTACAAAATTATGTGAAATCATTACTTCTGATTATAAAGAATATATAGCGTCAGTTATACTTGGAATAAAAACAGATACATTAGATATAACAGGAAATATTATAGAAGAACAAAATGTTGATATAAAAAAAGAAGAAATAAAAAAACAAATAGAAAAAATGAAATGTACATATGAACAAGAAGTTCCAATATATTCTGCTGTTAAAGTTAATGGGAAAAAATTATATGAATATGCAAGAGAAGGGAAAGAAATTAATTTACCTAAAAGAAGTGTTACTATAAAAGAAATTGAATTAGTTAGTGATATAGAATATATCGATGGAAAAATATTATTTGATATAAGGTGTTTAGTAAGTAAAGGAACATATATTAGAAGTTTGATTAATGATTTAGCGACTCTTTTAAATACAATAGGAGTAATGAAAGATTTAAGAAGAATAAAACAAGGAAATTTTGGTGTTAATAATTCATATACATTGGAAGAAATAAGAAAAAATAATTATAAAATTATACCAATAGAAGATTGTTTAAGTAATTTTAAGGAAGTTATTACTAATAATGAAGATGAAATATTAAATGGTAAAATACTTGATAATATATATAATGAACCTATTTTATTTAAAAATAAAAATAATGAAATACTTGCTTTATATAAAGTATATGAGAAAGATAATACAAAAATAAAACCTTGGAAAATGTTTAAAAATAAGGTATAAATACAAAATTTGACAAATGTTAAATGATGTGCTAATATATTCGTCAATCACTTGGAAAAAGTGAAAAGGAAAAAGGGGGAAAATAAAATGAATAATGAATATAATTACATTAAAAATAGTGGAGTTGTATCAGTAAAAGATGAGAATGATAATCCTAGATTGGTAGAGTATAGTGATAATTTGGAAGATATTTTAGCAACTGAAAATATAGTTGAAGAGTTGGAAAATGAAATTGAAAAAAGTAAAGATTTAAAAGAACAATTAAAATATCAAAAATATTGTTTGATTGTGGCTTCATTGTTATTTTTAGTTGGTTTTGTGTTTTCTATGATAGATGGTTTTATGCTTTCTATGATAGAAGTAGCACCAAAATATTCCTTATTACTTGTATCTTCTGATGGAGCTCTCAAGGTACTTGGTGTAATTGCAGTTTCATATGCTACTTATAAGCATCATAAAAATGTTATGCGTTTTAATCAAAGAAACAGTTATTTAAATGAGCAGTTAAAACTTGCTAAATTTAAATTAAAAACATTAAGAAAAAACAAATCAAAAGTAAATGAACAAGAAATTACTCAAAATCAAGAAACACAAAGAGTAACTTCACACTTAGAATATTTAAATCAATTAAAAAGTTATCTTGAATCACTTCAAAATGGACAAATTCCAACTATACAACCTGAAATAGACTACAGTGCAGGATTACAAGACAAAACAAAAAAACTTTCAATTAAGTAATTTTAAATAAAAAGAATAAGAAAGTATATATTATTTATACAAAATTTGACAAATGTTAAATGATGTGCTAATATATTCGTCAATCACTTGGAAAAAGTGAAAAGGAAAAAGGGGGAAAATAAAATGAATAATGAATATAATTACATTAAAAATAGTGGAGTTGTATCAGTAAAAGATGAGAATGATAATCCTAGATTGGTAGAGTATAGTGATAATTTGGAAGATATTTTAGCAACTGAAAATATAGTTGAAGAGTTGGAAAATGAAATTGAAAAAAATAAAGATTTTGAAAAGGATTTAAAATACAAGAAATTTTATTTATTTGGTAATTTCTTAATATTTATATTTACTACTATACTTTTTGTAACAAGTGAATCTTGGCTACTTTTCTGTAGTTTAACACCATTATTAATCGCCGTATGTACTTTTATGAGTTTTCGTTACAGTAAAGATGTCACAACTTTTAATAAAAGAAAAAGTTATTTAAATGAGCAGTTAAAACTTGCTAAATTTAAATTAAAAACATTAAGAAAAAACAAATCAAAAGTAAATGAACAAGAAATTACTCAAAATCAAGAAACACAAAAAGTAACTTCACACATAGAATATTTAAATCAATTAAAAAGTTATCTTAAATCACTTAATGGAACAATTCCAACTACACAACCTGAAATAGACTACAGTGAAGGATTACAAGACAAAACAAAAAAACTTTCAATTAAGTAAATTTAAATAAAAAGAATAAAAGGGTTATAAAGATATTAATATATAAATTTAATATCTTTTTTTGTAAGTTAATAATTAAAAGTTCTTTTTTTAAAACATTTAACTATATTTTATATAGGTAGGTGAAATATGAAAAAAGTTATATTTATTTTAATACTTACCTTAATTATGATTTTTTTACTTGTTTTTTTTAAAGAAAATAAATATGAAGAAAATATAATACAAGATGATTATAAACTTATAATATCTTATCCAATAATAAATAATAAACAAATAGATTTTAAAATAAAGGAATTTGTTAATCAAAATAAAAATATATATGAAAATGAATTAGATAATATAAAAAATATGGTTGTAAATTATGAAAAACAAGAATACAAAGGAATAACATTTATAGATTTAAATTCTTATATATATTATGATAATTGTGTAAAAGAAAAAAATGAAGTAATAGTATTTGATAGCGATACAAAAGAAATATTAGAATTAAAAGATATATTCGATAATTCATATTACATATCACAACTTACGACTAAACTAAATGAATCAGAAGTATTTAATGAATTAAATTATAAGACAATTTCAACATTAAAAAAATTCATATTAAATAAAGATGGATTAACAATAAAGTATAATTTTTTAAATAAAATAAAAGAATTTAAAATAGATTATCAAGATATAAACGAGTATTTAAAAAAAGAATATAAATTAGATATAACTTTGATACCTAATATAATACCTTCAAAAAGGGATCTTGAAAAATATAGAGGAAAAAAATTAATCGCACTTACATTTGATGATGGACCTAGTTACAATACTAAATATTTATTAGAACAACTTAAAGCAAGAGATGTAAGAGTAACATTTTTTGTTCTTGGTAGTAGAGTAAATGAATTTCAAGATACAATAAAACAAGCATATGAAGAAGGACATCAAATAGGAAGTCATACATATAATCATAAAAATTTATTTTATTTAACAGATGAAGAAATAAAAGATGAAATAGAAAAAACAAATAAAGCAATTAATGATGTAATAGGAGTAAAACCTAGTATAATAAGAGTACCATATGGGAATATAAATACAAAAATAAAAAATATAGCTAATATGTATCATATATTATGGAATGTTGATACATTAGATTGGAAATACAAAAATACAAATACAGTTTATAAAAAAATAATTAAAAATGCAAAAGATGGAAATATAATATTACTTCATGATATTTTTAAAACATCAGTAAATGCTGCTTTAAAAGCTATAGATGAATTAAAAAAACAAGGATATGAATTTGTAACAATAGAAGAGATGGCATATTTAAAATCAGTAAATTTAGATAAAACAAAAACTTATTTTAATTTTTAATAAAATACTTGTCAAAAAAAAAAAAATAGTGTATATTATGTATGTACTTATTTACTTGGAATTTAGAGTCTCCGACTTTATTCTAGGTTATAAGCGTATAATATGAAAGGAGAAAAAGCATGGCATTAAGTAAAGAAGTAAAATCACAAATAATAAAAAAGTATGCAAAAAGTGAAAATGATACAGGTTCAGCAGAAGTACAAATTGCAATACTTACAGAAGAAATAAATAACTTAACTGAACATCTAAAAGAACATAAGCATGATTTTCATTCTCGTCGTGGATTACTTAAGAAAGTAGGACAAAGAAGAAGTTTGTTACAATATTTAATTAAAACTGACGTAACAAGATATCGTGCAATTGTTAAAAGTTTAGGTTTAAGAAAATAATTATAATAAGTAGGCACTCTTTTTTGAGTGTCTTTATTTTGGAAGGAAAATATGGAATTAAGTAATATTTATATAGGAAAACTAATTAATAATGACATTATTTATTATGATAAGAAAAACAATAAAATTAAATTAGAAAATGAAAATGTAACAACAACTTTAATATATAAAAAAAATGGTAATTATTATGATTTAAAAACTAAAGAAATTTATTATGAAGAAAAAAGTGATGGATTATTTATTAGTATAAGAAAAATAAAAGTGTAGGAGGAAAATATGAAAAAAACATTTGAACTAAATTTCAGGGGAAGAAAAATAATAGTAGAACATGGAGAACTTGCTAAACAAGCAAATGGCTCAGTTTTAGTTAGATATGGTGATACAGTAATACTTTCAACAGTGTGTGTATCTAAAACAGCCAACATTTTATCAGATTTTTTTCCATTAATGGTTTTATATAATGAAAAATTATATTCAGTTGGAAAAATACCAGGTGGTTTTATAAAAAGAGAAGGAAGGCCTACAGATAATGCAACACTTGCTGCTCGTATGATAGATAGACCTATGAGACCTCTTTTTCCAGATAATTTTAGAAATGAAGTACAAGTTGTTAATACAGTTTTATCAGTAGAACAAGATAATTCACCTGAATTAACTGCTATGTTTGCATCTTCTTTAGCAACTTCAATATCTGAAGTTCCATTTGATGGACCTATTGCAGGAGTTAAAGTAGGACATATTGATGGAAACTTCATAATAAATCCGACACCTGACGAATTAGAGAAATCTGATTTGGATTTAACAGTAGCAGGAACAAAAGAAGCAATCAACATGGTAGAAGCAGGTGCAAAAGAAGTAAGTGAAGAATTAATGCTTGAAGCACTTATGTTTGGACATGAAGCAATTAAAGAATTAATCGATTTTCAACTTGAAATAATAAAAGAAGTTGGAAAACCTAAAATGGAATATGAAGTATTAAATATAGAAGATGAATTAAAAGCAGAAATAAGAAATCTAGTACTAGATGACTTAAATAAAGCAATGAGAATTAAAGGTAAATTAGAAAAATATGAAGCAATTGATAAAGTAAAAGAAGATGTAGTTAAAAAATATGAAACTGAAAATTCTAATTTATCAGAATCAGAATTAAATGAGTTAATAACAAAAGTTAAATTAGTTTTAGAAGAAGCAGAATATGAAATATTTAGACAAATAGTTGTAAAAGAGCATACTAGAGCAGATGGAAGAAAAATGGATGAAATAAGACCACTTTCTACTGATATTGACCTTCTTCCAAGGACTCACGGAAGTGCATTATTTACAAGAGGAGAAACTCAAGCATTAGCAGTTACTACATTAGGTGCTTTAGGTGAACATCAAATACTTGATGGATTATCTTTAGAAGATGAAAAAAGATTTATGTTACATTATAATTTCCCAGCTTTCTCAGTTGGTGAAACAGGTAGATATGGTGCTCCGGGTAGAAGAGAAATAGGACATGGAGCCTTAGGTGAGAGAGCGCTTTCTCAAGTAATACCTTCAGAAGAAGAATTTCCATATACAATTAGAGTTGTATCAGAAATACTAGAAAGCAATGGTTCATCAAGTCAAGCAACTATATGTGCAGCTTGTATGTCATTAATGGCAGCTGGTGTTCCTATAAAAGCGCCTGTTGCTGGTATTGCTATGGGATTAATTACAGCAGGAGATGATTATACAATACTAACTGATATTCAAGGTATGGAAGATCATTTAGGAGATATGGATTTTAAAGTAGGAGGAACAAAAGATGGTATTTGTTCACTACAAATGGATATAAAAATAAAAGGTATAACTAAACAAATATTAAAAGAAGCATTAGAACAAGCTAAAAAAGCAAGACTTGAAATATTAGATGTTATGACTAAACAAATAAGTGAGCCAAGAAAAGAAGTAAGTAAATATGCACCAAAAACAATGACATTTATGATTAATCCAAATAGAATTAAAGAAGTTATTGGAAAAGGTGGAGAAATGATTACAAAAATCATTTGTGAGGCTAGTAATGTTACATCAGTAACTGATATAAATGCAGTTAAAGTGGATCTTGAAGATAGTGGTAGAGTTATTATATATCATTCAGATCAAAATATAATTGATAAAACAGCAGAGATGATAAAATCAGTTGTTAGAGAAGTAGAAGATGGTATGGTTTATACAGGTAAAGTAGTAAAAGTAGAAGATTTTGGATGCTTTGTAGAACTATGGCCTGGTTGCGAAGGATTAGTACATGTTTCTCATCTTGCTAATGAAAGAGTTGAAAAACCTTCAGATGTAGTAAAAGTCGGAGATGAAATAATAGTTAAATCTCTTGGATATGATAAAAAAGGAAGACTTAATCTTTCTAGAAAAGAAGCATTAAAATAAATTTTTATCTCATGTCATATAGACATGAGTTTTTTTAATATAAATATTAATTTAGTTAATAATAATATTGGTGATTAGATGAAAAATATATTATTAACAGGAGCAAGAAGTGGAATATCTAAAGGTGTATTAGATAAAATAAAAAATAAAAATTATAAAATATATGTAACAGTACATACAGATATACAATTAAAAATATTAAAAGAAAAATATAAAAATTATAAAAATATAGAGTGTTTTAAATTAGATGTAACAGATAAAAATGATATAAAAAAATTAAATAATTTAGATATAGATATTTTAGTATGCTTTGCTGCTGTTGGAGAAGGTGGCTCTATTACTGAAATAGATATGGATAGAGTAAGATATAATTTTGAAGTAAATGTTTTTTCAAATTTTGAAGTTGTACAAACTGTTCTTAAAAAAATGATAAAAAAAGATAAAGGAAAAATAATAATGATTTCTTCTTTAGCAGGAATACTTCCAATTAAATTTTTAGGAAGTTATTGTTCAACTAAATCAAGTATAATAATGCTTACTCAAGTTTTAAAAAAAGAGATTAAAATGTTATCTAATAATATAAAAATAGTATTAATAGAACCTGGAATGTATCATACAGGATTTAATCAAGTAATGCTTGAAAATAAATATAAATATATGGATATAAATAGTTATTTTAATGCTCAATTAGATTTAATTAGAAAAAGAGAAAATTTGTTTTTTGGACTTTTAGAAAAACATAATTTAAATTCTATATCAAATAAAATAGTAAAGTCTATTATAAAAGATAATCCTAAATTTATTTATCGTGCGCCTCTATTACAAGTAATAGGTACAAAAATATATCAAATATTTAAAACATAGGTGAGATATGAATAATTTAGAACAATTTTTAAATGAACTTGTAAAAGAAAAAGCAATACCAGGTGCGACATATTCACTAATAGTTAAAAATAATGTTTATATGGGAGTAGTTGGTAATAAATCATTATTTCCGCATATAGAAAAGAATAATTTAAATACTTTATATGATTTAGCATCACTTACTAAAGTAGTAGTAACTAATACTATAATAGGTCGTATGTTAATGAATAAAAAAATAAACTTAAAAGATAAAGTTTCATTTTATTTAAAAAAATTTAAATACAAATATATAACAATATACGATTTACTTACACATTCATCAGGATTACCTGCTAGTTTAGATTTATCTAAAATTAAAAATAAACAACAATTAATAGATGAAATATATAATGTAAAATTAAAATATAAAACAGGAACAGATGTAGTTTATTCTGATATAGGTTTTATATTACTTGGATTTATAATAGAAAAGATATATTCATTATCACTTGATGAAGTCGCTAAAATAGAAGTGTTTGAGCCACTTAAAATGAATAATACATGTTATAATCCAAATAATAAAAATTTATGCGCACCAACTGAATATACATTTGATAGAGGACTTGTTAGAGGTATTGTACATGATAAAAAGGCTTATTATTTAAATGGTATTGCAGGACATGCTGGAGTTTTTTCAAATATATGTGATTTAACAAATTTTTGTAAAATGGTTTTGAATAATGGAGTATTTAATAATAAAAAATACTTATCTAAAGAAATAATAGATTCTTGGTTTATTCCATATTCAAAACAAAAAATAAATAATAAATATAGAAGTATAGGTTGGATAGTTGGAAAAAATAAAGATATTACAGGAGAAAACTATACTTTAGGCACCATTACACATGCAGGATTTACAGGTACTAGTATTTTAATAGATAGAGTTAATAAAATGGCTTCTATATTATTAACTAATAGAGTTCATCCTATAAGAACAAATAATAAATTGTCAAAAAAAAGAAATAAATTTATAAAAATATGTTATAACATAAATAAAAGTATTAAAAATTAAAAAATTTAGTAAAAATTTACTAAACTTTTTTTAATATTTCATATATTTCTTTAACATCTTTTAATTGTTGTTTTTCATTATAATAAGGTTTTAAATGTAAATGATAATGTTTAACTTCTTGTACATCTCCATTATTTTGTATTAATGTTAAACCATCAATATTTAACTTTTCTTCTAATAAAGATTTTATTTTTTTTGTTACATCTAATATATGTAGTAAAGTATCATTATCAATATCATTTATGTCCTTAAAATGTTTTTTTGGTATTATCAAAGTATGTCCATTTACATCAGGATTAATGTCTAAGAAACATTTTACTAAATTATCTTCATATATTGTATATGAAGGGATACTACCATCAATAATTTTACAAAATATACAATCCATAAATATTCTCCTTTACAAATTAATTATATCATACTTATAAAAAAAGAAGAATAATCTTCTTAGTGAATATCTGCGAATATTCATTTATATTATAGTTATTTAAAATAAATTTAAACATAAAATATATAATTTCTTTTATTTTAAAACATAATTTAGTATAATATCTATGGAGATGAGATTATGCATAGTTTAAAAATAATTAATTTATGTGTTGATATAGATAATAAAAATATATTAAATAATTTTAATTTAGAAATAAAAAGTGGAGAAATACATGCAATAATGGGTCCAAATGGAACAGGTAAATCTACATTACTAAAAGTAATAATGGGAGATTCTAATTATAAAATTACATCTGGAGAAATATATTTTGATGATACTTTAATTAATAATTTAGAAGTAGATAAAAGAGCAAATTTAGGACTTTTCTTAGGATTACAACTACCTCCTGAAATAGAAGGAGTTACAAATGCAGATTTTTTAAGAACTGCTTTACATTCTAAAGAAAAAGAAAATTTTAAATTATTTGATTTTATAAAAAAACTTGATGAAAATGTAGAAAAATTAAAAATGGATAAAAGTATGATACATAGAGATATAAACGAAGGCTTTTCTGGTGGAGAAAGAAAGAAAAATGAAATACTTCAAATGTATACTTTAAAACCAAATATAGTAATGCTTGATGAAATAGATTCAGGATTGGATGTTGATAGTTTAAAAATAGTTGGTGAAAATGTAATGGATTATTATAATGAATATAACCCTGCTATATTAGTTATAACTCACTATAAAAGATTATTAAGTTATATAAAACCTACTCATGTTCATATAATGAAAAATGGAACAATAATTAAAAGTGGAGATAATACTTTAGTAGAATATATAGAAAAAAATGGATATGATAATTTAGAAAAAATTGAATTAAATAGTACTTGTATCGTTGAGGAAAATAAAAAAAATGAATAAAATAGAAATAGTTAATGATAATATAAATATTATTAACTTAAATAATGACATCACATGTATAATAGATGAAAATAGTTTAGTAAAAACATTAAAACTAAAAATTTTAAAAGATACAAGTTTATTTATAAATTATAATTTTGATAATCTTACAAAATTAGAAGTTATTTTTGAATTAAACGAATTTACTAATTTAAAATTATATGAAATAAAAACAGGTGTTGAATCAAAAATAAGAACAAAATATTTATTAGAAAAAGAATCAAATTTAAATGTTTTAAAATTTAATGATGTTGATACAATTAATGAAAATGTAGTTGTAAACTTAAATGGAAAAAATTCTAAAATAAATTATATATTTAAAACAATAAGCACATCAAAAGAAAAATATGATCTAACAATATATCATAATTATTCAAATACAGAAAGTTATATAAAAAATAATGGTGTTGCGATAAAAGATGGAAAAATTAAATTTAATGTTTCTTCATTTGTAGAAAAAGGTAATAAAGAATGTAATGTAAATCAAGTAAATAGAATAATTAATTTAACTGATAATAAATGTGAAATATATCCTAATTTATATATAGATGAATATGATGTAAATGCTGCACATAGTGCTTTAATAGGTAAGTTTAGTGATACTGAAATGTTTTATTTACAAAGTAGGGGTATAAATGAAAAAGATGCTTTAATGCTTCTTATAAAAGGATTTATATTAAGTGATATAGATTTAGAGGATATAAAAGAAATGATTTCAAAAAAAATACAAGAATATTGGAGGTGAGTTATGAATAGAGAAGATTTTCCAATGTTAAAAGAAAATATAGTATATTTTGATAATGCAGCAACTACTTTAAAACCAAATGTAATGTTGGATTATTTAAAGGAGTATTATTATAAATATTGTTCTAATGCTCATAGAGGAGACTATGATATAAGTTTAAAAACAGATGAAATGTACGAAAATACTAGAAATATTGTAAAAGAATTTATAAATGCAAATGATAGTAAAGAAATAATTTTTACAAGTGGATGTACTGATTCTTTAAATAGAGTTATTTTTGGATATTTTAAATATATTTTAAAACAAGGTGATGAAGTAATTATAACTAAAAGTGAACATGCATCAAATATTTTACCTTGGTTTGAATTAAAAGAAAAAATGGGTATAAATATAAAATATGCAAAATTAAATAGTAATTATGAATTAACATTTGAAAATTTAAAAGATTCAATTACTGAAAAAACAAAAGTTATTTCTATTGCTCATATTACAAATGTAGTAGGTGATATAAGACCTATTAAACAGATAATTAAATATGCACATGAAAGAGGTATTTTAGTTATTGTTGATGGGGCACAAAGTGTACCACATATTAAAGTAGATGTTAAAGATTTAGATATAGACTTTTTAGCGTTTTCTGCTCATAAAATGTGTGGTCCAACAGGTGTTGGAGTACTTTATGGAAAAGAAGAATTACTTAATAATATGAAACCTTTATTATTTGGTGGTGGAATGAATGCTTCTTTCGATAATGAAGGTGTTAGAATTTATAAAGATTTACCATATACATTTGAGGCAGGAACACCTAATATTGCAGATGTTATTGCATTTGGGGGTATAGTTAAGTATATAGAACAAATTGGAATTGAAAATATAAGTAAATATGAAAAAGAATTAAAAAAATATGCAATTTCAAGATTAAAAGAAGTAAAAGATATCATAATATATAATGAGGAGAGTGAGAATGGGATAATATCATTTAATATTAAAGATGTTTTTTCACAAGACCTTGCTATATATTTAAATAAATATAAAATTTGTGTTAGAGCAGGTAATCACTGCGCTAAAATATTAAAGGATGAATTAGGAGTTAAAAATACTTGTAGAGCTAGTTTTTACTTTTACAATACAAAAGAAGAAATAGATATACTTGTAAATGCTCTTAAAAATCCTAATTTAAAATCAGAAATTATATAAACTTGCAATGATTAAAAAAATGTGGTATATTATATACCTAAGGAGGATGTCTATGCAAGTAGTACTCATTATAGTGTCAATATTATTGATTGCAATTGCGCTTTTACAAAGTGGTAAAGCGGAAAGTGCATCTAACGCTATAACAGGTGGAAATGATAGTTTATTCGCTAATCGTAAAGAGCGTGGTGGAGAACTATTCATGAGCCGTTTAACACTAGTATTAGGAATAGTATTCTTTATAATCTGTACATTTTATGGAATATAAGGATAATATATATAAGTACACTTTATGTGTACTTTTTTGTTAATTAATAATTTTTATAAATCTGTAAAGTAGATAGTAAAATAATTATTTTTTAAATATTATTTTTATACGATACTTGACAAAAGTTATAAAGTTTATATATTATATACTTAAGATAGGAGAGTTGTAAATGAAAAAAGGATTTACATTAGTAGAATTATTAGCAGTAATAGTAATACTTGCAATAATAGCGTTAATAACAGTACCACTAATAATAAATATAGTGGAATCATCAAGAAAAGGTGCAGCAAGATCATCAGCATATGGATATATGGAAGGAGTAAATATATTTTATTCAAAAGAATTATTAAAAGGAAGCAATTTTACATTAAATGGTACACTTAATGTAGATGAAAATGGATATTTAGAAGATAATAAAATAGAAGTAGAAGGAACAATGGCAAAAGGAGGACATTTAACATATAATAATGGAAAAGTAAGTGAAGGATGTCTAACAATAAATGAATATAAAGTAAGCATAGAAAATGATGAAGTAACAAATATAGAAAAAGGTAGTTGTGATGGAACAAGTACAGGACCAGTTGAACCAGATGTAGAAGAAAGTTCAACAGATTGGTTTACATTTGAAGATAATGATGATGGAACAGCAACAATAACAGGAGTATCTGATGTATGGAAGAATTTAGAAGATGAAAACAAATATGATATAGCAATACCATCAAAATCAACTAATGGAAATAGTGTTACAAAAATAGGTAATAATGCATTTGCAAGTTGTACAGATGATATTTATGATTATGGAACATGCAATTTGAAAGGTGTTATCATTCCAAACAGCGTAATAGAAATAGGAGAAATGGCATTTGTTTTTAATAAACTCACAAGTATAAAAATCCCAAATAGTGTAACAACAATAGGAGAAGCTGCATTTATGAATAACAATCTCACAAGTGTAGTAATTCCAGAAAGTGTTATAACAATATGCAATAGAGCATTTGCGGTAAATCAACTTACAAGTGTTAAAATTCCAAATAGTGTCACAATGATAGGATATGCTGCATTTAATATAAATTTATTACCAGATGATCAAGCATTCATTTATAAAAGAAATGAAGATGGAACTGAGGATAGAACTATAATAGTAAGTTACGGTGGTAGTAAAAAGGATATAAAAATACCTAATAATATTATAACAATAGAAGGAGATGCATTTAGTGGAAATCAGCTCACAAGTGTTGTCATTCCAAACAGTGTCACAACAATAGGGGAATATGCATTTGGAGAAAACAATCTAACGAGTATAATAATACCTGAAAATGTTATAACAATAGAATCAGGTGCTTTTCGTAAAGATGATTATTCAAATTCAAATTTAACAAAAATAATAAATAAAACAGGGAAAGAATTTGATTGGGGTAGTATAACTGGTGGTACTACTGCTACTTTTAAGACAGGAACAATAGAAAATTATAGTGGAAATATAGAAGTAACAGATACTGAATAAAAAGATAAACTATTGACTTTAAAAATCAATAGTTTTAACTTTTATAAAATCTATTAATATATTTCGAATATGCATTAATGAATATGTATTAAAAATGATATTATGTAAAAAATAATAGTTTTAGAAGGGAAGTATAAAATGAAAATTAAAGTTATAGGTAGCGGTAGTATGTGGACACAATATAATAGTGCTTCATATATGATAGACGATGATATTTTAGTAGATATGCCTAATGGGATGTGTAAAAACTTATTTAAATTAGAAATAAATCCTAGAAAAATAAACAATGTATTAATAACTCATTTTCACGGTGACCATTATTTTGATATTCCATTTTATTTTTTATTAAAATCAAAAAGTGATAATAAAAACATTAGTATTTATTGTAGTAAAGATGGAAAGAAAAAGAATCAAGAATTATTGAAATTAGCGTTTCCTAACTCTGTAAAAAGCATAAATAAGTCTTTTAATTTAAAATACATATTTGATAATAAATTTAGAATTAATGAATATGAAGTAGAAAAAATTTTAGTAAATCATGGGAACATGAAACCTGCTTACGCATATATATTTAATAACAAAAATAAAAAAATCGGTTTTACAGGAGATACCTCATTATGTAAAAATGTAGAATATATGGCAAATATTTGTGATTATTTATTTTGTGATTGCATGTTCATAAAAGGAACTTCTAAACATATGGGAATAGATAACATTAAATATTTAAGTGAAAAATATGTAAATTGTAGATTTGTTGTTAGCCATTTAGATGATAGTACGAGAGTAGAACTAAATAAATTAAAATTAAATAATATAATAGTTCCAAATGATTCAGATATAATTAAAATAGATAACTAAAATTGACAATACTTATAAAATAATGTATTATATGCTCTATAAAGAAGGGGTATTATGTTAAAAAATATAGATATAAAAGAAATAGATTTTTATAAATTATACGAAATTAATTGTCTATCCAATAGTGAAGGAAATATTTATCATGATAAAAAGTATTTCTATAAAATATATAAAAATATGCCTTCATATATTATTAAAAGAAAAGAATTAAAAATAAACATGTTAGATGGTTATGATATCGAAAATGTAATTTTACCAAAAGGAAAATTAAAACTAAATGGTAAATTTAAAGGAATATATAGTGATTATATAAAAACTTCACATTCTTTATATGATTTTAAACAGATAAATAATAAATTATCTGATTATTTAAAAATAATAAATGAATGTACAACAACTTTAAAAAATATACATGAAAATGAAATAGTAGTTTCAGATTTAAGTTTTGATAATATAATATTTGATAAAAATTATAAACATTATTTTATAGACTTTGAAAGTTGTAGTTTAAATAATGTAGTTGGAGATAAAATTCCACTTTTAACTCAAGATTATGTAAAATATAGACAATGTGATTATGAAGTTGATTATAACTTTGATAGATTATCAATGTTATTAAGTTTTATATTTTCAATATTTTATAAAGAAATATTTGAAATAGATGAGTACGAATATGATAAACTAAGCGAAAAAATAAAAACATTAAAAAATATGAAAAAAATATTTATTGAACTTAAAAAAAGATATAAAGACTTACCATATATACCTTATATGGATGAATTAATAGAAAAAGACGAACAATACACTTTTACTAGATATTAATCTAGTTTTTCTTTTGTAAATATGATAATATATGTAAAGTTAGGAGTGGTAACATGCTTAAAATAGAAAATTTATCAATAAGATTTGGAACAAAAACATTATTTGAAAATGTTAATTTAGAATTTAAAGAAGATTGTTGTTATGGAATAATAGGGGCAAACGGAGCAGGTAAATCAACACTTTTAAAAATAATAAGCGGTGAAATTGAATCAACAAAAGGTAATATAATAATAGGTAAAAATGAAAGAATATCAGTATTAAAACAAAACCATAATGAATTTAATGAGTATACGGTATTAGAAACAGTCATAATGGGTAATAAAGAACTATATGAAATAATGAAAGAAAAAGAAGCATTATACATGAAAGAAGACTTTAATGACGAAGATGGAATAAAAGTAGCAGAACTAGAAGCAAGATTTGATGAAATGAACGGTTGGCAAGCAGAAAGCGATGTAGGAATATTATTATCAGGACTTGGTATTAGTAATGATTTTTTAGATAAAAAAATGATAGAACTTAAAGATAAAGAAAAAGTTAAAGTTTTACTTGCAAGAGCATTATTTGGAAATCCAGACATACTTTTATTAGATGAGCCAACAAATGGGCTTGATTTAAAAAGTAAAATGTGGTTAGAAGAATTTTTAATAAACTTTAAAAACACAGTATTAGTAGTATCACATGATAGATATTTTTTAAATAAAGTATGTACACATATGGTAGATATAGATTATGGGAAAATAACTTTATTTGTAGGTAACTATGATTTTTGGTTAAAATCTAGTGAACTTATACAAAAACAAATGAAAGATTCAAATAAGAAAAAAGAAGAAAAAATAAAAGAATTACAAGATTTTATTGCTAGATTCAGCGCCAATGCATCAAAATCAAAACAAGCAACATCAAGAAAAAAATCATTAGAAAAAATAGTACTTGAAGATATAAAACCATCTAATAGGAAATATCCTTATATTAATTTTGAATTTGATAAAATGATAGGAAAAGAAGGAATCAAATTAGAAAATATAAATTACTCATTAAATGGTAAAGAAATATTAAAAAATATAAATATAACAATAAGACCTAATGATAAAATCGCACTTATAGGAGAAAATGAAATAGCAAAAACATCCTTTCTTAATATAATAAGTGGTAAAATAAAACAAGATAGTGGAGAGATAAAATATTCTAGCAACACTAAAATATCTTATTTTATGAAAAACCATGATGAATATTTTAATGAAAAAATAACATTAGTAGATTTCTTAAGAAAATATTCTGAAAATAAAGAAGAAAGTTATATAAGAGGATTTTTAGGAAGAATGTTATTTTCTGGAGAAGATGGATTAAAACAAATAACAGTTTTATCAGGAGGAGAAAAAGTTAGATTAATGCTTAGTAAGATGATGCTTGAAAAAGGTAATATTTTACTTTTAGATGAACCAACTAATCATTTGGATATGGAATCAATTACTTCACTAAATAATGGACTTGAAAAATATATGGGACCTATTTTATTTTCTACATTTGATGAACAATTAATAGAAACTATTTCAAATAGAATTATAGAAATTAAAAAAGATGGAACTATAAGGGATAAACAAATGACATACCAAGAATATATTGAAAAATTTAAAGAAAGTTAATATTTTAACTTTTTTTTGTAATATATTTTTTATTTAAAAATATTATTTAATAGAAAAAGTATTGGAGGAATAATATGATTAATAAAAGAAGTATTTGGTTTTTAACGCTTTTTTGTTTAATTTTAGTTTTAAGTGTATATTATGTCACTATGCCTAGTGAGTTATTATTAACAACAAATAGTAATTATACAAGCAGTGAGACAGAGGAAAGTAATGAACAACCTGTTGTACAAGTAGAAGAAAATACAATCCTTACAAGCCTTAGAGTAGAAGCAGATGAACAAATGATGAATGAAATTGAACAATTGCAAGCGATCTTAACTAATAGTGAATCAACAGTAGAACAAAAAAATGATGCATATGAAAAAATAAAATCACTTAATTTAAATAAAGGTGAAGAACAACAAATAGAAAAGCAAATTTTAGATACATATAAATTAAAATCTTTTGTTAAAGTAAATGGAAATCAAGTTAGAGTAGTTGTATTAAGTAAAGAGCATGATTCCTCTTTAGCAAATAATATTATGAGAACAGTACAAAGTAATTATGATAGTGAAATGTATGTCTCAGTTAAGTTTCAACAGTAATAGTTAGTAGTCCCTCACATAAGTTTCGTGGTTACATAAAATAATATGAGTAAGTATAAACCACCCAACTAGGAAGTGAGGGAAATAATGACCAAGAGTATTCTAACAAAAAGAGAGAAAGAAGTTTTCGAACTACTTGTTTCAAATAAAACAACTAGTGATATTGCAAATGAATTAAAAATAAGTGAAAAAACAGTTAGAAATCATATATCAAATGTTATGCAAAAACTTGGAGTTAAAGGAAGAGCTGGAGCAATAGTAGAACTTTTAAAAATTGGCGAAATTTCGTTATAAAAAGCGTATTATTATATGCTTTTTTTCATATGTTTTATTAGAGGTGAACTATGTTAAAAAAAATATCTATTAGAAAATTTATAATATCTTTTTCATCTTTATTTGCTTTGTTTCTAATTTATTTAATTCCAAATGATAAAAAAGAATTAGATAGTATTCCACAAGAACTTGAATATGTAAATACAAACATAGAAACTTCTAGTGTATATTTAATGGATAAATATAATATGCTAGGAAGGGCAGAAGTTGCAATAAGTTCTAAAGATATAGTTGATATTGCAAAAGAAACATTAGAAGTTCTTATAAGCGGAGGTACTAATGAAGATAAAATACCAAATGGGTTTAAGTCTTTATTACCTAGTGATACTAAAATACTTAGTTTAAGTTATAGTGATGGCTTAATAAAAGTAGATTTTTCTAAAGAATTATTAAATACAACTAAAGAAATGGAAGAAAAAATAGTTGAAGCAATAGTTTATACTTTAACTAGTATTGATGGTGTAGATAAAATAATAATATATGTGGAAGGGGATATTTTAACTAAGTTGCCACAAACAAACATTAACTTGCCTAGTACATTAGATAGAAGTTTTGGCATAAATAAGGAATATGATATAAGTTCAATAAAAAATATAAATCAAGTAACAGTTTATTATATAAATAAAAATAATGACAATTATTACTATGTACCTGTAACAAAATATTTAAATGATGATAGAGATAAAATAAAAATAGTCATTGATGAACTAAGTGGTAATTCTATTTATAATACTAATTTAATGAGTTTTTTAAATAGCAATGCTGAACTAATATCAGCAGAAGAAATAGATGACATGATGCATCTTAATTTTAATGAATATATTTTTAGTGATGTAGAGGAGAAAAATATTTTAGAAGAAGTAATTTATACAATAAGTTTATCAGTATGTGATAATTATGATGTAGATGGTGTAGTTATAAATGTTGCTGATGAAGAAATTTATAAAACTGTTTTAAAAAGTATTGAATAAATGCAAAAATTATAGTATAATCAATTTGTTCTAAAATTTTAGAACAATGTCTCAGTAGCTCAGCTGGATAGAGCAATGCCCTTCTAAGGCAGCGGTCGGGGGTTCGAATCCCTCCTGGGACACCAGATTGATACTAACTCTTTATTTTAAAGGGTTTTTATTTTTTTAGGTACTGTTTAGATCTTAATTTTGGTCTTATCTAATCGATTAGAAATTTGATAGTTTTTAGTGAAATAATAAAACAACTTGCAAAAAGGTCGTTTTTATGTTATCATGAATATGTCAAGGGAACTTGAATAAAATAAAAAAGGAACATTCAATATCGCATGTTGAGTGTTGCCATATAATGTGCATCACCTAAATCATTGCTGAGTTAGGTGGTTTTCTTTTTATATTAAAACTATAAATAGTAATAATACTAATAGGAAGATAAGAATTACTAAAGATAGAATTAAAAAATCCTTCTTGTTCATTATATCGCCTCCCTTCTTTATGAAGTTTGGCAGTCACCCAACTATTAAATGTTCCTAATAGAATTATACCAAACATTTGTTCTTAAAACAATATATTTTCTAATAAATTATGACAAATTATAAGATATGCTTGTATATTGACAGTTAATAAGAAGATGAATAAATACATTGGAAGTATTAAGACATAAAGTGGTGGAATTAAATCTTTCTTGTAATATTAGATTAATAGAAATTTTCATTTTCTAGTAAAGTAACAAAATAAGTTGCAAAAAGGTCGCTTTTATGTTATCATGTATATAGATGTGAGAAATCGCATACAATAAAAAAGGATACATTTGATTGGTAGAATCAGATGTTATCCCTTATGGATTCCATCTGAAATCAACTATTGTTGAAATCAGATGTTTTTATTATTTAAATAGTAAGGTGATTACTATAAAGAATAATAGTAGTATTACAATAAATTGAGAAAGTTCTCTTTTTGTCATAATGAACCACCACCTTTCTCTTATCTTTTTGATAATTGAAAGGGAAAACATCTGATATATTTCAAATGTATCCACTGATATTATACCAAACATTTGTTCTTGATACAAGATATTTTAAATTAAATTATTTTATAAGGAAAAGTATACTAAAAAATAATAAATTGTAATCAATATTTGTTTTTGTAAAAGTTTTTACTTTCTTTTTTTTATTAATAGTATTATGTAAAAAATAAGATTTATTTTCATAGTTTGCTTAACTAAGTTCAATATTGTGTTTTTCATATGATATTATTAAGGAGATGAAAAGATGAACGAAGAAAATTTTGATAAATGTGTGCAAGAAAAAATACTTAAACCTTGTTGTAGCCCTTGTTATGTATTAGGTCCAGCAGGACCAAGAGGTTCAATAGGTCCAACAGGGCCAACAGGGCCAATAGGTCCAACGGGCCCTGCTGGTATACCAGGTCCACAAGGAGAGGTAGGACCAACAGGACCTGCTGCAGGTCTTAATGCTTACGGAGGACTTTATTCAACTTCAGCACAAGCATTTCAAAAACAACAAAATCCTATTACTATTAATTTAGATAATCCAATGCAAGATTATGATGTGACAGGAGATAATAATGCTATACAAATAATAGAAGGTGGAATATATGAAGTAACTTACACTCTTACAGCAACTTTGAATGAAGCAGGTAATCTTGTTGTTGGAGTAAAAGAAAACGACAAGGATGTAGTAGGATCTTCCTCAACTATTACTTTAACGGAAGCAGGAACTGGAATGATAGCAAATAATATCATTGTTAGATTGATAGATAAATCTTTAATTTCACTTGCAATACTTCCTACAACGACAGTTTCAGGAGCTACTATCAATCAAGCATCTTTATCAGTTAAGTTATTAGACTAATTCTAATAGAATAAAAAAATTGCAAAATTTGCAATTCTTTTATTTTATAAAAATATAATTATATTTTTAATTTTAAATATTTTGATTTTTGTTCTTCTGTAAATTTATTCTCTTTAATCAATCCTTTATCATCAAGATCTTTATATAATGATACCATCGTGCTAAGTTCTGTTTTAGATAACTCTTTAAATAATTTTGCTAAACCTTTGTAATCACTGTTTTCTATTAAATCACAATACATTTTTTTATGTTCATTAGATATTATACAAGGTGCTAAACAGTTTTTGCACATATTATATGCAAGTATAACTCTTGCTGTTCTACCATTGCCATCTTCAAATGGATGAATATGTAATAATTTTATATGAAAATCAGCCTCAATCTCATATAGTTCATCTTCACTTTTACAATTATTAATTAAATAATTGTAATTATCAATTAAATACCATAAACTGTTTCTAATCATTTGTGGTTTGGTTCTAACTACATTAGAACCAACAACAGAAGCATCTGTTGTTCTAAAATTACTTACTTCCTCACCGGTTACTCTTTTTGCTACTTCGCACAATAAATTTGTAAATTCATAGTGAGAAAAATTTTCTTCTTTGGTTAAATCAAATATATAATTTATTGCTTGTAATTGATTAAATATTTTAATTGATTGCCTAGTGTTAGCTAAATCATCAGATATACCTTCTAATTCTAGACTTGCAAACGCTAGTCTATATTTAAGTGTTTCAAAATAACTAGTTTTAAACTCATTATCACTTTTTAATTCTAAAAACATAAAATCACCTTGGTGCATATTATAACATATATGATTATAAAATCAACATAAATTATTAAATTTCAATAATTTATATTATTTAGTCATTATAAAACGAGCACTAAGAGTAATTGTATTATCATATGGCATTAATTAATCTTGATATGATATTATTAAAAATTATCTTCATATAGTTTAATTATATATAATTAAATTTATTAAAAAACAATATTTATATTTGTTATAACTTGACATTTAAGAAAATTTATATATATAATCATATTAATAGGGTAGTAAGGTGTGACTTTATCATGGAGAGTAAAAAAAAATATTATAAATATTTAGATTTTATTAGAATAATATCTTGTTTTGCTGTATTATTGTACCACTTAAATATATTAAAAGGTGGATATTTAGCAGTTTGTTGTTTTTTTGTATTAAGTAGTTATTTATCTTGTGTTTCATCTTTTAAAAAAGAAAAATTTTCATTTAAATCTTATTATTCTAAATTATTATTGAAAATATATTTGCCATTAATATTAATTGTATTTATAACAATCGCAGTTTTATCATTATTTCCAAATATTAATTGGCTTAATTTAAAACCTGAAACAACATCCGTTATATTTGGATATAATAATTTTTGGCAATTAGGCGCTAATTTGGATTATTTTGCTAGACATATTAGTTCTCCATTTATGCATTTATGGTATATATCAATCCTTTTGCAGTATGACTTAATATTTCCTTTTATATATTTAACTCTTCGTAAAATAGGAGATAAAATTCATAAATTTATTCCATGTCTTATTACGGTTTTATTATGTGTAATATTTAGTATATACTTTTATATATCATATTTTAATAAAGGTATGATGTTTACATATTACAATACTTTTACTAGACTATTTTCTTTATTATTTGGTTTATCACTTGGTTTTATTCATTCATATTATGGTTCATATATACCTTCATTATTAAAGCGACAGTCGGTAAGTAAAATTATGTTTTGGTTTTATGCTTTGATTTTAATTTCTATGTTTATTTTTATAGGATATGATTCAAAATATTTCCCACTTTATATGGTTTTATCAACTATATTTACATGTAGATTAATAGATTATGGTGTAATTATTATAAAAAGAAATATATCAAAATTAGATAAACTTATTAGATCTTTGTCACTTACAAGTTATGAGATATATTTATTTCAATACCCAGTTATATATTTATTTCAATATGTAAATATTAATTCAAATTTAGAAACATTTATTATAATCATGTTAGTTCTTTTATTATCTTATATTTTATACTTGTCTATAAATTTTTATAAAGGAAAATTCAAATTAATAAAATATTTTATTTTTATAGTCGTTGTATTTATCTCTTTATTTGGGTTATATAAATATTGCTTATCTAAAGATTATACAAAAGAGATGAAGAAATTAGAAGAACAGTTAGAAGAAAATGAAAAAATAATTCAAAATAAACAAGAAGAATATGAAGCTAAATTACAACAAGAACAAAATGATTGGGAAATGGTTTTATCAGATTTAGAAAACAATGAAGAAAAAGTTAATCAAATTATAAAAAAAATGCCAGTTATTGGTATAGGTGATTCAGTTATGTTAGGTGCGATAGAAAATTTGTATAACGAGTTTCCAAATGGATATTTTGATGCAAAAATATCTCGTACTGCTTGGGTAGTAAGTGGTATGTTACAAGATTATAAAAATAGAAATATGCTTAGTGAAATTGTTATTTTACATCTTGGTACTAATGGAGATTGTTCATCTTCTTGTAAAACTGCAATTATGAAAATTTGTGAAAATCATGAAGTATTTTGGGTAAATACTACTAATGATGATGTTGTTCATGTTAATGACAAATTATTATCACTTGCTAATGAATATAGTAATTTACATATTGTTGATTGGAATTCTATTTCAAAAGGCCATGAAGAATATTTTTATGCAGATGGTATTCATTTGACTCCATCCGGAAGAAAAGCATATACAAATGCTATATATGATAATATTTATAAAGTATATTTGAAAAAATATAAAATAGAAAAAGAAAAAATAATAAAAGAACATGAAGAAAAGCAGAAAAATAAAATAAGTTTTTATGGTAATGATATTTTAATTAATTCTTTTGATTATTTACAAAATAGTTTCAAAGATGCAAAATTTGATATTAAAAAAGATTTTAACTATGATACATTAAAAGAAGAAATAGAAAAATCAATAAAGGATGGTACTTTAAATAACAAAATAGTATTTGCGTTTGATGATTCCACTTATTTAGATTTAAATCAATATAAACATTTAATAGAACTTTGTAAAGAACATAAAATATATATTGTTTGTTTAAATGAAAAAATATTTAATGATCTTAATAAAGAAAATTATGAAAATGTTACACTTGTAGATTTTTATAAAGAAATTAAATTAAATGAATACTTAATGCCTGATAAAATACATTTAAATGAAAAGGGTAATGAGGCATTTAATAATGTTTTAAAAGATGCACTAAATAATATAAATCATTAATATATTAAATGTTTTCTCTTTATTTACTAATAATAAACATTTTTACTACAAAAGTACTAGTTTTAATTTATATATTGTGGTACAATACACGAAGAGGTGGGAAGGTATGAAAAAAGAAGATAAAAAAACAGAATCAAAAAAAGAAAAAATAAAAATTGAAAAAACAAAAATAATAGAAAAAGGTAGTAGTTCAATTAAAGAATTTAAACAATTTATTTCAAAAGGTAATGTAATTGATTTAGCAGTTGGTGTTATCATAGGTACAGCGTTTGGTAAAATTGTTACATCAATTGTAAATGATATTTTAATGCCATTAATTGGTATAGTAATAGGTGGACTTAATTTTTCTGGATTAAGTTTAAAAATAGGAGAAGCAACTATAAATTATGGTGTTTTTATACAAAATGTAATTGATTTCTTAATAGTATCTTTATGTGTATTTATATTTATAAAAATGATTTCTAAATTAACTAAAAAAGAAGAAAAGGAAGAAGAAAAAGAAGAAACAAAGAAAGATGAACAAATAATTTTATTAGAAGAAATAAGAGATTTATTAAAACAAAATAATAAAAAAAGTAAAAATTAATTACTTTTTTTATTTTTTTTTTATATTTGCTTTTAAAAATCATTTATTTGTGCTATCATTAGTATGATATGAAAGGTACAAGGTGAGTATAAATGGTAACAGCATCAGTAGAAGAATTAAAAAAAGAACCATATGAATATTTTGAGAATATAATAAAACAACTTATTGAAAAATATAAAAATGATACTAATCGTGTAAATTGGTATGCAGCAATAGGTGATAATTGCGATGGAAAAACCAATGAAAATTTTATATCAATTGGAATGATTAATAATGATGGAAAAATTGTTTTTAGTAGAGTTAGAATACCTAAAACAGAACTTGGTAAAATGTTAATTGAAAAATTTATGAAATCATATTGGGTAGATGGTGGAGGAATAAAAGAAATTAACGTTGTAAAAGCTAAAGGTGAAAGTTTAAACACTATTGGATATTTTAGAACAAACAAAGGTGGATATTTTGAAATACTTACTGTTAAACCAGATTTAATTGTAGATGGTATTTCAGTAGATTTAGATTATTTTGGTAATTGGGCAAAAGAAAATTTAAGTAATAAATATGAAGAAAATTATAGATTGAATTGGTTAAATGAAAATTTACTTAATAATGATATACTTAATAATGATAAAGGAAGACATGTTTAAGAAATATAGGTGTCTTCCTTTATGTTTATTTTGTTGCACAATTCTTTAAGAATATTTTCTATTGATTCAAATTCTTTATTTTTTATAATAATAGTATATTTTATAAATTCATTAAATTCTTTATCTAAAATAATAACATTTTTAAGAATATTATTTATTTTTTTTGAGGTTTCATATGAAAAATAAATTTCTATTTTTTTTGCTTCTATTAAATTTATAATTTCAGTTTCATTTAAAGTTTTACTTGTTGCTGATGAATAAGCACGAATAAGACCTCCTGCCCCTAATTTTATACCACCAAAGTATCTTATAACTACACATAATATATTATTTAAATCATTATTTTCAAGAACATTTAATATAGGAATACCTGCTGTACCACTTGGTTCATTATCATCATTAAATCTTTTTATATTTCCAACTATATATGCGTAACATATATGTGTAGAATCTTTATATTCATTTTTGATGTAATCTAAAATGTTCTTAATTTCTAATTCGTTATTAACCGTATATAATTTTGTTATAAATTTAGATTTTTTTATTATAAATTCTTTTTCTATATTGAATTTAATAGTTTTCATAAAATCACCAATATAATTATATATTAGACAGTTTTATAAATCAAATATTGATGTTCTATTTATGTTTTAAAATGAATATTATTATGGTATAATATGTGAGAAGGTGATAGAGTGAGAGTAATAATAAGCGCTGGTGGGACAGGTGGTCATATTTACCCTGCACTTGCTATTATAAATAAAATAAAAGAATTCGAACCAGATAGTGAATTTTTATATATAGGTACTCATAATAGAATGGAAAAAGATATTATACCAAAATATAATATACCATTTAAAACTATTGAGATGTATGGATTTAATAGAAAAAAAATATTTAAAAATTTTAAAACATTAAAACATTTAATTACAAGTTATAAACAATGTAAAATTATGATAAAAGAATTTAATCCAGATATAGTAATAGGTGTAGGAGGTTATGTTACAGGCCCTGTTATTTATGCAGCAAAAAAACTTGGATTTAAAACATTTATACATGAACAAAATAGTATTCCTGGTAAATGTAATTTATTTTTAAGTAAATATGTAAATAAAATAGGAATTTCACTAAAATCATCAATAAAATATTTTCCTGAATATAAATGTGTATTCACTGGAAATCCTTGCAGTGAGGATGCAATAAATAAACCACCTCAAAGTAAAAAGGAATTTGGTTTAGATGAAAATAAAAAATTAGTTCTTTTTGTTATGGGCTCACTTGGTTCATCAAAAATAAATGATATTGTTATAAAAGCAATGAATTTATTTAAAGAGAAAGATTATGAAATATTATATGTAACAGGAAATTCTTCATATGAAGAAATTTCAAAGTTAAAATTTTCTTCTAATGTTAAAGTTGTTCCATATATAGAAAATTTAACAAGAATAATGAAAAATACAGATTTAATTGTATCTAGAGCAGGGGCTTCAACATTAAGTGAATTAATTGCTCTTAAACTACCATCAATATTAATACCTAGCCCTTATGTTCCTGATAATCATCAATATAAAAATGCTCTTGATTTATGTAAAAATAATGCAGCAGTATTAATTGAAGAAAAAAATTTAAATGGAAATATATTAATTAAAACAATAGATGATTTATTAACAGATGATGAAAAAATGTTAGAAATGAAAAAAAATTTAGAAAAATTGTATGTCCCTAATAGTGCGACTAAAATATATGAAACTATTAGAAGTATAATAGATGGGAAGTAAATATGGAAATTACAAATATAAAAAAAATAAAATGTGGAAAAATACTTGAAGAAGTTGATTTAAAAAAATATACTACTTTCAAGTTAGAATCAAAAGCAAGATATTTAGTTATTCCTAAATCTATAAGTGAACTTGTAAATTTACTTAAATTTTTAAGAACAAATAATATAAAACATAAAATAATAGGAAATGGTTCTAATTTGATATTTTTAAATAGTTATTATGATGGAGTACTCATAAAATTAGAAGAACTAAAAGATTTAAAAATATATGACAATAAAGTAATAGTAGGATCAGGATATAGTTTAATTAAACTAGCTAATAAAATGTCAAGACTTGGGTATACAGGTTTAGAATTTGCAACCGGTATACCGGGTACAGTAGGTGGCGCCGTATATATGAATGCTGGTGCATATAATAGTGATATGGGTTATATAGTAAGTGAAATAAAAGTTTTAACGCCATCATTAGAAATAAAAACTATTTATAATAAAGATTTAAATTTTCATTACAGACAATCTTTTTTACAAAAAAATAAAGACTATATATGTTTAGAAGCAACTATAATACTTAAAAAAGGAAATAAAGAAGAAATATTAGAACTTATAGAAGAAAGAAAGAGTAGAAGACTTATGAGCCAACCTCTTGAATATCCATCTGCTGGATCTGTATTTAGAAATCCGGCAAATGATTATGCTGGAAGATTAATAGAAGAAATTGGATATAAGGGTAAAAAAATTGGTGGAGCACAAGTAAGTGAAAAACATGCAAATTTTATTATTAATACTGGAAATGCAACAGGTAAAGATGTTAGTTCATTGATATATGAAATAAAAGACAAAGTAAAGAAAAAATATAATATTGAATTAAAAGTTGAACAAGAATTTATAGAATAAAAGGTGAAATTATGGCTAGTAGAACCGACCGATATAATAAATCTAAAAAGATCAATACTAAAAAGAAAGAAAAACATAAAGTAAAAATAAAATATAAAAAAGTAATAATTTTTTTAATAGTTTTAATATTAATTGTATTTTTAGCGTTGTCCTTTTTTAAATTAAAAATAACAAATATATATATATCTGGAAATAGTTTATTAAGTGAAAAAGAAATAATTAATATCGCACAAGTTTCTAATTATCCAAATACATTTTTAAATTTATCACCAATAATTGAAAGTAGATTAGAAAAGAATATATATATAAAAGATGCAAAAGTATATAAAAAATGGTTTACAATTTTATATATTAAAGTAGAAGAAAATAGACCTATTTTTTATAACGATTCTAGTAAAGAAACTGTTTTACTTGATGGTAGTACTGTTAAAGAAAAGTTAGAAGCACCATTACTTATAAATTTAATACCAGATACATTATATGAGAAATTTGTTCAAAAAATTTCAGAAATAGATGAAGATGTATTAAATAGAGTATCTGAAATAAAATATGATAAAAATGATGTTGATGAAACTAGGTTCTTATTTACTATGAAAGATGGAAATTATGTATATTTAACTTTAAATACTTTTGAAAAAATAAATAATTACATAAATATTGTAAAATCATTTAATAATGCAAAAGGAATTTTATATCTTGATTCAGGTGAATATTTTCAAAAATTCGAAAATTAGATTATTTTTTCTAATTTTTTCTTTTTTTTTTTTAATAAGTATAGTATAATTGTATTTAGATTATAGGAGATGATACAGTGAAGCATATATACACAAGCGTTGATATTGGTTCAGATACTATAAAAGTTGTAACGGCTGAATTGTATAAAGGTAAATTAAATTTACTTGCTGCGTCATCAGCAAAATCAAAAGGAATAAAAAAAGGATTAATAACAGATGTAAATATGGCAACAGCATCATTAAAACAAGCAATAGCTGAAGTAGAAGATATGCTTGGAATAAAAATAAAAAAAGTTATTACAACTATTCCTAGTTATTTTGCAGAATTCACTAAAATAGATGGTGAAATTAAAATATCAAATGAACAACATATGGTAACAGGAGACGATGTTATTAAGGTATTGCAACAATCTATGAGGGCAAAACTTACATCAAATAAGGAAATGGTAACTATAATACCAATTGATTTTTCAGTCGATAGCAAGACAGGTATCATGGATCCAAAAGGTATGACAGGTAATATATTAAGAGCACGTGGTATACTAATTTCTACTCCTAAAAAAAATATTTACTCAGTTGTTAGTTTGATTGAAAGCATTGGTATAGAAGTTATAGATATATCTTTAAATAGTATAGGAGATATAAATGCTTTAAAAACAAAAGGTATGGAAGAAAAATTAGGAGCAATTATAAATATTGGTTGTGAGACAACAACTGTTTCTATATATAACAAAAACATATTAATAAAAAATAGTATAATAGGTATGGCTGGAAAAGATGTTGATAGTGATATTGCATATATGTATAAAATTGATTTAGAAACTGCAAAAAAAATAAAAGAAAAATTTGCTCTTGCACATAAAAAATATGCAAGTAATTCAGAAATATATGAATTAAATGGAGATAGAAAAATAAATCAATTAGAAGTTTCTGAATATGCAATGTCTAGATTAGAAGATATACTTTCTTTAGCAAAAAAAGAACTTTTAGAATTGACAAATCGTGAAATGGAATATATTATTATAACAGGAGGTATGAGTAACATGAATCATTTTGATCTTGTTGCAGAATCTATCTTCGGTAAAAATGTTACTATAGGTAATGTTAAATTAATTGGAATTAGAAACAATAAATATTCATCAGCTATAGGTAATATTGTATATTTTATAAATAAATTGAAAATAAAGGGGAAAAATTATACGATGGTAAGTGATTCTGATATGGAAGTTTTATCATCAACTAAAAAAAATCTAATAAATGTTTCAAACGATTCGATGTTAGGTAAAGTATTTGGATACTTTTTTGGTGAATAGGAGGAAAATAAATGTTTGAATTAGAAATGGATCAATTAGCAAAAATAAAAGTAATAGGTGTTGGTGGTGGAGGCGGAAACGCTGTAAATCGTATGATAGAATCAGGTGTAAAAGGAGTAGATTTCATTGTTGCTAACACAGATTTGCAAGTTTTAAATAATTCTAAAGCACCTGTTAAAATTCAAATAGGCGCAGAACTTACAAATGGATTAGGAGCAGGTGCAGATCCACAAAAAGGGAAAGAGGCTGCATTAGAATCAAAAGCCGAATTAGAAGCTGCATTAGAAGGCGCAGATATGGTTTTCATTACTTGTGGAATGGGTGGTGGAACAGGTACAGGAGCAGCTCCAATTATTGCAGATATTTCTCAACAATTAGGTGCTTTAACTGTTGGTATTGTTACAAAACCATTTTCATTTGAAGGTAAAAAAAGAATGAAACATGCTTTAGAAGGCCTTGAAGAATTAAAAAAACATGTTGATACTTTAATAGTTATTCCAAATGATAGATTAAGAGAAATAATTGACAAAACAACACCTCTTTTAGAGTCATTTAGAGAGGTTGATAATGTATTAAGAAGAGGAGTTCAATCAATTTCTGATCTTATTGCAGTAGCAGGATTAATAAACCTTGATTTTGCTGATGTTAAAGCTGTAATGGAAAAAAGAGGAAATGCATTAATTGGTATAGGAATAGGTGTTGGTGAGAATAGGGCAACAGAAGCGGCATTACAAGCAGTTTCAAGTCCATTACTTGAAACAAGTATCGATGGGGCTACTGATGCTATAATAAATGTAACTGGTGGTTCTAATTTAACTTTATTTGAAGTTGAAGAAGCAGCAGAAACAATTAGAACTAGTGCTAATACAGATATTAATACAATTTTTGGAGCAGTAATAAATGAAAATCTAAATGATGAAATAATTGTAACTGTTATTGCAACAGGATTTGAAGACAATAAAGATCCATTATATCAATCATATGATAAAAAAGCTGATTCTAAAATTGAGGCAACAGTACCATCTGATGATGATAATGATACAAATATACCTTCTTTCTTAAGAAAAAGAGGATTTTAGTTATCGAAACGAATAAAAATATTTATTTTGTAAAATATAGTAATGTAAAATTAATTATTAATTAACTCCATTTATGTGGAGTTTATTTAATATTTGAAATATTAAAAAAAATAATGACAAATAATAATTACTATGATATAATTTTCATAGAAAGTAGGGGATGATTTATGGTGAGAAAAAGAGATCGAAGAAATATTTTAATAGGGGTGTTATTAGTTGCTATAGTAATTATGTCAGTTGGTTATGCAGCATTTGCAACGACATTTACAATTGGTGGTACTGCAACTATTCCAAATAATTGGAATGTTGCTATAACTAATATTTCAGTAACAGATACTCAAGGTAATGCAACTAGTACTACATCTACATATACAGCAACAACAGCAACATTTGCAGCAAACTTAACCGCTCCGGGTGACAGCATAGAATATACTATAACTGTTACTAATAGTGGAACTGTTGATGCAAGATTAAAACAGTTAGTTCCAGTCATTACAGGTGATGCTGGTGCAATAAAGTATGAACTAGTAAATGCACCTGAAACAGATAGTATTTTAAAAGCTGGTGAAGTAATAACATTAAAAATACGTGCAGAATATGATTCTAACTATGAAGGAATAGTAGATCCAGATGCTAATACAAGAGCAATAACTCTTACATTAGATTATGTTCAAAATAGTTAATTTTATAAATATTTAGCATCAACTTTGTTGTTGGTGCTTTTATTTTAAGGTGTGATATAATGAAAAATATAAAATTTATTTTGCCATTAATAATTGTTATTTTGTATTTATTAATATCGAATATATTTTTAATAAATAATTTTAATACTGTATATTATTTATGGATAAATCCTATTTTTTGGATTGTAATGTTTATAATTTGTATTATATTAAAAAATAAATATAATAGGTATAGAAATAAAATAAATAATATTCAAAAAGTATTTATAATTATGTTATTTTTTATAATTATTTATTATCTTTTAGGATTAATATTTGGTTTTAATTATAGCCCTTATTCACATGATATTTTATCTATTATAAAAAACATTTGGCAATTTATAATTATAATATTTTTTCAAGAGTATATAAGAAATTATTTTATTTCAAACTCAAAAACTAAAAAAGATTTTATAATTATAACATTGTTATTTATATTCGTAGGATTAAATTTTAAAACATTAATTTCTAGTTTAAATAATATAAGTGATTTATTTACTTATTCTATATCAACTTTATTACCTCTTATTTGTTCAAATATATTATGTACTTATTTATGTAAAATTGGATCTTATAAATTATCTTTAGTTTATAAAATACCAATAGAACTAATATATATAATATCTCCAATTTTTCCTTCTATTAACTTTTTATTAAATAGTATTATTAACATTTTTTTAGCATTTTTGATTTACTCATTTATAAGTTATGATTATCAAAAAAATAATCAAGAACTATCAAGAAAAAAAATAAAAAAAGAAAATCCTTTTTTGTTAATTCCTTTTTTGTCAATTTGTATAATATTAATTTGTTTTGTAGTAGGAGTTTTTAAATATAAACCAATGGCAATATTATCTAATAGTATGGTACCAACATATAGTAGAGGGGATGTAGTTATTTACAGTAAACCAAATCAAAAAGAATTGGAAAATCTTGATTTATATAATATAATAGTTTATAGATTAGATGATATTATAGTGGCTCATAGAATTGTTGAAATTGAAAAAAGTAACAATGGAGAAATATTATATATTACAAAAGGAGATAATAATCCTACTAATGATAATAAAAAAGTAAAAGGTGAAGAAATAATAGGAGTTGTAAAATTAATAATACCATATATTGGCTATCCTACAGTATGGGTTCATGATATGTTTACAAATTGAAATGGATGTGAAAATTTATGACTATAAAAATACATAAAAGAAAAGTTTTAAAAGTATGGGTAAGAATAACTATATTTGTAGTTTTATGTATTTCATCTTTGTTTGCAGTATATTTAATTTATTATGGATTTTCTTCAAATAAAAATTCTAATAATTTATTTAAATATGATATTACAAATAATGCAGATTATAAAATATACCTTAATGATGGTTCGGTAAAAGGAAATGATCAACCAGTTGTATCAAATGATATAAACAATATAGATATTAGATATAACTATAATTTTAAAGGTGATACTGATTCTGAAGTTGATTATTCTTATAATATTATAGGTACACTTATTATTGAATATCAAAATGTTGAATATGGAAAACAAACATTGGATTCTAAAGATTATATTTTATTAGAAGAAAAAAATGGTAATTTTAAATCAACTTCTAGTTTCAGTTTGAGTGATAAAATACAATTAGATTATCAAAAATATGCTGAAATGATAAAAGATTATATAACACAAAAAGGTATAAATGTTACTGGAAGAATCGAATTAAAAATGAATATTGATACAAATGGAACTTTAGAAAATGGTAAAACTTATTCTTATAACGATGTGATTAAAGTTAATGTTCCACTATCAGAAAAAGTAATAATGCTTACAACAGATTATAAAAAGAATGATAGTGGTATAGTTAAAAGTGATATTAATAATAATAAATTAGAATTATTACCAATTACTATAGGTTCAGTTACATTATTAACATCATTAGTATTACTTATCTATTTATCTAAAAAAATTATATTTATAAATATTAAATCAGAATATAGAAAACAAATAGATAAAATATTTAAAGAATATAGTGAAATATTAGTTGAGGTAAGTTCATCAATTGAATATGAAGATTATACATTTATTGATATAAAAGAATTTGAAGATATGATTGATTTAGAAGAAGAATATAAATCACCAATTCTTTATTATGAAAAGATAAGTGGTTATGAAAGTTGGTTTGTTATAATTAAAGATAATTTTATGTATAGATATATACTAAAGGCTTAGGAGTTATTATGAAAAAATTTATATGTGTTTTGTTACCTATAATACTTGTTATTTTAGTAACTATATATTTTGTATTTAGTAATTCTAAGGAAATTACATTAAAAAAATTAAACTATAATAGTGAAGCAATAAGTAAGATAAATGATTTTGATATTTATGATATTGTAGTTAAAGAAAAATATTCAAAAACATTAGAAATGTCTTTATTATCAGATGAGTTTAATTCTAAATATGTAAATGATTACATTAAAATAAATTATGTAGATAGTATAAACTTTATAGAATATGTAAACAAATTATTAGATATAGGATATTCTTATATTGAAATAAATATGATTCATGATAAATTAGAAAATGATAGTATAAAATATATTTTAGAAAATAATTATATAGATAATTTAGAACAATACTTGAGTTTAGTATATTTTAAGAGTGAAAATTTAGTTAGATATATAGATTATAGTAAAAAAAATAATTCAGATGTTGTTGATACTGTTACATATGTAAATATGGATTTAGATTATGATTTTTACACAAATATAAAAGAAGTGGAAAAACCAGATGATTTGCTTGTAACTGTTAATAAATATAATCAATTACCAAGTGATTATGAACCAAGTAATTTAGTTTTAATAGATAGTAGTTGTTCAACAGGAAATAATTATATTAGAAGTGAGGCTAAAATTCCTTTTGAAACATTATGCAATGATATAAAAAAAGAAGGACTATTTGTTAAAGCAATGTCTACATATAGAAGTTATAAAACACAAAATAGCATCTATAATGGTTATGTAAACAGAAACGGAGTTGAAGAAGCAGATACTTATTCTGCAAGACCAGGTCATTCTGAACATCAAACCGGTTTAGCGATCGATGTTATGAATAATACTACATCTTATACTAATTTTGGTTCAACTAAAGAGTATAAGTGGATGCAAGAAAATGCGCATAAGTATGGTTTTATTTTAAGTTATCCTAGTGACAAAGTATCTATTACAGGCTATGTTAGTGAACCATGGCATTATAGATATGTTGGGGTAGAATTGGCTACTTATTTACATGAAAATAATTTAACTTTAGATGAATATATGGCTAGACAAGTATAATTGTGTAAATAATAAAAAAAATAGTTAAAAGTAATAAAAATATGATATAATAAACTTGATAGGATGTGAAAATATGAAAGATATAAATTTCTTAATAAGTAATGGTGTAGATGTAAATAGTAGTTTGGAATTATTTGGAGATGTTAATATATATAATGAAACATTAGAAGATTTTTTAAATACTATAGATAATAAATTATCTGATATTAAAAAATATAAAGAAGAATCTGATATGAAAAATTACGCTATATTAGTTCATTCATTAAAAAGTGATTCAAAATATTTAGGATTTACTAAATTAGCAGAACTTGCTTATAATCATGAAATGGAAAGTAAGGCAAATAATAATTTATATGTTTATGATAATTATGATGAATTAGTTCAAGAAACAAATAAAATGGTTGATTTAGTTAGATCTTATTTAGGAAAAGAACCAGTTGTTAGAACAGAAGTTGGAACACTTAGTTCAAATTATAAAAAAATATTAGTTGTTGATGATTCTGATATAATAAGAAATTTGATTGCTAAAATGTTTTCAGATGAATATAAAATAATTACTGCTAATGATGGAAAAGAAGCCTTAGATATAGTTTCAAATAATGATGATTTATTTGGAGTATTGTTAGATTTAAATATGCCTAATGTTAATGGATTTGCAGTATTAGAATATTTTAAAGAACATGGTTTATTTTCTAAAATACCTGTTGCTATAATAACAGGAGATGATACAAAAGAAACAATTGAAAAAGCATTTACTTATACAATTGTAGATGTTTTATCAAAACCATTTAATGAAATGAATGTAAGAAGAGTAATAACTTCAATGGAAAATTTTAAATAAATTTAAAAAGTGAATTTTTTTCACTTTTTTTTTAATTTACAAACTTTATAAATTAAAAAAATAATAAAAAAAAATAAAAAAAGAATTTAAAAATTATATAAATAAAAATAAAAAATCAAATAAAAAAATAAAACAAAATTTAAAAATCATTGATTTTACATAAAAAAATACAAATGATATTCTTACCTCAGAAGAGGAGGAAAAATAATGACATCAACTAAATTATTAGATCCAACTTATGATTGTATATTTAAAGCAATAATGTTGGATAAAGATAATAAAGAATATTTAAAAAAATTAATAAGTTTAATAACTAATATAAATATTAAGTATTTAAAAAATATGCATATAGAAAATGTAGAACATAAAATAGGAAATAAAAAAGATAAAATATTAAAATCAGATATAATAGTAACAGTAGATAACCATATAATAAATTTAGAAATGAATAGAGAATATTATGAAGGAGTAAAAGAGAAGAATAGTATGTATATGCATAAAATAATGGGAGAACAAATGTCAGTAGGAGATAAATATAGAGATATAAAAATAGTAATCCAAATAAACTTTGATAATTATAATAAATTTAAGAAAGAAAAAGAAGTATATGAATTTATAATGAAAGAAAGAGAAACGAATGAAATATTAAGTGAAAAATTTAGAGAGTATCATGTAAATCTTGAATATATAAGAAAAAAATGTTATGATAAAAAAGAAATAAATCAGTTAGAAAGATATTGTATGCCATTAGTAATAGAAATATTAGAGGAATTAGAAGAAAAAGTAAAAGGAGATGAGATATTGGAAAGTGTAATGGTGAAAATGACAAGATTATTAGAAGATAAGAAGATATTAGGGTTATATGATGCAGAAAAACAAGATAGAATGATAAAAGATGCACAAATAGAATATGCAACAAAATTAGGGTTAGAAGAAGGAGAAAAAATTGGAATTGAAAAAGGAAAAATAACAGTCCAAAAAAGTATAATAGAAAACATGATAAAAGAAGGACTTGATTATGATACAATATCAAAATATACAAATATAAGTATAGATGATATTAATGAAATATTAAAATAATATGTAACATGAGTTTTTTACTCATGTTTTTAGTTATTAAAATTTTATATTTTTTTATTTTATTTACATTGAAATAAATTGTTGTAAAAGTTATAGTATAAATAGTTATTTTATAGAAGTTTAGGAATATTTTAATAGTTAAATATTAAAAACATATTATCAAAATTGATAGTATATTTTCATAATTTTTATGTTATTTAAATATATATTTAATGATTGTATTTATGACATACAAATTGGTAAAAATTAGTTATGCTTATTTTTTACTTAAGTCTTGATTTAATCTTTTTGCTATGTTACAATTTTATCAAGACATGATATGTCGAAATTTGAAAGGAGTCTGTGTTGTAGTAGAAATTTGTTATTTTGTATGCATTCTATGCATTATTTAAAGAAAGGAGAAAAGAGGAGTAAAATATATGAAAGAAGAAAATAAAAAAACTTTGGTAGGAATAATAGTATTTGCAGTAGTAGTTATAGCGGTAATAATACTATTATTATTAAGAGGATGTGGAACACCAGAGTATAAAATTACATTTGATACAAACGGAGGTAGTACAGTAAGTGAGATAGTAATAAAACAAAATGGAACAATTACGAAACCAACAGATCCAACAAAAGAAGGATATAAATTTGCTGGATGGTACTACAATGATGAATTATTTGATTTTAGTACAAAAGTAACAAAAGACATGGTATTAGAAGCAAGATGGGAAGCAGAAGAAATAGATGAAGGTAAAATTACATTAGATGTAACAACGACATCATTAAAAGTAAATGAGAAAGGTGTTATAGAAGTAATGACATTACCTGAAGGAGTAACAGAAGAAGATTTGGTTTGGACATCAAGTGATGAAAGTATATTAACAGTAGATGAAAAAGGGAACATAGTTGCTCTAAAAGAAGGAACAGTAACAGTAACAGTAAAAACAAAAGATGGAAAATATACAACAACATGTGAAGTAACAGTAACAGCGGTAGAGGTAAAAGGAATAACAATAAGTGGAGCAAGTAGTGTAACAGTAGGAAGTACAGTAAAATTAACAGTAACACCAAATCAAAAAGTAACATGGAAAAGTAGCAATACAAGTATAGCAACAGTAGATGCAAACGGAAAAGTAAAAGGAACAAAAGCAGGAAAAGTAACAATAACAGCAACAACAGAAGATGGAACAACAGCAACAAAGACAATAACAGTAAAGGCAAAACAAACAACACAGCCAAGTACACCAACAACACCAAGTGAAGTAAGTGTAACAAGTGTAAAGATAAATGGAAGTAAAAAAGAAATATATGTAAATGAAACTTTACAATTGACAGCAACAGTAGAACCAAGTGATGCAACAAATAAAAAAGTAACATGGAAAAGTAGTAATCCAAGTGTAGCAACAGTAGATGCAAACGGAAAAGTAACAGGAGTAAAAGCAGGAAAGGTAACGATAACAGTAACAACATCAAATGGAAAAACTGCAACATACGAAGTTACAGTAAAAGAAAAAGAGCCAAGTTATGTAATTTATTTAACACAAAGGAAACAAGAAGTAACAGGTGGAGCAATGCAATATGACTTCAGTGTAACAAAGAATGGGGCTACATTCACAGATTATTTAGGATTTGAATATAATGGAACGAAGGTAGCAAAAAATCAGGGAACAGTTGCATCAACGGCCGTAGAAAATGGCGGAAGTACAGCCAAATTAAAATTATCAGATGAAACAATAGTAACAGCAACAGTAGTAGTAAGATAAAAGAAAGGAAAGATATAAATGAAAAAGAATGGTAAATTAATAACACTTGCATTATTTACTTTCTTAATGGGATCAGTTCCAGCATTTGCTCGTGAAATGACACTTAGTGAGTTAGGAGAAGAAGCAAGTAAAATTCAAAAAGATGCAGGTTATGTTTATATAATCGGAGATTATGCATTTACATCAAAGTTTAACATAAAAACAGAAGATATTATGCTGGCATCTTCAACAATAAAACCTGAAAATCCAACAGATTCAAGTAAGATGGTAATAAATCAAATTACAAGAACTTACAATGATAGTTATGAACCAACAGGTTGGGCAAAAGGAACAAATGCTTTAGGAACAGCAGAATTACCTACAAAGGTTAATGTAAGGTATATTGACTATCATTATATAAAAGATATAACAAAAGTTGATACAGATGCATTAGTAAATAGTGCAGAGAATGCTGTCAGTACAGAATTATTTACTGTAGGTGAAGTATCTAATGGAGAAGTAGCAGTAACAATTAAAGAGGGAAAATTAAAAGAAACTATAGAAAAAGGAATGGGTTCAGGGGTATTCCCATTATTGGCTGGTATGTTACAAAATAAGCAAGTCCAATCAATAGATTTTGTTTATACATCAGGTGATACAGAAGTAACACTTACATTAGACAAAAGTACACTTGGCACTTTAGATCCTGAAACATGGTTAAATGAAAATTGTGAAAAAATATTTGGAAAGAAATATGAAGAATTAATATTAGCAGAATTAATAGGAAAAGAATTTACTGCAACATTAAATTTAGCTGAGACAGATGAAACAGAGTATGTAACAGAAAAAGATGGAACAGCAGTAGCAGAATATAAAGTTAAATTTGATGGTAAAAAAGAAGAAGTTGATACAGATAATATAGTTAAAGAAGCTTCAGAAAATACTAAATTAAATGATGATATATTTACTACAAGTTTTGATAGTGCATCACATACTGTAACTGCAGATGTAAAAGATGTTTCAAAATCAATATATGAAGGAATGGGCTCAGGAGTAATTCAAACATTAATAGAAGTATTGAGTAAAGAAGATGTACAATCAATAGATTTTGTTTATACATCAGGTGAAACAAAAGTAACACTTACATTAGATAAAGATAAATTAAGTGAATTAGATCCAGAAGCATGGTTAGAAGAAAATTGTGAGAAAATATTTGGAAAAAAATTAGAAGAATTATATACAGCAGATTTAATAGGAAAATCATTTACAGCAAAAGTTAATTTAAAAAGTTATGCAGAAAAGAAATCAGAAAATCCTGAAGAGTATACATTTAAATTTACTGGTAAATTAAAAGAAATAGATACAGATACTCTAGTTAGTAATGCTTCTTCAAGTTCAAACTTAAATAATGATATGTTTACTGCAACATATACTGATGGAAAAGTGAATGTAACAGTGGTAGATGTTTCAAAATCAATAAAAGAAGGAATGGGCTCAGGAGTGCTTCAAACATTAGTTGAGGTATTTAGTAATGCTGATGTACAATCAATAGATTTTGTTTATACATCAGATGATACAGAAGTAACACTTACATTAGATAAAGATAAATTAAGTGAATTAGATCCAGAAGCATGGTTAGAAGAAAATTGTGAGAAAATATTTGGAAAAAAATTAGAAGAATTATATACAGCAGATTTAATAGGAAAATCATTTACAGCAAAAGTTAATTTAAAAAGTTATGCAGAAAAAAAAGATGGAAATAAAGAAGAGTATACTTTCAGTTTCGATGGCACTTTAAAGCAAGTAAAATCAGAAGAATTAGCTAATAGCATTAAAGATGAAATAGATGATAGTGGAGTTTATACTGTAGAAGTAACAGAAAATAACATTGTTGCAACTGCAAAAGATTCTGAGACTACAATAAAAGAAGGAATGGGTTCAGGAATAATTCAAGCATTAGTAGAAGTATTAAATAAAGACGAAGTACAATCAATAGATTTTGTTTATACATCAGGTGAAACAAAAGTAACACTTACATTAGATAAAGATAAATTAAGTGAATTAAATCCACAACAATGGTTAGAAGAAAATTCACAAGCAATATTTGGAAAAGAGTATTCAGAGGATATAACAAATAAAGATTTAAACGGTAAAACCTTTAAAGTAACAGTAAATTTAAAAAGTTATGCTGAATTTTCAGATGACAGTCAATCTACTACTTATGATGTAACTATAAAATTAGATACTCATAAAGTAAGTTTTAATTATAATGGAAGTACAACTCCATCAACTGCTAAAGAAGTAGTTGATGGTTCTTCAGTTGAGGAACCAACAAATCCAACTTGGGAAGGACATGAATTTAATTATTGGTATGTTGAAGGTCATGAAGAAACAAAATATAATTTTGATAATAAAGTAAAAGATGATATAACTTTATATGCAAAATGGACTTTATTAACAAAAACTGAAAATTATATTTTAGAAAAAAGTGTTTCTGGTCAGACAGTCGAAAATTTTGAATCTGAATATAATACAGAGTCAAACACCGTTAATATTACAGTTACAAAACCATCAGATGATATTTCTTCAATAGCGCTTGTTAATGATGTTAAAGGACTTTTAGAAAAAGATGAAGTAGAAAAAGTTATAATAACTTATAATGGTATACCAAGGGAATTTACAGATGTTTCAAGTGCTGAAGATGAAGTTATTGCTTTTTTAGAACAAGTAGCAAATAATACATTAGCTAATATAAGTTTATTTTCTACAAGATCAACTGGTTTAACTTTAAAAGCATTAGAAGGTAAAACGATACAAGTAAAAGTTGTTATTGATACAGATGTTGCTAAAGTAGATGATAATGAAGAATTAACTGAAATAATTTATAATATTTCATTTGATGTTTTAACACATAAAGTAACGCTTAATTATGAAGATGATGAAACAGAACAAGAAATTTTAACAATAGATAATCATGATAAATTAACGAAGGAAAATCCAACAAGAGAAGGATATAGATTTTTAGGTTGGTTTAAAGAAGGAGAAGAAGAACCCTTTAATTTACAAACAGAAATAACTGAAGATTTAAAATTAACTGCTAGATGGATTAAACAATATAGTGTAACATTAAACTATAACTATAGTAATTCACCTGAAACTAAGGCAACTTTAATGGATGAAGGCTCTGAATTACCAACTTTAGATAACAGAGAAGAAAATGGTAAACAATATAAATTTATGGGTTGGTATGAAGATATTTCAAGTGAAGATACTTTGACAACTAAAGTAGAAAAAGAAGTAACATTAACAGCAAAATGGGCAGAAATAGTAACGAGGGAGCAATTAAAGAGTTTAGGCGAAACACAAATTCCAAAAATCGACAACAATAAAATATATACTGTAAAAGTTGATGGAAATAATATAGCTGTTTATTATACAAAAGAAAATGCAAATGCAAGATTAGGTGGATTTACAGGTACAGGATTAAAAGGTTCAGGAGTAAAAACCGCTATGAGAGATTATTTAAAAACTTCAGAAACAGGGATTAAATCTCTTACATTATGCGCTGAAGATAAGTGCCAAGATGTAGTTTACGATGATGTTAATTTTGAAATAAGTTTTACTGATTTTAGTTGGTTGAGTAAAGCAAATGATTTACTAGATAAATTCGGTGTTGTAATAAACAAAACATTAGAGGGTACAGGAAAAACAATAGATACTGTAACTAATGCTGATATGAAAGGTAAATCATTTACCGTAAAAGTTAATCTAGCAGATGGGAAAGTTTTTGCTGATGATCTAATTGCTGATGATCCAATTAATAATAACTCTTATACTTATACTTATACAGTTACATTTAACGAAGGGGCTTAATAGTTAAAGTTTAAAAAACATAGAACATTTCTATGTTCTTTTTCGTATATTTTACCTTAAAGGAGTGATAATTGTTGAAAAAAATGATTTGTATGATATAATAATTATGTAAATTGAGTAAGGAGGAGTAAAATATATGAAAGAAGAAAATAAAAAAACTTTGGTAGGAATAATAGTATTTGCAGTAGTAGTTATAGCG
>CANQID010000007.1 GCA_947623925.1 uncultured Bacilli bacterium
TTAAAAAGTAAAAAAATCGCCATATAGACGATTATCTTGTTTTGAAATTTTTAATCACTATGTCTTGACAAAAATCATTTAACTATTACTTTTTATTTACTTTTATCCGAATTTTTAACTAGATTTTGATTACTTCTAATACTAGCTAACTTTATAACTTGGTTGTATAAATATTCATCTATTTTTTTTAATCTTACCATTAGATCACGATATACAATCCAATAATTCGTATTTGTTATAGTTGATATTTCTTCTAATGTTTTTCCATTTATATAAAATTTAGCACATGTTAAAATTCTTTTTTTAACATCGGCATCATTAATGGTTTTTGGCTTATTTTCGTTTAATTTATTATCAATTTCATCAGTTAAATTGTTATTTTTTTTATATCTATTAATATAATCTAATACTGTAGCATTACTTATTTTAAAAAAATTATTGCTGAAATACTCTGCTATTTTCCTAGTTGATACACCGGGATTATTAATAAAATATTCCCCTACTAAATTTATTCTTTCTTCTCTTTCTTTATCTGTAAAATTAGCAGCCATTTACTCATCCTCCATTGATAATACTGATAAAAATGCTTCTTGTGGTATTTCTACACTACCTACCATTTTCATTCTTTTTTTACCTTCTTTTTGTTTTTCTAGCAATTTTCTTTTTCTTGAAACATCTCCTCCATAGCATTTAGCCAAAACATCTTTTCTAACTGCTTTTACTGTTTCACGAGCAATTGCTTTATTTCCAATGCATGCTTGAATTGGTACTTCAAATTGTTGTCTTGGAATTAATTTTTTTAAATTTTCAGTTATAACTTTTCCTCTTTTATAAGCAAAATCTTTATGAACTATTATACTTAATGCATCTATTGCTTCACCATTTAATAATATGTCCATTTTAACTAAATCACTGCTTTTATATCCAATTAATTCATAATCAAATGAAGCATATCCTTTAGTCGCACTTTTTAGTTTGTCAAAAAAATCATAAACTATTTCAGATAAAGGTATATCATAATGAATATTTACTCTCATTTCATCTAAATATTCCATAGATACATAACTTCCTCTTTTATCTTGGCATAATTCCATAATTGGTCCTATATACTCACTAGGTACAAATATATTTGTTCTTATGTAAGGTTCTTTTATATCTTTTATTTTTACTTTATCTGGCATTTTAACAGGGCTATCTACTTTTATAATACTTCCATCTGTTAATTCAACTTCATATATAACTGAAGGTGAAGTTGCGATTAAATCTATTTTAAATTCTCTTTCTATTCTTTCTTCTATTATTTCCATATGTAAAAGTCCTAAAAAACCACATCTAAATCCAAATCCTAGTGCCTTAGATGTTTCTGGTTCAAATTCTAAAGCTGCATCATTTAATTTCAATTTTTCTAATGCATCTCTTAAATCAGGATATTTTGAAGATTCTATTGGATATATTCCACAAAATACCATTGGTTTCATAGGTTTATAGCCTTTTAAAGCTTCTGAAGCAGGATTATTATCTAAAGTTATAGTATCTCCTACTTTTACATCACTTATACTTTTCATACTTGCGCATATTGTACCTACTTCTCCTGCAACAAGTTCATTTACCTTTTTTTCATATGGAGTATGTACACAAAGTTCAACTACATCATATGAAGCATTAGTTGATAACATTCTTATTTTATCTCCTACTTTTAGTTTACCATCAACTACCCTTATGGATGTAATTATCCCTCTATATGCATCATAACAGCTATCAAATATTAGTGCTTTTAATTTATCATTTTTATTACCAATAGGAGCAGGTATTTTTTTTATTATAGTTTCTACTAATTCTTTAATACCCGTTCCATTTTTCGCACTCGTAAGTATTATCTCATCTTTATCAAATCCAAATGTATCTACAAGTTCTTTTGTCACTCTTTCTATATCAGCATTTGGTAAGTCTATTTTATTTATAACAGGTATTATTGTAAGATTATTTTCTAAGGCTAAATAAAGGTTTGCCAAAGTTTGTGCTTCTATTCCTTGCGCTGCATCTACTACTAATATTGCGCCTTCACAAGCCGCTAAACTTCTACTTACTTCATATGAAAAGTCTACATGACCCGGTGTATCTATTAAATGTAAGTAATATGTTTCATTATTCATTTCATATTTCAACTGAACAGCATTTAACTTGATAGTTATTCCACGCTCTCTTTCAAGTTCCATATTATCTAATAATTGTTCTTGTTTTTCTCTTTCAGTTATTGCACCTGTAATTTCTAGTATTCTATCTGCTAAAGTACTTTTACCATGGTCAATATGAGCAATTATAGAAAAATTTCTTATATTTTCTTGTTTCATATTTTCACCTTCTTTTTATTTAATGTTAAAGTTAATATAAAAGTCCACCTAGTTAATAGGTGGAGTAAAACATTTATACTATAAATGTTTATTTACTTTTAAATACGAATAATTTACTAAATACATAGTTTAATACTATTACTATAACTTGATTTATTACTTTTGCAATCATATCGTTCAGTTTTATAAGTTCAACAAATACATACATAAGAAATACATCTATTATTAGTGATAGTAATCTGTATTTAACAAATTGATAAACTTGTATTAATACTTGTTTTTTATCTTTTTCTTTATCTTTAAATACAAATAATTTATTAGTTACATATGCAAAAGCAACTGATATAATCCAAGAAATAACATTGCTTATTAAATAATTTATTCCAAATATTTTAGCAAATATAAAGTACGCTACTATTGAAACTAAAGTAGTTAAAACTCCTACTATTAGGTAATTTATTATCTCTTCATATTTTTTATATAATTTCATACATTTATTTATCATTGTCTTTTTCTGTTTCCTTTACTAAATATATAGGTCTTTTCTTAATTTCTAAATATGCTTTTGATATATACTGACCGATTATTCCTAAACAAAATAATTGTATACCACTTACAAAGAAGATAATACATATCATGCTTGGCCAACCTGCAACAGGATCTCCTACTATTAATGTTTTTAAAATTATAACTACTATCATTATAAATGAAATTAAACAAAATATTATTCCAATTATAGAAGATATGGCTAAAGGAGCAGTTGAAAAAGCAATTATACTTTCAAGTGAATAACCAAATAGTTTCCAAAATGACCATTTTGTAGTTCCTGCAACTCTTTCAACATTTTCATATTCTAACCATTTTGTTTCATATCCTACCCAACTAAATATTCCTTTTGAAAATCTATTGTATTCTTTTAATTCAAGTATAGAATCAACCATTTGTCTTGTCATTAATCTAAAATCTCTTGCGCCGTCTACAATTTCAGTTTTAGAAATTTTATTTATTAATTTATAGTAACAACGAGCAAAAAAACTTCTTATTTTTGGTTCTCCTTTTCTTGTTACTCTACGTGTTGCGACACAATCATAATTATCATTTTTTATATAATTGTACATATCTGGTATTAATGAAGGAGGGTCTTGTAAATCAACATCCATTATAGCTACATAATCTCCAACTGATGCTTCAAGTCCTGCAAGCATTGCAGCTTCTTTACCAAAATTTCTTGAAAATGATACATATCTAACTCTTTTATCTTTTTTAGAAAGTTCACGAGCTACTTGTAATGTTTTGTCTTTAGACCCATCATTAACAAATATAAACTCAAATTCTATTTTTTTCATTTGTTCAGCTATTTTAGTTATTTCTTTATAAAATATTGGCATTGCTTCTTCTTCGTTATAGCAAGGAACAACTATAGATATTTTTTCCATAAAACCACCAATTTAATTATACAATATACAAAAAAAGAAAGCAAATTAATTTTCTTTGCTTTTTTTCATTCTATCTATTTTAATCTTAATTGAAATTAGTATAATAATAAATAATAATGCATACTTAAAATATATGGCTATATTATATACATAGGCATTATATAAGGTTGTATTTTTAAATACTACATTTGATGCAAGAAGTATCAAAAGCGTTATTATATATACTATTAATTTGTTATTATTTTTTTTAATTGTATTTGTCATAAAATATACCGATAAACTTATATTTATGATTAAACAAAATATCCATTGTATAACTATTATATTTTCTATTCTATCTAGGAAATTAAATATATTTATTCTTTTTAACGCTATATACTCTGGATATAAATATATTTTTGTTAAATCTATTCCTAAATTTCCTATTATTAAAATTACTGTTAAAAATATTAGTATCATGGATATTATATATCCAAAGGTTAAATAAGTATTTGTTTTTTTATTGTCTACTAATGTATTTTTAGGGACAATTAGAAAAAGTATAGTAGGCATAATATTAAGCATTAATATATATATACTACCTTTAATAGGAGGTTGTATTCCAAATTCTAAAAATGGTTTTATATTTAATAATTCAAAATTATTTAATAGTCCTATACCTCCTATTAAAAATGATATTAAACTTATAATTAATAATATAAAAGCTGTTCTACTTATTACTTCTATTCCTTTTACATTTATATATATTATTACAAATACAAACATTAAACCGATAAATAATATTGGTGTTTCTGATAAAAATTGTGAACTTATAAATCCTATTAAATCATAAAATAAACTAACACTTGTTATAAATATTATTATTGCTATTAAATAATTTATTATAGTACCAAAAGTTTTACCAAATAATTTTTTGTTTTTTTCTGGTAAAGATAAATCTGGTTCATAATTAAATATGTATAAAAATAAAAATATTAATAAAAATCCTATAACAGCAGATATTATTACACCAATCCAAGCATCTACACCTGATGATTTTACTAATGTATAAAAACCTTTTCCAAATGTAGCAGATATTATTACCATAATTACCATACTTGTAAGTTGTAATGAATTAATTTTCTTCATCTGGTATCACCGTTATAATATTTCCCTTTCCTTTAAGTGTAAAATCTACCTTTGTATCTATTTGTAAATTTTCTAGATTTTTACTATACCATTCATCTTTTATTGTTTTATAATATTTAGGATTAGATTTATATATTGTATCTGCAAATCCAAATATATCTGTTTTATATTCATTTATAGTTTTGTTTAAAACAGAATTTATATTTTGTTTTATTTTTTCTTCTGTTTTCTTTTCTATTTCTTGTATAACTTTTATATCATTTAAATCATAATCACAATCTATTTCTTTTATATTACCATTTCCATTTACTTCTATTTTCATTTGTAGTTTATCTTGAATTGGACTTATATCTACTTTAGGCTTCATAAGTTCTATTGTTATATATTTATTTTTATCACATTCTATATTTACTAATGTATCTTTAACTTTTTTATTTACGAGATTTGCTGACATGCTTTCATCTTCTGTTAAATATCCTACTAATTTATCTTTTTTAAATACGGCTAATCCTTGTAAAACTACTTTTGCATCTGATGAAACATCTTTTAATGATTCTGTATTTTCTCCTTTGTCTACACTGCCTACTACTTTAACTGTACTCATAACTATATCTTGTCTATCATTAAGGTATGTTTTTACTTGATATTCAAATGTGTTATTTTCACTAACTCCTAAATACTTTGAGTCTGATGATATACTATCTACTATATTTTTTGAACTTATTGTTTCAAGAGGTGTTAAAATTTTTAAAACATCTTCTGCTTTACTTTCTTTAGCAACTACTATTTGTGATTGTTTTCTTGCTTCTGGATTTCTCATAAAGAAATCAAATATTTGTGATATTCCTTCTTTAGCTAAATCTTCACCAATTACTATTAATTGTAAATGATTTATATATAATCTTCTAGGGGACTCTAAAACTATTTTTCTAAGTGCTTCTTGTATTGTTTCTCCTTTTGTTTCATATGTTATAAATTTTGATTGTTCTCCTGTACTATTAGTATCACTTCCAACTTTTTGTGTATTTACTACTTGTATTGTAAGCAAGTAATTATCATCTTTTTTATCTATTCCTATGGCTGTTGTTATAGATAAACTATTTATTTCTCTATAGTTATAACATCCTGTAAATAAAAATATAACAAATAAAACAAGTATTTTATTCTTCATCATCAGTGCTCCTTTGCTTTATTGTATTATTGGATAAGTATTCTGGTCTTCTTGTTAATAATTTTGCTGGAAGTTTTATTAAACTATTTTTTAATCCACTTAAATTTATTGGTACTAAAGGCATTAAGTAAGGTTTACCAAATGATTCTATACTACATATTCTTATTATAAATATTATAAATACTACTACTACACCTATCATTCCCATGAATACTGCTCCTACCATAAATAATAGTCTATATATTCTAAGTGTATTTATAAATTCAAGTTCTGTAAATGGCAAGGAACTGATAGATGTTATAGCGACTATAATTATCATTATTTGTGATACTATTCCTGCATTTACTGCTGCATCTCCAAGTATAAGTGCTCCAACTATTGATAAAGCACTTCCTGTTGTTGTAGGTGTTCTTAAATCACTTTCTCTTAATATTTCAAATGATATTATTAACATAAGTGCTTCTACAAAGGCAGGAAAGGGCACACCATCTCTTTGGACTGCAAAACTTACTAGTAAATCGGTCGGTATCATTTCTTGATTATATGTTACTAATGATATATATATAGCTGGTGTCATTATTGATATCATGAAGGCAAGGAACTTTAATATTCTTGTAAATGATACATTTGTATCTTTTCCATATTCATCTTCCATTGTTTTAAAGAAATCTTGTAATAAAGCAGGAATTATTATTACATATGGACTATTATCTACAACGATTGCGATTTTACCTTGTAGTAATGCATCTGATACTACATCTGGTCTTTCTGTTGTTTGAGCTGTTGGAAATTTTACTTTTTCATCTACTATTAAATTTTTTATAACACCACTATTTATAACACCTGAAATATTTATTTTTGATAGTCTTTTTTTTACTTCGTTTACTAAGTCTTCTTTAACTATTCCATTTATGTATAATATTCCTATACTTGTGTCAGTATATTTTCCTATATTCATTTTGTCTATCCATAAGTCGTTTGTTTTTATTCTTTTTTTTATAAGTCCTAAATTAGTTTGTATATCTTCAACAAATGAGTCTTTTGCTCCTCTTACTGTATCTTCTGTTGTTGAAGGAGAAATTGATCTATTTAAGTTTGCTTTTGTTTCTAATGCTATTGCTTTTGTTTCATTTTCTATTAATAATATTGTAAAACCTTTATGCAAATAAAAACATAAATCTTGATAATCTTCAATTTCCGTTACTTTAAAATTTGATATACTATTTTTTATTTTTTTATATAAACCTAAGCCTGTAATTGATTTTATTTTGTTTAAACTTCTCACTACAAAATCACTTATTTTATCACTAGAAGTTAAAGGTTCATTGTATATTATATATATTTTTTTTCTATTTATATATTTTTCTCTATATATAATATCATCTGAATCTTTAGTATCTTTTTTTAATTTTCTAACTATTTCTTCTATATTGTTTAACATATAAATCACCAATTCCTAATACTATTATGGAAAAAAGTTAAAAAAAAATTACATTTATTGTAATTTTAAACTTTATATAAAATTAAAAACTATCAAAAAGATAGTTTTTGCATATAAATGTTATTAAGCTTCTGTAGCTCTACCATTTTCATAGTTGAATGTTCCATCAAATCCTGCAACTTTACAACCTGATAATTTTATTTTATTATCATTTATTGTTAGTTCTCCACTACATGTAACTTCTGCTCCTGTATAGTCTGGAGTAACAGACTTAATATCTACTGTTTCATCTGGTGCAGTAACAAGTTTTAAATAGTATGAAGACTCTAATGCTTTAGCATATCCTTCTACTGAACGTTTTGCTGATTCTTTTCTTGCGTCATTTACAACTCCTATAATAATTGGTGTTGCAATTAATGCAATGATTGCTAAAATAACAATTACTGCTAGTAATTCAACTAATGTAAATCCTTTCTTATTCATTTTTACTATCACCACCTTACTCTCTATATTCATATTAACATATTTTATTATTTTTAGTCAATACTATAATTTGATTGTTTGTCAAATAAATGTTTTTCAAAAAAACTATCAACAGATAGTTTTACATATAAATATTATGCAGATGGCTCTGTAGCTCTACCATTTTCATAGTTGAATGTTCCATCAAATCCTGTAACTGTACAACTTGATAACTTTATTTTATTATCTTCAGTTATTTGTTTATCAGTACACTTTACCTCTGAACCTGTATATTCAACATCTAATTGATCCAAAGTTTCTGGTGTTGCAGGCGTTTCTGACATTAATGATAAATAGTATGAAGACTCTAATGCTTTAGCATATCCTTCTACTGAACGTTTTGCTGATTCTTTTCTTGCGTCATTTACAACTCCTATAATAATTGGTGTTGCAATTAATGCAATGATTGCTAAAATAACAATTACTGCAAGTAACTCTACCAATGTAAATCCTTTCTTATTCATTTATTATCACCACCTTATCTTATACATTTATATTAGCATATTTTGTCATATTTAGTCAATGCTAATAATGTTTAATGGATTTATTTTTTTATTTCATTTATTATTATTTTATATTTAAATTTTTTTATTCATTATTTTTTATGGTGTAAGGACTATGCGGAAAGATATGTAATCATATGCCTGCCCACCTCTTTTATCAAAAGTAAATTGACCTGCAACAAAAGCTTCGTCCCAATTTCCACCCCTGTCAAACCAATTACCTGCAGGGCAAAAGTACGCATTATCTCTGTACCAATTATCATGTTGCCTTGAACCAATAATATCATTAAAACTATAAAATGGACCCATTTCACCTGTTGCATCACCTAATTTTCTATTATTATAAGTAGTCGATGTGCTATTAGATGGATATATATCAAAATATTTTTCATCATAAAGTGCTATGCTGGTCTCATCAAATCCACTATTAGCAGATAAAGTTCCCGAAGAATATGCTGAAACATATTCACGTGCTCCACCACTCATATCATATATTCCACTAATATTTCCTGTAGTACTTGCTTTATATCCTACATTTGTATTATATGGTTTAGTTAAACTTTCATCTGTCCCTGATGTTCCCGGATAATTATCTGCAAATATATCTTCTGTTGTACTATAACCTGTCAAATATGATTTATTATTATTTACGTTTACTTCAGTATTTATTCCATATTTTGAATGTGATAAATATGCTGCCGCACCCCATTCAATGTTTTTCATCATATGTGAATCTAAATTTCTTTTATAATTATATGAAGTTTCAAACATTGTTCTTATATTTATGTTTCTTAATGAAACTTCATTAGGTTTTATTTTAATATTATCAGTTGTTCCAGAAGTTTCAAACTTTCCTACCCATATTCCATTTAATTCTTCATTACCAAAGGTAAAAGCAGGATGTGTTAACCAATCATTTTCAGTAGTACCTACTGATTTAACAGATGACTTATCTTCAAACACAATTTCAATTGTTTGTACAGAGTTTCCATAATCACTTGGTTTATTAGATGGCGCTGAAGTATAATTACCTTCATCAAATATTTTATATCTATATCTAGGTATCCAAACAAAATATGACTCTATATCTGCTTCAGGTATTATATCTCCTTCACTATAACTATCTTCTTTATTAAGTATTACAGCATTTGCCCATATTTTATTTTCATAACTATACCACATAGTAGTTCTATCAGCTTTTTTTACAGTTCCGTCATTATCTATAGTAACCGCTATAAGATCACCATATATTTCTGGATAAGCTCCGTTTAAAATAGCTTCTTTATATAATTTTGCTTGCTCTTCTGTACCATTTATTTTGTTTAACGCATCTGTTTTTTGTTTGTCTAATATTACTTTTCTCGAACTAAGTAATATTAATATTAAAAGCATAAGCATTAAAAATAAAATGATCATTGAATAAATAATTGATGTTATGGCAAAACCTTTATTATTTTTCATAAATCACCTTCTTATTCTAATAAAATTATATAAAATGTTTAAAAATAAATCAAGTATAATATATAATGAGTTTTATTATATTTTTTCTATAATTTTTAAATATTGTTTTAATTTTAATATTTGAAAAAAAAGAAAACTATATAAAGTTTTCTAATCAATAATAATTTATATATAAATTATTTTAAATAAAGTTTAAAAAATGATAAATAATCTATACAAAAATAATTAAAATGCATATCTTATTTTAGGTGATTTACATATGCATAATAATAAAAATTGGTGGGGAGGCAGAGGTAAATGGTATATTTTTTCATTCGCTTTTGCTGTCATAATAATATATCAATTTATAATAACAATTTTTGTACTAACAAGATTTAATTTATTTCTAATATTTTTCTTCTTAGCTTTACTGTTCTTTTCATTTTTTAGAATTTTCTGGTAAAACTAATTTCTCTGTTTTATACAAACTATTTATAACTCGACTTACATCCAAAGTATTATCATATTCAGATTTATCAAATTCAATTTTATCTGGAAGTACAATTAAAATAAATAAAAGCCTTTTTTCAGTTGGAAGAAGTGGAAATTTGCTTTCATATCTATTTAAAATTTCAGAAAAATCAAATTCTAATCCATGTTTTTTATAAAGTTTATAAATATCAAATATAGGTAATCCTATTTTTGATTTATTCCAACTAATTAAATATGGATGATCATTTTCAATAAAATGATCTAATCTTAAATTATTATGAAGAACAACTAATCGTTGTTTTTTTATTTCTTTAATTTCACTATACCATTCATCTAATTCTTCTTTTGCATATGTTAAGGACGCAAATAATTTTGATATATTTGATGCAAGTAAATATTGACTTGGACTCATATATACTTTTGCCTCAATTATAGTTATTAAGTCCATATAATAACTATATAAATATTCAATATTATTATTAATATCCTCATATATTTCTTTATAGTCATCTTCTGTTACTTCTTTATAATGTGTAGTTTTATAATGAAGTAAACTCACTAAATCTATCATATCTAATATCTTTTGTTCTTTAGGTAAATCAATATCTTTAATATATTCTGTTATTAAATATTCATCATTATAACTATTAAGTATTTTAGGATAATAATTAAAGTTTCTTGTTTTTAAATAATTATATATATCAGTTGAATATTTGTTTTCTTTAACTACATATTTAGAATCCCTTGTATCTATAAAATAAACATTATTATTTTTTGTATATCTATTTGCAACCAATGAATTTTTTTTAAGTATTTCATCTATTTTAAGCATTGGTTGGTATTATTAATTTATCCCCTAATTTTAAATCTTTTAAATCATTATATTCTTGTAATTTTTCTTTATCAATTCCATATTTACTTACTATTGATTCAATAGTATCTCCTTCTCTTACAATATAAACACTATAACTTGAATATATTTCATCTGAATCAATCTCTTTAAATAAAGTTTCTTCAGGTTCTATGCATCTTTCTTTCTCTTCTATAATTTCATTATTAGTATCATCAGAAATTGAATCAATAATATTTTCATGTTCAATTTCAACTTCTTGCAATTTGTTTTCTTGTCTAACTTCTTCGATAATTGGAATTTCTTCCATTTTGTCAATTGTTACTTCTATATTTATATTTAAAGTATCATTATTTATAATTTCATAGTAAAAGTCACTTACTTCAACACTTGCTTTACTTAAATCATATTTTTCATCTATACTTATTTCAACAGGTAAATCATAACTAAATGGTTCTGTATTAATACTAGAATCATTCATCTTATAATCTCCACTCACAACAAAATTACCAAGAACTGAATTATCCTTAAAATTTAAATTATCTTCTAATGAAATACTTGTTATTTCTGATAAATTAGTTTTAAATAAAATATTCTTTTTAAAAGGTATTATTTTTTTCATATTATTCCTCCTAATTAATTGTATTTTAAAAAAAACTAGATATTACTAGTTTTTTACATATGCTTTTTTATTATCAATTTTTAAGTCTTTAAATTTTATGTCAATTACTTTTTCTTTTATATTAAGAGTTCTAAGTTCTATATATAATGAGTTATATTCGTCTAATTTATTAATCTTATTTGCTTTAGAGCGTTTTATATTTTCATCTAATATAGCATTCAAATTATTTAAAAATATTTCTTCATAAATAATTTTTGGATTTTCTATAAGTATTGCATTAATTGAACCTAGAAATTGATCATTCATAACATATTTATTTATAATTTCAGAATCAATAGGATTTGAAAATTCATTTAAAATAATAAAATCATTTATAATTTCACTATTATTTTTAATTTTGTTATAATTTTCTGGATATCTCTTTTCTGATTCAATATCTTTAAATAAAGAATCTGAACATAGTTCAATTGTATTCAATACTCCTATAATTTCATTACATAATTCATACATTTTTACTTTTTCTTCATAAGATGAATATTTAATATCATGTCTAAAATATGAAATCAAATCATATAAGTTTTCTCTTGCATCATAAGTTATAAATGAATTTATTTCCACATATTGTTTTATAAAATCTAGTCCAAATGATTCAAATTTAATTATTTGTCGTTTTAAAATTTCTAGTTGTTGTTTATCTAATATAGAAGTTTGTATAAGTTTATATGTTAAATAATTTATCATTTCCACACTTCTTTCATTACTTCTTCATAATTTTTAACAGGAATATATTTTATAGATTCAATTATCTCTCTTGGTATTTCATCTAAATCTGATTGATTATCATATGGTATTATTATTTTTTTTATACCATTTCTATAAGCTCCTATACTTTTTTCTTTTAATCCACCTATTGGCAAGACCTCACCTCTTAATGTTATTTCACCTGTTAATGCAATAAAGGGTGAAACTTTTTGATTTGTAAACAAACTTATTAAGGCAGTTGTAAGAGCAATTCCAGCACTTGGTCCATCTTTTGGTATCGCTCCTTCTGGAACATGAATATGTATATCGTTTTCTATTAATTTATTATAATCTATATTAAATTTATAAGCATTTGCTTTTATATAATCGAATGCTATGTGAGCACTTTCTTTCATTACATCGCCAAGTGAACCTGTAAGTTCTAATTTTCCATTACCTTTAAAATAATTAACTTCTATAGGTAATGTATCTCCTCCATAACTAGTATAAGCAAGACCATTTACTATACCAATTTTTGCATCTTCATTCTTTTTTGATAAATGATATTTTATCTTTCCTAAATATTCTTCTAAGTTGTCAATCGTAATATTTATTGTATCTATTTTAACTTTATCTATAACTATTTTTGTAACTATTTTTCTAATTATTGTATCTATTTGTCTAGTTAATTCTCTTACACCTGCTTCTCTTGTATAATTTCTAATTATTTTAAGTATTGCTTCATCTGAAAAGTTTATTGTTTTATTAGCTAATCCATGTTCATTCATTGATCTTTCTATTATATGCTTTCTACATATATCAAGTTTTTCATATTCAGTATAACCACTTAATTTAACTATCTCTAATCTGTCTTTTAATTCTTCTGGTATATTTTCAATGTAATTTGCGGTTAAAATAAACATTACTTTTGATAAATCAAATTCCTCTTCAATATAATTATCACTAAAATATTTATTTTGTTCAGGATCTAATACATCTAAAAGTGCACTAGCTGGATCTCCTTTAATATCTTTTGTCATTTTGTCTATCTCATCAATTAGAAAAACAGGATTTGAAGTTTTTGCTTTTTTTATCATCTGTATAATTTTTCCAGGGCTTGATCCAAGATAAGTTTTTCTATGTCCAATTATTTCTGCTTCGTCATTAACTCCACCTACAGACATTTTAACAAATTTTCTATTTATTGCTTCTGCAATTGAAAAAGCAAGTGTTGTTTTTCCTACACCTGGAGGTCCTACAAGACAAATTATAGGTGTTTTTGAATTATTAGAAATTTGTTTTACAGCTAAATATTCTAATATTCTTTCTTTAACCTTTTCTAATCCATAATGAGTTTTATCTAATTTTTCTTTAACTTTTTTTAAATCTTTATTATCATTTGTATAAACATTCCAAGGAAGTGAAATCAACCAATCTATATAATTTTTTACTACGCTTAATTCTGGTGAAACTGATGAAAGAGTTTCATATCTTTTTAATTCTGTTTCTATTCTCTCTTTCGTTTTTTTTGGTAAAGTTAATTTTGATATTTTTTCTCTAATTGATTCTATTTCAATATCTTTAGAATTTGTATCTCCTAATTCTTCTTTTATTGTTTTAATTTTTTCGCGTAAAATATATTCTTTTTGATTTTCATCAATTTCTTTTTTTACTTTAATATCTATATTTCTTTCTATCTCATATATTTGTGTTTCTTTATACATATCTTCAAGAATATGTTCAAATCTTACTTTGCTATTTGTTTCTAATAAATATTCATTTTGTCTATTTAAAGTTATTGGTAAAAATGGAACAACTACATCTGTAAGTTTTGAAAGGCTATTTATTGATGAAATTATATTTAGTACACTATTACTCATAGTAGGGATATTACTTATAAAGTTTTCGAGTTCTCTAGATAATTTTTTCATTAATATATTTTCTTCTACAGCATCCAAATTTTCTTTTTCAATATTTGAAACTATAGATTCTATTATATCAAAACTCTTGTTTGTATTTAAAAATTCATGAACTTTCGCTCTTCTCATTCCTGTTATTATTACTCTAGTTTTCCCATTTGGTAATTCCATTCTATTACTTATTTTTGATATTACACCAATTTTAGGTAAGTTTTTTAAATCTGGATTTTCCTCAATTAAATCTGGATTGCTTATAACTAGTATATTTGAATCATGAAACATTTCAGACACATCTATTATGCTTTTAGAAACAGAACTATCAAATTCTAATCGTATTTCGTTGTGTGGTAATAAAACTATGCCTCTAAGTAATAATACTGGTAAGTTGATTTTTATCATAGTTACACCTCCAACAAAATTAGTTTTTATTATAATACAAAAAAAAATAAAAGTCTATTAAATTTTATACTTTTAAAAACTTTTATTATTCTTTAGTTAAATTTGTTAAATCAGTTCCCTCATAACCTTTTGATTTTAAATAATTAATTACTGAATATAGTTCATGTGTTACTTCATCTGATACATCTATTAAAACTATAAGACCAGGTTCTAATGATTGTTTTATTTTTAAATAAAAATTATTTTTTATTTCTAAAGATGGATAGATTGTAAAAATATTATTTGAACTACAAAATTCTAGAAATTTATTATTTTTTTCTTTATTGTAACAATACAAATTAAATTTAGAATTTTTATAGTTAATATCTGAATCAATAACTAAATCTGCTTTTTTACCTATATTTTGTAAAGTTGAGCCATATGAATTATCATTTAAAAGATATGATGCACTCATTGAATTAGAATCTAATATATTGTATATTTTTTCAATTTCTACTGCACTCCCTTTAAATATAAAATAAACATTTCTTTTTTTAGGATTGCCTTTAACTATGTATTTGTTATAATTGTCATATATTGATATACTTGGTTTTTGTTTATCATACTCATAAAGTGTAGGATTATACTTTCCTAATCTTTTCATATTTTTATAACTTTTTTCTATGTTTACTACTAATCCACTTTTTCCTGGTATAATTGTATCCTTCACTATTATTGAATCAATATATTTAGTTTCGTATTTTTCTTTTTCTTCATTTATTTTCATCATAATATCATCTGTATTTTTTATAACATATGCAGTCTTCTCAGTACAAAAAAAACTAAACCAAATTAATGCTAATACTCCTATTATTTGGAAATTTTTTTTCATGAGAATCACCTATTTAAATATATGAATTTAAATTAGTTTTTTCACTATTTTATTGTGTATACATAATATAATATAGGAGGATATTTATGAATAATAACATGTATTATTATAATAGAAATTATGCTGGGGATGATAGGCTAGTAGGTGGTTTTGCATTTCCTTTTCTTCTAGGAGGAGTTACAGGAGCTGCCATTGCACCAGCATTTTGGAGGCCTAGTCCATATGGTAGACCTTACTATCAACAACCATATTATCAGCCATATTACTATGGACCATATTATAGATAATTAAATTATAATAAAATTAAGAGATATATATAAATATTGTAAATATATATCTTTTATTATAATCTAAAAATTTTGTATAAACTTTTATTTCAAAAATAATTAATATCATTAAAATTTATTATTTTAATTAACAACATAATAAAAAACTTTAGTATAATTTATACTAAAGTTATTTTGCTTCTTCTACTACTCTTGTTTCTCTTATAACTGTTACCTTTATTGTACCAGGATATTGTAATTCTTGTTCAATTCTATTCTTTATGTCACGTGCTACTTTATGACTTCCTAAATCATCTATTTTTTCAGGTTGTACAATAACTCTAAGTTCTCGTCCGGCTTGAACTGCAAATGTCTTATCAACACCATCAATTTCATTAGCAATAGCTTCTAATTCTTGTAAACGTTTAATATAGTTTTCCAAAGAGTCACTTCTAGCGCCAGGTCTTGATGCAGATAATGTGTCTGCAATAGCAACCAATTCTGCAATAATACTATTTGGTTTCTTATCCCCATGGTGTGATTCAATCGAATTAATAACTATTTCACTTTCTTTATATTTTTGAGCTAATTGCGAACCTAACTCAACGTGACTTCCTTCAACTTCATGATCAATAGCTTTACCTATATCATGTAATAATCCTGCCCTTCTAGCTACTGATTCATTTTCACCTATTTCAGCTGCTAGAATACCAGCCAAATGTCCAACTTCAATTGAATGTTGTAGTGCATTTTGTCCATAACTTGTTCTAAAATGCAATTTACCTAATATTTCAATTAGTTCTGGATCCATCTTTGTTATTCCAAGTTCAAACAATGCAGATTGACCAAATTCAAGTATTTGATTTTTTACATCTTTTGTAACCTTATCATATATTTCTTCTATACGTGCTGGATGTATCCTTCCATCTTTTATTAAATCTTCTATTGTTAATCTAGCAATTTCTCTTCTTAATGGATCAAAACTAGACAAAACTATAGCCTCTGGTGTATCATCTATTATCAAATCAACACCAGTTATTGCCTCTATTGTACGTATATTTCTACCTTCACGTCCAATAATTCTACCTTTCATTTCATCATTTGGTAAAGTTACAACTGTAACAGTTTGTTCACTTGCGACATCACCAGCATATTTTTGCATACTGGAAGTAAGCATTGCTTTTGCCTTTTTATCAACTTCTAATTTTGCCTCTGCTTCTCTATCCTTTATATACGCCGCTATTTCTAAATCCATCATTTCTTCTACTTTTTTCAATACCATTTCACGTGCTTGATTTTTTGAATATCCTGCTATACTTTCAAGTAATTTTATTTGTTCCTGTTTTATTTCTTCCAATTCTACTTGCTCTTTTTGGATTTCTTTTTGTTTATTTATTATATTATTTTCTTTTTCTTCTAACATTTGTTCACGATTCTGAAGGGTTTGATCTCTTCTATCTATATTACCTTCACGAACAAGCAATTTTTCTTCTAGTTCTCCTAGTTCTACTTTCCTGTTTTTTATTTCATTTTCAACTTCTATTTTTAACTTATGTCCCTCTTCTTTGGCTTCTAATAAAAAGTCTCTTTTTATTTTGTCAGCTTCTTTTTTTGCTTTTTCAATTACTTTTTCAGCCTTTTTAGAAGCAGAATTTCCTCTTACATAATTAATTATAAATAATGTTATTATTCCAACAAAAATTCCAATAAGTACTAGCAAAATGGAGAAAACTATATTTTCCATATACTACCTCCATTATAATTAGAGTATCAAACTCTATAATTATTTTAATGGTTAATTCAAAATAAGTCAAGAAAAAAGCACAAGTATTATTTACTTGATGCTTCATTAGACTTTGTTAAACCATAATGTTCTCTAACTTTATTCATTATTTCGGCTTTTAATTTATTATCTTTCTTAAATAATTCTTTAACATTTTCTTTTCCTTGTCCAATTTTTTCTCCATTATATGAATACCATGCACCACTTTTTTCAATTATTGATGCATCAGCAGCCAAATCAACAAGTTCTCCTTCTGAAGATATTCCCTCGCCATACATTATATCAACTGAACAAGTCTTAAAAGGAGGAGCCATTTTATTTTTAACAACTTTAATACTTGTCTTATTACCAATAATATCAGAACCTAATTTTAATTGTTCAGATCGTCTTATTTCCAATCTTATTGATGAATAAAATTTTAGTGCTCTACCACCAGGGGTTACTTCAGGGTTTCCAAACATAACTCCTACCTTTTCTCTTAACTGATTTATAAATATAGCAACTGTATTTGTTTTATTAATTATTCCAGCAAGCTTTCTTAATGCTTGACTCATCAAACGTGCTTGAAGTCCAACATGAGAATCTCCCATCTCCCCTTCAATTTCTGCTTGTGGTACTAAAGCAGCAACAGAATCAATAACTACTATTCCAATTGCTCCACTTCTTACTAATGCTTCACATATTTCTAAAGCTTGTTCTCCATTATCAGGTTGTGACAATAATAATTCATCTATATTAACTCCCAATCTTTCTGCATAACTTGGATCTAATGAATTTTCAGCATCTATAAATGCTGCTTTTCCACCTTGTTTTTGTATTTCTGCTATTGCATGAAGTGCAAATGTTGTCTTACCACTTGATTCAGGTCCATATATTTCAATTATTCTTCCTTTAGGATAACCTCCTATACCAAGTGCTATATCAAGTGAAATAGAACCACTTGGAACTACATCAATTTCTCTATGTTCATTGCTACCTAACTTCATTATTGAACCTTTTCCAAATTGTTTTTCAATATCCAATAATACTTGATCTAATGTTTTATCATTAGCTGTTTTTGTCATTTTGTTACCTCCATTCAACTACAATATAATTTTATAATAGTTTTTTTTATTTGTCAATACTTTTTTCAAACATTTGTTCGTTTTTTGCTAAATTCAATTTAATTATTTAAATTAAAAGATGTTTTTTATCAAACATATTTTTAAACTTTAACTATATTAATAATGTTATTTTTCTCATTGTTGCCTATTTACCATAAATTTTATTCCTCCTTTATATAAGATAATATCATTTGATGTTTTTATTGTAAATTTAATATTCTTTAATTTTTGATTTATTTTTTGTGTTAATTTTAAAAATCTGATTAACAAATTTTTTTAATTTGTTTAATTTAATTATTTTTTTAATTTCTATTTTTTAAAATTTGTATGCATTAAAAAAAATTGATTAAAAATCAATCTTTTTTAAAATATTTTTTGTTTTGATTATAATATTGTACACCTGATATTATAGACATTATACATGCTAGTGTTAGTAAAATATTTGAAACTTTTATATTCATTAATTCAAATGGTAAATTATAAAACAAAGTTAATGAAACTCCAAGCATCATAAGAATAGTTTTAATTTTACCCATTATACTTGCTGCAACAACATTTCCATTATTACCCGCTACCATTTTAATTGTGTTTACAAATGTATCTCTAGTTATTATAACTACTGGTATTATAGGATGAATAAATCCACTTGTAGCAAGTAAAACAAGAACTGCATTTACTAATACTTTATCAGCTATAGCATCTAGCATTTTACCAAAATCAGTTACCATATTATATTTTCGCGCTATATAACCATCTAAAAAATCTGAAAGTGATGCAATTATAAATAACACTCCTGCTATTAAATATTTTATATCAACAACTAGTGTCTCATTTATAAATAGTTTTGGTAAATTTATTCCTACTGTATCAAATGGAAAAATTAAAATAATAATTATTATTATTGACAAAATCAATCTTGATATAGTTATTTTATTTGGTAAATTCATTTTTGCACCTCATAACTCATCGCTATTACTTCATTGTTATCTTCTTTCCCATCTGTAACCATAGTATATATGAAATATGCAAGTAACAATATAGCGACAAACACTAAAATATATATTGTAATTTGTGGTATATACACTTTATTTTTTCTTTCCACCGTATATGGAGATTGAATTTTGTCTAAACTATCTTTTTTTAATTCTTTTTTCGCTTGTTTTATATCTTCTAGTGAAATTTTTGAAGTATAGTCAAATAAAAATTCATTAAATTCATCTACTAGATCATCTTTATCCAAACCTAAATATTTTGCATAATCTCTTATCAAATATTTTAATGACAATATATCTGGAAAGGCTTGCATATTTCCTTCTTCTAAATTATCTAGTTGATTCATATCAATTTTTAAATCTTCACATACTTCTTCTTTGCTTATTCCTATTTCTTCTCTTGTAAGTTTTAGTTTTTCACCAATTTCATTCATTGTTTCACCTTCTAAAAAAAATAAATCTTATAAGCCATGTTCTGTACCTATAATAGGTGGCAAACATTTATCTACTGTTTTTACAGTCCCTGATTTGATTCATTTTTCTCATCAGAGTTCCCCTACCATATTTTGGGTTTCTCACTTATGGGGTTTACCGCGTTCCACACTTATTATTTCTAACAAGTATCGTCACTATGGCACTTTATTCTTAATCTAACCATATCAAATGACTTAGGTTATTTCAGAGCCGTTAGCAAAATGCTACCTCAAGTTATTTTTTCCTTGAGCATAAACACTACAATCATCTCAGATTGTGTGAGCATGGACTTTCCTCTACATCATTTTAAATGCAGCGTTTGCCAAGATTTATTCTCCATAAATTATTTCTTCTAATTTTGATACCCTTCTAAGTAAATCAGCGTTATTTGTTGATTTTCCATAATTTTCAGTATCTTTTAGAACTTCTAATTTAGAATTTAACATTCTTATTTCTTGTTTAAGTCTTGCATTATCATCAGTAAGTAACTTTTTTTCTCTTTCTTGGTCTTTTATTATATTTACAAATTCATCGTAATCACGCATTATAACATCTAAAAATTTATCAACTTCTTGTGGTCTATAACCTCTTGTATCCATTTTAAAATCTTTTTCATATATATCTTTTGATGTTAAAATAATTCTATCATCGTACATAATTACCACTCCTTTTATCCCAAGTATATTCTATAAAAAAAAACTCTATTTGTCAATGCAAACAAAGTTTCATAATAATTATTCTCTTAAAACTTTCGTATAAATTTTTCTTCTTACTTTATTTGGAACTAAACTAACTGTTCCTCTAATAAATATATTAACCAAAAAAGTATTTAATTTTATATATTTTAAACGATAAATTTCTCTTTCAAAATTATAAGTTGGTTGTATATATTTTATACCCCCTCTTCTTTTTGTCATTTCTTCTCCACTTCTAACATAAGCAAGAATTTCACTCAAATTTAGTACTTCATAATTATTTTTTATTAATAAAATCCATAAATAATAGTCTTCAAAAAATGGCATATGCTTATAGTTACCTACATTTAATATATCTTTTTTCTTAAACATTACTGTCATATGATTAAAAGGATTTCTCTTTTTAGAATATTTTATAATTGATTTCATATCTTCTGGTACTTTTCTTTTTTTACCTAATCCAAGTTCATTAAACTCAACTACTTGTCCACCTACTAAAGTCAAATTTGGATTTTTTTTAAATTCTTTTAATTCTAGTTCAAATCTATTTGGAACAGATATATCATCTGAATCCATTCGAGCTATTAACTCATATTTACAATTTTCAACTCCGATTTTTAATGCCTTACCTAATCCAACATTTTTTTCAAGTTGAACTTCTTTAACTTTATATTTTTTTATTACATCTTCTAATTCATTTGTTAAAGGTCCGTCTTTTACTATGACTATTTCTTTTGGTTTAACTGTTTGATTTAATATACTTTCTATACTTTGATTTAAATATTCTGGTTTTTCTTTATAATAAACTGACATTAAGACAGAAAAATTTTTTTTCAAATAAATCACCTAACTTATTAAATTAATTATAACATTTACACTGCAATTAGTAAATTAATAATTTGATTTAAAAAATTTTTAATATCTTCTATAAAAATATGTAAAACTTAATATTTTTACAAATAAATAAAAAATATAATATAACTATCGTTATATTATATTTAATTTTTGTAATAATTGTATTACTGCATCATTTTGTACTCTCTCATCTAGTAATGGAAGACTAAAAAATACATTTATGCCAGATTCATAAGAAAAATCTTTTATATCTTTACTTGTCAAAGCTGATTTTGTTAAAACAACTTTTTTATCCCTTAAATTTTTTAAAACTGTTGGTCTTAAAGTAACCAATTTATTTAATTTTATTGTAGAAGGTTCTATTAAATATATCATATTATTACATAAAGTTTGTGCAGTTGGGCTATCATTTACATCAACAACTATTACATTTTTATTACTATTTTGTCTTATAACACTACCTAAATTACTACTAGTTGTGGAAATCATACCTGGTTCTTTAAAATAATTAAAATCTGTTCTATCAACTTCTATACAAACTACTTTATGAGTTTTCTCTAATGCTTTTTTTATCATATATAAAAGTGTTGTTGCTCCTGCATCATTTGTTATTGATTTTATTCCAAGTATTTTTGGTCCAACTTGTTGTGGTTGAGCAACAGGTTGATTTACATATTGAACAGGACCTGCAACAGGCACTTCTACAGTTTTTACAATTGTTTTTACTTCTGGTTCTGGTTCATTTATCTGATGATATTGAGCAACATCACGATATGTATTTGGATTATTATATAAGTAATTTATTCCTTCTACATTCGTTGTAAAATTGTAAATTCCAATCGAAATTAATTTTGATAGATAAGAAGGTGATGTAACTGCATTACCTTCTTCTAATAACAATATAAGCTTATCCATATCTAATGATATAGATAACTTTTGAACTGTACTAATATCTTGATAATTTTTAAGTGCTGTTATGTCTAAAATCATTTTGTTATAAAATATATTTTGAAATGATGATATTATTTCATTAACATCAAATTCTCCATCTAATCTCTTAATTACTTCTATGTTTAAACTATTAAGTTTATCCTTCTGATTATTAGCTATTATAACGTTCACACTATCACCTTTTCTAACTTACCGGTTTAAGAAATGATTGAGTCTCTCCTGTTACCGGAATTTTTATCATATCCCCTATTATTGGAAAATCAAAATACATAAATACTACTACCTTGTAATACCTTCCATGATAAGTTGTACTATCTGAATTTTTTTCAATAACACAAATATCATACCCCGCTGTTGTTAATACCGATTTTTCCTTATCAGGATTTTCTATATATTTATTACAATTTCTAACACTGGCAGTTCTATATCCAGACTCTCCTAAAAATGTAGTTATCTCTTTTAATGCTGCTTCACTATTATTAATTCCCTTTTCGTCTCCATATTTTTCAATAATGTCGATTATTTTTGTTTTAACTTTATATGCCTTACTATATGCTATCGAGCCAATCAAAAAAGCGGTAGTCAAAACAACAAAAGTTATTACTATGTTCATTACCATAGTGTTCCCTATTGCACCTTTCACCTTAACACCTCTTTTTAACTAAAATCATATATTCTATCTGTTCTTGCATAAACAGGAATTTTTACTAAATTACTTATTATAGGCATATCTATATACATATATGTCATTACACCATATGAATAATGTTTGTTATCACCATCATTATTAAACACATATATACAGTATCCACCATATGAAGTTCCAGCTACACCATCCTTTTTAGGACAAGAGCCTGATATTCTTTGATATCCATAGTTATTCATTACTCTATTTATTTCAGGTATTGAGCACTTATTATATCCTTCACAAGCCTCTATTGCATCTGCAATTTTACTACTAACTCTATATGCTTTAGTGTAACTTAATGTAGCCATCAAAACCATAAAGGTTAATAATATAAATGTTATTATTATGTTTAATAAAAATGTATAACTAACACTTTGGTTCATAAGTAACACCTTCCTATACCATAAATAATTTTAACATAAAAAATATTTAAAGTAAATAAGTTTATAAAATCATTTATAAAAATTTTATAAATATTGTTATAGATATAATTATAAAAAATATCAAAACATTTATTTTGATATTCTTAAACTTTTAAATATTAACTACAAGAAACAGAAACACTCCCAGAGCATCCTCCAGTCCCTGAAGTATTTGCAGGACAAGTAGCGTAACACTTGCCACCTCTCCAAATTCCACCATTGGCTTGGCAACATGCACTTTTTTGAGTACTTTGCATTAAACTTGGTATTATCAATGCACCTGCTGCTGCAACCAACCCTATTAAAACAATAGTAATTACAGTCAAATTTGCTTCTCCTGCTGATTCTTTCATTTCACAATCCTCCTATATATTATAAACACGTACTATAATATTAAATTGACTAAAAATCAAAATATTTAAAACAATCCTATAACATAAAATTTGTAATTACAAACATTACTTACTAGTATCACCTACACATTTATTAGTGCTTGCATTCCAATAAGTGCTTTCAGTATAAGTACTTGTACAATTCTTTCCAGTAATATCACAGTTGTACATACACTTACCATTGGTCCAAGTACCACCAGCTGATTGGCAACATGAACTTTTTGAAGTATTTCTCATTAAACTTGGTATTATTAATGCACCTGCTGCTGCAACCAATCCAATTAAAACGATAGTGATTACAGTAACATTTGCTTCTCCTGCTGATTCTTTCATCCTATCACCACCTTCCCTACACTAGTTACATTATAGCATACCAAAATAACCATTTCAATACTAAATACACTTATTTTACACTTATTTTATAATGTATAATATTATTATTAACAAAATGTAACAAATAATTCATTAATATTAATTATTATGTATAAATATCTTTTTAACTGTTTTAAAAAAAATTTCAAAGTCTAATTTAAATGAAAAATTTTCAATATAAAATAATTCTTGTTTAATCCTTTCGTTATATGTCATATTTTTATATGCATTTACTTGCCAGTACCCTGTAATTCCTGGTTTTAAACTTAAAAATTTTTTTCTATTTTTTTTATATCTTAACGTCTCCTCATAAATAACTGGTCTTGGTCCTATTATAGACATATCACCTTTTAAAACATTTAATAATTGTGGAATTTCATCAATATAATATTTTCTTAAAAATTTACCAACTTTAGTTATTCTTTCATCATCACTAATTTTATAATTTTCATAATATTCTTTCTTTTTAGACTCACTCATTTTTTGAAATATCTCATCCGAATTTTTATACATCGTTCTAAATTTAATAATTTTTATTTTTTTACCACCTTGCCCTATTCTTTCATGGATAAATATTGGGCCTCCCTTTGAATTCAACATTATAATAATTATTATAATAATTGAAAATGGAATAAATATTATTATACCTATTATAGAAAATATTATATCTAATATTCTCTTAACTATCTTGTAATTTTTCTTTTTCATTTAATGCATACATCCCCATTCCAAGAATAATAACATAGTAAGGTGTAACATAATACATTGTGTTACCAAACATCGATGAAACTAAATGACCTATAATTACAAAATATGTTAAATTAGTAATATGATCATTTTTATTATAATTTTTTAATCCTTTTATTAAAACTATTAATACTGCAATCATATAAAATAACATTCCAGGTACCCCTACTGTTGCACATAAGTTTATTATTAAATTATGTGGCATATCATTTCCAACATTTTTATTATAATATTGTTCTCCTAAATTATCTAGTCCATATCCAAATATAGGCTTTTGTTTTGCAAATTCAATACCATATAACCATAATTCTCCTCTACCTGTTCCTACATACATCAACTGTTGATTATCGTCAATACTTACATTACCATTATCTATATCACTCTTAATTTCATTTTTTATTATGCCTAAATCATATGTCAGACTTTTAAAATTCGAATACACTACATATTCATTATCAACCTTTATAAATAAAGAGAACAAAATAAACGGTACTATAATAAATAAATATTTAATTAATATCTTTTTCTTTAGGCAATAGAAGAACAATAAAAATAAGGAAAATAATATAGCTAAATAACATCCAAATGTATTGTTTACTATTAACATACATATGAGTGTTAAATATATAATAAAATCAGCTATTTTTGAAATTTTTTGATTATCACTAAATATAAGAAAAATAGATATAATAATGCAATATACTAAATAATAACCATAATGATTAAAATGATGAAATATTCCAGAATACTCCGTATATGCTGGAAAAACAATATTATATAATCTCCCTCCACATAAACTTATGATAGCCATTATAAATGAAACATAACATATTGATCTTAAAACAATTATTCTATTTTTTTTATTTAATGAAATGCCAAGCATTGCATAGCCAATATACGAAATAAATTGTATAAGTCCATTTCCTCTATATTCATCTCCAAACATTGATAACGCTAAATTACTTGATAAAAATGTTGAAACTATCATCCATATAAAAAACAACCCAAAAAATATCAATTCACATTTATTAAATTTAAATTTTTTTAGCTTATGTTTATTCATTAAATTTTCAATAATAAACATTGTTATTGTAAGTACACTAATAAAAAGTGTAAGTAAATGCCATATAAAAAGTGTATATAATCTAACTTTTAATATACAAGTTAATACTGTAACTATTGGTATAACTAACACATAAGATAATGCTAAAAATAAGTAAATTTTTTGTGCTAAATTATCTAAATTTATTTTTTTCTCTGTTTTTTCCATTTTTTATAACTCCTATACCTTTGCCTGATTGTACGATATAGAAAATAATATAATCTATAATCTATTATGCAAAATGCCTTTTTCAAATATCCTATAATTCCACTAACTCTAACATTTTTCATTAATTTTCTTTTTTTTAGTTCTTTTATATATTTTTTAAAATAAATTCCTTTTAATGTTGAACCATACCATAAAATTAAATTAGTTAAATTTAATAAATATACATAGAATGTTTCACTATCTTCTACATTTGTTTTAAAATAGTCTACCAAAAAGTCATAATGGTGTAGAAAACTCTGCATATTTAATAAAATTTTTTCATTGTTACTCGTTCTTGTTATACTTTCATTACTCTGAAAATAATAATATCCATAGTAATTTATAGATATAACTTTTTTACTCTTAAAGATAATTATTGGTGTTAATTCAACATCTTCCATTACATAAACCTTACTATATTTAAAATTATTCTTTTTAAAAAAAGAAGTTTTATAAACATATCCCCATGGGACCAAAAAGAAATCAAATGATTCCATATAATGCCTTAAAGCAGTTTCACCATCCATTACATCAAATATTTTTTTATCTAATTTTTCTATTTCATTGTAATTTTCATCTACTTTAATTGCTTTAAAACTAAGAACATCATAATTACTGTATTTTTCGCATTCTTCTAAAAGATCATTTGGAATATAATCATCACTATCTACAAATAAGAAATAAGGTGTTTTCACCTTTGAAATAGCAAAATTTCTACTATCTCCCACTCCAGTATTTTTTTTATAAAAATATTTAATGCCCATATATTTATTAACAATTTGTTTTGTATTATCAGTTGAACCATCATCAACGACTATTACCTCAAAATTTTTATAAGTTTGATTAAATATAGAATCTAAACATTTTTTTAAATATTTTCCATTATTATATGTAACAACTAATATACTATATTTCATTTACTTTTCCTCTTATTTATTTGTTCTGCAGACTTTATTATTTTACAATCTTTTGTTGCAAATTTGCAATATTTGCAAGCTTCTATATACTCGTTTCTAAACATCAATTTTTTAATAGATTTTATATTTTGCTTTTTGCTATTATTTACTAAATCAACATATTCTCTTTTTTTTATTTTACCTAAATCATATCCATGAGAAGCTCTAGGGCAATAATATATTGCACCATTTAATATGCTTTTACATCTGTTATTACACTTTTTAAATTGTTGTTTTAATTCTTTATCACTTCTTCTATATTTTTTTACTTCTCCATAATCGTACCATACTTTTTGCTCATCCTCGCAACTAAAATTTATTTTTTCTTGTTTCAAAAGTTTTATAAGTTCATCTTTTTTATATGAAAGCTTACCATAATTACTTATTTCAATAGAAATGTTTTTTTCTTTTATTATTGACATTAATTCTTTGTCTTTTGGAACAATAGTTCCATTAGTAACTATGATTATTTCTAAGTATTTATTATCTTGAAGCTTACTTAAATATTTTTTCAGATTAGGATTACAGAATGGTTCTCCACCTAGAATTCTAAGTCTCAAAACTTCATCTACACATTCATTTAATTTTTCAATAGATTTTAATACTAAATTATCTTCAACATCATATGGCTTTTCATACATATGCATTAAATTCGCACAATTTTTACATCTTAGAGTACATTTTGTAGTAACAACAAGTTCTAAGTAATCAATAATCAATTTTTTTGAAATTGTCTTATGTAATTTTTTTAGTTTTTTGGAAGTCGGATATTTTAAAAAAATTAATAAACGCATTCTTATTTTTTTAGGGAACAAACTAGCATATTTTGTTTTGAAAAAATTATTTTTATCATTCTTTAAAGCATATAATAAAATTCGGGTCTTAAGAAATAGTCTCGTAAAAACTTTTTCTAAAATACTATTTTTATATTTATATATTTTATTTTTTTTTAGGAGTTTGATATAATCATCATATTGTTCCTTATTTAAATTAATAGATAAATCGAACACTTTATATAAAAAATTTTCATTTTGTTTTTTATCTAAAGGATTTTTTTCTATTTCCATATTATATTTTTGTAAATATTTTTTAAATTCATTTTTATAATCAATATTATAGTTAGCATCATGATACGTACATATACTTCTTTGTTTGAATTTTTGATTTGACATAATACTCATCACCACTTTATAAATTATAACATTTAAAGTTCTTCTTTTCAATACTACAAAAGTTATTTATAATAAAGATTGATAAACTAATTATAATATTGTAAAATATAGATGGTGGTTAAATGAAAAAGGTATTTAAAAATTATATATTTATGTATATATCAATATTTTTACCCAAACTGTTAAGTTTTTTATTTTTAACACCTTTTTTAGCCAATACTTTAGGTCTTGTTGGTAATGGTATAGCATCTTACACTTACAGCATTATTAATTGGGCAATACTTATTGCTACATTTGGTATTTCTACATATGGTAGCAAAAAAATTGCTGAATCAAAAAACAATAAGGACGAAATGAATATAAATTTTTCATCTATTTTAACTTTACAAATTATACTTCATATAATAATTTTAATTCTATATTTGATTTTTATTGTTGTTTCAAATGTAGATTACAAATCAATTTTATTAGTATTTTCCATACTTTTAATTTTCGATTCCATTGATATAGGATGGTTTTATTCAGGAAATGAAGAGTTTAAAATATTAGCAATACAAAATTTAGTTTATTATTTTATTACTTTTATTTTAATGATTTTGTTTATTAAGGGAGAAAATGATGCTTTTAAGTATGCTTTAATTACTTGTACAAGTAAAATATTTAGCATATTATATCAATTCATAATATTATTTAAAAAGTACAAAATTTCAAATTTTAAAATAGATAAATTAACATATCATTTTAAAAATACTTTCATATTCTTTATCCCAAATTTTTTTATAAGTATATATACAATATTTGATCAAATTATGCTAGGTAGTATGAGTAATACCTCTAATGTGGCACTTTATGGAAGAGCTGAATCATATGTAAAGTTATTTACGGAAATGTTAATGCTTGTTGGTACAATAATTTTACCTAGATTTTCTAATTTGCATAAAACAAATCAAAAAAAAGAAAAAGAATATTTTAATAAAACATTAAATTTTTTATTGATGTTCTCCATCCCATTATGCTTTGGAATTATCGCAACTTCTAAATCATTCATTTCATGGTATTTACCAAGTGATTTTAGTGAAGTAGCAAATTTAATTATATTACTTTCTCCAATTACTATATTTATAACAGCAGGAAATATATTTGGTAATTATTTAATGGCGAGTGACAACATAAATAAATACACTAAATCTTTAGTTCTAAGTGCTTTAATTAATTTTATTATAAACTTATTGTTTATCAAATATTTAGGAGCATACGCAGCAGTAATAAGTACAGTAATATCAGAATTATTTGTTTCAATATATTTATTAGCATTCGTTAAAAAAATTAAAATTTTAGATATAAAATTTAATAATATATTAAATTATATAATTTCTTCTATAATTATGTTTATATTAGTATTTTCACTTTCAAATATTTTAAAAAGTTCTGCTATTTCAACAATTATTGAAGTTATTACAGGTATAGTAGTATATTTTGGAATGCTTTTAGTTTTAAATAAATTAAATTTTAAGATAAAAGAAAAATGTTAATCTTGTATAAATTTTATTTTTATGTTATTATTAAACACATTATAAATAAATTTTATATAGAGGTGTAATATGAAATTTTTAATAAGTGATTATGATGGTACATTAAAATCAGACTTGAGAAATTTAAAAATTAATATTTCTGCTATAAATAGATTTAGAAGTAATGGAAATCATTTTGCAATTGCAACAGGAAGAAGCTATGAATCTATAAAAGAAGAAATAAAAAAATATAACATAAAATATGATTATTTAATAACTAATGATGGTGCAATTACATTTGATGAATCCGATAATATTATAGATTTTAAAATACCTGATGAAAATGTATTAGAAAAAATATATAGTATTATATCAAATACATATCAAAAAAAATTATGTGCTTTCAAACTTCCAAATTCTAATAAAATGATAGAATTACAAATTTTAACTTCAATATTCAATAATTTAAATGATTTAGAAATACTAATTAAAAAGTATCCATGTATACAAAAAACAGATTTAAAAATTATTCCATTCAAATTTACTTTTTTAAAAGCATTTACAACAAAAAGTGACGCAATTAAAAAAATAGTAGAGATAAATAAACAATATTACGATGATATAATAACTGTTGGTGATGGAAGAAATGACATTGATATGCTTAATGACTTTAACGGTTATAAAATTTTTTACTGTTACCCATGTTTATATAAATATAACTTTAAAATTACTAAAGAAGTACATACTCTTATTAAAAAAATAGAAAAAAATTAAATTTTCTTAATATTTATTTTATAAAAACTAATTTGATTTTTTGAATATTATTTAAAAACAGTCTTCAATTTATTGAAGGCTGTCTTTATAAACTATATTAATTTTTAATTATTTTGTCATACAAGGTATAAATATATTGTACAGAATTTTCTAAGAAAAAATAATGTTTTACATAAAAAATTAAAAATACAATTAAAATTAAAAAAGGTATTATAAAAAGATTATTTAAATAACTTAAAGCAAGAATTATAAAAGTGAAAATTGCATAAAACAAAGTTACTAATAAATGTATTAATCTTTCATGTTGAAAATCACTTATTTTTTCTCTTATTATAGATATTTCTTTTGAACTAAATTTATAATTTTCTTTTATTTTATTTTCTAAATCTAAAGTAAATTTTTTAATATATTTTGTCATAAATCTCCTTAAACTAAACTTTTACCTGTCATTTCATTTGGTACATCAATATTCATAATTTTTAAAACAGTAGGCGCAACATCACATAATGCACCATCTTTTAAACTATAATTATTATTACATAATATACATGGTACTAAAGAAGTAGTGTGACTTGTAACTTTATTACCATCATCATCTATCATATATTCACAATTACCATGATCTGCTATTATTAATAAATTACCATCTATTTCTTTAATTTTATCATGTAACTTTTTAAGACAATCATCTAATGTTTCAACTGCTTTTATAGATGCTTCTAAATTACCTGTATGACCTACCATATCTCCATTAGCATAATTTAATATTACTAAATCATAGTTTTCAATTTTATTTATTAAAGTATCTGTTATTTCATATGCACTCATTTCTGGTTTTAAATCATATGTAGCAACTTTAGGCGAAGGTATTAAAATTCTATCACAATTTTTTAATTTTTTATCTTCTCCACCATCAAAGAAATAAGTAACATGCGCAAATTTTTCTGTTTCTGCAATTCTTAATTGTTTTAACCCTTTATTACTTACATATTCTCCTAATGTATTTTCTAATACAGGAAGATTATAAGCATTAGTGCATATTACTTCACTACTTACAGGCATCATTGTAACTAATTTAATATCTTCTAATTTTTTTGTTTCAAAAAAGTTAAAATTTTTATTAGTAATAGATGAAAAAAGTTCTCTTAATCTATCTGGCCTATAATTAAATACAATAATTGAGTCTTTAGATTCAATAGTTCCATTACTATTTATAACACCCGGTATTATAAATTCATCATCTATATTATTTGAATAATTATCGTTTAATAAATCAGTATAATTATCATATTTTTTAGCAGTTCCAAATACTATTGCATCATAAGCTTTTTTAATTCTATCATAATTATTATCTCTATCCATAGCATAATATCTACCTGATATAGTAGCAATTGTTCCAATATTTACCTCTTTTATTTTTTTATTTAATTCATCAAAAAACTTTGTTGCACATCTTGGTAATGTATCTCTACCATCTGTAAAAAGATGAAGATAAACATTAGTTATGTTTTCTTTTTTGCACATATCTAAAAGCGCGAATAAGTGTTTCATATGTGAATGTATTCCCCCATCACTTAATAATCCACAAATATGAAGTTTTGAATTATTTTTTTTAGAATGTTCTATTGCATCAAGTAAATTTTTATTTTCAAAAAATGTTTTATCTTCTATATTTTTAGTTATAAATTGTAATGGTTGATATACAACTCTACCTGCACCAATATTTAAATGTCCAACTTCACTATTGCCCATTTGACCACTAGGTAACCCAACACTAGTTCCACTTGCTTTTAGTAAACTATTAGGATATGTTTTAAACAAATAATCAAGTGTTGGTGTATTTGCAAGTAAAACAGAATTACCTTTTTTTTCTTTTCTTATCCCTACACCATCTAATATACAAAGTACAAATGTTTTCATATCATCACCATACTTATTTTAACACAATAATTTTTTTTTATAAAGAAAAAGACTAAATTTTAGTCTTAGTTATCAACTTTTAACTTTATAATGTTCTAATCTTAATTTATCAGCAACAGTAACTATAAATTCGGAATTTGTTGGTTTTGCTTTATCAATATCTACACTATGCCCAAATATTTCTTCCATTAAACTCCAATCTCCTCTATTCCAACTTACTTCTATAGCATGTCTTATTGCTCTTTCAACCCTTGATACTGTAGTATCAAATTTACTTGCAAGTTCTGGGTATAATTCTTTAGTTATTCCACCAATAGTTTCTGGTCTTTCAAATATAATACTTATTCCTTCTCTTATATATTGGTATCCTTTTATATGAGAAGGAATTCCTAATTCATGAAGTATTTTAGTTATTGAAACTTGCAAATTATTATGATAAAAGTCTAAAGTTTTTGAATTTTCTTTTCTATTAAATAAACTAACAATTCTTTGTTCTAAATCATCTAATTCAAATGGTTTTAATATGAAATAGTTTACTCCATAATCAGAAACCTGTTTTATTACATCTTGAGTATTATAACTTGTTTCTACTATTACATTTTTATTAATTCCTCTTTTTTTCATTTCTTCTAATACATATAAACCATCCTTTTTAGGCATTATTAAATCTAATAATATAACATCGTATTCATTTTTCTTTTCATCAATGAGTTCAATTCCTTCTTTTCCATCATGAGCAACAAAATCAATTGATATATTTTTTTTATCTTTAAAATATTCACTAACCATATTAACTAAATTAACATTATCATCTACCATTAATATTCTAATCATAAATTTTCTCCTATTCTTTATTAACAACATATATTATACTACCTAAATACTTATTTTAACTATAGCAAAAATGCTCTAGTTTTGTCGAAATTTGTCGAAAAAACTAAAAAGAAGTTGTAGATTTACAACTTCATAATTTTTTATCATTCATTAAAGTTTTTTTCCTTTTTTAATTTTGAAAAAAAACCTTTTTTCTTACTCTTTTTTGTATTAATTGCCATTTCATAAACATCTAATACTCTACTTGCATAATGTTTTGATGAAAATGATTCACTACTAACTCTTGCTTGTTTTGATAACCTATTAAGTTTTGTTTTATCCGAAATAAGTTCTTCTATTATTTTTATGTATTCTCTTTTATTATTAAATATTTTTCCATTCAAATCATCAATTACAAATGAAGTAAAACTTTCATCATTTATGCATATTGGTGTAATAGATGCAGCAGCTGCTTCAACTACAGTTAGTCCTTGTGTTTCTGATTTAGAAGCGGTCGCAAAGGCATTTGCAACTAAATAATATTTATCTATATCTTGTAATGGTACTTTACCAGCAAATACAATTGAACAATTTTTCGAATACTGTTTTTTTAGTTTTGATAAATCAGGACCATCACCAACGATAAGTAACTTGCAATTCTTATATTTTTTAAATAGCGTATTTTGGGCATCAAGTAGAAATGTTATATTTTTTTCTTCGGCAATTCTACCTACAAATATTATAACAAAATCTTCTTTTTTAAATCCTAAACTTGCTCTTAAATCATTTATTTCTTTTTGTTTATGATTTTCTTTATAAAATTTTTCTATTTCTATTCCTGTTGGTACTATATGAACATTTCTATCAAACTTATATTTTTGTTTAAATAAATCATATGTTTTTTTAGTTGGAACTATTAATTCAGTAGTTGTTTTATCACAATAAAACTTTGTTAAATATTCTACTATCTTTTTACCCGCACCATCAAAATATCCTTTTGTAATATAATGAACATAATCTTCATACATAGTATGATATGTATGTACAAGTGGTATTCCATATTGCTTTGCAATTATTCTAGCAAAAGTTCCTACACCAAATTCTGTATGTGAGTGTATGACATCTAGATTCCATTTTTTAATTTTACTTATTATTTTAAATGGATATATACCTGTTAATCTATAATCATATATACCTGTTGGAATACCTGGTATTCTTATTATTTTATTATTATCTTCATATTTATATGACATTTTTTCATTATTAACAGTTACAACAAAAACTTGATGTCCTTGTTTTTCTAATGCATGTTGAAGCATTAATATACTTGTTGAAACCCCATTTATATATGGTGGATAAGTATCTGTAAATATTCCTATTCTCATATCATTTTCTCTTTTCTTTTATATTCATTACTACTGCACCTACTATTATGCCTAAATAATAAGTTGTAAATCTCCAAAGTAACATAGAAGCAGTCAATTTACCACCTTGTATAAAACTTCCAAAGAAAGCAATATAACCGTATTCTAGTCCTCCACTACCACCAGGGATTGGAACAAATGATCCAATTAACATTACATATGCAGATGTAACTATTGTATAAAATAAATTTATACTTGAAAAATCACCCATTGAAAATAAAATTATTATAGGTATTATGTAATAACATAAAAGTGCCATTATGTTATATATTAATCCATTTATAAGTAACTTTCTGTTTTTTATTAATTGTTTAGCGCCTAAATTAAATTCATATACATATTTATTAAATTTTTCTATCGTTTCTTGTTTATTTTTAATTACTTTTATTTTATAAAGTAACCCTATTACTGTCCTACAAACAAATTTATTAAATTTTTTTAAGAAAGCTATTAAAAATAAACCTACTGTAACAGCCAAATTTATTATAAATCCTAATAAAACTAATCCTTTTAATACGCTATTAGCGGGAAATATATGAAATATGAAATTTGATATTATCGCTACCAAACCTATTAAAACAAGGGCAACTTGATACACAATAAAATTTTGTATAGCTATATTAGTTCCTTTTACAATGGGTACACCATGTTTTTTTAAATAGTAAACTTGAAAAGGTTGTCCTCCAGATGAAAATGGAGTTACACCATCAAAAAATACTGTCGTCATCATTAATTTAAATGAATGAAAAAAAGTAAAGTCCTTTTTTACGGTAGTTATAAATGAATGTATTGATAGTGTTCTGAATAACCAATAAATTATTATAAATATTATTCCTAATGAAAACCAAATAAAGTTTATGTTTTTAAATTCATTTATTGTAACTTCAAAGTTATCTTTCAATGAAAAATACAAAACTATAATTGTAATTAGTATAAGTAATATATAATTAAACTTACTTTTAAGCTTCTTTTTCATCTATAACTTCAACTCCTGGTAAAATTTTCCCCTCTAAAAGTTCTAATGTTGCTCCTCCACCTGTTGAAATGTGTGAGAAAGAATTTTTATATCCAAAATTTATTGCAGCAGAAGCAGTATCTCCACCACCTATTATAGTTAAAGAATCTGTTTTTGAAATCATTTCTAATAATTGCTTTGTCCCGTTTGAAAATTTTTCTATTTCGAACATACCCACAGGTCCATTCCAAATAATAGTTTTACTACTGTCTATATATTCTTTAAATAATTTTAAAGTTTCTTTTCCTATATCAAGCCCAATATCTCTATCTTTAATATCACTTATAAAACATTCTTTTGAATTTGAATTTTCAGATATCTCATCAGCAGTAACTACATCTATTGGAAGTATTATTTTATCTTTATATTTTTCTAGCATATCTTTACAAAATTGAATGTTATCATTATCTACTAATGATGAGCCAACTGGAAGTCCAAAAGATTTTAAAAATGTAAAAGCCATTCCTCCACCTATTAAAATATTATCGGCTATTTGTACTAGATTTTTTATTACTCCTATTTTATCACTTACTTTTGAACCACCTAGTATTACAGTAAAAGGTCTTTTAGGATTTTCTATAGTAGGAAGAATCATATCCAATTCTTTTTCAACAAGAAATCCTATACCACTAGGAAGATTACTCGCAATTCCAACATTAGATGCATGTTCCCTATGAGAAGTACCGAATGCATCATTTATAAATATATCTCCTAAACTTGCCCAATATTTACCTAATTCTTTATCATTTGAACTTTCGCATTTATTTACTAAATCTTCATATCTAGTATTTTCAATTAAAACAACATCTTTATTATTCATTTTATTTATTATTTCTTCTAATTCTTTACCTCTTGTTTCTTTTACAAATGTTACTTTTCTATCTAACAATTCACTCAATCTTCTACTCACAGGTTCAAGTGTATTTTTTATTTTATCTTCTTCTGTTTTTATCCTACCTAGGTGTGATAATAATATTACTTTTGCATTATTATCTATTGCATAGTTAATTGTTTTTAAACTTTCTTTTATTCTATTATCATCTAAAATAACACCATCTTTTATAGGTACATTAAAATCAACTCTAATAATAACTCTTTTATTGTTTAAATCATAATCACGAATTGTCTTCTTCATAATATTCTCCTTAATATATGACGTATACATAACAATTATAGCACACTTTTTATTATAAACTTTAAAAAATTTAAAACTTTACATATTAAAGATATATTATTATATATAAATAAAGAAATTCAAAAAATTTTTTTATTTTAAATAGAATATTTTAAAAACACATTAGTATTCTATTATTACAATAATAAGATTAAAAATTATGATTAAGAAAAATAACCAATAAACCTTGATAAAATCTAATTTTTATGATATCATGTATACAGATGTGAAAAATCACATACAATAAAAAAGAGATACACTTGATGTTATCGTGTTAGGTGTTAATCTCTATCCAAATTTATTTTGTCTTTGAAAAACACCATACTTAAGTAGGTGTTTTTCTTTTATTTGTCTTCTTTCAATAAATAAAGTAGTATTAGTATTAAAACTATATACTTCATATATCTCTTTCATAGGACATCACCTCTATTCTAGGATAAAACACCAAATGAATAGAGGAAAACACCTAACTATCTTATGTATCCCAATATCATTATATAATATCTTATTATAAGATACAAGTGTTATTTATAAATTATCATATTAAAAGAGGCTTATGCCTCTTTAATATTATATCTTATTTTATCTAAATTAAAGTTATCACTTATTTCTTGATCTGTTAGCGCGCTATTATATACTCTAGTATTCATTATCTCACCATTCCAGTTTTTATTTGCGTTTATTGTATATGGTATAGAAGCACTAACGGGATCAATTATATTGTTAATTTCTGACTTCAAAACTCCATTAATGTAAATTTTCATACTTGTTCCTTTTCTTACAAATGTCATAGCAATATTTTTATCATTAGTTATTTTAGGGCTCCAAATAGTTTGTGCTGTGCCTGATTGATTAGTTGTAATAGTAACAGTATTATTCGTTCTAAATTGAACATAATATCCTTTTGACTGCCAACCACCATTTGAAACTATCAAAGGCTCATAATCAGTATAAGTACCTATATTTTTAAATACAACTTCTATAGTAAAATCACTATTTGTGAAATTAGTTGATTCAACATTTGAAGCAGTAACAAAGTTTTTACCATTTATTTTTAATGAATTATATGTCCAGCCATTATTTTTATCAAATGAAAATTCTTTTAAAGTACCATCATTATTATTTTCACTTAAATCTTTCCATGTTGTTGTATCACTACTATGACCATTTCCTGTATTGTTTATTGCATCATAATGCAATACTAAATTATTTTGAACATAATCATCTGTTGTATTTTGAGCAATTCCATATCTATTTGCATCTATTTCATAATTTTGTTTTAACTCTTCGTCACTTAAAACTCTATCATAAATTCTAACTGAATATATTTCACCTTTATAATAATTACCATCACATTTATTTCCACCTGGATTACAGCCTAATACCAAATAAGTGTTTCCGCCTGGTGCATTCACTTCTCCACTCAAATTCATTTGAATAGATTGATTATTGTAGTTAAAAATTTGTTTTGAATTATCAAACCTTAAAGACATATAATTTACTTTATTAAATTTATAATGTCCAAATGTTTGACATTCATACTTACTAACAAATGTACAACTTATTAGATTAGAATATTGAAGATTAAATTTAATTTGATATCCTCCACCATGTACATTTGAAATTACATCATATTCAGTTGAACCAGCTCCCGTATAAGACTTTGTTACAACCTCTATAGTCATATCTTTTTTGTTTATTTCATTAATCAATACAAAATCATTTATACCATCAAAAGATAATGAATTGCCATTCCAAGTTGCTCCATCAATAGTCCCATCATTATTATTTCCACTTAAATCTTTCCATGTTGTTGTATTATTACTATGTCCACTTCCTGTATTATTTATTGCATCATAATGTAATATTAAATTATTTTGAACATAACCTTCGTTACTAGAATAACTATATGTCAAAACACCATACTCATCTTTTAAAATAGTAATAGTATCATTAGATAAAACTTGTTTTTTTGTTTTAGGATTAATTAAATCTTGTTCAACTAAACTAGAAGAAATTAAATTACCAACTTCTAAATAACATACATTAGAATCAGAAAAGTCGCATACATCTTTGTTACTTTGATAATATGTTTCTGCTGCCATAGACAAAGTTTCTAAGAAGTTTTCATAATCTAAATCATCAGAATTTTTAAGTGTTCTCATTATTGAAGGCACAGTAAAAACAATTATCAAACCAATAATTACAACTATTCCCAAAAGTTCAATTAAAGTAAAACCTTTTTTCATTTAACACCTCTTATACTATCTATATATAAGTATATATTTTTTTTTGATTTTTTACAAGAAAAAAAGTGATTACTCACTTAATTCCATTAAATATTTTGCAGTTCTTACCATTTGACAAGTATAACCATATTCATTATCATACCAAGCAACTACTTGTACTTGATACAAATTATCACTTATTTTTGTAACCATTGTTTGTGTAGCATCAAATAATGAACCATATCTAGTTCCTATAACATCAGATGATACAATAGGATCTTCCGTATAACCAAATGTTTCATTAGAAACTGATTTCATATATTCATTAATAGATTCTTTTGTTATATTATTTCCTTCTACAACTGCAACTAAAATAGTAGTAGAACCTGTTGGAACTGGTACTCTTTGCGCAGAACCAATTAATTTTCCTTTTAATTCAGGTATTACAAGACCTATTGCTTTTGCGGCTCCTGTTGAATTTGGAACAATATTTACAGAACCTGCTCTTGCTCTTCTTAAATCGCCTTTACGATGTGGTCCATCTAATATCATTTGATCTCCTGTATAAGCATGTACAGTTGTCATAATTCCACTTTTAATAGGTGCATAATTATTTAAAGCATTTGCCATAGGCGCTAAACAATTAGTTGTACAAGAAGCAGCACTTATAATACAATCATCCTTACGTAATATACTTTCATTAACCCCATAAACTATTGTTTTTAAATCATCCCCTGCAGGTGCTGAAATAATAACTTTTTTTGCTCCTGCATTTATATGAGCCATTGATTTTTCATAAGAATTATAAAATCCTGTACATTCCATAACTACATCTATATCTAGTTCTTTCCAAGGTAATTTAGATGCATCAGGTTCTTTATATATTATTATTTTTTCACCATCTACAGTTATTGAATTTTCATCTGATGCAATATCATGACCTTCATATTTTTTTTGAACTGAATCATATTTAAGTAAATGGGCTAACATATCAGGGCTAGTTAAATCATTTATTGCTACTACATCATATCCTTCTTTTTTAAATATTTCTCTAAATACAAGTCTTCCTATTCTTCCAAATCCATTTATTGCTACTTTAATCATTTTTTCACTCTTTTCTATTTTTTTTCAAATCCACTTCCACCAATAAATTCCCTTAATATTGAATCTTTTGGAACTTCATCACTAGGTATTGGTAAAAAATTTCTTAAAAAATTAATTAATCTTATTGCTTCTGGATACATCTCATCATCTTCTGGAACAGAAAATAACAAAGGTTCAGCATATGTTTTTAAAACACCAAGTTCATAAAGTAATGCAGAATTTATAACAGCATCAATATCGCTTTGATAAGGGAATATATATTTTTCCTCTCCTTCTCTTATCTTTTTCCACATTCTTAATGTATCTGCTGCATTATAACCTCTTGTTTTGTTATCCCTAACAATTCTTCTAAGTCTTCTAGTATCACTTGTATGTATTCTATTATGGTTATCAATATTTAACTGAGTAAAAGGTCCAATAAATATTTTAAATTTATTTATTCTATCTATAGCCATAGTAAGTTCATCATTTAAACCATGTAATCCTTCTATAATAACAACATCATCTTTTTCTAATTGTAAATATTTTTTATTGTATTCTCTTTTACCTGTTATAAAGTTATAATCAGGTAATTGAACTTTTTCACCTTCTAATAATTTAGATAAATGTCTGTTAAATAAATTTAAATCAATTGATTTTAAACTTTCAAAATCATATTCACCAAATTCATCTTTTGGAGTATCTTCTTTATTTACAAAATAATCATCTATAGAAATACTATGAGTTTTAAGTCCTCTACTTTGTAAATAAACTTCTAATTTTTTTGCAGTAGTAGTTTTACCACTTGAAGAAGGTCCTGCTAAAAGTACGAATTTAACATCCTTTCTTCTTTCATATATTTGTTCTGCAATCATCGATAATTGACTTTCAAAATGTGCTTCTGCTAAACGAATTATATCGTTGTATTTTCCTTGTGAAACTACTTCATTTAAATCCGCTGCATTTGATATATTTACAATACTACCCCATTTTGTATAAGATGCAAAAGTATCTGCTACCATTGGTTTATGTACATAGTCTAAAGTACACTCTGGATTATATATATTTGGCCAACTTAAGACAAATCCATCTTTTTTAATATAAGTTAATTTAAAATCATCTATTGCATCTGTACTATATGCCATATCACTAAAATAATAATCATACACATCATCTAATCTATATAAATTAACGTATGTATTACTTATGTATTTTAAAACTTTAACTTTATCATATTGTTTTTTCTTCCTAAAAAATGAAATTGCATCTAGTCTATCAACACTTACTTTAGTATATATTAAATGTTCTTTATGAAGTTCTTTCATTTTATTTTCTAAAGTTTTTAATTCAGTTTTACTAATTTCTAAACCAACAAGTTCACAATAAACTCCCTTATCAATTGAATTTTGAATTATAACTTCTGCATCAGGATAAAGTTTTTTTAATGCCACAGTCATTAAAAATTCGACACTACAAGCATATATACTATTACCTACAGTACTACTTCTATCGTAAAAATCAACATCACATTTTTTTGTTAGTTTAGTACTTAAATCAGTTAAATTATTATCTACTTTAGCTACTAGTATAGGATAATTATAATATTTTTGGAAACTATGACTTATTTCATAAAAAGAAGTTCCTTCCAAAAATTCTTTTGTCTCTAAATTTCTAAAATTGACCTTTATATATTTTTCCATAAAATCCCTCTTATTCTATTCATATTTAATTTTATCAAAAAAAACACTATTTGTCACACATTTTGATGAATATTTTAAAGTTTTATTAACTATCATATAAAAGGAGATGATAAAATGCTTATACCAACAGTTATAGAAAAATCAAATAATAGTGAAAGAGCTTATGATATATACTCTAGATTATTAAAAGATAGAATTATAATATTAACAGATGAAATAAATGATAATAACGCTAATATAGTAGTTGCTCAATTATTGTACTTAGATTCAATCAATCATGATGATATTAGTTTATACATAAATTCACCCGGAGGTTCAATTACTGCGGGAATGGCTATATATGATACGATGAATTTCATAAAAAGTGATGTATCTACTATATGCATTGGAATGTGTGCAAGCATGGCTGCCTTTTTACTTTCAAGTGGTAAAAAAGGAAAAAGATATGCGCTTCCTAATAGTGAAGTTATGATCCATCAACCACTTGGTGGAGCGCAAGGCCAAGCAACTGAAATTAAAATAGCTGCTGAAAGAATATTAAAACTTAAAGAAAAATTAAATAAATTATTATCAAGCCAAACAGGTAAGGATTTAAAAACAATTGAACTTGATACTGAAAGAGACCATTTTTTAGATGCAGATGAAGCTTTAGAATATGGATTAATTGATAAAATTTTATAATATTAAAAAATGAAATTATAGGTATATAATTTCATTTTTAATTTCATTATCTATTTGTATCAGTATAATATTGTTTTCCAAGTTCTACTAATTTTTTAGTCATATACCCACCGACTGTACCGTTTAATCTACTAGATGTATCTGCGCCTAATGTTATTCCAAGCTCATTTGCAATTTCATATTTTAAATTTTCAATTGCTTGTTTACTTCCAGGAACTATTAATTTATTATTCATAAAATTCACCTTCCTTTATTAATATTATTCCCATTATAAACTTTTTTAAAAGACCAATTAATACCAATATTTATTATAAAAGTAATAATGTTACTAGTAATTTATGTCACTAATATTATAGTTGTAAATGTTAAAAATAATAAAGGAGATGCATTTAATAAATTTGTCCATATTTCATTATTTTGTATAATTTTTTGCATCTTTTTTCAGTTTTTTTAAAAAAAGACAGTTATTTCAACTGTCCAATTTCATTATTTTGCTTGGTAATTTGAACCACCTAAATGTTGTTCACCCATTTGAACTAATCTCTTAGTGATTTCTCCACCAACTGATCCATTAGCTCTTGAAGTTGCATCTGGTCCTAGGTTAACTCCTAATTCACTAGCTATTTCATATTTCATTCTTTCGATAGCTTGTTTTGCTCCAGCAACTACTAATTTACTGTTACTTGATTTATTCATGGTTTTCACCTCCTGTACACTAATATCTTGTGTACAAGTCGTGATTTCATACATTTTTTTTATTGGTAATTTTTGGGTTACAATAAATCATTTTTTTCATTTTTTATATTTATTATTTCTATATTATCTATGGCATCACTTATAAGTTTTTCATAATCAAATTTTTGCTCAATTTCAATGAATTTTTTAAATTCAGGATTAATTATAGGATGTTTTGGTAAAAATATAGTACAACAATCTTCAAATGGCAAAATACTTGTTTCATATGTATTTATTTTTTTAGATATCTCTATTATTTCTAATTTATCCATACATGCAACTGGCCTTATAACAGGAGTATTTGTAACTTCATTTATAACTACCATACTAGTTAATGTTTGGCTTGCTACTTGACCTATACTTTCTCCATTTAATATAACTTTACATTTTATTTTTTTTGAATATCTATCAGCTATTCTATACATCATTCTTCTCATAATGGTTATAATATAACTATCGACTGAATTTTTATAAATTTGTTCTTGAATTTCTGTAAATGGAACTACATGTACTTTTATATTCGATGAATATTCATTTAATATTTGAGCAAGTTTTAAAACTTTATTTTTTGCTTCTATACTTGTATGTGGTAAAGATTCAAAATATAAACATTCTATATCTACTCCTCTTTTTAATGATAAATATCCAGCAACAGGACTATCGATACCGCCACTTAACATAAGAAGTCCTTTCCCTTGTATTCCAACAGGATATCCACCTATTCCATTAATTAAATCTGAATATATATAAGTTCCTTCTTTTCTTATTTCTATGTTTACTACAATATCTGGATTATGAACATCTACTAAGCATTTTATGTTTTTTAAAACATATCCGCCTATTTTAGAACTTACTTCTAATGAATTTATAGAAAATGTTTTATCAGATCTTTTAGTTTCTATTTTAAATGTATTAAATTTTTTGTTTTTTAAAATATCTACTACTTTATTTCCTATATCTTCAATATTATTATTTACTTTTTCACAAATAGCTATACTATGAATGCCAAAAACTTTAAGTAATTTATTCAGTACTAAATCGAGATCAGAAGAATTTATGTATATATACATACATGATAAATTTTGTTCTATTTTATATTCAATTCCATCTAGTTTTTTTTCTATATTTTTACATAATGTTTTTATAAAAACTTTTCTATTACCCTTTTTAGTTGTTAATTCACCATATTTTACTAATAATAGTTTTTGCATAACTCACCTCTTTTATATAAAAGAATATCAAAATTTTTTAATATTATCAATAGAAAAATCAGCAAATGTTTGCTGATTTAAATTAATATAATCTAATTTCATATGTCCATAGTTGAGCAAATTGATTTCCAGTTTTTTTAGACGTGCTTATTAATAAATTATTTTTTATATCTCCAATTCCATTTACATATCCATATGGATCCCTAATAAATCCTGTATTATGAACTAAATAATTACTATTTTCAAGTATTGTTGGAACCCAAGAACTTGTTTTTGTTGTTAATGCATTATAAACAGCATCTGCTAATGAACTATATGATTTTAAATTTAACTTTTTACTCATTAACATTGATTTAGAAGGAATAAAATTAGTAGTTCCTGCAGTACTATTTTTTTCATATGAATCCGTTTTATGAGCAGTTAGCCATATTTTATCATTGACTAAATCGATTGCAATATCTGCATTTGAAATAGCTGTAGGTGCTCCATTTGATGAATCTGGCATTTCTTTAGGGCTTTTTATAACCTTTGGACTATTTAAATTTGTTAAATTATATATTCCTACATATTGACTTGTTTTATTTGTTAAACCTTGAGTATATGAAATCATTACTGTGCCATTTCCATCCAAATTTACTGCTGTAGGTTGTCCAACACCCCAAGCAGAATTTGTAGTTGGATGTTTAATAAATGCTTCACTAACAGTTACTCTTTTAAATTGACCATTTAGGCTATTAGAAACTGCTAATCCTATCTCATTATTTTTATTGGCACCGTTACTAACGCCAAGATAAACCATTAAATATTTATATTGGCTTCCATTATACATAAATTTCCCTTTTATAATAGTTGGATCACATACTTGTACGCTATCCCATCCACTTAAGCTTTTCGTTAAAAGATTATTTTCACCAGAATAATAATATCCTGTTGAACTACTCTTTATAACTGTTCTATGTTGAATATTATCAACAATTTTTTCACTGGCAACATTTGCAACATAGAATATGTGAATAGTACCATCATCTTCTTTTATTGCTGTTGGAGCATAATTATATATTTTACTTTTAGTTGTTTTAGCAAATAAATACTTGTTTGATGAAGTTAAAGAAGTATGTGTATAATTTGTACTATCAGGATATAAATCTTTCCATTTTGCGTATAAAGTTAAGTTTGCATTTGCTGTATATTTACTTCCGCCTTTATATTTTACATCACCTGTTGAAGTTGTACTCCAACCTAAAAACTCATAACCTATCCTACTAGGAGTTGCTGTTGAAAGGGTTAAACTTACTCCTTCTGTTTTAGTTTGTTTTGCAGGTGTATTATATCCTCCATTTGCATTATATGTAACTGTATATGTAGCTTTTTTCTTTGTTATTGCGTAAAAAGTTTTATCACTTGTTATATTAACCGTAGCATCTACTTTATACTGTGCAGTTGTCACATTACTTTTTTCTGCCCATCCAAGTACATTATTTGTACTTGTTATACTTGGTAATTTTACACTACAACTTGTTCCTGTATTATATATACTACATGTTGCTGATGTTTTTCCTATACTTGTCGCTCCATTTTTATTAAATGTCGCTTTTAATGTCCTACTTGTTATTGCATATAGTGTCTTTCCATTATCACTTTCAGAAACACTTATTGATGATGTTTTATATGTTCCGTTCGTTGCACTTGCACTTGTTGCCCAACCTAACTTATTCCATTCATTTCTTGTTACACTTGGTAATGTTATATTACATTTATCACCTGGTTTATATATATAACATACTGATGATGTACTTGAAATTGATGTAGAACCATTTTTATTGAAATTTATAGTTATTGGTTTTTTTGTTATCGCATAAAGTGTTAAATTTTTATCTATTTCTATTTCTTTTGAATATGCATATGTTGCACTTGTTGCATTT